>NZ_JBSFCQ010000009.1:0-365497 GCF_053891435.1 Streptomyces sp. NPDC002276 | reverse complement strand
GGTTACATTCCGAACCCGGAAGCTAAGCCTTACAGCGCCGATGGTACTGCAGGGGGGACCCTGTGGGAGAGTAGGACGCCGCCGAACAAATATTGCGAGAACCCCCGTACCGTTAATTCGGTACGGGGGTTTTCTGCGTTTAAGGGGGCCTGAAAAGGGGTCTGCTTTTTTAAGCAGACCCCCCTTATTACAAACGTCCCGCAGCCTTGAGAGCCAGATACGCGTCCGCCAGTGCCGGTGCGAGGTCGTCCGGTGTTGCGTCGACGATGGTGACGCCATGCCGGCGGAGTTTTTCCGCGGTACGGTCGCGTTCGGTCTGGGCACGTGCCGCGGCTGCCGCCTCGTATACCGCCTCTGTGTTTCCACGGGCCGTGGCCATGCGCGCTATGTGCGGATCTGCCACGGATGCCACCAGAACCGTATGGCGCTGAGTGAGTTGGGCGAGGACGGGGAGCAGGCCCTCTTCGACCGGGGCCGCGTCGAGGCTTGTGAGCAGGACGATCAGGGAGCGGCGTGGCGCGGTGCGGATCGCCGTGGCGGCGAGGGCTCGGGCGTCTGTTTCGACGAGTTCCGGTTCGAGTGTCGCCATCGCGTTGACCAGTGAGGGGAGTACGTCGCGTGCGGTGCGGCCCTGGACGAGGGCGCGGACCCTGCGGTCGTAGGCGAGGAGGTCTACGCGGTCGCCTGCGCGGGATGCCAGGGCTGCCAGGAGCAGGGCGGCGTCCATGGAGGCGTCGAGGCGCGGGGCGTCGCCGACGCGGCCGGCCGAGGTGCGGCCGGTGTCGAGGACCAGGAGGATGTGGCGGTCGCGTTCCGGGCGCCAGGTGCGTACCGCGACCGTCGTTTGGCGGGCGGTGGCGCGCCAGTCGATGGAGCGGGTGTCGTCGCCGGGGACGTATTCGCGCAGGCTGTCGAACTCTGTTCCTTCGCCGCGGGTCAGCACGCTGGTGCGGCCGTCGAGTTCGCGGAGGCGGGCGAGTTTCGACGGGAGGTGCTTGCGGCTGGTGAAGGGGGGCAGGACGCGTACGGCCCAGGGGACTGCGTGGGTGCCCTGGCGGGTGAGGAGGCCGAGGGGGCCGTAGGAACGGATGGTCACTCGGTCTGCTTGGCGGTCGCCTCGGCGGGTGGGGCGTAGGCGGGTGGTGAGGCGGCGGCGTTCGCCGGGCGGGATCGTCAGGCGGTGGCGGGAGGCGGCGAATTCCGTGCCGGGGAGCCAGCTGCTGGGGGGCCAGGCGTCGCGGATGCGGGCTCGGAGCAGGCGGCGGGACGGGTTGGTGACGGTCAGGGTGACGTCGGCGGATTCGCCCAGGCGTACGGAGGTGTCGCCCGAGCGGGTGAGGCTCAGGCGGCGTACCGGGGCGGCCAGGGCGAAGTCGCAGGCGCAGGCCAACGCCAGGGGGGCGTTGACGGCCAGGATGCCTGTCCAGCTGGGTTCCCAGATGCCTACGGGGAGGGAGCCCAGGGCTGCGAGGAGGGCGGCGCGGCCGGTGAGGGCCATCAGCGGGGGACCGGGACGTGGGCGAGGATCGCGTTGATGACGGAGTCGGCCGTCACGCCCTCCATCTCGGCCTCGGGGCGCAGCTGTACGCGGTGGCGGAGGGTGGGGAGCGCGAGGGCCTTCACGTCGTCGGGGATGACGTAGTCGCGGCCCGTGAGCCAGGCCCACGCGCGCGAGGTGGCGAGGAGGGCGGTGGCGCCGCGCGGGGACACGCCGAGGTTGAGGGACGGCGATTCGCGGGTGGCGCGGCAGATGTCGACTACGTAGGCGGTGATTTCGGGGGAGATCGTTGTCTTGGCGACTGCCGCGCGGGCTGCTTCGAGGTCGGCCGCGTTCGCTACGGGGCGCAGGCCGGCGGCGTGCAGGTCGCGCGGGTTGAAGCCTTCGGCGTGGCGGGTGAGGACGTCGATCTCGTCCTGGCGGGAGGGGAGAGGGATCGTCAGTTTGAGGAGGAAGCGGTCGAGTTGGGCTTCGGGGAGGGGGTACGTGCCCTCGTACTCGACGGGGTTCTGCGTCGCGGCGACCAGGAAGGGGTCGGGGAGGGGGCGCGGAGTGCCGTCGACCGTGACCTGGCGTTCCTCCATCGCTTCGAGGAGGGACGACTGGGTCTTCGGCGGGGTGCGGTTGATCTCGTCCGCGAGGAGGAGGTTGGTGAAGACCGGGCCGGGCTGGAAGCGGAACTCTGCCGAGCGGGTGTCGTAGACCAGGGAGCCGGTGACGTCGCTGGGCATCAGGTCCGGGGTGAACTGGATGCGCTTGGTGTCGAGTTCGAGTGCGGATGCGAGCGCTCGGACGAGCAACGTTTTGGCGACCCCAGGGACTCCTTCTAGTAGAACGTGTCCGCGGCAGAGGAGGGCGACGACGAGGCCGGTCACGGCGGGGTCCTGGCCGACCACGGCTTTGGCGATCTCGGCGCGCAGGGATTCGAGGGAGGCTCGGGCGGCGCCCGGATTCCCCGCAGGCCCGGCGTTGTCAGTGGTCGGGTCCATCATGGACGGCGTACCTCTCTTTCGAGGGCGTCGAGTTGGTCGGCGAGTGCGATGAGGGCCATGTCGTCGCTGGGCGGCGGGCCGAAGAGGAGGGAGTGCAGGGTCTGTCCGTCGCCGTGGAGGTGGGCGGAGAGCGCGGGGAGCAGGGCCTCGGGCGTGTGCGCCTGGGAGACGGGGACGCCTACGAGGGGGGCGAGGCGAGTGCGGGTGGTGGAGCGCAGAGCGGTGGCCGCGCGGTCACGGGCGTTGGCTTTGCGGTAGAGGCGGGCGCGGCCTTCGACGGTTTCGGAGGCGCGGATCGCCACGGGGAGTTTTTCGGGCACGAGGGGGCCCAGTCGGCGTGCCCGCCAGAGGGCGGCCAGGGCTGCGGCGATGAACAGTTGCAGGGTGCCCCAGAGCCAGCCCGAGGGGAGCAGGTCGAGGAAGCTCTGGCTGCCGGAGTCGGTGGCCGTGGTGTCGGACAGCGAGGGGAGGTACCAGACCAGATGGGGACGCGAGCCGAGGAGTTGGAGGGCGAGCGAGGCGTTGCCCTGCTTGTCGAGACGCTTGTTGAAGAAGATGTCGGGCGCGCCGATGACCACGGTGTCGCCGCCCGCGGATGCGTCCGGGAGCCGGAGCAGGGTCGGTCGGCCGTCGCTGGGGTAGCACTCGTCGGCGTCGGTGGCCGTGGTCGTGTACCTGTAGTCACCGGTTTCCGCGTCGCCCGCGCGCCGGGCGGCGGGCATCGAGCAGTCGGGGGAGAGCGGCGAGTCGAAGCTGGGCCCCGCGTCGACGGTGACCTCGGGGGCGAGCCCGCTGAGGGACGGGGCGCTGGGCGCGACGAGGATCGTACGACCGCCGGAGTTCGCGAACTCCGCGTGCAGGGCGGCCTGTTGACGCTTGGTCAGCAGGTCCGGGACGGCGACCAGGAGGGTGGTGTCCGGGCCGGCCGCGGCGCGGGCCTGGGCCAGGGTCGAGACCACGCGCGTGGACACGCCCCGGTCGCCGAGGAGTTCGGCGACGGCGCGGCTGCCGTAGGGGTCGGCGGAGCGCGGGTCGAGGTCGCCGTGCCGGGCGTCGGAGCGGATCGCGGCGATCCCCACGGCGGCTGCCAGGAGGACCACGAGCGCGAGGACGATGCCACGCGCGCGGGTCCACACCTGGCGGACGGTGGGCGAGGCCGAGGTGGTGGGAAGCGTCGCCTCCGTGGTCATTCGGCGGCCCCCTGGCTGGTGTGGTGGGCCGTGTTGTGGGCGCTGCTCGTGAGGACGGGCCTGGTCCGCTCCAGGGCGCGGTCGAGTTCGGCGATGCGGCGGTACGACTGCTCGCTCGCGCCGCGTCCGCCGTACGTCACGTCGTCGAAGTGTCCGGCGGCGGCGCGTAGTTCGTCCGTGTGCGACGGGAGTGCGCGGCCGGCTTCCGCGACCGCCTCGTCGGCGGTGCGGCCGGGGCGGACGTCGAGCAGGGCGCGTTCCTCCAGGGAGCGGACGATGGCACGCATGCGTTCCTGCACGGCGGGGTTCCAGTGTCCCTGGGCGGCGTGTGCCTCGGCGGCCGAGCGGTGTTCGGCGGCGCTTCGGGGCCGGTCGTCGAACAGGGCGGCGGTGGAGGCGGGTTCGTGGCGGGGGGTGCCGAGGCGCCACCACAGGGCGGCCACGACTGCGATGACGACCAGGATGACGACGATCAGGCCGAGTGTTCCGCCGGGTGTCGCCTCCGATGCCCTGCTGAACAGTTTGTCGACCCAGTGCGAGATGGCGTCCAGGGCTCGTTGCACCAGGCTGGGGTCGTTCTCGTGGTACATCTGCTTGGACAGTTCACGCCGGGCCGCCTCCCGCGCGGGGTCGCGCGGGATCGTCACCGGTGGTTCGTCTCCCGAGAGGGCTGACGACCGTACGACTGTGCCGTGGGCGTGCAGCAGTGCCCTCGTGGCCGATTCGACGGTGTGCGGCAGCGCCGCGGGCACCGCTGTGAGTACTCCCCCCGCCAGGCTCACCGCATCAGCTCCCCGGAGTGGGGCCGGGGGCGGCGGTGCCGTAGTCCTGGACTCCGGCGGCGCGGGCCAGGTCGAGGTCGAGGGCCTCGCGGCGGATGCGCTGGTCGATGTACAGGAGCACGGTGACGCCCGCGGTGATCGGGAACGAGATCATGCGGCCGATCACCGCGCCGATGCCGCTGATGACGAGGAACGTCCAGCCGACGTCGCCGGTGCCGTTGACGAGGCCGCTGAGACCGTCGCCGCTCAGCACTCCGGCGATGAAGGCGAACGGGATCACGAGGATGGACGACAGGATGCTCGCGATGATCTGGGCGAGCAGCTGGATGCCGAAGATCCGCCACCAGGAGCCGCGCACCAGCTTCGCGGAGCGGCTCATCGACTTCACGATGCCCTGCTTCTCCAGCATCAGTGCGGGCGAGGCCAGGGAGAAGCGGATCGCCAGCCAGAGGGTGACGAAGCAGCCGATGAGGCCACCGATGACGGCGAGTGCGATGCCCCCGTCCACGGATCCCGTGACGGCCACGATGATGCCGGGCACGGTGGGGACGCCGATCAGGACGATGGCCATGAGGATCAGCAGGCAGATCAGGCCGAACAGCTTGAGCACTTGGGGGCGGGCGTCACGCCAGGCTTCCGTGGCGGTGACCGGCTTGCCGAGGACGGCGCGGCTGGTGACGGTCGTGAGCAGGGCGGTGGCGATCACCGTGCCGATGAGGGCGACCAGGTAGACGACGCCGGTGCTGAGGAGGGCCTCGCTCATGCCGCGGGTCACTTCGGAGGCGCTGGCGTTCGGGTCGTCGAGGGCGTTGGCGCTGGTGAGGTCGCTGAAGGCGAAGCCCTGCACGAGGACGACGATGGTCTGCATGACGACCGCGACGCTGAGCGAGATGCCCAGGACCGTGCGCCAGTAGGTGCGCATGGTGGACACGGCGCCGTCGAGGATCTCGCCGACGCCGAGCGGGCGGAGCGGGATCACACCGGGCTTGGCCGCGGGCGGGGGACCGCCCCAGCCGGCTCCCCAGCCGGGAGCGCCGTAACCGCCGGGCCCGCCGTATCCCCCAGGGCCTCCGGGGCCCGCCGGGCCGCCGGGGTGGCCTCCGCCCCAGCCGGGGCCGGGCGGTGGGGGCGGTGCCTGGCCCGGGCCCGGGGCGTCGGTGGGCGCGGACCACTGGGCGGGTGGCGGCTGCTCCTTGGACCACTGCGGGCCGGTGCCCGACGGGTCCGTGCCGGGCTGGTCCGCGGGCTGTGCGGGGCCGGAGCCGCTCTCAGGCTCGGCCGGACCGGAACCGCCGGGCTCGGGCCCGTCGGGCGGGGCGGATCCGGGCGAGGCCCAGCCCGGAGTGTCGTTCATCGTCGCTCCTTCACGGTGCCCGTCCGCGGGCGCGGCGGCAGGTTGGCAGCCATCGTGCCATGGGGTGGTCGACCGGTGACCGGCCGCGGTATGGGCTGCGCACCTTCAATTGTCCGTCGGATACGGGGCAGACTGACCGCATGGCTGATCAGTACGCGCGATCCGGCGAGAGCGGCCGGCCGACCGAGATACCCGCGATCCGCTGGGACGAACCCCCCGAGGGTCCTGTACTGGTTCTGCTCGACCAGACGAGGCTGCCCGCCGAGGAGGTCGAGCTGGTGTGCACGGACGCCTCCGCGCTGGTGGACGCGATTCGTTCGCTGGCGGTGCGCGGTGCGCCGCTGCTCGGCATCGCGGGGGCGTACGGCGTCGCGCTCGCCGCCGCGCGGGGCTTCGACGTGGACGAGGCCGCGATCGCGCTGGCGGGCGCCCGGCCCACCGCGGTGAACCTCTCCGTGGGGGTGCGCAGGGCGCAGGCCGCGCACCGGGACGCGGTGGCCAAGGGTGGCGATCCTGAGCAGGCGGCCGGGGCCGCGCTGGCGGCGGCGCGGCGGTTGCACCGGGAGGATGCCGAGGCCAGCGCGCGGATGGCCGCGCACGGGCTGGCCCTGCTGGACGAGCTGCTGCCCGGCGGTGGGCACCGGATTCTGACGCACTGCAACACCGGAGCGCTGGTGTCGGGCGGCGAGGGTACGGCCTTCGCGGTGGCGCTCGCGGCGCACCGGGACGGGCGGCTGCGGCGGCTGTGGGTGGACGAAACGCGTCCATTGCTGCAAGGTGCTCGCCTGACGGCTTATGAGGCGGCGCGCAACGGTATGGCGTACACCTTGCTCACGGACAACGCGGCGGGCTCCTTGTTCGCGGCCGGGGAGGTGGATGCGGTGCTGATCGGGGCGGACCGGATCGCCGCCGACGGTTCGGTGGCGAACAAGGTGGGGAGCTATCCGCTCGCCGTGCTCGCCCGGTACCACCATGTGCCGTTCATCGTGGTGGCGCCGGTGACGACGGTGGATCCGGACACGCCGGACGGTGCGTCCATCGAGGTGGAGCAGCGCCCCGGGTTCGAAGTGACGGAGATCACGTCACCCCAAGTGACGGTGTCGGGAGCGGGAGGCGGGATTCCGGTGGCACCTCTGGGGACCCAGGCCTACAACCCGGCGTTCGACGTGACGCCTCCCGAGCTGGTGACGGCGATCGTCACCGAAGAAGGCGCTGTTTCGCCCGTGACGGCGGGGGCGCTGGCAGAGCTGTGTGACAGGTCACGACAGGTAACGATTTAGTTAATGGGATGATGTCGTTTATGAAGGGACGAGTCCTTGTCGTCGATGACGACACCGCACTGGCCGAGATGCTCGGCATTGTGTTGCGTGGTGAAGGTTTTGAGCCGTCTTTCGTAGCCGACGGCGACAAGGCGCTGGCCGCTTTCCGTGAGAGCAAGCCCGACCTGGTGCTCCTGGACCTGATGCTGCCCGGACGGGACGGTATCGAGGTGTGCCGCCTGATCAGGGCGGAGTCCGGGGTACCGATCGTGATGCTCACGGCGAAGAGCGACACCGTCGATGTCGTGGTGGGCCTGGAGTCCGGCGCCGACGACTACATCGTGAAGCCGTTCAAGCCGAAGGAGCTGGTCGCCCGGATCCGGGCGCGGCTGCGGAGGTCCGAGGAGCCGGCGCCCGAGCAGCTCGCCATAGGCGATCTGGTCATCGACGTGGCCGGTCACTCCGTGAAGCGGGACGGGCAGTCGATCGCCCTGACCCCGCTGGAGTTCGACCTGCTGGTCGCGCTGGCCCGTAAACCGTGGCAGGTGTTCACGCGTGAGGTGCTCCTGGAGCAGGTCTGGGGCTACCGGCACGCGGCGGACACCCGTCTGGTCAACGTGCATGTCCAGCGGCTGCGTTCCAAGGTCGAGAAGGACCCGGAGCGGCCGGAGATCGTGGTGACCGTCCGCGGCGTCGGTTACAAGGCGGGACCGAGCTGACATGTCCAGGGACAGTGCCGCTTCGGCACCCGGGGGGACCGGGGCCCGCGCGGGGCGGCCTGTCGGCCGGACGGCGGCGGGCTCCCGCTGGGCACGTCTGCTGGAGGGCGGGCTGCTTCAGGGCGGGGTCCAGGGCAGCCCGGTCCTCCGCCTGTTCATGCGCTGGGTGCGGCGGCCGCTGCTGCCGGTCATGCGGCTGTGGCGGCGCAACATCCAGCTCAAGGTCGTCGTCACCACCCTGCTGATGTCTCTGGGCGTCGTCCTGCTGCTGGGCTTCGTCGTCATCGGCCAGGTGCGCAACGGCCTGCTGGACGCCAAGGTGAAGGCCTCGCAGAGCCAGGCCACGGGTGGGTTCGCCGTGGCCAAGCAGCGGGCCGACGAGGCGGCCAGCGGGACCGCCGACGACGGCTCCGCGACCGACGGCAACTCCTCGCAGAACGTCATCTCATGGATGAGCGACCTGGTGTCGTCGCTGTCCAGCGGCGGTCAGGGTGCCTTCGACGTGGTGACGCTGCCGGCGGGTGCCGACACCGGCGGCGGACGCAGTCCGCGCGGTTCCGGGTACGTCGACCCGTCCGCGAGCGTGCCGGAGGACCTGCGCGCGCGGGTCAACGGCAGTACGGCGGCGGCCCAGAGCTACACCCGGATCATCTACAGCAACGGCAAGGAGTCCCAGCCCGCGCTGGTCGTCGGCAAGCAGGTCAACGACCCGAACAACAACCCCTACCAGCTGTACTACCTCTTCCCGCTCACCCAGGAGGAGAAGTCGCTCAGCCTGGTCAAGGGGACGCTGGCGACGGCCGGGCTCTTCGTCGTCGTACTCCTCGGGGCCATCGCCTGGCTCGTCGTGCGGCAGGTCGTCACGCCGGTGCGGATGGCCGCCGGGATCGCCGAGCGGCTGTCCGCCGGGCGCCTCCAGGAGCGGATGAAGGTCACCGGTGAGGACGACATCGCGCGGCTCGGCGAGGCCTTCAACAAGATGGCGCAGAACCTCCAGCTGAAGATCCAGCAGCTGGAGGACCTGTCGCGGATGCAGCGCCGGTTCGTGTCCGACGTGTCGCACGAGCTGCGCACGCCGCTGACGACCGTACGCATGGCCGCCGATGTCATCCACGACGCGCGCGTGGACTTCGATCCGATGACCGCGCGGTCGGCCGAACTCCTCGCCGACCAGCTGGACCGCTTCGAGACGCTGCTCGCCGACCTGCTGGAGATCAGCCGCTTCGACGCGGGAGCGGCGGCCCTGGAGGCCGAGCCGATAGACCTCAGGGAGGTCGTACGGCGGGTCATCAGCGGGGCCGAGCCGCTCGCCGAGCGCAAGGGCACGCAGATACGCGTCGTCGGCGACCAGCAGCCCGTGGTCGCCGAGGCCGATCCCCGGCGGGTGGAGCGGGTGCTGCGCAATCTCGTCGTCAACGCCGTGGAGCACGGCGACGGCAAGGACGTCATAGTCAAGCTCGCCACCGCGGGCGGGGCGGTCGCCATCGCGGTGCGCGACTACGGGGTGGGGCTCAAGCCTGGCGAGGCGACCCGGGTGTTCAGCCGCTTCTGGCGGGCCGACCCGGCACGCGCGCGTACCACCGGTGGTACGGGTCTGGGGCTGTCCATCGCCCTGGAGGACGCGCGGCTGCACGGCGGCTGGCTGCAGGCGTGGGGTGAGCCGGGCGGCGGTTCGCAGTTCCGGCTGACGCTGCCGAGGACCGCCGACGAACCGCTACGGGGCTCGCCGATACCCCTGGAGCCCAAGGACTCACGCCGTAATCGTGGACTCAATGACGCCGGACTGTCGAGCGGGGGCGGGGACAAGCGCGCGACGGTCCCGGTGCAGCCGATGGGTGACCAGGGGGCGCCGATACCCGCGCGGACCCCGATCACCCCGAGGCTGACCGGCGCGACCGCGACGGCGGACCCGACGGCGCTGCCCGGCAACGGCGCACGCGTGGTGCCCCGGCCGAGCGGCGGCACACGGCGCCAGGAGGACCGGCCGACCGAGGACGAGCCGCGCAGTGACACCGCGCGCGGTGTCGACCCGGCCGCAGTGCCGGAGGAATCGAACAAGCAGGGGGAGGCATCTCGTGGGCGCTGACCGCGAGGAGGGCGCCCGGCGAAAGCCGGCACGCGCGGCGGCGTACGTCGCGTGCGGCGTCGTAGTGCTGGCGGGATGTGCCTCGATGCCGGACAGCGGGGACCTCCGGGGTGTCGAGTCGACGCCGCGGCAGGACACCCAGGTGCGCGTTTTCGCGATGCCTCCCCGGGAGGACGCGACGCAGGGGGAGATCGTGCAGGGTTTCCTGGAGGCGCTGACCAGCGACGATCCGAACTACAAGACGGCACGTCTGTATCTGACCGCCAAGGCGGCGCGGGGCTGGCAGCCGGAGGCGTCCACCACCGTGCTCGCCGACGGGCCGAGCACCGAGGCCGTCCATCCGCCCGGCGACCGGGAGGACAGCGACGCTTTCGCGTACACACTGACCGGAGACCGGGTCGCCACGGTGGACTCGCAGCAGGCGTACTCGCCCGCGGACGGCCGGTACAGCCAGCGGGTGCATCTGGCGAAGGACACGAAGAGCGGGCAGTGGCGCATCGACGGGCTGCCACAGGGCGTCGTCATGGGCAGTTCGGACTTCCAGCGCAACTACATGTCGGTCGACAAGTACTATTTCGCGTCGAACACGACGGCCGGGGCGACCCCGCAGCCGATCGCCGTGGCGGATCCCGTGTTCGTACGGCGGCGGGTGGACCCCATGACGCAGATGGTGCGCTCGCTCCTCGACGGGCCCACCAGCTGGCTCGGGCCCGTGGTCAGGTCGAGCTTCCCCACCGGGACGGCGCTGCGCAAGGGAGTCACCTCGCTGACCCCCGACGACCAGAACAAGCTGACGGTCCCGTTGAACCAGAAGGCCTCGCGGGTGGGGCTGGCCCGGTGCAACGAGATGGCGACGCAGATCCTCTACACGCTCCACACCATGACGCCCACGGTGGACGAGGTCGAGTTGCAGGCCGCCAACGGCGCACAGCTGTGCGTGTACTCCGAGAACAACGCGGAGTCCCTCGTGACCCGCGGCCCCGTGAACCACCCCGTGTACCTGTACTTCATCGACGACAAGCACCGGGTGGTGCGGATACCCGGCGGCAGCAGGGGCACGCACGCCGAGGCGGTGCCGGGTGCGCTGGGCGAGGGCACCAAGCAACTGGGGTCGGTCGCGGTGTCGCGCGACGAGGAGAGCGGAGCCGCGGTCAGTCTCGACGGGAAGTCGCTCTACGTCGGGTCGATGGTGTCGGGCGCGTCGCTCGGGGACCCCGTGCTGACGAGCCAGGGTAAGACGGCGGCCGACCGGCTGACGGCTCCCAGCTGGGACGTTCAGGGCGACCTCTGGGTGGCCGACCGGGACCCGAAGAACCCGCGGCTGCTCGTGCTGCAGAAGGGCGCCGGCCAGCCGATCGCGGTCGACACCCTGGGGCTGGACGGCCGGATCGAGTCGGTCCGAGTGGCGGCCGACGGGGTGCGGATCGCGCTCGTCGTGGAGAAGGACGGCAAGCGGTCCCTGCAGATCGGGCGGATCCAGCGGAGCGGCGCGACCGGGGAGCAGCCGGTGGTCTCGGTCCTCGAACTGCGTTCCGCGACCCCCGACCTGGAGGAGATCACGGCCATGTCGTGGGCCGGGGACAGCCGGCTCGTGGTGGTCGGGCGCGCGCAGGGCGGCGTGCAGCAGATGCGGTACGTCCAGGTCGACGGCTCCACACCGGAGGGCCCGGCGCCCACCGCCCTGACCGGCGTGAAGGAGATCGCCGCGTCCGAGGACGACAAGCTGCCGCTGGTGGCCTTTTCGGAGGACGGGATCGTACGGCTGCCCACCGGGGCGCAGTGGCAGAAGGTGGTCAAGACTGGGTCGGCGCCGGTTTACCCGGGGTGAGGCGATCGTCGGCCCAATTGGGTTGAGTTGCTTGCCGGTTGATCTGGCGTGAGGCAGTGCGAAGCGGCCGTCCTCGGTCGGGCTGAGGCTCGGCGGGAGGCGGCCGTTCGCGCGTTCCGGGGCGGGGCCGCACTCGTGTGGGGGACGGCTGTCGGCGGTTGCGCGGAGTTCTCCACAGGCAGGCGTCCGCCGGTTGTCCACAGGGGTGGCCGGTCGGCGAGAGCGTTGGCACAGTGGTGGGCATGCGGGGCTGGTGGCGGGACCTCACGGATCTGGTGCTGCCGGCCGAGTGCGGAGGCTGCGGGACGCCTCGCACGGTGCTCTGTCCGGAGTGCCGTGCCGCCCTGAACGGGGCCGTACCGAGCCGGGTGCGACCGGTGCCCGAGCCGTCCGGGCTGCCGGCGACGTATGCGGCGGCTCCTTACGAGGACGAGGTGCGCGCGATGCTCCTCGCCCACAAGGAACGAGGCTCACTGGCCCTCGCCGGACCCCTGGGCGCCGCTCTCGCGGGCGCTGTGCGGGCGGGGCTCCGGGAGTGCCGGGCGCGGGGCCAAGGGGCTGTGACGGAGAGGGACGGGGGGTTGGCGGGGCTGAGCGGAGGTTCGGCGCGGTGGGACGGGGATCGGGTGCCGGGACTTGGCGAGCTGAGAGAGGAGGGGGATGGGGGCAGCGAGGGCGAGAGGGACGACTGGGACGACTGGGACGACTGGGCTGAGCGGGAGGCAGCGGGGGCGAGACAGGCGGCCACGGGAGCACGGCGGGCACCCGCGGGGCGACACGGGCAGGTGGTCGTAGGCGGCGCCCCGTTCCGGAGCGGTGTCGAGGCGCCGGTGCTGCTGGTTCCCGTGCCCTCCGCGCGTGGGGTGGTGCGGGCTCGTGGGCATGATCCGGCGCGACGGATCGCCCTCGCGGCGGCGGGGGAGTTGCGGCGGAGCGGGACGCCGGCCCGGGTGGTGGCCGTGCTGCGGCAGCGGCGATGGGTGGCCGACCAGTCGGGGCTCAACTCCCGGCAGCGGCTGGACAATCTGGCCGGTGCCCTGGAGGTGGTCGCGGGTGGTGCCCGGTTGCTGGTCGGCGGTCGGGTCGTGCTCGTCGACGACCTGATGACGACGGGGGCCTCGTTGCGGGAGGCGGGGCGCGCCGTGCGTGAGGCGATCACCTGCCATGGACCGGGAGGAGCAGTTGGAGCAACTCCGGCCGTGTACGCGGGTGTGTCCCGGGAAGGCAGAGGGGAACAGATGCAGGCAGCAAAGGAGAAGGGGAGTCACATGGCACTCAGTGCACCGGGAATCGTGGGTGTGAACGGCCCCGGTGACCTGATCTGCGCGGCAGTGATCGCGGCATCGCCTGATTCCTTCGAAATAAACCGGAACTGACTGCAAACTTACGTCGTTGCAGGTAATGACAGGGCCAATTCACCTGAACGGAGGTACGCCGCGGTAGAGGGTGACGACATCCGTCCGGGCGAGATATGTTCGGTTGTGAGAGAAAGGCGCAGGCCGCACCTCTCCTATCCGAATGCCGTGCCGTGGGTTTTCTGCAATCACCACGGCCATGGGGTGGAGATCTTGCCCATGGGGGAGGAGGAGGTGGAAGTCACCGAGTCCGAGGTTCCGGGGTGACCGGAACTTGGTGCAAAAGGGAGACGCTCCGCAGCGAAGCGGAGTGATCCGGGAACGGAGTTCTGCGTGGACATCGTCGTCAAGGGCCGCAAGACCGAGGTGCCCGAGCGGTTCCGCAAGCACGTGGCCGAGAAGCTGAAGCTGGAGAAGATCCAGAAGCTCGACGGCAAGGTGATCAGCCTCGACGTCGAGGTGTCCAAGGAGCCCAACCCCCGACAGGCCGACCGTTGCGACCGAGTGGAGATCACGCTCCGCTCCCGCGGTCCGGTGATCCGGGCGGAGGCATCGGCCAACGATCCGTACGCGGCGCTCGACCTCGCGGCGGAGAAGCTGGATGCCCGGCTGCGCAAGCAGCACGACAAGCGTCACACGCGCCGCGGTGCCCGTCGGCTCACGGCCGCCGAGGTCCCCGACCACGTCCCGGGCGCGGCGACGCTCAACGGCAACGGCCACGCCGCCCCCGACGAGCAGTCGGACGGTGTGCCCACCAAGAAGATCGGCTCGCTGGAAGTGAAGGGCGAAGGCCCCCTCATCGTCCGCGAGAAGACCCACGTCGCCTCTCCGATGTCCCTCGACCAGGCCCTCTACGAGATGGAACTGGTCGGACACGACTTCTACCTGTTCGTCGACTCCGAGACCAAGGAACCGAGTGTCGTCTACCGGCGGCACGCCTACGACTACGGCGTCATCCACCTCAGCACGGACCCGATGGTCACCCAGGCGCAACCGCCCGCGGCGGGCGGCACGTTGGGCGGCTGACCCACCCGGCGGCAGTCGAGCCGGTGCCCCTGGAGCGCGTGTGCGCCCCCAGGGGCACCGGTGTGCGACCACTTCGCGCCCCGCTCCGTGACCGCACTAGCGTCCGGGCATGGAATCATGGCCGCACAGGGCCCAACCGGTGGGCCGCTGCCTTGGGTTGGCGATGGCGCAGGACCACAGGCCACAGCCTTCAGGGGGAGGAACGATGGCGGACAGCTTCGGACCGATGCATGTCGAGGATGCCGATGGCGTCGTCGCCATGGGCCCGGAAGCGGGCTCGACACGCAAGGAGCCGATCAGAGTCCTTGTCGTGGACGACCACGCCCTTTTCCGCCGCGGCCTGGAGATCGTGCTGGCGGCCGAGGAGGACATCCAGGTCGTCGGCGAGGCGGGCGACGGCGCCGAGGCCGTCGACAAGGCCGCCGACCTGCTGCCGGACATCGTGCTGATGGACGTACGGATGCCGAAGCGGGGCGGGATCGAGGCGTGCACCTCCATCAAGGAGGTGGCACCCAGCGCGAAGATCATCATGCTGACGATCAGCGACGAAGAGGCCGACCTCTACGACGCGATCAAGGCGGGCGCCACGGGATATCTCCTCAAGGAGATCTCGACCGACGAGGTGGCCACCGCCATTCGCGCCGTGGCCGACGGGCAGTCGCAGATCAGTCCCTCCATGGCGTCGAAGCTGCTCACCGAGTTCAAGTCGATGATCCAGCGCACCGACGAGCGCCGGCTGGTGCCCGCGCCCCGGCTCACCGACCGTGAGCTGGAGGTTCTCAAACTTGTCGCCACCGGTATGAACAACCGCGATATCGCCAAGCAGTTGTTCATCTCCGAGAACACCGTGAAGAACCATGTGCGCAACATCCTGGAGAAGCTGCAGCTGCACTCCAGGATGGAGGCCGTCGTCTACGCGATGCGGGAGAAGATCCTCGAAATCCGGTGACCCTCACGCCAGCAGGCGCAGGAGCTCTCCGGCGAGGGGCGCGCGCAGTTCGGGGGCGTCGACCCGCTCCACGCGTACGTCCGTGCAGTCCACCCAGCTCGCGGCCTCGACCAGGGCCTGTGCCACGGACCGTACGGCCTTCGCGCCGTCCAGGGTGACCTGCTTGGCGACCAGGGTGCGGCCCTCCCGCGCCGGGTCCACGCGGCCGACCAACTGGCCGCCGGCGAGGACCGGCATCGCGAAGTAGCCGTGGATCCGCTTCGGTTTGGGGACGTAGGCCTCCAGGCGGTGGGTGAAGCCGAAGATCCGCTCCGTGCGGGCCCGCTCCCAGATCAGGGAGTCGAACGGGGACAGGAGCGTGGTGCGATGCCGACCGCGCGGGGCGGTCTCCAGGGCCGCCGGGTCGGCCCAGGCCGGCTTGCCCCAGCCCTCCACGGTGACCGGGACCAGGCCCGAGTCGGCGATCACCGCGTCGACCTGCTCGCCCTTGAGGCGGTGGTAGTCGGCGATGTCCGCGCGCGTGCCGACGCCCAGTGACTGGCCCGCCAGCCGGACCAGACGACGGAGGCACTCGGTGTCATCCAGCTCGTCGTGCAGCAGCTGATCCGGGATCGCGCGTTCGGCGAGGTCGTACACCCGCTTCCAGCCGCGGCGCTCCACGCACACCACCTCCCCGTACATGAGCGCGCGCTCCACGGCGACCTTGGCGCCGGACCAGTCCCACCACTCGCTGGTGCGCTTGGCGCCGCCCAACTCCGTTGAGGTGAGTGGGCCTTCGGCCCGGAGCTGCTTGATGACCTGGTCGTAGGTGCCGTCCGGGAGGTCGTGGTTCCAGTGCGGCCGACCGCGGTAGGCGCGGCGACGGAAGGCGAAGTGGGGCCACTCCTCGACGGGGAGGATGCAGGCCGCGTGGGACCAGTACTCGAAGGCGTGCGTCTGGGTCCAGTACGCGTCCTCGACCGTCTTGCGAGGGACGGCGCCGAGGCGGGCGTACGGGATGAGTTCGTGGGAGCGGGCGAGGACCGAGATGGTGTCGAGCTGGACCGCGCCGAGATGGCGGAGCACACCGCGCACGCCCGCGCGGCGGTCGGGGGCGCCGAGGAAACCCTGTGCGCGCAGGGCGATGCGGCGGGCGTCGGCTGCCGACAGGTCGGTCGTGGGGCGCGGGGCACTCGTCATGTCTCCGCACGATAGAGGGTGCCACTGACAACGCGCGCCGACCTGTGGATTCGCCTCGCTACGGCTGCGCGGGCAGGTACGGGGCGGTCGAGGGCAGGCCCAGGTCGGAGGGGAGCAGGGAGGCGACCCAGCAGTCCCGTCGTACGCCCTTGTTGTTGATCGAGGAGCGGAGCGTGCCCTCGATGGTGAAACCGGCGTGCTCGGCGACCGCGCGGGAGCCCTTGTTGCCGACCTCCGCGCGCCATTCCACGCGGTCGATCGACAGCCGGGTGAAGGCCCAGCGCGAGACGGCGACGGTGGCCTCGGTGATGTAGCCGTTGCCCCGGTACTGCTTCGTGGCCCAGAAGCCGACCTCGCCGACACCCAGGGAACGCATCGTGATGCCGAGCATGCCCACCAACTCCCCTTCGGGGAGAAAGACACCGAAGGTGAACATCGAACAGTTCGCCCAGCCCTCGGGGACCAGCTGCTCGGTGAAACTCCGCGCGTGCTCCGGGAGGTAGGGCGAGGGGATCGTCGTCCAGCGCTGGATCTCGGGGTCCTGGGCCGCGGAATACACGACATCGGTGTCCTGCGGGCCGACGCTGCGCAGGAGGAGACGTTCGGTCGTGAGCGTGACGGGTTCCATCGGCCGATTCTGCTCGGGAGCGCACAAGGACGCCATGCTTTTGCGCTGTGTGAGCGGGTGATCACATTTCGCGCAATTCCTCGGAACGACGCGGCACCATCGGCGACTCCCGGCCGTTGTCCCCTTTGAAGCGTTTTTGAAGTAGTGGACGGTCGGCGTCACCAGCAGGCTCCCGGCGTGGCGGGGTCCTCGCATACGATGGCCGTTGCTCAGCCATGTCATTGGAAACCGACCGTCCCAGGCCCGACCGGCAAGGAGACCAACCCCCGTGTCCGTCCTCTCGAAGATCATGCGTGCAGGCGAAGGCAAGATCCTGCGCAAACTGCACCGCATCGCGGACCAGGTCAACTCCATCGAAGAGGACTTCGTCGACCTCTCCGACGCCGAGCTGAAGGCCCTCACCGAGGAGTACAAGCAGCGCTACATCGATGGTGAGACCCTGGACGACCTGCTGCCCGAGGCGTTCGCCACCGTACGCGAGGCCGCCAAGCGCGTCCTCGGCCAGCGGCACTACGACGTGCAGATGATGGGCGGCGCCGCCCTGCACCTCGGCTACGTCGCCGAGATGAAGACCGGCGAGGGCAAGACCCTGGTCGGCACCCTGCCCGCGTATCTGAACGCCCTCTCCGGAGACGGCGTCCACATCATCACGGTCAACGACTACCTGGCCGAGCGCGACTCCGAGATGATGGGCCGCATCCACAAGTTCCTGGGACTTGAGGTCGGCTGCATCCTCGCCAACATGACGCCGACCCAGCGTCGCGAGCAGTACGCGTGCGACATCACCTACGGCACGAACAACGAGTTCGGCTTCGACTACCTGCGCGACAACATGGCGTGGTCGCAGGACGAACTGGTGCAGCGCGGCCACAACTTCGCGATCGTCGACGAGGTCGACTCCATCCTCATCGACGAGGCCCGTACGCCGCTGATCATCTCCGGCCCGGCCGACCAGGCCACCAAGTGGTACGGCGACTTCGCCAAGCTGGTCACCCGCCTGAAGAAGGGCGAGGCAGGCAACTCCCTCAAGGGCCTGGAGGAGACGGGTGACTACGACGTCGACGAGAAGAAGCGCACGGTAGCCATCCACGAGGGCGGTGTCAGCAAGGTCGAGGACTGGCTGGGCATCGACAACCTCTACGAGTCGGTGAACACCCCGCTCGTGGGCTACCTGAACAACGCCATCAAGGCCAAGGAACTCTTCAAGAAGGACAAGGACTACGTCGTCATCGACGGCGAGGTCATGATCGTCGACGAGCACACCGGCCGTATCCTCGCCGGCCGCCGCTACAACGAGGGCATGCACCAGGCGATCGAGGCGAAGGAAGGGGTGGACATCAAGGACGAGAACCAGACGCTCGCCACGATCACCCTCCAGAACTTCTTCCGCCTCTACAGCAACCTCTCGGGCATGACCGGTACGGCGATGACCGAGGCCGCCGAGTTCCACCAGATCTACAAGCTCGGCGTCGTCCCGATCCCGACCAACCGGCCCATGGTCCGCAAGGACCAGTCGGACCTGATCTACCGCACCGAGGTCGCGAAGTTCGAGGCGGTCGTCGACGACATCGCCGAGAAGCACGAGAAGGGCCAGCCGATCCTCGTCGGTACGACGTCGGTCGAGAAGTCCGAGTACCTCTCGCAGCAGCTCGCCAAGCGCGGTATCCAGCACGAGGTGCTGAACGCGAAGCAGCACGACCGTGAGGCGCCGATCATCGCCCAGGCCGGCCGCAAGGGTGCCGTGACGGTCGCCACCAACATGGCCGGCCGCGGTACGGACATCAAGCTCGGCGGCAACCCCGACGACCTCGCCGAGGCCGAACTGCGCCAGCAGGGCCTCGACCCCGAGGAGCACATCGAGGAGTGGGCCCAGGCGCTGCCCGCCGCCCTGGAGCGGGCCGAGCAGGCGGTCAAGGACGAGTTCGAGGAGGTCAAGGACCTCGGCGGCCTCTACGTCCTCGGTACCGAGCGGCACGAGTCGCGGCGTATCGACAACCAGCTGCGCGGTCGCTCCGGCCGTCAGGGCGACCCGGGCGAGTCCCGCTTCTACCTCTCCCTGGGCGACGACCTGATGCGGCTGTTCAAGGCCCAGATGGTCGAGCGCGTGATGTCGATGGCGAACGTCCCGGACGACGTGCCGATCGAGAACAAGATGGTCACGCGCGCGATCGCGTCCGCCCAGTCGCAGGTCGAGCAGCAGAACTTCGAGACCCGCAAGAACGTCCTCAAGTACGACGAGGTCCTCAACCGGCAGCGCGAGGTCATCTACGGCGAGCGGCGCCGCGTCCTGGAGGGCGAGGACCTCCAGGAGCAGGTCGTGCACTTCATGGACGACACGATCGACGCGTACATCACCGCGGAGACCGCCGAGGGCTTCCCGGAGGACTGGGACCTCGACCGGCTGTGGGGCGCGTTCAAGCAGCTCTACCCGGTGAAGGTCACCGTGGAGGAGCTGGAGGAGGCGGCCGGGGACCGGGCCGGTCTGACCGCCGAGTTCATCTCCGAGTCCATCAAGGACGACATCCACGAGCAGTACAAGGAGCGCGAGGAGCAGCTCGGCTCCGAGATCATGCGCGAGCTGGAGCGCCGGGTCGTGCTGTCGGTGCTGGACCGCAAGTGGCGCGAGCACCTCTACGAGATGGACTATCTCCAGGAGGGCATCGGCCTGCGCGCGATGGCCCAGAAGGACCCGCTGGTCGAGTACCAGCGCGAGGGCTTCGACATGTTCACCGCCATGATGGACGGCATCAAGGAGGAGTCCGCCGGCTATCTGTTCAACCTGGAGGTCCAGGTCGAGCAGCAGGTCGAGGAAGTCCCCGTGGAGGACGACAAGCCGTCGCTCGACAAGGAGGACACGGTGCCCGCGCAGGCGAGCGCCCGTCCCGAGATCCGCGCCAAGGGGCTCGACGCTCCCCAGCGGCCGGACCGGCTGCACTTCTCCGCGCCCAGCGTGGACGGCGAGGGCGGCGTCGTCGAGGGCGACTTCACCAGCGACGACGAGCCGGTGCGCTCCGAGGCGGACGGCCTCACGCGCGCGGAGCGCCGCAAGCAGGGGCGCCGGAGCAGCCGTCGCAAGAAGTGACGGCCGCTCCGCGCGGGCGGGCGGCGAGGTGTGACAGGCACCTCTGAATAAGGGCTGAGCCTGTCGGGACCGCTCCTCGTGGAGAGACCTTGAAGGGCCGGGCATCGTGAAGGTGCCCGGCCCTTCGGCGTGCACATGTACGGGCGCTGGCTGCGGCGAATGTGCCCCGCCCGTCAGTTGGCGTCGGCCGCGCGGGCCCCCGTCAGTCGTCGTCCGGCGTGTGCGGGGCGCGCGGACCGCCCAGTTCCACCGCCGTGCAGCGCCAGCGGAGGTCCGTGCCCCGTTCCAGCCGGAAGGCCATCGCCCGTACCTGCTCACCGGCGCTGATCCGGGCGAAGGCCTCCACGGCGCCGGGGCGGGCGACGTAGTAGCCGATGTCGCGGACCACCGGGCGGGTGCCCCGGGTGGCACGCAGGGGACCGTGTTCGGCGAGCCGGATCAGCTCGTCGTAGGCGCGGCCGGCGGTGTGCCGCAGCATCCAGTGGACGGGCCGCTGGCCGCTCAGCACGGCGAGGAGACGGTCGGCGAAGACGTCGGTGGGGCGGGGCTGCGGAACGCGGCCGGGGGCGGCCTGGGCGGGCACGGTGCGGGGTGCGGCCCGGTCCGTAGCGGGAGCTGAGGTGGTTGGGGCTGTGCCGCGACCTGGCGCCGGTGCGAGAGCCGTCGAGGCCACGCCCCGGCCGGACGCGCCTGTGGGTGTCGTACGGGCTGCGCCCCGGCCCGCTGAGCCCGCCGTCGGCGTACGAGGGCTGCGGCCCGGAGCGGCCGGTGGGCGGCTGTCCCCGGGGGCCGTGCGGGCCGCGCTGAGGCCTGCCGTCGCGGCGGCGGCAGTGCGGGTCACCTCGGTTCCGGGCGTCGTGAGAAGCGAGTCCCCGGCGGTGTCGGACGTGATCGGCAGGGCCTCGCCGGTCGTCGTACGGGACGTGCCCCCGCCCTGTCCGCGCGGCGCTGCCGTACCCGGGCGGCGCGGGTCGCGGCGGGTCGGGGGGCGGGTCGGGGTGTGCTGGGCGGTCCTGGTCATGACCTTGTGCATGGGGGTCCCCGTGTGGTCGGCCCGGAATGTACCGGGAAGTAACTTGCTGGTTGGGGATCTTGTACGGGGCCGGGGGCGAGGACGGCAAGCACGTGGCGGGGCGCGTCGGAGGGGCCGTATTGTTCACTTATCCGAGTGATTGCGGGGCCCTGAAGCCCATCGGCGCAGGGGTGCCCCGGGTGAATTTCCGGCGTGGGGTGGACGCCTCCAGTGGTGCGGGTGGGGACTCGATGGGGGACGCGCGCACGTATCCTGGAGGCCCTCCCGGAGGCATGGCACCGTCCTCCGCGAGGCACTCTCCGACTACGAAAGCGGCCAGCCATGCGCGTCTACGTCCCCCTGACCCTCCCCGGTCTCGCCGAGGCGTACAAGACGGGTGAGCTGGGGACGGGACCCTTCGTCGCGTACGCCGTCACACCCGCGCTGCGCGAGTGGTATCTCTCCGACGACATCGAGGAGTTGGAGTACGCGGCGCTGAACCGGGCCGCGCTGGCCTCGCTGCGGCTGCTGGCGGCCGACGCCGACGCACCGCGACGGCGGGTCGTGGTCGCCGTCGACGTACCCGACGGCGCGGCGCACGCCGACCCCGACCGCGGACTCGAACCGGCGGCGCTCGGCGAGGTGCGGGTCACCGGAACCGTGGCGCTGGCCAGGGCGGCGGCCGTGCACGTAGATCTGGGCGACGCGGAGAACGACGTGAGTGCCGCCGCCGACGCGCTCCCGGCGGCGGATCGCGGGGACGACGACGCGCAGTTCGTCGTGGACGGGGCCGAGGACCACGAGCTGCTCTGGTACGCGACGCAGGAGATCCCGAACCTCGTCGGGCTGGCGGACTGAGCCCGTCCAGCGTCCTTTCGGCGGCGGTCAGCCGGCCGAATATGGCCGCTGAGCTGCGGTTCTCTTGATTGTCAGTGGCGGCGGGTACGTTTTTGGCATGGGGATGCAAGCAAACGCGCACATCGTCTGGGACTGGAACGGCACGCTGTTCCACGACAATGACGCGATCATCGGGGCGACCAACGCGGCCTTCGCCGAGCTCGGGCTCAAGGCGATCACGATGGAGGAGTACCGGACGCTGTACTGCGTGCCGGTGCCGAAGTTCTACGAGCGGCTGCTCGGGCGGCTGCCCACCGACGCCGAGTGGGAGGTCATGGACGACACCTTCCACCGGTACTACGCCGAGCACCGGGTCGTCTGCGGTCTGACCGAGGGTGCGGCGGACCTGCTCGCGGGATGGCGGACCGCGGGTCGCAGTCAGTCGATCCTCAGCATGTACGTCCATGACGAACTCGTCCCGCTGGTGCGGGAGTTCGGGATAGAACCGCACTTCATACGGGTCGACGGGCGCACCGGGCCCTCCGGCGGCAGCAAGGCCGAGCACATGGTGCGGCACCTCGGGGCGCTGGCCGACGTGGACCCCGAGCGCACCGTGGTGATAGGCGACGCGGCCGACGACGCCGTGGCCGCCCTGCACGTGGGCGCGCGGGCCGTGCTGTACACCGGCGGTTCGCACAGCCGGGCCAGCCTCGAAGTGGTCGGCGTGCCCGTGGTGGACTCGCTGGCGGAGGCCGTCGCGGAGGCGGAGCGGCTGGCGGCGTAAGGAGGCTTGCGCAGCCTCCGAGATCACGTCACCGGCGCCTTCGTCCGCAGCACCGTGAGGAACTCCCGCATCCAGCTGGAGTGATCCGGCCAGGCGCGGGCAGAGACCAGCGTGCCGTCGACGACCGTCTCGGCGTCCTGGAAGGTCGCGCCCGCGGACTGCATGTCGAGTTCGAGGGCGGGGTACGCCGTGACGCGCCGGCCGCGCAGGCCGTCGATCGCGGCGGTGAGCAGGGGGCCGTGGCAGATCTGGGCCACGGGCTTGTCCGTGTCGAAGAAGGACTTGAGGATCTTGCGGAGTTCGGGATCATTGCGGAGGTACTCGGGGGCCCGGCCACCGGGGATGACGAGGGCCGCGTACTGGCCGGGATCGACCTCGGAGAAGGCGAGATCGGCGGGCCAGGTGTAGCCGGGCTTCTCGGTGTAGGTGTCGAAGCCGGGTTCGAAGTCGTGGACGACGAACTGGAGCTTCTTGCGCTCGGGGGCCGCGATATGGACCTCGTAGCCCTCCTCGCGCAGGCGCTGGTAGGGGTAGAGGACCTCCAGCGACTCCGCTGCGTCGCCGGTGACGATGAGGATCTTCGCTGTCATGTCGGTGCGCTCCTCGGTGGCTGTGACTGGGGCTGGGGCTGCGGGGACGTAGCCGTGACGCGCGTCCGCGTTGCGCGTCCGCGCCGGGTGTCATGGGCAACGTGCCGCGTGCCGGAGTGCTTGCCAAGGGCCCTCGCCGCGCGGACCTCCGTCACCGTCCCGACTGCCCTTGAATACGACGATTTCACTCTCTACGCCCCTGTGCATAACGTCAAAGTTCCACCCTCTGATTTGTACACAACCGGCTCGTGACGAGCCCCCGGTGAGGAGCGATAGCCTTGTGGCGTGATCAGCGCGATATTTCGCGGGGGCATCGTCGCCCCTGCTCCGCGCCCGGCGACCACGGACGACATCCGTGACCGGGCGGCGGTCGCTGGTCCCAGGGCCTGTCCCACAGGTCCGCGCGGGCGGGACGGAGCTCCAAGGGCTCCCAGGACGCCGTGCACACCCCGGGTACCGGCGCGGCAGAGAGCAGCGTCACACCCTTCGGGCGTGCCGAAAATGGCTGATAACCCACCGCTCATCTCACCTTGCGGCATAGCGTCTGAGCAGACCGGACACCCCGGGCCGTGGCGTCGAGCCGCAGGGGAAGACATCGAACTTCCTTCTACGTCACGCAACGGCGCGCGACAGGAGCCAGAGGACAATGCAGACCAAGCTGGACGAAGCCAAGGCCGAGCTGCTCGAACGGGCTGCCCGGGTAGCTGAGAACAGCCCGGTCGGGGGGCACCTACCGACCGGGAAGACGGACGAGAGCACCCCGGACCGGGACACCGTGCTCGCGTTCCTCCAGCGCTACTACCTGCACACCGCCCCGGAGGACCTCGCCGACCGCGACCCGGTCGATGTCTTCGGCGCGGCCTACTCCCACTACCGGCTGGCCGAGACCCGTCCCCAGGGCACGGCCAACGTTCGGGTCCACACCCCGACGGTCGAGGAGAACGGCTGGACGTGCAGCCACACCGTCGTCGAGGTCGTCACCGACGACATGCCCTTCCTCGTCGACTCGGTGACCAACGAACTGACCCGCCAGGGCCGCGGCATCCACGTCGTGATCCACCCGCAGGTCGTCGTCCGCCGCGACCTCACCGGCAAGCTCATCGAGGTGCTCACCACCCCGCCCACCGGCGAGCTGCCGCACGACGCGCACACCGAATCCTGGATCCACGTCCAGATCGACCGCGAGACCGACCGCGCCGACCTCAAGCAGATCACCGCCGATCTGCTGCGCGTCCTGTCCGACGTCCGCGAGGCCGTCGAGGACTGGGAGAAGATGCGCGACCTGGCGCTGCGGATGGCCGACGAGCTGCCCGCCGAGCCGACCGCCTCCGACCTGCCCTCCAACGAGGTCGGCGAGGCCCGCGAGCTGCTGCGCTGGCTGGCCGCCGACCACTTCACCTTCCTCGGCTACCGCGAGTACCAGCTCCGCGAGGACGACTCGCTGGCCGCGGTCCCCGGCACCGGCCTCGGCATCCTGCGCTCCGACCCGCAGCACGCGGGCGAGGACCACCACCCGGTGAGCCCGTCCTTCGAGCGGCTCCCGGCCGACGCCCGCGCCAAGGCCCGCGAGCACAAGCTCCTGGTCCTGACGAAGGCCAACAGCCGCTCCACGGTGCACCGTCCGTCGTACCTCGACTACGTGGGCGTGAAGAAGTTCGACGAGAACGGCGAGGTCGTCGGCGAGCGCCGCTTCCTGGGCCTGTTCTCCTCCGCCGCCTACACCGAGTCCGTCCGCCGGGTTCCCGTGATCCGGCGCACGGTCGACGAGGTGCTGGAGGGCGCCGGCTTCTCGCCCAACAGCCACGACGGGCGCGACCTGCTCCAGATCCTGGAGACGTACCCGCGCGACGAGCTGTTCCAGACCCCGGTCGACGAACTCCGCTCGATCGTCACGTCCGTGCTCTACCTCCAGGAACGCCGGCGGCTGCGCCTCTACCTGCGCCAGGACGAGTACGGCCGCTACTACTCGGCCCTCGTCTACCTCCCGCGCGACCGCTACACCACCGGCGTACGCCTCCGAATCATCGACATCCTTAAAGAAGAGCTCGACGGCACCAGCGTCGACTTCACCGCGTGGAACACCGAGTCGATCCTCTCCCGGCTGCACTTCGTGGTCCGCGTCCCGCAGGGCACCGAACTGCCCGAGCTGTCCGACGCCGACAAGGACCGCATCGAGGCCCGCCTCGTGGAGGCCGCCCGCTCCTGGGCCGACGGCTTCGGCGAGGCGCTGAACGCCGAGTGCGGCGAGGAGCGCGCCGCCGAACTCCTGCGCAGCTACGGCAACGCCTTCCCCGAGGGCTACAAGGCCGACCACACCCCGCGCGCCGCCGTCGCCGACCTGGTCCACCTCGAACAGCTCACCGAGGAGCAGGCGTTCGCGCTCAGCCTCTACGAGCCGGTGGGCGCCGCCCCCGACGAGCGCCGCTTCAAGATCTACCGCAAGGGCGAGTCGGTCTCCCTCTCCGCCGTGCTGCCGGTCCTCAGCCGCCTCGGCGTCGAGGTCGTCGACGAGCGGCCGTACGAACTGCGCTGCTCGGACCGTACGACCGCGTGGATCTACGACTTCGGGCTGCGGATGCCCAAGTCGCAGAACGGCAACGGGGACTACCTCGGCGACGACGGCCGCGAGCGGTTCCAGGAGGCGTTCGCCGCGACCTGGACCGGACAGGCCGAGAACGACGGCTTCAACGCGCTGGTGCTGAGCGCCGGGATCGACTGGCGGCAGGCGATGGTGCTGCGGGCGTACGCCAAGTACCTGCGGCAGGCCGGTTCGACCTTCAGCCAGGACTACATGGAGGACACCCTCCGCAACAACGTCCACACCACCCGGCTGCTCGTCTCCCTGTTCGAGGCGCGGATGTCGCCGGACCGGCAGCGCGCCGGGCGCGAGATCGTCGACGCTCTCCTCGAAGAGGTCGACGCGGCCCTCGACCAGGTGGCCAGTCTCGACGAGGACCGCATCCTGCGGTCCTTCCTGACCGTCATCAAGGCGACCCTGCGTACCAACTTCTTCCAGGAAGCGCTCGGCGGGCACGCGCACGCGTACGTCTCGATGAAGTTCGACCCGCAGGCCATCCCGGACCTGCCCGCGCCGCGACCCGCGTACGAGATCTGGGTGTACTCGCCGCGCGTCGAGGGCGTGCACCTGCGCTTCGGCAAGGTCGCGCGCGGCGGGCTGCGCTGGTCGGACCGGCGCGAGGACTTCCGTACCGAGATCCTCGGCCTGGTCAAGGCGCAGATGGTGAAGAACACCGTCATCGTGCCGGTCGGCGCCAAGGGCGGCTTCGTCGCCAAGCAGCTGCCCGACCCGAGCGTGGACCGGGACGCGTGGCTGGCCGAGGGCATCGCCAGCTACAAGATGTTCATCTCGGCCCTGCTCGACATCACCGACAACCTGGTGGCCGGCGAGGTCGTCCCTCCGGCGGACGTCGTCCGGCACGACGAGGACGACACCTACCTGGTGGTCGCCGCCGACAAGGGCACCGCGACCTTCTCGGACATCGCCAACGGGGTCGCCGAGAGCTACAACTTCTGGTTGGGTGACGCGTTCGCCTCCGGCGGCAGCGCGGGCTACGACCACAAGAAGATGGGCATCACCGCGCGCGGTGCCTGGGAGTCCGTCAAGCGGCACTTCCGGGAGCTGGGCGTCGACACGCAGACCGAGGACTTCACGGTCGTGGGCGTCGGTGACATGTCCGGTGACGTGTTCGGCAACGGCATGCTGCTCAGCGAGCACATCCGCCTGGTCGCCGCCTTCGACCACCGGCACATCTTCCTCGACCCGACCCCGGACGCGGCCGTCTCGTACGCCGAGCGCCGCCGCATGTTCGAGCTGCCGCGTTCCAGCTGGGCCGACTACAACACCGAGCTGCTGTCGGCCGGCGGCGGGGTCTTCCCCCGTACGGCCAAGGCGATCCCGGTCAACGCCCACGTCCGCCAGGCCCTCGGCATCGAGGACAAGGTCGCCAAGATGACACCGGCCGACCTGATGAGGGCCATCCTCAAGTCACAGGTCGACCTCCTGTGGAACGGCGGCATCGGGACGTACGTCAAGGCCAGCACCGAGTCCCACGCGGACGTCGGCGACAAGGCCAACGACGCCATCCGCGTCGACGGCGCCGACCTGCGCGTCAAGGTCGTCGGCGAGGGCGGCAACCTGGGCCTGACCCAGCTCGGCCGGATCGAGTTCGCCCAGCAGGGCGGCAAGATCAACACCGATGCCATCGACAACAGCGCGGGCGTGGACACCTCCGACCACGAGGTGAACATCAAGATCCTGCTCAACGGCCTTGTCACCGAAGGTGACATGACCGTCAAGCAGCGCAACAAGATCCTCGCCGAGATGACCGACGAGGTCGGCGCGCTCGTCCTGCGCAACAACTACGCGCAGAACACCGCGATCGCCAACGCGCTCGCCCAGTCCAAGGACATGCTCCACGCCCAGCAGCGCTTCATGCGCACCCTGGTCCGCGAGGGCCACCTCGACCGGGCCCTGGAGTTCCTGCCCACCGACCGCCAGATCCGCGAACGCCTCGCCCAGGGACAGGGGTTGACCAGTCCCGAGACGGCCGTCCTGCTGGCGTACACGAAGATCACGGTCGCCGACGAGCTGCTGCACACCACGCTCCCCGACGACCCCTACCTGCGCACCCTGCTGCACGCCTACTTCCCGACCGCGCTGCGCGAGAAGTTCGCCGAGCAGATCGACACCCACGCGCTGCACCGCGAGATCGTCACCACGGTCCTCGTCAACGACACGGTCAACACCGGCGGCACGAGCTTCCTGCACCGCCTCCGCGAGGAGACCGGGGCCTCCCTGGAGGAGATCGTCCGGGCGCAGACCGCGGCCCGCGCGATCTTCCACGCCGCCGAGGTGTGGGACGGCGTCGAGGCCCTCGACAACACCGTCGAGGCCCCCGTCCAGACCCGCATCCGGCTGCACTCGCGCCGCCTGTGCGAGCGCGGCACCCGCTGGCTGCTCAACAACCGGCCGCAGCCGCTCCAACTCGCCGAGACCGTCGAGTTCTTCGGCGAGCGCGTCGAGCAAGTCTGGTCCCAGCTGCCGAAGTTGCTGCGCGGCGCGGACCTGGAGTGGTACCAGCAGATCTACGACGAGCTGACCGGCGCCGGCGTCCCCGCCGAACTCGCCACCCGCGTGGCCGGCTTCTCCTCCGCCTTCCCGGCGCTCGACATCGTCTCGGTGGCCGATCGCACGGGCAAGGACCCGATGGACGTCGCCGAGGTCTACTACGACCTCGCCGACCGCCTCCACATCACCCAACTCATGGACCGCATCATCGAGTTGCCCCGCGCGGACCGCTGGCAGTCCATGGCCCGCGCCTCCATCCGCGAGGACCTGTACGCGGCCCACGCGGCCCTGACCGCCGACATCCTGACGGCGGGCAACGGCACTTCGACCCCCGAACAGCGCTTCACCGCGTGGGAGCAGAAGAACACCGCGATCCTCGGCCGCGCCCGCACCACCCTGGACGAGATCCAGGGCTCGGAGATGTTCGACCTCGCCAACCTGTCGGTGGCGATGCGCACGATGCGCACACTGCTGCGCACGCACTCGTAGTCCCTACGACCGTCTCGTCGTAGTCCCTGCGAAGGGACCCGTAGTCCCTACGACGACACAGGCGCCCCGGGCCGCAATGGCTCGGGGCGCCTTTTCATGGGGTGCCTTAGGGGTACTCAGGGCGAGCGCTTACTCAGCCCCGCTAAGCCTGGTGATGTGACTCTGAACCTCACCGAGGAACGTGCGACCGCCGCCCCCGTGCGGCCGGTGCGCAAGGTCGTCCTGGAAGTCGTGAAATTCGGGATCGTCGGCGGCAGCGGCGTCCTGGTCAACTTTGCGGTCTTCAACGCCCTGCTGCACGGCCTGAGTTGGCCCGCGATGCTCGCGACCGTCCTGGCCAGCTGCGTCGCCATGGGCGCCAACTACCTCGGCTTCCGCTACTACACCTACCGCGACCGCGACGCCCCCGACGCCCGCCGCATCGCGCTGTTCTTCGCCTTCAGCGGCATCGGCGTCCTCATGGAGAGCGGACTCTTCTACGTCGGCTACCACGGCCTGGGCCTCCACGGTCCGCTCGGGGCGAATGCCGTGAAGGCCCTGTCGATCGTGCTCGCGTCCGCGTTCCGCTTCCTGGTCTACCGCACGTGGGTGTTCCAGGACGAGGATCTGCGGAAGGACCTCTAGGCGACCTTGTCGGCGGCCGGGGCCTTGGGCTTGTCGGCGCCACCCGTGAAGGCCTCGTACGCCTCCAGGACCTCCTCCGTCGGCCCGTCCATCCGCAGCTCACCGCGCTCCAGCCACAGCACGCGGTCGCAGGTGTCGCGGATCGACTTGTTGTTGTGGCTGACCAGGAAGACCGTGCCCGCGTGCTGCCGCAGCTCGCGGATCCGCTCCTCGGAACGCCGCTGGAACGACCGGTCACCCGTCGCCAGCGCCTCGTCGATCAGCAGCACGTCGTGGTCCTTGGCGGCGGCGATGGAGAACCGCAGCCGGGCGCCCATGCCGGAGGAGTACGTCCGCATGGGGAGCGTGATGAAGTCGCCCTTCTCGTTGATCCCGGAGAAGTCGACGATGCCCTGGTAGCGCTCCTTGACCTGTTCCCGGGACATGCCCATGGCGAGGCCGCCGAGGTAGACGTTGCGCTCGCCGGTCAGGTCGCCCATCAGCGCCGCGTTGACGCCGAGGAGGGAGGGCTGGCCGTGGGTGTAGATACGGCCGTTCTCGACCGGGAGCAGGCCGGCGACGGCCTTGAGGAGGGTCGACTTGCCGGAACCGTTGGTGCCGATCAGGCCGATCGCCTCGCCCTTGTAGGCGACGAACGACACCTTCTTGACCGCGTGCACCGTGCGTACGCCCGCGGCCTTCTCGGCCCTCTCGCGGCGCAGCATGCGGTTGAGGGCGGCGGTCGCGGTGCCGCGTCCGGAGCCGGTTCCGTTGACCCGGTAGATGATGTCGACGCCGTCGCAGACGACGGTCGGGATCGTGCTGTCGGCGGCCACGGGGGTCCGCTCGGTGTGGTACTCGATGGTCTGCTCAGCCACGGCCGTACGTCTCCTCAGCCTTCCAGAAGTAGATGAAGCCGCCGACGCCGGCGATCAGCGCCCAGCCCGTCGCCGCCGCCCACACGTGCGGGGGGAGCTGGCTGGCGTGGAAGCTGTCGATCAGCGCGTAGCGCATGAGGTCGATGTAGACGGCCGCCGGGTTGGTCTCCAGGGCGATCACCACGATGTGCGGCAGGTCGTCGGCCTTGGTCAGCTTGTCGATGCTCCACATGACACCGGACAGGTACATCCAGGTGCGCAGGATGAACGGCATCAGCTGGGCGATGTCCGGCGTCTTCGCGCCCATCCGCGCCATGACCATCGAGACGCCCGCGTTGAACGTGAACTGCAGGAACAGCGCGGGGATCACCAACAGCCAGGAGACGCTGATCGGCACGCCGAAGCAGATCAGGATGACGATGAGCGCGGCCATCGAGAACAGCAGCTGCTGGAGCTGCTGTAGCGCGAACGAGATCGGCAGCGCGGCCCGCGGGAAGTGCAGCGCCCTGACCAGGCCGAGATTGCCGGAGATCGCGCGGGTGCCCGCCATGATCGAGCTCTGCGTGAACGTCCAGATGAACACCCCCGTCACCAGGAACGGGATGTAGTCCGGCACATGCTTCTTGGTGCCCAGCAGCACACCGAAGATGAAGTAGTACACCGCCGCGTTCAACAGCGGCGTCATCACCTGCCAGACCTGGCCCAGTTTCGCCTGGCTGTACTGCGCGGTCAGCTTGGCGGTGGCGAACGCGGTGATGAAGTGGCGTCGCTCCCACAACTGCCGGACGTACTCGGTCAGAGAGGGGCGGGCGCCACTGACCGTGAGGCCGTGGCGGGCGGCGAGCGCCGCGAGGTCGTCTTCGTCGGCCGGGGCCGGCGAATGGGGCGGTGTGTGGAGGACCTGGCTCACATCCGCTGCTTTCGCTCGGGGGGAGGGGGTGCGCGCGTCCGGCTGCCGTGTTCCGTGGCCCGGCGTTTCCTTACGCTTCTCTTTACGTTCTCTTACGTCGGGACGGGACCGTATCGTCGCAACGTGAGCGTAGGCGGATTCGGCGTCGGAACGCAACCGTTTCGTCGTGACGGATGTGATCGGGCCGTTAGGTTCGCTGGGTTTGCGTCGGGACGGGGCTGTTGCGTCGATACGCGCTGGCGTTGGGGTGGGGGCGGGTGCGCCGTCGGGACGGAACGGGCGCGTCGTGGGGACGGGACGGGACGGGTGCGTCGCGACGACGGAACAGGCCCGTCGCGACGACAGGTCAGGCGCGTCGGGCGACGCGCCCGTCCCGTCCCCGCGTCGAACCGGTAGCGTCGCAACGCCCCGCCCGCCCCAGCCCCGCCCCCGCAACCGCCAGCCGACGGCAGCCCCCTCCCGTCACGACGAGTCCGTTTCGTCGCGATGTGCCCCACCCACGACGAAACCCCACCCGCGACGCGCCCCACCCGCGTCGGAACGCAACCGTTTCGTCGCAACGCCCCTATGCTTGAGCTATGACGACGAACGCCGACGAGCCCAAGACACGTCAGCGCCGCCGAACCCCCGCCGGGGCGGCCGTACTCCGCGAGGATGTGACCGAAGCCATTCGGGCGGCGGTCTTCGAGGAGTTGGCGGCGGTCGGGTATGCCCGGATGTCGATCGAAGGGATCGCGCGCCGCGCGGGGGTGGGCAAGACGGCGGTGTACCGCCGCTGGCGTTCGAAGCTGCACCTGGTGCTCGACGTAGTGTCGGCGATCGCGGTGATGGGGCTGCCGACGCCGGACACCGGTTCGCTGGAAGGTGACCTCCGGATGCTGTACGAGGTCACGTCACGGGCCCTCCGTCACCCCGTCGCCTCGCAGATCATCCCGGATCTCCAGGCCGAGGCGGCCCGGAACCCGGAGATCGCCGACGCGATGCAGAAGGCGTTGCGCGAGGGCCAGGAGGGTGTGGCCAGCAAGATCCTCGCGGCGGCCGAACACCGTGGTGAGATCCGCCCCGGCATGGACGAGGACCTGGCGCTGGACCTGATCTCCGGCCCCCTGTACTGGCGTGCCGTGGTGATTCGCAGCCCGAAGCTGCCGAAGGGATACCTGGGGGCGCTCGCCAGGGCCACCACAGAGGGCCTCAAGGCGCTGTAGGACGCCGCCGGACCTCCGCCACACCGCCTCCCGCCACCTGTCACCCGCACACCGCCCCGACGAGTCCGCAGGTCCGTAGGTCCGCGAGTCCGCAAGTCCGCGACTCACCCTCCCCGCCGGTCCAACCGCCGCGCCAGTCCCCGGAGTTCGCGCGCCCGCAGCACCCGCCCCCCCGAACCCCGGCAGCGGTACGCGCAGGGCCTCGCCCCAGTGCTCGGGGATCGCCGCGCTCCCGTACAGCGCCCCGGCGAGCCCGCCCGTCACGGCGGCGACGGTGTCCGTGTCGCCGCCGAGGTCGATCGCGGCGCGCAGGGCGTCCTCGTACGAAGAAGTCGTCCGCAGGGCCCAGACGGCGCCGTTGAACTCCGTTGCCAGGTCGGGGTGCCAGTCGCGGGAGAGGACGACGGCGTACCGCTCCCGGTTGCCGGGGTGGATGTATCCGAGGGTCTCCGCGACGGCGTCGAGCGGGTCGTCGCCCGCGAGCGCGACGCGCGCCAACTCGTGGAAGACGGCCGTGCCTTCCCAGGCCGCGCGGTCTCCGTGGGTGAGGGCGGAGATGCGGCGGGCGGCGTCCATCGTGGCGTCACGGTGCTCGCGCGCGAAGTACACCGACGACGGTGCGGCGCGCATCAACGCACCGTCCCTGGCACCCCGTTGGCTGGTCCGGAAGTGCAGGGCGGCGGCCAGGTCCCAGGGGGTCGCCGCTGCTCAGCACGGCCTCGGTCTGGAGGCCGATGTCCTTCGGGTCGGCGGCTGCCCACACCCGGAACCGCCCGAACATGTCCGGGAGTTGGAGCCCGTCGCACTCCAGCAGTGACTCCGCGACGAGTACGGCCATCTGCGTGTCGTCGGTGGCCTCGCCCGGGTCCCAGCCGCCGCCCCCGCACATCTCACCGCCGTCGCCAGGCGCCGGAAACCGGGCGGAGAAGGCGCCTTCGGGATCGAACTCGAAGGGTGCGTCCAGTGCGTCGCCGACGGCGGAGCCGAGGACGGCGCCCACGGCGCGTTCCGTCCGGGAGCGAGCACTCATCAGGACCGCGCGGCTCCCGGATGCAGCCGCACCCATCCCTCCCACGCCGACGCGATCATGTCCTGGACGTCGTGCTTGGCCTTCCAGCCCAGTTCGGTGGTGATGCGGTCGGCGGAGGCGACGACGCGGGCCGGGTCGCCGGGGCGGCGGGGATGGACGGTCGGGGGACGGTCGTAGCCGGTGATCGCGTTGATGCGGTCGATCATCTCGCGGACCGAAACGCCTTCCCCGCGGCCGATGTTGAGGGTGAGGGCGCGGCCGGGTGAGGCCTGGAGGGCGCGGGCCGCGGCGACATGGGCCTCGGCCAGGTCGACGACGTGGATGTAGTCGCGGACGCAGGTGCCGTCCGGGGTGGCGTAGTCGTCGCCGAAGATGCGCGGGGGCGCGTCCTCGGTGAGCCTCTCGAAGACCATGGGGACGAGGTTGAAGACACCGACGTCGGCGAGTTCGGGGGCGGCGGCGCCGGCGACGTTGAAGTAGCGCAGGGAGGCCGTGGACAGGCCGGTCGCGCGGCCCGTGGCGCGGACCAGCCACTCACCCGCCAGCTTCGTCTCGCCGTACGGCGACATCGGCACGCACGGCGTCTCCTCGGTGACCAGCTCCACGTCCGGCATGCCGTAGACGGCCGCAGAGGACGAGAACACGAAGGACGGGACGCCGGCCGTGGTCACCGCCTCCAGGAGGACGCGCAGGCCCTCGACGTTCTCCCGGTAGTAGCGCAGCGGCTGCTCGACCGACTCGCCGATCTGCTTCTTCGCCGCCAGGTGGACGACTCCGGTGACGTCCTGGTCGGCGAGGGTGCGGGCCACGAGTTCCGCGTCCAGCGTCGAACCCAGCACCACGGGCACATCGTCGGGCACGCGCGCGGCGATGCCGGTCGACAGGTCGTCGTAGACGACCACCTGTTCGCCCGCCTCGGTCATCGCCCTCACGACGTGCGCCCCGATGTAGCCGGCTCCGCCGGTGATCAGCCAGGTCATGTGCGGCAGTCCCCTCCATCACTGGACATAACTCGATGTCACTCGATGTCACTCGATCCGTGGAGGCGCGTCCCTCACGCTCCCCGGGCCCAAGTCAATCAGGCGCCGGAGTGTGCCGCGGTCAACCGCTGGGACTCCCCGTGCGGACCGGAGGGCCGCACGCGCGCGTGCGGAGTCGGCGGAACCGGCCTCGACGACCGCCACAGCCGGACGAAGGAGAGGACGGCCGCGGCGCCCAGCAGACCGTTGCGCGCGACCATCAGGCCGCAGCCCGTCCACGTGCTGCGGATGACGTCGCCGTACAGGCCGGGGAACTCGACGGCGCTGATCACGGTCGCCGCCACGATCAGCGCGGCCACCGGGCGCTGCGCGGTGTGCCGGGAGGTCAGACAGACGGCGGCCAGGCCGAGCAGCCAGATCATGTACTGGGGGCTGATCACCCGGCTGGTCACGGTGAACAGCAGGACGGCGCTCAGCGCGGCGTCGTAGGGGGTCGCGTCGGTCCAGCGGCGGGCCCGGATCCGCCACAGCAGCAGGAACCCGAAGGCGACCGCCGTGAGCGCGAGGGAGACGTCGGCGACGGCGGCGACATGCGGTCCCGTGAACTCCATCGCGCCGTACTGGTAGCGCGCCCGGCCCGGCCAGCCGAGGTGGGTCGCCAGGCCGAGGGCCGTGCCGCCCAGTGACTCGATCTGCACGCCCCTGCCGCCCTGTTGGCGCAAGAAGGCGAGAGGATTGTTGAACAAGGCTACGAGCATCATGAGCGACAAGACCCCCGCCCCCGCCGCCCACGACCACACCGACCGTGTCGCCCGCCCCCTCGGCACCCCCAGCAGCACCAGCGCCGGCCACACCTTCACCAGCGCGCCCAGCGCCGCGAACGCGCCGCACGCACGCGTGGAGCGCGACAACGTCAACAGGGAGATGACGGCGAACGCCGTGACCTGCACGTCGTAGCGGACCAGCGGCATGTCCAGGAGGAGGGGGAGGCAGCCGATCCAGTAGGCGGCGCCGCGCAGGCTGCGGCCGGGGCGGGTGCCCGCGCGGGTCAGGACCACGGTGATCAGCGCGTCGGTGGCGAGGGTGAGGGCGACGAACGCCTGGAAGTACGTCAGGTCAGGCAGCAGGGCCGGGGCCAGCAGGACCGGTCCCGCCCCTGGCGGGTACTGCCACAGGTGGTCGTGGGCCGGGAACGCGCCCTGCGACAGGACCCCGTACCAGTGGTAGTAGAGGCGCCACACCTCCCGGGCGACCGCGCCCCGGCCGAGCAGGGGCAGGCCGTTGTACGCGAGGAGGAGCAGCATTCCGGCGCGCGTGGCGAGCCAGGCGAGCGTGAGGGCGGGGAGGCGGTGTCTGCGGACGGCGTTCATCATGGCGGATCGTAAGCCGGGTGAATGCCGCATGAATGCTAATACACCGTCAATCGTTGGTAAGAGCCCGCTTACAGTACAAAATCGGCCAGGTGGAAAGCCAAGGCGAGGCTGAGTACGGGCACGGGTGCGGGCGACGGACGCGTGCGGAGGTCGTGGCCGTCGTCGTGCCGGTGACCGTCATGCTCGCGCTGGGTCTGTGGGGGCTCGACCGCGGCGGCATGTGGGGCGACGAGGGCGTCACGTACCTGGTGGGGCGGCGCACGGTGCCGCAGATCTGGCGGCTGCTGCACGGCGTCGACGCGGTGCACGGCCTGTACTACCTGCTCCTGCACGCCGTCCTTGCCGTCCACCCCGGCGAGGTGGCCCTGCGCCTGCCGTCGGTGTGCGGCGCGGCGGCGACGGCCGGCCTGGTCGCGGCCCTCGGCGTACGGCTGGCCCGCCCCCGCGTCGGCCTCTGGGCCGGTCTGCTCTACGCGATCACCCCCCTGATCGGCCACTACGCGCAGGAGGGCAGGTCGTACGCCCTCGTCGCGGCCGGGGTCACCGGGGCGACACTGCTCCTCGTACGAGCGCTGGAGAAGCCGTCGGCACCGGCGAATCAGCCACCAGAAAGGCGCTCCTGGTGGCCGTACGGCGCTGTCCTCGCCGTGACCTTTCTGCTGCACGAATTCGCCGTACTGGTGCTCTGCGCGCACGCGTTGACACTGGCGGCGGCGCGGGTGCCCAGGGCGGTGTGGGCTGGCTGGGGGCGTGCGGCGGGCACGGCGGTGGGCGTCCTGCTGCCGTTGGCGTGGGTGTCCCAACGGCAGTCGGGGCAGGTGGCGTGGCTGCGGGTGCCCGACTGGGACACGACCGAGCGGCTGGCCCGCGGTTTCCTGTCCGTCACCCCGACCGGAGTCGTCTTCTGGACCTCGGTCCTGCTGATCCTGCTGGGACTCGGCGCGGGACGGCTCGCGTCGGTGGCGCTGCCGTTGCTGGTGGTGCCGCCGGTGCTGCTGCTGACGGTGTCGCAGTTCCGGCCGCTGTTCCACGAGCGGTATGTGCTGTACGCGCTGGCGGGGGCGCCGTTGCTGGTGGCGGCGGGGGCGGACCGGCTGGTGGGGATGGCGGACCGTGTGTGGCAGGAAAGTCTCCTGCGCCCGGAAGTCGCCCATGGGGCGGGCCGAGCGGCTGTGCTCGAACGCCGCCCCCAGTTGGTCGGAGCCGCAACTCGCCCACCACTGACCGGAGTAGACGACCCGACCGGAGCCACAACTAGCCCACCACTGACCGGAGTCGACCGCACAACCGGAGCCGCGAGCCCCCGACCGGGTCCCTCACCACGCCCCTCACCGCACCCCTCACCGCACCCCTCACCGCGCCCCCCGAAACGGCCTGCCCGCACCCGCCTCATCACCCTCGCCGGAGTGCTCGCCCTGGCCGTCCCCTTCCTCCACGGTCTCCCCGCCTACCGCGGCGACCGCCTGGCGGCCCACCGCCCCGAGAACCTCGCCGCGGTCTCCGCCCTCGCGGGTCGTGAACTGCGGCCCGGTGACCCCGTGTTGTTCCTGCCGTCCTTCTGGCGGGTGACGGAGTTGGCGTACCCGGGCCCGTTCGCCGGGGCGCGGGACCTGGCGCTGGCGGAGTCGGGGGCGAGGTCGGGAACGCTGAGCGGGCGTGAGGTGGCGCCGGCGGAACTGGCGACCAGACTCGCTGCCGTGGACCGCGTGTGGATCGTCGCGCAGTCGAATCTGCTGCCGTCCCGCTGGGTGCCCGGCGACCCGGTCGACCGGGTCAAACTCGCCGTCGTGGACGGGGAGTTCGCGCGTCGGCGGCAGTACGTCAGCGGACGCGTGAAGCTCGCCCTCTACATCCGCCGCATGCCCCCGCAGGACCTGGTCATGCCTGCTCCGCAACACCTGGTCACGCCTGCTCCGCAACACCTGGTCACGCCCGCCCCGGAGCACATGGTCACGCCTCTTCCAGCGCCGCCGAGTCCAGCGCGCCGGTGAGTTCGTCGAGCCGTGCCCGCAGCGCGCGGATCTCGTCGATGTCGAAGCCGGTCGCGCCGAGGATGCGGCGCGGTACGTCGAGGGCGCGTTCGCGCAGGGCGACGCCCTCGTCCGTGAGCCGTACCTCCACCGAGCGCTCGTCGCGGGCGCTGCGCTCACGCCGTACCAGACCCGCCGTCTCCAGCCGCTTGAGCAGCGGGGACAGGGTGCCGGAGTCGAGCCGCAGGTGTTCGCCGAGCTTCTTGACGGGCAGCTCGCCGTGCTCCCACAGCACCAGCATCACCAGGTACTGCGGGTAGGTGAGCCCGAGATCCTTCAGGAGCACTCGGTACACACCGCCGAAGGCGCGTGACGCGGCGTTCAGGGAGAAGCAGATCTGCTGGTCGAGGCGGAGCCAGTCGGCGGTCGGAGTGTCGGCGGGAGTGGTGGTCATGTCCCCAGGATAGCGCGAGTGGGCCATTTAGTTGTGTGCAATTGAATTGTGTGCTCTACTAATCCCCGTGAGGCGGTCCGGACACCCGGACCGGCCCCCACCCCACCAAGACTTCCGAGAGGGATGGTTTCCAATGGACGCGATCTACACCGCCGTAGCCACCGCCACCCACGGCCGTGACGGCCGCGCGGTCAGCAACGACGGCAAGATCGACCTTCAGCTCGGCTTCCCGGTCGAGATGGGCGGCAACGGCGAGGGCACCAACCCCGAGCAGCTGTTCGCCGCCGGTTACGCCGCCTGTTTCGGCAGTGCCCTCGGCGCCGTCGGCCGCCAGGCGAAGGTCGACGTCTCCGACGCGGCCGTGACCGCCGAGGTCGGCATCGGCAAGCAGGGCGAGGGCTTCGCCCTCAAGGTGACCCTGCGCATCGAGCTCCCCGACACCGTGGACGAGGAGACCGGCCGCAAGCTGGTCGAGACCGCCCACCAGGTCTGCCCCTACTCGAACGCGACCCGCGGCAACATCGAGGTCAACCTCGTCATCGAGTAATCACTACGACGGGCAATCACTACGACGAGCAATCACTACGACGTCTCTACGACCCCGGCGACGAGCGCTGATCACCTCGTCGCCGGGGTCGCCCGCGTCATCTGACCGGCTGAGCCCGCTCCCCGAGCCCCTGCCCAGGCAGCGGCACCGGGACGGCGACTCCCTTCCCCCGCACCGCACTCTCCAGCAGCAACGGCACGCCCACCACCGGCAACAACCACACCAGCACGATCAACCGCCCGCCCCACACACTGATGTCGGGGTGCGCGGCCTGCGTGAGGATCCCGGTGAACGCGGCCCCGATGAGGAACACTCCGATCACCGGTCGCCGCAGCGCACCCCACACACCCGCGCCCAGCGCCGCCGCGAGCACCGGCTGCCACAACTGCTGCCGTGTCCACTCCAGCCAGAAGTTGGCTTCCAGGTGCAGGAATTCGGGATACAGCCGGGCACGGTCGGGGCGCGCGTAGTGATCGGTCAGCAGGTCCTGAAGACTGTCGGTCTGCGACGGATAGTGCAGAAGCCCCGCCAACAGCAGAGTCCCTACGGCCGCCCCCGCGCCGAGCCCCGCGACCACCGCCCACGCCCGCCACCGCTGTCGCTGTCGTACGGCGGCCAGCGCGCCCGCACCGGCCAGGCACAGCCCGAGGAACAGGGCCTGCGAGTGCTTGACCGTGAAGAGCAGGACCAACGAGCCCCCGATCAGGGCGAGTCCGGCCCGCGTCCGGCGCCCTTGCAGCACCAGCGCGCAGCCCCACACCACCGCCAGCGTCAGGGCCGTCATCAGCCCCTCTGCCATCGGACGCATCGCGGTCGTCCCGATCGGCAGGACGTAGTAGAGGACCTGCCCGGTCAGCGCGAGCGGCACCGACACGGACAGCGTGCGCAGGATCAGGAACACGAGGATCCCGCCCGCGACCGTGAGGACGACACTCGACGTCCACAGCCCCCACACCGGCCCGAGCAGCGTGACGAACGGCACCAGGAACACCGGGTAGCCGGGCCGCACTTCGAAGATCCGCATGAACCGCTCGGGCATGAACGGTGTGATGAACCCACCCCTGTTCCCGGCCCGCACCTGCGCGTCCACCACCCGCCACTGGGCGGCCCGGCACTTCTTCGCGACCCGCGCGGCGGGGTCCTTGCCGTGGAAGTTCAGCGCGTTCACGCTCTGATCGCGCCGCGCCACCGCCCCCCTGCTCGCGCAGTAGTAGTCGATGGTGACGGTCGCCGCCGCGCGCTTGCTCTCCCCGCTCAGACTCAGCGCGTACGACAGGTAGTTCTTGGTGTCGGGGGTGTCCCGGCCGGTGACATTGGCGAGTTGGAGCACCGCGAACACGGCGGCCAGCACCAGCACCCACGTACGCGGCCTCATGAGGACGCCAACTGGTCGTGACCGGCGGCGGGCGAGGGCACCCGCGTGGCGGCTCCGGCCGTCGGCCGCCAGTCGTCCTCACCCAGCAACAGCGTCCGTACGACCCTCTCGGCGGCGTTCCCGTCGTCGAACTCGCAGTAGCGGGACCGGAATTCGCCCCGCAGCCGCGTCGAGTCCTCGTCCCGCCAGGCACCCGACGCGAACAGCCACGCCAACTCCCGGTAGGAACCGGACACATGGCCCGGTGGCGCGGCGGTGACGTCGAAGTAGGTGCCCCGGCTCGCCGCGTACGCCTCCCGGTCGTCGGTGTGGAGGACGATCGGCCGGTCGAGGTTGGCGTAGTCGAACATCAGGGCCGAGTAGTCGGTGACCAGCGCGTCGGACGCCAACATGACGTCCTCCACGGAGGGTTCGTCGGTCGCGTCGACCAGCACACCCCGCCGGTGCAGATCCGCGAGCCCCATGCCCCGCGCGGGACCGGTCGCCAACGACGGATGCAGGCGTACGACGAGGGTGTGCGCCGGGCCGAGATCCTCCGCGAACCGGGCGAGGTCGAGCCGGTCGACGTGGCCGCTCCGCACGTACTCGCGGCGGGTCGGCGCGTACAGCACGACGGTGTGCCCGTCGGGGATGCCGAGCCGTTCCCGAACTGCCCTCCCCGCCCCGGGAGTTGCTCCCACGAGGACGTCATTGCGCGGGCTTCCGGTCCGCGCCGACGCGAAGTGGCACGGATACGCCCGTTCCCACACCAGTTCCGAGTGGCGGTTGGCGACCAGGCTGTGGTCCCAGCGGTCGGCGCGGCGCAGCATCTGCGGGACGTCGACGCCGTAGCGGGCGCCGGGCTTGTCCAGCAGGTCGGCCGCCATGTACTTGAGCGGGGTGCCCTGGTGGGTGTGGATGTGGACGCTGCCGGGGCGCTTGGTGAGGGTGCCGGGCCAGTTGACGTTGTTCACGAAGTACGTGGCCCGCGCGGTGACTTGGTGATAGCGCGGGGTGTTGAGGAGGACGTGCTCGACGCCCGGCGGCAGCGACGCGGCCTGTTCCGCGTCCTGTACGACCCACACGCCCCGGAGATGCGGCGCGATCTCCCGCGCCTTGTAGTACACGGCGGCCGGGTCGCCGAGAACCCCGCGATGCGAAAAGGCCGAGTACACAACGAGGTTGGGGTCGAGGGAGCGGCGGGCGTGCAGCGCGCCCCAGCCGCCCTTGACCCGCACGGCCGCCGACTTGCGCGCTTGCAGCGCCCGCCGCCCGAGCAGCCGACCGGCGCCTCCCGCCTGCCGCCGGACCCGGTACAGCGCGTAACCGCCCTCCAGGCAACGGACTTCGGCATCCAGCGAGGCCCCCGCCGAGGCCACCGTCGATGCCCCCGCCCCCGCCCCCGCCGTCGCCGCCGGCTTGTGCTTGGCGAACAGCTCGGCCGTACGGCGGAAGAACTCGGCCTTGTCGGACGGGGGCAGGCGGTCCGGCTTGCCGAGGATGTCGAGACAGTGCTCGCCCATCTTGCGGTGCAGATAGGGGCGCCAACTCGCCAGCTCCGGGCGGGAGTCGACGAACGCGAAGACCCGCTCGTACTGGTCGTGGATGTCGAAGTGCTTACGGCTGGTGGTGGACAGGATGTTGCCCTGTCGCCGCTGCCGGTAGTTGAGGCAGATCCGGTCGAGGGTCGCGATCCGCTCGGCGCTGAGCAGCACCGGGAACGTCCAGGGCGTGTCCTCGTAGTAGCCCGGCGGGAACTCGAAGGCGTGCTTGTGCACGAACTCCCGGCGGTACACCTTGTTCCACACGACCATCAACAGGTCGAGGATCTCCGGGTGTTCGGCGACCGTGAAGATGCCGTCGACCTCCGTCAGGACGTGCGCGAGGACGTTGCGCCGGGTGCCGCCCCACCAGTAGGTGCGCGCGTAGTCGAAGACCAGGACGTCCGGGTCGCCGCTCGCGTCGAGCCGGTCGGCCATCGCGCGCAGGGCGCCCGGGGTGAGGGTGTCGTCGCTGTCGAGGAAGAAGAGGAAGTCGCCGGTGGCCAGGGGCAGTCCGGCGTTGCGGGCGCGGCCGAGGCCGACGTTCTCGGGCAGGTGCAGCACCTGCACGCGCGGGTCGCGGGCCGCGTACTCGTCGAGGATCGCGCCGCAGCCGTCCGGCGAGCAGTCGTTCACGGCGATCACCTCGATGTCCCGGTAGGACTGCTCCAGGACCGAGTCGAGGCACTCGCGCAGAAAGCCCTGCACCTTGAAGACGGGGACGATGACGCTGAAGCGGGGCACTTCGGGTTCAGCTCCTTACGAGGGTGGCGGCGGGGGCCGGGACGCGCTCCGCGAGCGGGATCACGGGCGGGACCGCCTCCGGCGGCGCACCGAGGAACACCCGCCGTACGACCCGCTCGGCGGCCAGCCCGTCGTCGAACTCACAGAAACGGGACCGGAATTCGGCCCGTAGCGCGCTGGACTCGACCCCCGTGTACGAGCCGTCGCGGAACACCTGGGCCAGTTCTTCGGGGGTCCGCGCGACCGGTCCCGGAGGGGAGGCCATGAGGTCGAAGTAGACGCCCCGGGTCTCCCGGTAGACGTCCCAGTCGTCGGCGTACACGACGATCGGCCGGTCGAGGTTGGCGTAGTCGAACATGATCGACGAGTAGTCCGTGACCAGCGCGTCGGCGGCCAGGCACACGTCCTCGGAGGAGCGGTGCCCGGTCACGTCGATGATCCGGCCGCTGCTCTTCGCCCGGCCCTGGTCGTAGAAGTAGTGGGCGCGCAGCAGCACGACCACGTCCTCACCGGCCGCCGCGCAGAACGCCTCCAGGTCGAGCCCGGTGTCGAAGCCGGTCTGGTAGTCGCGGTGGGTGGGCGCGTACAGGACCGCCGTCTTCCCCTCCGGAACCCCCAACTCCCGCCGCACGCGCGCCACTTCATCGGCGGTCGCCGAGTAGTACACGTCGTTGCGCGGATAGCCGTACTCCAACGCCTCGTAGGAACCCGGGAAGGCGCGCTCCCACATCTGGGTGGAGTGGCGGTTGGAGGAGATGTTGTAGTCCCAACGGTCCACCCGGCCGAGCAACTTGGCGAAGCTGCCGGTCGCGGCGGCCACCACCGGGTAGGTCGACTGGTCGACGCCCATCTTCTTCAGCGGGGTCCCGTGCTGCGTCTGGACGTGCACGCTGCCGGGCCGCTTGACGACGCCCTCGGCGAAGTTGGCGTTGTTCACCAGGTACTTGGCCCGCGCCAGCACCTCCCAGTACTTCCGGCTGCCGATGACCGCGTGCTCGACGCCCTCCGGTACGGCGTCCACCGCGTCCGGTTCGACCAGGAACACCGAGCGGATGTGCGGGGCGAGTTCGGCGGCCTTGGCGTGGATCGCGGCCGGGCTGCACGCGTATCCCCGGCCCCAATAGGCGCAGTAGACCGCCAAGTTGGGGTCGAGGGGGCGGCGCAGGTCGCGGGCGTAGCGCAGGCGGGTGCGGAGCATCCGGGGACGGGGGACCCGCTCCGCCGCCTCCGACGCCGAGCGGTTGGCGCCGCGCAGCGCCCGGAACGCCGAGTACGCCCCCGAGACCAGTAGCCGGTGCTGAACTCCCAGACTCCCGCCCGGCGTTCGGAATCCGGCGGGCCGGTGAGTCCGGTACAGCCGCCTCGCCCGCCGGAAGAAGGCACGGCGCCTGGAGGGAAGGCGCTCGGGCCGCGAGGCCGTCTTCAGCACCACCGCGAAGAGCTGCTCGAACAGGGCGCCGGACAGCTCACCCCCGACCGCCCGTGTCAGCACCAGGTCGATCTGGTCGAGGAGTTGGTGGTGGTGGTGCGCGCCCGGCAGGTTGAGTCGGCTGCCCTGCCGTCGCAGCAGATGCCGTACGACCACCGAGCGCAGCACCGCGACCCGCTCGGCGGCGAGGGTGACCAGGCCGCCCCATCCGAGGTCGGTGAACGGGCCCTCCGGGAAGGCGAGTTGGTGGTCGGTGAGGAAGACGCGGCGGTAGGCCGCGCTCCACGCCGGGAGCTGGACACCCGTCAACTGCGGTGCCTGGGCAGGTGCGAAGGCACCAGCCGGGGTCTTCGCCAGCAGCGGGGCCGCCGGATTGGTGGGCTCGCCCTCCCACCACGGGGTCCGCTCGTGCTCGAAGTACAGGACGTCGACGTCACCCGTCTCCGTCAACCGGGCGTCCAGCGCGGCCAGCGCTCCCGGGGCCAGGGTGTCGTCGCCGTCCAGGAACAGGACGTAGGCGCCGGTCGCCGTCCGCAGGCCGGTGTTGCGTGCCCCGCTCAGGCCCGCCGAGGGTGGTGAATGGACCGGGGCGACCCGGGAGTCCCGTCCGGCGTGGGCGTGGGCGTCGGCGACGTCGGCGGCCGGGGAGCCGGGGGCGTCGCAGACGGGGATCAGCTCGAAGTCGCCGTAGGACTGCGCGAGGACCGAGTCCAGGGCCTGGGAGAGCCGGCCGGCGACCCCGTGGGACGGGACGATGATGCTGAAGCGGGGCATTCTGTTCTTTCTCCAGTGGTCCGGAGGGGAGGTTCCTGGTCAGTGCGCGCGGTGGCCGGGGCGCCCGGTCGGACGCCAGGTGGTCGGCCGGGTCGGGGTCGGGCGGGACGGGCTTGAAGGCATGTGAACTCCCCTGTGCGGGAACGGCGTTCAGAGGCGGTCGGTGAGGGGCTGGGGCCCCGTGGGCTGCGGCACGGTGGTGAGGGGGGAGTGGGTGCGGCTCGCGGCGGCCGAGGGGACCGGGTGGCGGTCGGCGAGCGGGACGACCGGCGGGAGGTCGCTCTCGCCCAACACCACGTGGCGTACGACGCGTTCGGCGGCGCGGCCGTCGTCGTAGGGGCAGAAGCGTTCGCGGAACGCGGTGCGCAGTTGGGCCGAGCGGGAGCCGCGCCAGTGGTCGGTCGCGAAGATGTCGATCAGTTCGTCCTCGCTGCGCGCGACCGCGCCCGGCGGGAAGGCCCGCAGGTCGAAGTAGGTGCCGCGGGCCGCCTCGTAGGCCTCCCAGTCGTCGGCGTGGATGACGATCGGGCGGTCGAGGTTGGCGTAGTCGAACATCAGGGACGAGTAGTCGGTGACCAGCGCGTCCGAGGCCAGGCAGAGGGATTCGACGCTGGGGTGGTCGGTGACGTCGATGATCCGGCCGGACGCGGCCGTCGCGAGCGGGCCCTCGTGCCAGTAGTGGGCGCGGGCCAGCACGACGAAGCGCGGGCCGAGGCGACGCAGTACGCGGTCGAGGTCCAAGTGGGCGCGCTGGACGCGACGGTAGTCGCGGTGGGTCGGCGCGTAGAGCAGCGCGATGGCGTCCTGCGGGATGCCGAGGGACTCGCGCAGGCGGTGCACGTCGGCCGAAGTGGCTTGCTGGAACACGTCGTTGCGGGGATAGCCGTAGGCGAGCGTGGTGTAGCTGCCGGGGTAGACGCGCTCCCAGGTCAGGGTGGTGTGGCGGTTGGGGGACAGGACGTGGTCCCACTTGTCGACGCCCTTGAGGAGTTCGCCGAAGTCCATGTCCCGTGCGGCGGCGGGGCGTTCCTGGAGGTCGAGGCCCATGTGCTTGAGGGGGGTGCCGTGTTGGGTCTGGATCAGCACCTGGCCGGGGCGTTTGACCAGTCGGCGGTCGAAGTTGACGTTGTTCACCAGGTACTTGGAGCGGGCCAGCGCCGTCCAGTAGGAGACCGTGTTCGGGCGCAGTCTGCGGGTGGCGGCCGGGATGGTGTGGTGGTGCTCGGGGCGGGCGATCCACGCGGTGCGGATGTGCGGGGCGTGGGTGCGGAACGCGGTCTCCAGCGCGCCCGGGTTGCAGCTGTGGCCGCGCCCCCAGTAGGCGGCGAACACCGCGCGATCCCTTAGCGGGAGCCGGAGTTGGACCCGGTAGTGGAGCTGGAGGACGGCCGCCCGCAGGTTGCGGAGGAGTTTGGCGGTGAGCTTGACCGCCCGCCGTCGCCAGCTCATCGCCTTCTGCACGGCCCGGAACGTGCGGTGCACGCCGAAGTGCACGAACGTGTGCCGCATCCGGGTGCGCACCGGGACCGAGCTGCCCGGGATGCGGTAACGGCGGTAGTGGGCGCGGGCCTTGCGCAGGAACTCGGCACGGGTGCCGCGCGGGAGGCGGTCCGGCTTGGTGAAGACCGTCGCGAGGTGGTCGACCATGCGGCGGAACAACACCGGCCGCCACTGGGCGAGTTCGGGGCGCGCGTCGACGAACGCGAAGACCCGGTCGTACTGGTCGAAGACGTCGAAGTGCTTACGGCTGGTGGTGCCGAGGATGTTGCCCTGACGGCGCTGGCGGTAGTGGACGCAGACCCGGTCCAGGGTCGCGATCGTCTCCGCCGCCATCAGGACCGGGTAGGTCCACGGGGTGTCCTCGTAGTAGCCGGGCGGGAAGGCGAAGCCCTCGCGCTCGACGAACTCCCGCCGGTACGCCTTGTTCCAGGCGACCATGATGACCCGCAGCAGCCCGGGGCGGTCCTCCAGACGGAAGGGGGCCGGGCCCTGTTCGGTCAACTGGGCGGCGACCTTGTTGCGTTGGGCCTCCCCGGACCAGTAGGTGCGGGCGTAGTCGAAGACGAGGACGTCCGGCTCGCCGGTCTCCTTGAGGCGGTCGGCGATCGAGCGCAGCGCGTCGGGCGTGAGCGTGTCGTCGCTGTCCAGGAAGACCAGGTAGTCGCCGGTCGCCTGTTCCAGACCGGCGTTGCGGGCGCGGCCGAGGCCCTGGTTCTCGGGGAGGTGGACGGCGCGTACGCGGGCGTCGCGGGCCGCGAACTCGTCGATGATCGCGCCGCAGGCGTCCGGCGAGCAGTCGTCGACCGCGATCAACTCCAGATCGGGATACGACTGGGAGAGCACCGATTCCAGGCATTCGTGCAGGTACGCCTGGACCTTGTACGCGGGGACAATGACACTGAACCTGGGCAAGGGACATCCATGGGTCGGTCGGCGCGGGCGTTCTGCCCGGGAACGGCCGATGGAGTGACTTGGTTACGCCGCGTACGGCATACGGGGGACGCACGGTGAACGCGAAGGGGCGGGCCGGTGACGGCCCACCCCTTGAACTATGTGCGGTTTATAGCTATTTGACCGCGCCCGCCATGACACCGGACACGAACTGCCGCTGGAACGCGAAGAACACGGCCAGCGGGATCACCATGGAGATGAACGCACCGGGCGCCAGCACGTCGATGTTGTTGCCGAACTGGCGTACCTGCGTCTGGAGTGCGACCGTGATCGGCTGCGTGCTGGACTTGGTGAACACCAGCGCGACCAGCATGTCGTTCCACACCCACAGGAACTGGAAGATGCCCAGGCTCGCGATCGCGGGCCCGCCGAGCGGCATCACGACCCGTGCGAACAGGCGGAGTTCACCGGCTCCGTCCAGCCGGGCCGCCTCCAGCAACTCGCGCGGGATCTCCGCGAAGAAGTTCCGCAGCAGGAACACCGCGAACGGCAGCCCGTACCCCACATGGAAGAGGATCACCCCGAAGATGGTCCCGAACAGGCCGATCTTTCCGAAGAGTTCGGCGATCGGGATCAGCGCGACCTGCACCGGTACGACCAACAGGCTGACCACGCCCAGGAACCACCAGTCGCGGCCCGGGAACTCCATCCACGCGAAGGCGTAGCCCGCGAGCGCGCCGATCACCACGACGAGGACCGTCGCCGGGACGGTGATCAGGACGGTGTTCCACAGCGAGCTGGTGATGTCGCTGTTCTCCAGCAGCGTCTTGTAGCTGTGGAAGGTGAGTTGGGAGGGCGTGCTGAAGACCTTCCACCAGCCGCTCGCGTTCATGTCCTCCGGGCTGCGCAGCGAGGACAGCAGCAGCCCGATCGTCGGCACCAGCCAGAACAGGCCGACGAGGATCAGGAACACGCGGACGAGACCTCCGCTCGCCGCCGCCGCGAGCCGGGCGCCCAGCGATTCCCGCGCCTTGACGACCTCAACAGGCCCTGTTTTTCCCAGAGTTCCGGCATCCGTCGTCATCGCCGCACCTCCCGCCGTAGCCGGCGCACATTGAAGAGCATCACCGGAATCACCAGCAGCAACAGGAACACCGAGATCGCGCTGGCCACACCCGGCTGGCCCTCCGAGAAGCCCTTCCGGTACAGCTCAAGGGCGAGCACGTTGGCGTCGTCCTGCGAGGAGCCCGGGGCGATGATGAAGACCAGGTCGAAGATCTTCAGGACGTTGATCATCAGCGTGACGGTGACGACCGCGAGCACGGGTGCGAGGAGCGGCACCGTGACCCGCCGGAACACCTGCCACTCATTGGCGCCGTCGACGCGAGCCGCCTCCAGCAACTCCCTTGGCACACCCGCGAGTCCGGCCGCGATCAGCACCATCGCGAACCCGGCCCACATCCACACGTACGACCCGATGATGGCCGGTGTCACCAGCGACGGGCCCAGCCACTCCACACCGTTGTACGGCGCCTTGAAGTTGCTTGCCGGGAGCCGGAGTTGGGCCCCGTCGGCCTTGGCGGGCAACGTGAACGTGCCGTCGCCCGCGGCCTTCGTCGAGGCGACCACCTTGCCGTCCTTCACGGCCTCGACGCGCATCCCGCCGTAGCCCAGCTCCGACGGGTCGACCGCGCCGAGCTTGCCGACGCCCTTGCCGCGGGTGAAGTCCTGCCAGGTCGTGCCGGTGATCTTTCCGGGCTCGGGCTTCGCCGCGGCGGCCTTCTTCGCGCTGTCGGGCATCTGGTCGGGGGCGACGCCGACCAGCGGGAGCGTGACGGTCTGGCCGGTGTGGACCGTCGTACTGGTGATGAAGCCGCCCTTGTCCGCCTTGAGCGGGGACTCGCGGCCCGGGTGGGCGTTGGGGAACGCCGACGACGAGACGAACGTGTCGTGGATACCGACCCACACCGCGTTGGCGACGCCCTTGTGCGGGTCCTGGTCGTAGACGAGCCGGAAGATGATGCCGGCGGCGAGCATCGAGATCGCCATCGGCATGAAGACGACCAGCTTGAACGCCGTTCCCCAGCGCACCCGTTCGGTCAGCACCGCGAAGATCAGGCCGAGGGCGGTGGCGACCGTCGGCGCGAAGATCACCCAGATGATGTTGTTCTTCAGGGCGGTGCGGATGCCGTCGTCGGTGAACAGGGCCTTGTAGTTGTCGAATCCGGCGAAGCCGTCGCCGGCCTGGTTGCCGAAGCTGCGGACCAGCGAGTACCCGATCGGGTAGACCACGAGCGCGCCGAGCAGCACCAGGGCGGGCAGCAGGAACAGCACTGCCACGGTCCTGCGGGTGCCGGTCACGCTCTTGCGATTGCGGGGAGGGACGGGGGCCCCGGGGGCCTCCGCCGCTGCCGATGCCATCGCCGGATCAGCTCCCGCTCGCGTACGCCGCCGCCGCGTCCTTCTCCAACTGCTGTTGCGTGCCCGCGATATCGGTCGGGTTCTTCAGGAAGTCCTGGAGGTCCTTCCACTCGCCCTTGCCCGGGGTACCGCCGAAGGACTGCGGGGCCTGGTCGGACATGTCGAAGCGGAAGTCGTCACCGGCCGCGATCAGCGACTTGGCGATCGTGCGCTGCACCGCGTTCGGGTACGCCGAGTCCGGCACGTTCTTGTTGGGGGAGAGATAGCCGCCGAGCTTCGCCTGGATCGTCGCCGCGTCGGGCGAGGCGAGGAAAGTGGCCAGCGCCTGGGCCGCCTTGGAGTCCTTCAGGATGACGGCCGCGTCGCCGCCGGAGACCACCGGCGCGGTCGAGCCCACCGTCGGGAACGGGAACACCTTGGCGTCCGTGCCCACCTTCGCCTTGGTCTCACCGATGTTGACCTGCACGAAGTCGCCCTCGTAGACCATCGCGGACTTCGGCTGGTCGCCGCCGGTGAAGGTCTGGGTGACCGAGGCGGGGAACTCGGTCTGGAGCGCGCCGCTCTGGCCGCCCGCGATGTACGCCTTCTTGCCCCAGATCTGGGCGAGCGTGGTCAGCGCCTCCTTCACGGAGGGGTCCGTCCACTTGATCTTGTGCTGGGCGAGGGCGTCGTACTTCTCCGGGCCCGCCTGCGACAGATACACGTTCTCGAACCAGTCGGTGAGCGGCCAGCCGTCGGCGCCCGCGATCGAGAAGGGGGTGACCCCGGAGTCGTAGACCGTCTGCGCGGTCTTCAGCAGGTCCTGCCAGGTCTTGGGCTCCGTGGCGCCCGCGTTCTCGAAGACCTTGGCGTTGTACCAGATCAGCGACTTGTTGGCGGCCTTGTAATAGACGCCGTACTGCTTGCCGTCGACCTTGCCGATGTCCTGCCAGCCCTGCGAGTAGTTCTTCTGCAACTCCGCGAGCGCCTCGGCTCCGAGGGGCTTGGCCCACTTCTTGTCGACGGCCTGTTTGATCGCGCCGGGCTGCGGGAGCATCGCGACGTCCGGCGGCTGGCCGCCCGCGATCTTCGAGCCGAGGAAGTTGATGATCGGGTCCTGCGCGGGCACGAAGGTGACCTTGGCACCCGTGCGCTTCTCGAACTCCGCGAGGACCGTCTTGAAGTTCTTCTGCTCGGCACCCGTCCACACGGCGGCCACTTCGAGACTCTGGCCGTCCAGCTTGGGGAGGGTCACCGTGCCGGTGCTCTCCGAAGGGGTGCTCGACTTGCCGCTGTCGCTCTTGTTGTCGCCGCCACCGCAGGCGGTGAGCGAGAGCGCCAGTGCCCCCGCGGCGACAACTGCCGCTGTGCGTACGGTGGTGCGTGTCCGGATGGTGCTGCTCGTGCTGCGCATCACTGCCCCGTTCTTCGTTCCTCGTCGAACGCTCGAACGCTTCCGTGCGCACTGGTCTACGCCCGGTACTTGAACGCGGCAAGATGGCGTCCGCTGTCAAGTACGGGATCGTGATTGGGTCGTGACGTGGGGTTGTGTGGGCGACCTGTGAACGATCAGAGGAGTGACGGGACCTCCGCCGCCGACACCGACCGCGTCGCCCGCTCCAGCGCGCTGGCCAGGAGCGCCAAGTCCGTTGGCCCGTTGCCCAGTTCGCGGACCGGGCGGCGGGCCGGGGGGTCGCCCATGCGCTGCCACTCCAGCGGGACGACCGTGGGGCGGAGCGTCGCCGTGCGCGGGATACGGCCCGTCACCCGACCACCCTGGAACGGGGTGCTCCGGCCGTCCGCGAGGGTCAACCGGCCGCGGCCTGGCGCCGGTTCCTCCGGGCCGTGGGTCGTCGCGTCGAGGGTGACGCGGAGCGTGGCGTGCCGGGCGGGTTCCGTCTCGGCCGTACGGGCGTCCGGCGCGGCGGCGGCCACCAGGTGCACGCCGAGCCGCTCGCCCTCGCGGGCCACCGCCTCCAGCGCGCGTATCACCGAACCGGCGGCGGGGCGGCCGGGCGAGCCCAACGGCGGCTTCACCAGGGCGTCCAGGTCGTCGACGACCACCACCAGCCGGGGCAACGGCGGTGCCGCCTCGGTCTGTTGACGGGCCGCCGCCGGGCGCAGCCGGATCGTCGAAGTCGTCGGACTCTCCAGGTCCCCGGCACCGGACGTGCCCCGCTGGGCGACGATCCGGCCCGACACCTCGTGCCGCGAGTGCCACTCGGCGAACCCGATCCGGCCGAGCAGCTCGGCCCGCCGCTTCAGCTCCGCGCTCAGCGACTGCGCGAACTCCCGCATCCGCACAGGGTCGTTGGCGGTCAGATGCGTGGTGACATGCGGTACGTCCGTGCAGACCCGCAGGCCCTCGCCGTGACCCCCGCTCGCACCGACACTGTCCCGGCCGTCGATCAGCACGATGCCCAGCCGGTCGGGCCGCTCGGCCGCCGCGAGCGAGGCGACGACCGCCCGCAGCGACTCCGTACGACCACTGCCGGGCGGGCCCTCGATCAGCAGATGCGGGCCCTCGGCGGCGAGGTCCGCGCTGACCGGCCCGCGCGGTCCGGCCCCGAGCACCGCCCAGGCCCGGCCACCGAGCGCGTCCTTGTCGTCACCGGCGTCCGCCCAACGCGCCAGCAGGGACGCCGGGGTGGCCCTGGCAAGACCCAACTCGTCCAGCAGCCGCGCCGATTGGGGCAACGGTGCCGACACGCGCGCGTGCCGCTCACCCGTCGCGCCGTCCGCCCTGAGCGGTGCCAGCGCCCGCGCGAACCGCTCGGCCCACGCGAGCGAGACCGCGTCCACGGCGGCGACGGTGCCTTCGCCGACGGGCCCGGGACGCGGTGCCTCCTGGCCGGTCCGGGACGCCGCCGTACCGTCGTGCGGGACCCGCAACAGCCGTAGCGCCGTGGCGACATCGCCACTGAGCAGGGCGACCGCCCCGCACTCCCGGAACGTCGGCGCGGCCGTGCACGCCGCCTCGTACGTCTCCGTCACCGGAGACGAGGGCGAGGCCGACTCCGTCTCGGCGAGGCACACCACGTGGATACCGGCCCGGGGTCCCTCGTGCGCCAGCCGCGCCACCGCCTCGCGCACATCGGCCCCACCGGGGTCACCGTCCACCACGAGCACGGTGTACGGCCCTACGAAGCCGTCCGCCCGGCCGTCACCGTCGTCGGCGCGGGCCCAGGAGGGGCGGTGGGCGGCGCCGCGCACCGGGTCGGAGGCGTCGGCCGGTTCGGTGTCGGAGGGGCGCTGCCGGGCGACGCCCGACGGGTCGGGCGTGCCGGACCGGTGGTGGTGGGCGTCGTCGGTGGTGCTGTAGACGGTGGACGCGCCGCGCGGGGGGTGTGCGGCGGCGGCCCCCGAGTGGGCGGCCGGGAGCCCCGACTGCCCCTCCGCCGAGCCGCGTTGGGCGCCGATGCCCGGAGTGCGCAGGCCGGAGGCGACGCCCGGCCGGCCCGTGCCGCCGCGTGTGTCCAGGGCGTGGTCCTCCAGGCGGCGCAGCAGTTCGTCGGTGCGGGCCGTGGCCTGTTCGCGGTCGTAGGCCAGCAGGAGACGGCAGTCCTGGCCGTGCCCGGGGCGCAGATGCGGCAGCCAGCCGAGCCAGGACCACTCGGCGGTGCGCTCGGCCGTCGAACGCGCCCGGTCCGTGCTGATCAGCACGATCTCCAGCGCGTCCGGCGAGTGCAGCGCGGCGAGTTGGGCCACCACCGCGCGGGCGAGCCCCGCCAGCCGCGCGCGCGGACCGGCCAGGCCCAGCGCGCCGACCTCACGCAGCCCGGAGGTCACCGGCACCGCGGGCAGCAGCGCCGAGCCGTCCGGTGTCGTCCGGTCCGCCGTGCCGAGCCGTACCGTGAGCGCCTCGGGGTGATCGGGGGCGCGCTCCCACAGGCGGGGGCCGGGGCCCAGGGCGGTGAGCAGCAGGGCCGCCGGGTCGGGCCAGGTGTCCGGTTGCTGGAGGGCGACGGGCGGGGGCGAGGCGCTCTCGTCGGCGCCCTCCTCGTCGTAGGAGGCGTCGTACGTCGACTCGGGGCCCTCGGCCGTCGACTCGTCGCGTCCGCCTGTCAGGCGTCGCGCCCACTTGCCGATGCCGCCGCGCCTGCGTACACCCTGCGGCACATCGGTGCCCCGGAGCGGGGTGCCCTTGCGTCCGCCGTGCTCGCCGGAGCCGTCGTCCAGGGGGACGCGGGAAGTCGTCGTCCGCGCGGAGAACGATTCCTCGGCGCGCTCGTCCCCGAGGGCCTCGCCGAGCGCCCCGAAACGGCCGGCGTGGGTGTCCCCGCCGTCGTGCGCCGCGCGGTGCTCGATGCTCGGGGCGGCGCCCTGACCGGGCACCACGGGCGGCTGCGCACGAGGGCCCGCCGGGGTGCCGGGGGACACGCGCACGTGGCCCTCGCCGTCGGGGGTCGTCCCGGCGCGTGCTCCCGGGCCGCCGGACGGGGTCAGCCGCAGGGCCGACTCGCCGATCCGCAGCAGCGCCCCCGGGGCGAAGCGCACCGGGCGGGTCCCCACGCGCGTGCCCGCCAGGGTGGTGCCGTTCGTCGAGCCCAGGTCGGCGACCGAGACGCGTCCTCCAGGGTCGACGGTCACCGCGCAGTGCAGCCGGGACACGTCCGGGTCGTCCAGCGGGACGTCGGCGTCGGCGGAGCGGCCGATGTGGATCTGGCCGCCGTGCAGGAGATGCACCCCGCCCGCGTCCGGGCCCGCGACGACATGGAGCTGCGTCGGGGCGTCGTCCAGCTCGGGGTGCGCCTCGGGCTCGGCGGGGGCGCCCAGGGACAGCACCGCGCCGTCCGTCAGCGGGGGCTCGCCGAGCGTGCAGCGCTGGGTGTCCAGGCGCTCCACGCCCGCGTAGAGCACGATCGGGGCGCCGGACTCACGGCTCCGCTCGGGCGGGGACGCGGCCGGGTCGGCGGAGACCGCCGAGGCCAGCGCCGACGCCACCGCGGCCAGGGCGGTACCCGCCGGCGCGGTGACCAGCACGTCGCAACTCGCGGCGCGGCCCCGCGGCTGCGCGGGCGGCCCCAGCGGGTCTACGACGGTCAGCCGGATCTGCATCGCCGTCAGCGGTCCCTTCTGCCCCGGGCGCGGAATATTCCCCCACCCCGCGCGAGCACATCGGCCAGTTCTGCACGCATCCTCGCACCTGCCACTGACAACTCGCCCGGGGCCCGGCAGCAAGTGATCTTGATTGGTCAGCTCTGTCCCCAAAAGTGCCTGACCAGTGCCGCACCGGTGATCGAGTGAGACCGGTCATGTCCGGCTTCGGCAACCAGGAGACCGGGGTAAGCGTCTTTCCTTCGAACATGTACGTCGAACATGTACGGCAACGCTTACGTAGGTAGCCCCAAGAGGGGCGGCACTACAGTGGACCGGAACACAGGCAAGCAGCAGGGAGCGCAGACGTGCGGCCGGTAGGCAGCAAGTACCTCCTGGAGGAGCCGCTCGGACGCGGCGCCACGGGCACCGTCTGGCGGGCCCGCCAGCGTGAGACCGCGGGCGCCGAGGCGGCCGTCCAGGGTCAGCCCGGTGAGACCGTCGCGATCAAGGTCCTCAAGGAAGAACTCGCGAGCGATCCCGACATCGTGATGCGGTTCCTGCGTGAGCGGTCGGTGCTGCTGCGCCTGACCCACCCGAACATCGTCCGGGTCCGCGACCTGGTCGTCGAGGGTGACCTCCTGGCGCTCGTCATGGACATCATCGAGGGCCCCGACCTCCACCGCTATCTGCGCGAGAACGGCCCCTTCAGCCCCGTCGGCGCCGCGCTGCTCACCGCGCAGATCGCCGACGCGCTCGCCGCCAGCCACGCCGACGGCGTCGTCCACCGCGACCTGAAGCCGGCCAACGTCCTGCTCAAGCAGGGCGGCGGGCAGATGCACCCGATGCTCACCGACTTCGGCATCGCCCGCCTCGCCGACTCCCCGGGCCTGACCCGCACCCACGAGTTCGTCGGCACGCCCGCGTACATCGCGCCCGAGTCCGCCGAGGGTCGCCCGCAGACCTCCGCCGTGGACATCTACGGCGCCGGCATCCTGATGTACGAGCTGGTCACCGGCCACCCCCCGTTCTCCGGCGGCTCCGCCCTCGAAGTCCTGCACCAGCACCTGAGCGCCGAACCGCGCCGCCCCTCCACCGTCCCCGACCCGCTGTGGACGGTCATCGAGCGCTGCCTGCGCAAGAACCCGGACGAACGGCCGAGCGCCGAGAACCTCGCCCGCGCCCTGCGCACCGTCGCCGAGGGCATCGGCGTGCACGCCAACTCCGCGCAGATCGCCGCCGCCGAGAACGTCGCGATGCTGCTCGCCCCCGACCCCGCGCCCGCCGCCGTACCGGGCGTCCCCGGCGCCGCCGACCCGACGCAGGTCCTCTCGCACGGCGCGGGCGGCTTCGACCCGAACGCGGCGACCAGCGTCCTCCCGCACACCGGCGGCCCGCTGGGCGCCGCCGACCCGACCACCGTGCTGCCGAGCCGGGGCGCGGCCGACCCCACCACGGTCATGCCGCAGAACCCGTACGGCCAGCAGGGACAGCCGGGTCAGCAGAACCCCTCCGGCCCCGGCCCCGAGCAGCCGCACCCCTGGCAGAACCAGCTGCGCGCCGCCCGCGACCGCAACGAACAGACCCAGTTCCAGCCCTACCTCGACCCGGGCGAGGACCCGCTGCGCCGCCGCCCCCAGCGCCAGGTCTCCCGCGCCCCGCAGCCGCCGCAGCAGCCCCGCCAGGCCGCCCAGCAGCGCCCGCAGCAGCGGCCTTCGCAGCGTCGGCAGCCCCAGCAGCCACAGCAGGGCTACGGCTATCCGCAGCAGCAACAGCCGCAGCAGTACGCCCCGCCGAGGCAGCAGCAGCCCCAGCAGCCGCAGCAGCGGCCCCAGGAACCGGCGCGCGAGCCCCGGCAGCCGCGGCAGCGCGGTGCCAATCCGATGAAGATCCCCGGTCTGGGTTGTCTGAAGGGCTGCCTCTTCACGATCGTCCTGCTGTTCGTCGCGGGCTGGCTCGTCTGGGAGCTGACTCCGTTGCAGGACTGGATCGGCACGGGCAAGAGCTACTGGCAGGAGATCACGGGCGTGGTCGACAAGGTGAGCGGCTGGGCCAAGGATCTGGGTTCCGGCGGGAACAACTGACCCTCCATTGGCGGCGCAAAGCCCCAAGTCCGGCGCTGTGTTGGTGATTTGTCGACACCCAGTGGGTGATTTCCGCCTCGGCGGTGAAGGTTGGCTCATCCGACGCGTAGTTTTAACGACAACACGCGTCTGGATGGAGCAGTCTTGGCACGGAAGATCGGCAGCCGGTACACCGCCAACCAGATCCTGGGGCGGGGCAGCGCCGGCACGGTGTGGCTCGGCGAGGGTCCCGAGGGGCCCGTCGCCGTCAAGCTGCTGCGCGAGGACCTCGCGTCCGACCAGGAGCTTGTCGGCCGCTTCGTGCAGGAGCGCACCGCCCTGCTCGGCCTGGAGCACCCGAACATCGTGTCCGTACGGGACCTGGTCGTCGACGGCAACGACCTCGCCCTCGTCATGGACCTGGTCCGCGGCACCGACCTGCGCACCCGCCTCGACCGGGAACGCCGGCTCGCCCCCGAGGCGGCGGTCGCGATCGTCGCCGACATCGCGGACGGACTCGCGGCGGCCCACGCGGCCGGTGTCGTGCACCGGGACGTCAAGCCCGAGAACGTGCTCCTCGACATGCAGGGCCCGCTCGGCCCCGGCGGCGCGCACCCCGCGCTGCTGACGGACTTCGGGGTCGCCAAACTCATCGACTCCCCGCGCCGCACCCGCGCCACGAAGATCATCGGCACGCCCGACTATCTCGCCCCCGAGATCGTCGAGGGCCTGCCCCCGCGCGCGGCCGTCGACATCTACGCCCTGGCGACCGTCCTGTACGAACTCCTCGCCGGATTCACGCCGTTCGGCGGCGGCCACCCCGGCGCGGTCCTACGGCGGCACGTCACCGAGACCGTCGTCCCGCTGCCCGGGATCCCCGAGGAGCTGTGGGCGCTGCTCGTCCAGTGCCTCGCGAAGGCCCCGGCGTCCCGGCTGCGGGCCTCCGAACTCGCCGCCCGGCTGCGCGAACAGCTGCCGCTGCTGGCCGGGATGCCTCCACTGGACGTCGACGAGCCCGACACCGAGCAGGAGGACGCGGAGCCGGAGGAGGCCCCGGTGGCCACGCCCGCGCGCGGGGAGCGGGTACGGCGGGGGGCCGTGCCGCTGGTGCCGGGCGCCAAACCGGCCGACTCCAACCGGGACACGCACACCTCGATGCGGGTGCCCGCGCCGGACGAACTCGCCGGCGGTGCGCGCGGCACGGCCCGCGCTCCGCGTGCGGCGGGCGCTCCGCGGCCCGGGTCGGCGCGGCACCGGGCGGCTACCCGGCGTCGGCGGCTGACCCTCGGGGCGGCGGCGGTGGTGCTGGTCGCGGCGGTGGGGGTCGGTACGTGGGCGGCGACGTCGGGGGACGACTCCGGGGCGACGTCCCCGGACACGAAGAACTCGGCACCGGCTTCGCCTTGAGGGTTTTCGCCCCCGCCGCCCCTACCCGTCCCGTCCCTGGGGGCTGCCGCCCCCGCCCCCCGCGTCGGCCTGAACGGCCTCGTCCTCAAACGCCGGACGGGCTGGGTGATGCGGACGTGCGCTTGACAGCCCGAGTCGGACGGTCCGGAAGTGGCGCACCTCTCGACCGACGGAGTCGCACGGGCTGGGGCGGTGCGGTCTCGGCCGACCGAGTCGGGTGGTGGGTGGGCATAGGTCCGGGGGTCTGGGGGCGGAGCCCCCAGGGACGCCCGCACCAGGCGCCGGTGAGTCGGAGCACCCGTTACAGCCACGGCGCTCCCCGCTTGGCGGAGCCGTTACGCTGGAGGCGTGGCAGTCGTCGATGTTTCCGAAGAGCTCAAGTCCCTCTCCTCGACCATGGAGTCGATCGAGGCCGTCCTGGACCTGGACAAGCTGAGGGCAGATGTCGTCGTCCTTGAGGAGCAGGCCGCGGCGCCCTCCCTGTGGGACGACCCGGAGGCGGCGCAGAAGGTCACCAGCAAGCTGAGTCACCTCCAGGCCGAGATCCGCAAGACCGAGGCCCTGCGCGGCCGGATCGACGACCTCTCGGTCCTCTTCGAGATGGCCGAGGAGGAGGACGACCCGGACACCCTCGCCGAGGCGGAGAACGAGCTGACCGCCGTCAAGAAGGCGCTGGACGAGATGGAGGTCCGTACCCTCCTCTCCGGCGAGTACGACTCCCGCGAGGCCGTCGTCACCATCCGCGCGGAGGCCGGCGGCGTCGACGCCTCCGACTTCGCCGAGAAGCTCCAGCGCATGTACCTGCGCTGGGCCGAGCGCCACGGCTACAAGACGGAGCTCTACGAGACGTCGTACGCCGAAGAGGCCGGCATCAAGTCGACCACCTTCGCCGTGCACGTCCCGTACGCCTACGGCACGCTCTCGGTCGAGCAGGGCACCCACCGGCTGGTGCGGATCTCGCCCTTCGACAACCAGGGGCGCCGTCAGACCTCGTTCGCGGGTGTCGAGATCCTGCCGGTCGTCGAGCAGACCGACCACATCGAGATCGACGAGTCCGAGTTGCGGGTCGATGTGTACCGGTCCTCCGGGCCCGGCGGTCAGGGCGTCAACACCACCGACTCCGCGGTGCGCCTCACCCACCTGCCCACCGGCATCGTCGTCTCCTGCCAGAACGAGCGCTCGCAGATCCAGAACAAGGCCAGCGCGATGAACGTGCTCCAGGCCAAGCTGCTGGAGCGCCGCCGCCAGGAGGAGCAGGCCCGGATGGACGCCCTCAAGGGCGACGGGGGCAACTCCTGGGGCAACCAGATGCGTTCGTACGTCCTGCACCCGTACCAGATGGTCAAGGACCTGCGCACGGAGTACGAAGTGGGCAACCCCGAGGGCGTGTTCAACGGCGAGATCGACGGCTTCCTGGAGGCCGGAATTCGCTGGCGCAAGCAGCAGGAGAAGTAACGGAGAAGTAACTCCGCGAGTCGCCTTCGAGTGACTTTGTCGACAAGGCAACTGCCGCCGACCAGGCGGCAGTTGCCTTTCGCGTATCTGGATGTCTGGGTTTTACATCACACTCACAGAATCCATCTCCCAGCAAAGAACCCTTAGGTGGACATTGCGCTCGCAACGGCCTTGACGTTGCTGTGAAAAATGGGAAGGGTAAAGCGTGGCATGCGTGTCTCCGGGGCGCATGTGAACCGGGGGAGTCGAGCTTTCGCCAGCCGCTACCCCTGTCGATCACGGCCCCGGACACCGACGCACCACTGACGACGAGCTACATGGGGGTAGCAACCTAATGACGAAGAAGACGCGGATACGTGTCGCGCGCATAGCGGCCGGTGTTGTCATCGCCGCCGGCGCCTCGCTGACCGCCGCGGGTGCCGCATCGGCGCTCGACCTCACCGCGAGCGCGGACGACAGCGGGATCGCGGTGGACCTCAAGACCGGTCCCGACGACCCGACGAGCGACCCGGCCTCGACGCCGCCGGCGTCCCCGACCGAATCGGTCATCCCGACCGCCCCGGACAGCACGCCGCCGGCCACCCCGCCGTCCACGCCCGTCTCGACGCCGCCCACCGACGAGCCGACCGAGCCCACGGACAACCCCACCGAGCCGACGGACGAGCCCACGACCGCCAGCCCGACGGACAGCAGCGGCACCGGCTCCACCGGCGGCAACAACGCCGACCCCGACGGCGGCTCCTCCGCCCAGGAGGCCGGCACCTCCGCCCTCACCGACACCGGTTCCGACACCACGGCCCAGGGCAGCGGTGACGAGCTGGCCGAGACCGGTGCGGGCCAGACCGCGTTCCTGCTGATCGGCGCCGCGACGATGATCGCCGGCGGCATCGCCTTCCGCGTGCTCCCGCGCCTCGCGAGCGGCAACCGCGGCGGCACGATCGCCTGACGGTAGCCGTCCCCGTACGGACCGTGCGCACGTCGTACGACGAAGGGCCCGGAGCTTGTCGCTCCGGGCCCTTCGTCGTGTCGTCGTCCAGGCCGCCTACGCGGTCTGGTGTGCCACCAGCGCCAGTGCCGCGATCAGCACCGCGAGCAGGGCGATCAACGCCATGGGGTTGAGATTGCCCCACGGGTTCTCCTGCTGCAACCGCTCGCGGTTCGCGCGGCAGACGGGACAGCGGCCCTCGTTCACGGGCGCCGCGCAGTTCGCGCACACCAACCGGTCGTACGTCATGCGCTCGCCCTCCTTGCACCGGCTATCACAGACACAACGCCCCGGGATGCCAGAACGTTCCCGAACGTTCCCCTCCACTGTGCCAGGTTCCGCGGGATTCGGCGCGGCTCGCCTTATCCTGCCCCGACCTTGTGCGTTCCAGCCCTTCAGATCCGCGACAAAACGTGCAAGCCTCGCACAACCCTGGAGGGCGACTGCGCGGGCACACCCAGGTCGCGTATGGTCACGCTCACCTACCCCCGGCTACCCGTGGTGCTCCCGTGATCCGATTCGACAGTGTCTCCAAGGTCTACCCCAAGCAGACCCGCCCCGCTCTCAGGGACGTCTCCCTGGAAGTGGAGAAGGGCGAGTTCGTGTTCCTCGTGGGGTCCTCCGGCTCCGGAAAGTCCACCTTCCTGAGGCTGGTCCTCCGCGAGGAGCGGTGCAGCCAGGGCCAGGTGCACGTGCTGGGCAAGGACCTCGCCCGCATCTCCAACTGGAAGGTGCCGCAGATGCGCCGCCAGCTGGGGACCGTCTTCCAGGACTTCCGCCTGCTGCCCAACAAGACGGTCGCCGAGAACGTGGCCTTCGCGCAGGAGGTCATCGGCAAGTCCAAGGGCGAGATCCGCAAGTCCGTGCCCCAGGTGCTCGACCTCGTCGGGCTGGGCGGCAAGGAGGACCGGCGCCCGGGCGAGCTGTCCGGTGGTGAGCAGCAGCGCGTGGCCATCGCGAGAGCCTTCGTGAACCGGCCCAAGCTCCTCATCGCGGACGAGCCCACCGGCAACCTCGACCCGCAGACCTCCGTCGGCATCATGAAGCTGCTCGACCGCATCAACCGGACGGGCACCACCGTGGTGATGGCGACGCACGACCAGAACATCGTGGACCAGATGCGCAAGCGCGTCATCGAGCTGGAGGGCGGCCGCCTCGTCCGTGACCAGGCACGTGGCGTCTACGGCTACCAGCACTGACCGCCGCTGGTCGTCGTTCGACCGCCGTCTGATGTCCGTCCACGGAAAGGCCTGAAACAGCCGCCATGCGCGCCCAGTTCGTACTGTCCGAGATCGGTGTCGGTCTCCGCCGCAACCTGACGATGACCTTCGCGGTCGTCGTCTCCGTAGCCCTGTCCCTGGCCCTCTTCGGCGGCTCGCTCCTGATGAGCGACCAGGTCACCACGATGAAGGGCTACTGGTACGACAAGGTCAACGTCTCGATCTTCCTCTGCAACAAGAGCGACGCCGAGTCCGACCCCAACTGCGCCAAGGGCGCGGTGACCGACGACCAGAAGAAGCAGATCGTCTCCGACCTCGACAAGATGTCGTCGGTCGTCCAGAAGGTCACGTACGAGTCGCAGGACGAGGCGTACAAGCACTACAAGCAGCAGTTCGGCGACTCCCCGCTGGCCAGTTCCCTCACTCCGGACCAGATGCAGGAGTCGTATCGCATCAAGCTCAAGGACCCGGAGAAGTACCAGGTCATCGCGACGGCCTTCGACGGCCGCGGCGGCGTCCAGTCGGTGCAGGACCAGAAGGGCATCCTGGACAACCTCTTCGGCCTCCTGAACGGCATGAACTGGGCCGCCCGCGCGGTCATGGCGTTGATGCTCGTCGTCGCCCTGATGCTGATCGTCAACACGGTGCGCGTCTCGGCGTTCAGCCGTCGCCGTGAGACCGGCATCATGCGGCTGGTCGGCGCGTCCGGCTTCTACATCCAGGCCCCGTTCATCATGGAGGCCGCCGTCGCCGGCCTCATCGGCGGCACGGTCGCCTGCGGATTCCTGGTGGTCGGCCGGTACTTCATCATCGACCACGGCCTGGACCTGTCCCACAAGCTCAATCTGATCAACTTCATCGGCTGGGACGCCGTCCTCACCAAGCTCCCGCTCATCCTCGCGACGAGCCTCCTGATGCCCGCGCTGGCAGCGTTCTTCGCGCTGCGCAAGTACCTGAAGGTGTGACGCATGCCAAGAGGGCCGTACGGGCAACCGCCCGTGCGGCCCTTCCCGTTGTCCTAGACTCACCGCCATGTCAGGCCGTGACCTGTTCTGTCAGCCCCGCCGCATCCGCCGCGGGGCCGCCCTGACATTGGTGTTCGCGAGCGTGCTCGTCGCCGGTGCGGCGACCGGGTCGTTCGACGAACCCGGCGGCCCCGACCGTAAATCGGCCTCCGGTACGGCCCGTTCGGCGCCCCTCGGCCGTACGGAGGAGGTCGCGAAGGCCGCCGCCGAGGCCAAGGCCGACGGCAAGTCGCCCATGGAGGCCGCCGAACGCGCCGTCAGCCGCAGCGGGGACCGCTGGGGTGCCGTGTACTCCCAAGGGGAGTACGAGGAGTTCGAGGAGGCCCTCGACGGCCAGTACACCGGCGTCGGCCTCTGGGCCCGCCGGGAGCGCGACGGCCGGATCGAGGTGACCAAGGTGCAGTCCGGGTCGCCCGCCGCCACCGCGGGCGTCCGCAAGGGCGACCGGCTGCGCACCGTGGACGGCGAGAACGTCGACGGACAGCCCGTCACCGAGGTCGTGTCCTTACTGCGCGGCGACGCCCAGGACGCCGCCGCCGGCACCACCGTCACCCTGGGCCTGGAACGCGGCACGCGCGCGTGGAGCGAGACCCTACGGCGCGCCCGCCTCTCCACCGACTCCGTGACCGTCACCAGACCCGCCGGCGAGGTCACCGTCATCAAGATCTCCGCGTTCACCAAGGGCGTCGGCGACATCGTCCGCACCGCCGTCCGCCAGGCCCCCGCCGACTCCGGGTTCATCCTCGACCTGCGCGGCAACTCCGGCGGCCTGGTCGCCGAGGCCGTCACCACCGCCTCCGCCTTCCTCGACGGCGGCCTCGTCGCCACGTACGACGTCGACGGCGAGCAGCGGGTCCTGCACGCGGCCACCGGCGGCGACACCACCAGACCGCTGGTCGCGCTCGTCGACGGCGGCACGATGAGCGCGGCCGAGATGCTCACCGGCGCCCTCCAGGACCGCGGCCGCGCGGTCGTCGTGGGCTCCAGGACCTTCGGCAAGGGCTCGGTCCAGATGCCGAGCCAACTCCCCGACGGCGTCGTCGCCGAACTCACCGTCGGCCATTACCGCACCCCCTCCGGCCACACCGTCGACGGCCGGGGCATCACCCCCGACCTCGACGTCACCGCGCAGGGACAGGCGGCCGTAGAACGCGCCGAGACGGTGCTGAGTGGCCTCGGGGACGCTTCGTAATCGCCTTTCCCTCATGGCCCCTGGTAGTGCGAAAATGGGCAGCACTATGAGCAAGGGAATGTACGTACCCAAGGAGTCCCAGCCCAAGCAGGGCGGCGGGGCCGCGAAGGCCAAGGACGGCAAGCGCAAGATCGTCGCGCAGAACAAGAAGGCCCGGCACGACTACGCGATCGTCGACACCTACGAGGCCGGGCTCGTCCTGACCGGCACCGAGGTCAAGTCGCTGCGCCAGGGGCGCGCCTCGCTGACGGACGGCTTCGTCCAGATCGACGGGGGTGAGGCGTGGCTGCACAACGCCCACATCCCCGAGTACAGCCAGGGCACCTGGACGAACCACACGGTCCGCCGCAAGCGCAAACTGCTGCTGCACCGCGAGGAGATCGACAAGCTGGCGTCGAAGTCCGAGGAGACGGGTCACACGATCGTGCCCCTCGCCCTGTACTTCAAGGACGGCCGGGCAAAGGCCGAGATCGCGCTCGCGCGAGGCAAGAAGGAGTACGACAAGCGGCAGACCCTGCGCGAGAAGCAGGACCGCCGGGAGTCGGACCGCGCGATCGCCGCCGCGAAGCGGAAGCAGCGGGGCGAGTAGCCACGGGGAATACGGTGGCATCGGTGTGCGTTGGTCACGTACGATGGCTACTGCACCCCACAGCGGGTGTGTGACCCTCTTCGGAGGGGCTTGAAAAAACAACATGGGGATGATCGGTTTCGACAGCGGCTGTCGAAGCAGGTGAAGCGTGTCGAGGAAGCGGCAATGATCTCGTTAACCATATGTCGCAACCAATAATCGCCAATTCCAAGAGCGATTCCCAGTCCTTCGCCCTCGCTGCCTAATAACAGCGACTGAAGGACCCTAAAAGGGTGTCAGCCCGGGGGTGTTCCCGACCCGGACCCTGGCATAATCTAGGGAACTAAACCATCGGGCCCGGTCACGGGGTTCGATGGGAAATCAAACAGTGACTGGGCCCGTCGGCGACTTGTTCGCGTGATTGCCGGGGCCGAGAAAATCACAGCGAACTGCACACGGAGAAGCCCTGATTCTGCACCGGTGGACGCGGGTTCGATTCCCGCCATCTCCACTCATCCCATGTGGGTAAAGCCCCCGCTGTTTCGACAGCGGGGGCTTTTTCCTGTCACTGAGCCTTTTCCATCTTCAGTCTGAGCTGGCCAGATGAAGGGTGAGGACGGCCTGGACGAGGCTCGTGACAAGGCAGGCGGACCGTGCCACCGGCGCCCTGATAACCCTTGTCCGCCCAGCAGTTGATGCCGGCCTGGGCGAGAGCGTCGATGATGCCGTGTTCGCGTGTACGCCTTCGTCGACGCAGCCCGAACTGCTTCGGCGAGCGTGGGGGCAAGGGCGGCCAGGAGTTCCACTGCTTCGCCGATGTACCGGTAGGCGGTGGTGGTGCCGATCCCGAAACCGGCCGCGAGCCGGGCGTAGGGCTGGCCGTTACGGAGCTGCGTGAGAGTGAGCAGGGCTTGTCGGCCCGCGCTCAGGCGCCGCCACCGGGTTCCGAGAGCGTGGCGGTGTTTCCTCAAACGGGCGGCGAGGAAGCGGAGGGCAGAGCTGGACACGTCGACGCCGGACGGGTGGACAAGCATGCGCAGCCTCTGGCGGAGACGGTTCTCTTGGTCGAAACCCATCTACCAGGGGCTTCACCTGTCTGTCAGGCCAACTGCCCCACCAACGCGAGAGGTTGGAAAGGCTCACTGCCGCGGCAGGGCCTCCTGGTATTCGCCCCGGGATCGCATCCCGAACCGCCAGAAGGCCCTGCCGTTGTGAACGCCGTTCCTGCCGTGGGATCGCCCCGGCGGGAACGGCGTTCGGTTGAGCAAGCCCGCCGAACGGTGAGCGGCAGGCTGCTCGGAAGCGGCCTAACTCACGATCCAGACCTGGGCCGCCGCCGGGTGTGCGTCGTCGCAACTCCACTGCATGAGCTGGCTGCCGGCACCGCCGACCGTGTCGAGGCACAGATTGGTGCCCACGTGCCTGAACTTCGCGCCGATCTTCTGGTCGACGATCACGGCGGTCTCGACCCACTGTTCCGACGCCAGCCCGTCACAGAGGTACTCGTCGACGGCCTCGCCCGGAACGCTGGTGCCGTTGTTGACCTCGGCGCAGTACCCGCTCGCCTGATTCACCAGGTAGTAGGTGTCCGCCGAACCGGTCGACACAAACGCCCAGTTCTGCGTGCTGGAGCCGTTGCAGGTGGCCAGCTGAAGTCTGACGTTGAGCACCCCGCCGGGCGCGTCCACGCATTGGCTGTAGGCCATGTTCTTGATCGTGTGATAGCTGCTCGCGGCAGCGGCGGCCGTGACACGGGCGGACACTCCCGCCGTAGAGTCCGGCGTCGGCACGGCGGCACTCGCTCCCGTCGCCAACGTGACCATGCCCGCGCAGCTCAGAAGCGTCGCCGCCAGGACGGTGATCCTGTTCTGGATCTTCATCGTCGCAACTCCTATGACTTGTCGACCGGAAACCCGATTCCGTCTCGCTCCGGGACAGTGTGTTCCGGCGAAAGCGCGCAGTCGCCCTCTGTTCCGGCCAGCGGACCAGCCATCGCTTCCTGGCTTTTTCCTCTACGTCCGAACTGACGCGGGAGGTTGGAAAAGGCTCACTGAACAGTGAAGGTCGACATGCGCAGGCCGTTGCTCAGGACCAGATACACGTCCGTACGGCCCTTCGCCGCACCCGACAGATCCGCGGTCACCGTCTCGTAGTCGTACGACGATGAAGTCGCCGCCGTGTGAACCGTCCCCGCGAGCCTGCCCGTCGGGGAACCGAGCCGGACCTCGATCGTGCCGGTTGCCGTTCCCGCCACCCGGGCCGTGAACTTCGTTGCCCCCGTGCCCAGTCGGGTGTCCGCGAACTTCAGCCACGCGCCGTCCGCCGCCGCGCCCACCGCCGTGCCGCTCGCCTTGGACTCGTCGACGAGGTGGACGGCGGAGTAGTCGTCGAAGTTCTCGGCGCGGGTCGTTCGGGACAGGTTCCGGGGCGGGATGGTCTCCCCGTGGACCTGCCAGGTCGTACGGCTGCGGATGTCGGCGGAGGACGCTCCGGCCAGGACGTCGTACGTGCCGGATTCCACGACCCATTTCGAGCGCGTGACGTCCCAGTGGGCCAGGTCCTGCTGCTGGATCTTCAGGTGGACTGTCCTTGTCTCCCCAGGCTTGAGCGAGACCCGTTGGAAGGCCTTGAGCTGTTTCAGGGGTTCCTTGTCGCGGGACGTGCGCTGGTGCGTGTAGAGCTGGACGACCTCGTCGCCCGCTCGGGTGCCGGTGTTCGTGACCGGGACCTCGTAGCCGCCGGCGACGGGTTTCAGGGCGCCGTAGCGGAAGGTCGTGTACGAGAGGCCGTAGCCGAAGGGGTAGAGGGGGGTGCCCTGGAAGTACTGGTAGGTGCGGTCGGACTTGATGATGTCGTAGTCGAGGATCGACGGGAGGTCCGAGGACGACTGGTACCAGGTCTGGGTGAGGCGGCCGGACGGGTTGACGTCGCCGTAGAGGACGTCGGCGAGGGCGTTGCCCGTCTCCTGGCCGGCGTGGGAGGTCCAGAGGAGGGCCGGGACCTCCTGTTGCACGGCGCCCAGTGTGGTGGGGTAGCTGTTCTCGACGATCACGACCGTGTTCGGGTTGGCCCGGTGGACCGCCTTGACCAGGGCCTCCTGTGCGGGGGCGAGGGACAGGTCCGTGCGGTCGTGGGCCTCGCGGCCGTTGATCGACGGCATGGAGCCGATGACGACGACCGCCGTGTCCTTGCCCTTCACCGCGGCGACGGCGTCGGCGACTCCGCTGCGGATTACGTCCTTCGTGTAGTGCGCCGCCTGGTCCTTGGGTACCAGGCCCAGGGTGCCGTTGGCGTCGGTCGGGCCGAGGTAGACCGGGTTCGACCACCAGGACTCGGCGGTCTCGTAGCCCGCGTACTTCAGCAAGTACGTGCCGTCGTCCTGCTGTTCCAGCTTGAACTGCTGCTGGACGTACCAACCATTGGGCTGGGTCTGGTCGTTGACGAAGTTCGACCAGTTGTAGCCGACGTACTTGCCGTTGGCGGCCGAGCGCAGGGTGACGATGCCCGAGCCCCAGTCGAAGGCGTCGAACTGGGCTGTGGCCGTGGGGGTGTTGGCGGTCTCCTGCAAGGGGGCGCCCGTGTCGCCGGTGCCGGCCGTGACGTACTTGCCGGTGGTCGTGTCGCGCAGGGCGATGCGGTCGACTCCCTCGCTGGTGGCCACGGGGGCTTTCAGTTTCGCGGCGATGCCCTGTGCGGGGGTGACGGCGTAGGGGAGCGTGCCCGAGTACCAGTCGGTGTAGAGCGTGTCGGCGAGGGGGCCGACCACTGCCACATTTTTCTGTGTCGTTTTTAGCGGAAGTGACACACTTTTTTTGAGTAGTACCGTCCCCTCGGCCGCCGCCTTGCGCGCCAGCTGCCGATGCGCCGGGCTGTCGATGACCGATGCGTCGATCGAGCCGTACTTCCCGCCGCCCGGGTCGAACTCGCCGAGCCGGACGCGGACGGAGAGGATGTCGGACGCTGCCTTGTCGATGTCCGACACCTTCAACAGGCCTTGTCGCAGCGCCGAGTTGATCGCCGTAGTCGTCGGGCCCGGGTCGGCGCTGTTGTCCGTGAAGCTGTCGACGCCCGCCTTGAGCGCCGCCGCGTCGCCCTCCGCGATCGTCGGGTAGTACTGCTGGGGAGTGACGAGATTGCCCGGGGCGAAGGCGTCGGTGACGTTCAGCAGGTCCTGCCCGGTCCACTTCCGTACGACATCCTCCAGGTCCGGATTCACCGTGGCGGGGCGGCCGTTGACCAGGTTGTACGACGTCATCACACCCGTCGCCGCGTCCGCCTCGATCGCCGGTTTGAACGCGGCCTCGTCGTACTCCTTCTCCACTCGTGGGCGCAGGTCGGAGGAGGTGGTCGCGCGGTCGACCTCGTTGTTGTAGGCGAGGTAGTGCTTGAGGGTGGGGGCCGTCTTGAGGTGGTCAGGGTCGCCGCCGGTCAGTCCCTCGCCGTAGGCCGTGGACAGGGCGCCGGTCAGTTCGGGGTCCTCGCTGTAGCCCTCCTCGTTGCGGCCCCAGCGCGGGTCGCGCAACAGGTTCACCACCGGGGCCCAGAGGTTCAACCCCCACCCGTCGGGGCGTAGTTGCTGGAAGCCGCGGGCCTCGTCGCCGACCGCCGAGCCGACCTGTTCCATCAGCGCCGGGTCCCAGGTGGAGGCGAGTCCGATCGCCTGCGGGAAGACGGTGGCCTTGCCGAGCCAGGCGACCCCGTGCAGGGCCTCGGTGCCCGTGCGGAAGGACTGGATGCCGAGGCGCGGGATCGCGGGCTCGTACTGGTGGAGGAGGGAGATCTTCTCGTCGAGGGTCAGTCGGCCGAGCAGGTCGTCAACGCGCTTGCTGACGGGGAGAGTCGGGTCGCGGAAGGGGTACGGGGTGTCGGCCGTCGCCGGGGCCGTGGCTCCCAGGCCGACGATCAGGGCGAACGCCACGGCGAGCGTGGTTCTGTGGTTTGTTCTGTGGCCTGTTCTGTGACTTCTTCTCTTGCCTTTCATGTCGCGGCTCCTTCAAGTAGGGCCTTGCATACGGGCGTTGTGAACGTCAGGGCGCGTGGCGCGGTGCCGTGCTCGCGCGTTCCGTCAGCCGGGGTGCGAGCAGCGTCGCGTCGGGCACGGTCTTGCCGCCCAGCTTCTTCATCAGCAACTCGACCGCCCCGGAGCCGAGTTCGGCGGCGGGCAGCGCGACCGAGGTGACCGGGACCCGTACGGACTCGGCGAGTTCGTCGGGGCAGATCGCGGTGATCGAGAGATCGCCCGGGACGCGCAGGCCGAGCTGCTCGAAGGCGTCGACGAGGGGTTCGAGGAGCGGCTCGTTGTGGACGACGACTCCGGTCAACGCGGGCTGCTCGCGCAGCAGTTGTTCGGCCACGGCGGCTGCCGCGGCGGGCGCGGGCTCGCAGGGGTGGACGCAGGAGACGAGCCCGTTGCGGTGCGCGGCGGCCGTGAAGCCCTGAACGACCCGCTGGGCGAAGGCGGTTCGGCGGACGTACACCTCGGGCGGTGACCCGACGAGGGCGACGACCCGGTGCCCGAGCCCCGCGAGCCGCTCCACGCACAGCTCACCGGCCGCCCTGAAGTCGAGGTCGATACAGGTCAGCCCGTCGGCCTCGGCGGGAAAGCCGATCAGCACGGACGGCCGGTCCAGGGAACGGAGCAACGGCAGCCGGGGGTCGGCCAGTTGGACGTCCATCACGATCATCGCGTCCACGAGCGCCGTGTCCGCGACCCGCCGCAGCCCCTCCTCGCCCTCCTCCTGGGTGAGCAGCAGCACGTCGTGGTCGTGGCGGCGGGCCGTGGTCGCCACCGACATCGCGAACCGCATGACCACCGGGACGTGGATGCCGGTGCGTAAGGGGATGACGAGGGCCAGCACGTTCGACCGGCTGCTGGCCAGGGCGCGGGCACCGGCGTGCGGCCGGTAGCCCAGCTCGCGGATGGACTCCTCGACGCGCTGCCGGGTCTCCTCGGAGATCGGGCGCTTGCCGCTCAGCGCGTACGACACGGTGCTGGGGGAGACCCCGGCGTGCCGGGCCACATCGGTGATCTTCACCATCAGCCCAGCTCCAGGGTCAGAAACCCGCTGCCCGACCTCGACCGCTCCCCGGCGGCCAGCGCCCACGCCACCGACGGATCACCGCACGACGCCCGGAGCGTGTCCCCCTCCCGTACGACGGTGAAGGTCACGTCGCCGACCGGCACCGTCACCTGCGCGCCCCGCTCCAGGCCGTACGCCCGCAGGGTGACGCCGTCGGCGAAGTCGTAGTCGGGCCGGTCGGTCACCGCGCCGACCGGGATCACCGCACCGGGTCGGACGAGGAGCGGCACGCTGTCGAAGCCGTGCTTCTCGCGCACCCAGCGCGGCCCGGTGACCGTACGGCCGGTGAGGTAGTGGGTCCAGGTGCCCTCGGGGACGTAGTACGAGACGTCGCCGTCGTCGCTGAAGACGGGCGCGACCAGCAGATCGCCGCCGAGCATGTACTGCCGTTCCAGATGCGCGCACCCCGGGTCGTCCGGGAACTCCAGCACCATTGCCCGCATCATCGGCACGCCCTCGGCGGAGGCGGTGCGCGCGGTCTCGTAGAGATACGGCATGAGGCTCAGCTTGAGGCGGGTGAACTGCCGTAGGACGTCCACGGATTCCTCGTCGAAGAGCCACGGGACCCGGTACGAGGAGCTGCCGTGCAGACGGCTGTGGGAGGACAACAGGCCGAAGGCCAGCCAGCGTTTGAAGAGGGCGGGGGTCGGGGTGCCCTCGAAACCGCCGATGTCGTGGCTCCAGTAGCCGAAGCCGGACAGGCCCAGCGACAGCCCGCCGCGCAGCGACTCGGCCATCGACTCGTACGTCGCCTCGCAGTCGCCGCCCCAGTGAACGGGGTACTTCTGGCTGCCTGTTGTGGCCGAGCGGGCGAAGACGACGGCCTCGCCCTCGCCGCGGTGCTTGCGCAGCACGTCGAAGACCGTGCGGTTGTAGAGGTAGGTGTAGTAGTTGTGCATGCGCTCGGGGTCGGCGCCGTCCGCGTAGGCGACATCGACCGGGACCCGCTCGCCGAAGTCGGTCTTGAAGCAGTCGACGCCCTGCGCGAGGAGCGCCTCCAGCTTTCCGGCGTACCAGTCGCGGGCGGCCGGACTGGTGAAGTCGACCAGGGCCATGCCCGGTTGCCACAGATCCCACTGCCAGACACTGCCGTCCGGGCGGCGCAGCAGATGACCGAGTGCCTTGCCCTCGGCGAAGAGCGGCGAGCGCTGCGCGATGTACGGGTTGATCCAGACGCAGATGTGCAGCCCGCGGTCCTTCAGCCGGGCGAGCATGCCCTCCGGGTCGGGGAAGACCCGCGGATCCCACTGGAAGTCGCACCAGTTGAACTCCCGCATCCAGAAACAGTCGAAGTGGAAGACGGAGAGCGGGAGTTCACGCTCCCGCATGCCCTCGATGAAGGACGTCACCGTCTCCTCGTCGTAGGAGGTGGTGAACGACGTCGACAGCCACAGCCCGAACGACCAGGCGGGCGGCAGCGCCGGGCGGCCGGTGAGGGCGGAGTACTTGCGGAGGATGTCCTTGGGGGTCGGGCCGTAGATGACGTAGTACGTCAACTGCTGGCTCTCCACGCTGAATTGGACCCGGGAGACCGCCTCCGAGCCGACCTCGAAGGAGACCTTGCCGGGGTGGTCGACGAAGACGCCGTAGCCCGCGTCGGTGAGGTAGAAGGGGACGTTCTTGTAGGCCTGTTCGGTGGCGGTGCCGCCGTCGGCGTTCCACATGTCGACGACCTGGCCGTTCTTGACGAGCGGGCCGAAGCGTTCGCCGAGGCCGTAGACGGATGTGCCGACTCCCAGGCCGAGTTGCTCGCGCAGATAGTGGGCGCCGGTCGCGTCCCGCATGATGCCCATGCCCTTGGGGCCGCTGCTGGTGAGGGTCCGGCCGTGGGCGAGGAAGTCGACGTGCCAGGGCCCGGTGCGCGCCACCTGGACCGACAGCGCGCCGGAGGTGAGGGTCGCGCGCTCGTCGTCGTAGGACGTTTGGACGGCGAAGTCCTCGGTGTGCACGTCGAATTGGGGGCTGCGTGGTTGCTCGCCCTCGAAGTGGGTGAAGGTGACGCCGATGACGTCGGGCATCGGGGCGTGGGCGCTGATCGTCACGACCGGTCCCTTCAGCAGGTCGCCGCGGTGGCGGATGGGGACGGTCGGCGCGTGGATCTCCAACGCGCCGTCCGCAGCGGTGACATCGAGGACTTCGACCGGGTGGGCGGCGGTGACGCCCTCGCGCAGCAGCCAGTAGCCGTCGGTGAACTTCATGTGGGGGTCCCCTTACTACTTGACGGCACCTACGGCGATACCGCGCGTGAGGGTCCGCTGGAAGACGAGGAAGAAGACGATGGCGGGCAACACACCCAGCAGGGCAGCCGCGTTGGTCATCGTGGCGTCCATCAGGCGCTGGCCCTGGAGGACGCCGAGGGCCACCGACACGGTCTGGTTGTCGTTGGAGATCAGCATGACCAGGGGGAGCAGGAACTCGTTCCAGGTCCAGATGAAGAAGAAGACCAGGAGCACGCCGATCGTGGGGCGGCTGACCGGGACCACGATCCGCCACAGCACCTGCCACTTGTTGGCGCCGTCGATCCGGGCCGCCTCGATGATCTCGCGGGGGAACTGGCCGAGCACGGACGAGAGAAGATACGTGCCGAACGCCGCCTGGATCACCGTGAAGACGATGACGACGCTCAACCTGGTGTCGTACAGGCCGACTTGCTTGCTCAGGTAGTAGATCGGGTAGACCAGCGCCTCCTGCGGCAGCATGTTGGCGAGGACGAAGAAGGCCAGGACCCACGTGCGGCCCCGGATACGGCCGATGCCGATCGCGTACGCGTTGAGGACCGAGAGCACGGCGGCGAGGACGGCCACCGAGCCGCTGATCAGAACCGAGTTGAAGAGTTTCTGGCCGTAGTCGACGCGCTGCCAGAAGTCCTTGAGGCCGTCCAGGTAGAGGCCCTTGGGGAGGCTGAGGGGGCCGTGTTCGGAGTACTCGGCCGGTGACTTCACGGCGTTGATCAGGACGATCAGGAACGGGACGACCATGAAGAGGGCGGCGAGGCAGAGGGCGATGAGTACGGGGTAGCGGCGCAGGGCGGTGGTCATGCACGGTCACCTTCCTCCGCGCGGGTCTGGAGTTTGAGGAAGGCGAGGGAGAGCACGAGGATGATCAGCGTCAACACCGTCGATATCGCGGCTCCGTAGCCGACCTGGGTCTTCTCGAAGAACGTGGTGAAGGAGAAGTAGGAGGGCACGTCGGTCGCGCCGCCCGGGCCGCCCTTCGTCAGGACGTACACCGCGCCGAACACCTTGAGCGCGGCGATCGTGCACCAGGTGAGGACGACGTAGATCTCGGGGCGGATCTGCGGCAGCGTGATGTGCCAGAAGCGGCGCCACCAGCCGGCGCCGTCGAGTTCGGCGGCCTCGTAGAGCTGGGGGTCGACGCGTTGCAGCCCGGCCATGAACACCACGAGCGGGAAGCCGAGTTGGACCCAGACCATGACGCCCATGACACTGTAGAGCGCGATGTCCGGGTCGCCGAGCCAGTCCTGCTGCCAGGAGCCCAACCCCACAGCCTTCAGCAGGGTGTTGAGGGAGCCGTTGTCCGGAGCGAGGATCCAGCTCCAGACGATGCCGGCGACCGCGATCGGGAGCACCTGCGGGAGGTAGAAGCAGGCGCGGAGGATCGCGGCGATACGGCTGCCGAAGTGCTTGCCGACGTAGTCGAACAGGGCGGCGGCCAGGACGAGTCCGACGACCGTCGGTACGGCGGCCATCGCCACGACCATGAACAGGCTGTGCCGGAAGGACGCCCAGAACTCCGAATCGTCCAGCAGGTCACGGTAGTTGGCGAGGCCGGTCCACTTGGGGTCGCCGATGCCCTGCCAACTCGTGAAGCTCACGGCCGTGTTCATCAGGAACGGGACGACGATCACGGCGAGCGCGGCGAGGGCGCCGGGGAGCAGGAACAGGGCGTACGAGTCGCGGGGGCGAGGGCGGTGCGGGCCGGTGGTGTGGTGCCTGGTACCGGCCCGCGCGCCCTTCTCGACGGTGACCGTCATGTCGCCGGAACGCCCTTGTCGTACGCCTTCTGGAGGTTGCTGAGATAGGCGTCCGGTTTCTCGCTGCTGGTGATCAGCTTCTGGGTCTCGGAGACGAGGACGTCGTAGAAGCCGGGGACCGGCCAGTCGGGGTAGAAGGCCAGGCCGTCGCGGGCCGTGAGGGTGTTGAAGTTGGCGATGAGTTCCTTGGACTTGGGGTCGGTGATCGCGGAGGTGTCGGCCGCGACCGGGATGCCGCCCTTGTTGCCCATCAGGTTCTGGATCTTCTTCGACAGGGTGATGTCGATGAAGTCGTAGGCGAGTTGCTTGTTCTTGGCGCCCTTGGGGACGACCCAGATGTTGCCGCCGGAGCCGAGGGTGAGGTTCGAGCCGGGCCACAGGGTCGTGCCCCAGTCGAACTTGGCCTCCGTCTGGAAGCGGCCGTACCACCAGCTGCCGGAGAACAGGATCGGTGCCTTGCCCTGGATCCAGGACACTCCGGCGTCCTCGGCCTTGGTGGAGCTGGAGGTCTTGGCGATGTAGCCCTTCTTCACCCAGTCGGCGAAGGTGGTCGCCGCGTAGGTCCAGGCCGGGTCGTGGAAGTCCGTCTTGCCCTTGTACAGCTCGTACTTGTCGACCCAGGCGCGGTCGGCCTTCGAGAGCGCGAGCTGGTAGAGGTACTGCTGGGCCGGATATTCGGCGCCTGCGTTGGCGAGCGGGGTGACGCCCTTCGCCACGAACTGGTCCATGGCGGCGGTGAGTTCGTCGAACGTCTTCGGTTCGGCGATCTTGTACTTCTTGAAGAGGTCCTTGTTGTAGTAGACCATCGTGTACTCGCCGTAGTCGGTGACGCCGTACCACTTGCCGGAGCCCATCACTCCGTTGGTGTCGTACAGGTCGGTCGTGCCGACGCTCGCGGGGATCTTCTTGTCCCAACCGCGCTTCGTCGCCTCGGCGGTGAGGTCGGTGAGCAGGCCCTGCTTGGACAGCAGACCGGCGGTCGCGTTGCCCTTGTTGTACTCCATGACGTCCGGCGCGTCGGAGGAGTTCAGCACCATCGGAGCCGTCTTCTGGATCTGCTCGAACCCCTTCTCCTCGAACTTCACCTTCACGCCCGGGTGTTGGGCCTCGAACTCCTTGATGGCCTCGTTCCAGGCCACGCCCATCGCACTGTCGGGGCCCTCGTAGTGCCAGAGCTTCAGAGTCTTGCCGTCTGAGGTGCCGCTGTCCGAGTTGCCGCAGGACGTGAGCAGCAGGGCTCCCGTCACGATCACCGCGGCCGTCATCGTTCGCCTTCGGGTCGTCAACATCCAGGGCCTCCGGGGGAGTCGGATGGGTGTCGAAGCGCTTCGATGGAGGAACGTATGTAGGCGGTGGTGATGCGTCAATGGGGTAGGCGGAGATTGGCGCAAGCGATTCGATGAGTTGCGGGTTGCGGGTTGCGGGTTGCGGGTTGCGGGTTGCGGTTCGATGGGTTGTGGGTTGGGTGCGGGTCGGTGCTGCGCTGGCGAGGTTCGTTGTTGCTGGCGCGGCGGGCATCCGGCAAGCCGTAGGGGGGCGGGGGGATTCGAACGGGTGATTGACAAGGCGCGGAACCCGGTTCTCGCCGTGGTGGGCTTTCCGGCCATGCCCCAGACCGTGTTGCGGCCCCTGGTGAAGCCGGTGCCCTTGTCGCCTGTGTCGCTCGTGTGGCGAAAGGGGCTGGTGCACCCCGGATTCGACGCGCTTCGACGGGCCGCGGTGGAGATCGGTGGCGCCGAGGGATGGTTGCGGCGGCCTGGCGATGGGTGGATTCCGGCCATGGACGTGGACATGCTAAAAACGTAGAAATTACGCATCCTGGCACATGTGGAGTCTCACTACGCTACGTTCGGGCCTGAGCACGGTGTGATACAGGGGGCGCGGGAGCCGGTGGGGGACCGGTTCGACGGCGTGTGCTCGGGGTCGTTTGCGCTCTCGGAACAGTCCTTGGGGGGATGTGCGTGCGCGTGGAAAAGTGGCGAGAAGACACCCAACCGGAATGGCCCCAGGCCGCATCCGCGACCAGAGACGTACCGGTCGTAGGCGGAGAGGCTCAGGCGTTCCCGGAGACCGGAGTGGCTCGAACGGGCGGTGGGTCGGAGATTCTTGAGGGCGGTCGGCATGGCCGACACGGCGGGCGTGCCAGTCATGCCGGCGGTCGGATACGGAACGAGCAGTCCGGACCGCCGGGGTCGGGGATGGGGTCGGCGTCGGGGTCGGGCTCGGGGACGGGCTCGGGGTCGTCCTGGCCCGTCGTGCCCAAGGGGGTACGCAAGGGGCCGGCGGGGCCGTTCACCGGTCCGTCCATCGGTTCGCCCATCGGTTCGCCCACGGGTCCTCCCGTCGGTTCGCCCATCGGGCCGCCTATTGGTTCGTCCGGCGGGCCTTCCGGCGCCCTGGCCGATCCCTGGGGCGCGGTCGCGGCGAACGATCCCGACGAGGTGACCGTCCAACTCGACGGCCCCGCCGAGGAGTTGGGAAGCGATCCGGGTGCGAAGGGCGCCGGTCACGACGGATCGGACGGGCCCGTCTTCGTCGACGCGTCCGGCCGCCGTAGCCGTAGGTACCGTCGGATCGGCATGGCCATCGGCATCGCCTGCGCGGTCTACGCCGTCGTCATCGTCGTCACCCTGTTGTCCGGCAGTTCGGACGCGCCCTGGCTCCCGGTGCCGGGGCAGAAGGACGACCCGCCCGCGGGCAAGGTCGACACCTCGCCGCTGCCCGCCCAGTCGGGTCGGCCGTCCGGCGGCAGCGGCAGCGTGGCGCCGGGGAACATTCCGACGGCGAGCGACGGTACGACACCGTCGCGGGGCGCCAGTGCGAGCGCGACCGGCGCGTCCAAGGCGCCCGGCGCCAAGGCGACCACCTCCGCGTCCGCCAAGCCGTCCGCGAGCAAGAGCGCGTCGCCGCCGGCCGGCGGGACCGTGAGCAATCCGGTCGTACAGCCCTCGCATCCGCAGGAGACTCCGTCGTCCGGCCCGAGCACACCGACGGGCAGTACGAGCGCCCCGGTGGAGCCCACGCCGACCCCGACCCCGACGACGGGCACCGGCACGGTCGCCGACGGCCCGAGCAGCCCGTCGCCCGTGGCCCAGGGACCGGCCGCGCCCGCCGAACCGGCGCCCGCACCGGCACCGTCCAAGACCCCGGAGCACATCGTCTGATGGCATCGCACAACCGCCGCCCCGCCGCCACGAACACGGCCCCGGGCGGCCGTCACGGAGGCATATCCAAAGCGGCCCGCGGCTCCCGGCGCCGCCGCCTGTCCATGCGGTTCCTGCTGCCGATGCTGCTGCTCGTCGCGATGCTGGCGATGCTGATGCTGCGCGGCTACGTGCACAGCGAGATCCTCGCCGACCACCGCATCCGCCCCGAGGCGGCGACCAACAAGGTGCCGGAGAAGATCCTCGACGGCGGCCCGGTCATCGACACCCGCAGCGGCCGTACGACGAGTCTGGACGTGCCGGACCGCGACATCGTCCTGACCTTCGACGACGGCCCCGACCCGACCTGGACGCCCAAGGTCCTGGACGTGCTGAAGAAGCATCACGCGCACGCCGTCTTCTTCGTCACCGGCACCATGACCTCGCGCTACCCGGAGCTGGTCAAACGCATCGTGGACGAGGGCAACGAGGTCGGCGTGCACACCTTCAGCCACCCCGACCTCTCCTTCCAGTCCAAGAAGCGCATCGACTGGGAGCTGTCGCAGACCCAGCTCGCGATCACCGGCGCGGCCGGCATCCGGACGTCGCTGTTCCGGCCGCCGTACTCGTCCTCCGCCGACGCGATGGACAACCTGTCCTGGCCGGTGACCGAGTACATCGGCACCCGCGGCTACATCACCGTCGTCAACAACACGGACAGCGAGGACTGGCAGAAGCCCGGCGTCCCGAAGATCATCAGCAACGCCACCCCGCGCGAAGGCAAGGGCGCGATCGTCCTGATGCACGACTCCGGCGGCGACCGCCACCAGACCGTGCAGGCGCTGGACAAGTTCCTGCCGGAGATGCAGGCCAAGGGCTACAAGTTCGACAACCTCACCGAGGCGCTCGGCGCCCGCAGCGCGCTCACCCCGGTCACCGGCGTGAACCTGTGGAAGGGCAAGGCATGGATCTTCCTGGTCCAGGCCTCGGACAACATCACCGACGTCCTGGTGGTCGGCCTGGCGATCACCGGGTCCCTGGTCATCGCCCGCTTCGGGCTGATGCTCCTGCTCTCCGTGCTCCACGCCCGCCGGGTCCGCCGCAAGGACTTCGCCTGGGGCCCACCGGTCACCGAACCGGTCACGGTCCTCGTCCCGGCCTACAACGAGGCCAAGTGCATTGAGAACACGGTCCGTTCACTGATGGCGAGCGAGCATCCCGTCGAGGTGATCGTCGTCGACGACGGCTCGGCGGACGGCACGGCGAGAATCGTGGAAGCGATGTTCCTGCCGAACGTCCGGGTCGTACGCCAGGTCAACGCGGGCAAACCGGCCGCCCTCAACCGCGGCCTGGCGAACGCCAGTCACGACCTCATCGTCATGATGGACGGCGACACGGTCTTCGAACCGGCCACCGTACGGGAGTTGGTGCAGCCCTTCGGCGACCCGCGCGTCGGCGCCGTCGCCGGCAACGCGAAGGTGGGCAACCGGGATTCGATGATCGGGGCCTGGCAGCACATCGAGTACGTGATGGGCTTCAACCTCGACCGCCGGATGTACGACGTCCTGCGCTGCATGCCGACGATCCCGGGCGCCGTGGGGGCCTTCAGGAGAAGCGCGTTGGAGCGGGTCGGCGGGATGAGCGACGACACGCTCGCCGAGGACACCGACATCACGATGGCGATGCACAGGGACGGTTGGCGCGTCGTCTACGCCGAGAAGGCCCGCGCGTGGACCGAAGCACCGGAGACGGTCCAGCAGTTGTGGTCCCAGCGCTACCGGTGGTCGTACGGCACGATGCAGGCGATCTGGAAGCACCGGGGCGCGCTGCTCGACCGCGGCCCGTCCGGCCGCTTCGGTCGCGTCGGCCTGCCGCTGGTGGCGTTGTTCATGGTCGTGGCGCCCATCCTGGCCCCGCTGATCGACGTGTTCCTGCTCTACGGCCTGGTGTTCGGCCCGACGGAGAAGACGTTCCTGGCCTGGCTGGGCGTCCTCGCCATCCAGGCGTTCTGCGCGGCGTACGCGTTCCGCCTGGACCGCGAGCGCATGACCCACCTGGTCTCGCTCCCTCTCCAGCAGATCCTCTACCGCCAACTCATGTACGTCGTACTGCTCCAGTCCTGGATCACCGCGCTCACCGGAGGCCGCCTGCGCTGGCAGAAGCTGCGGCGCACGGGCGTCGTGGAGGCACCCGGCGGTCCGGTACCGACCCAGCGCAGCCGCAGTGGCAGTGACGATCGGAGGCCGGTCGCATGACGCACGGACACGGACACGGATACACGACAGGGACGGGTACGGGACCCGAGTCGACGCCGGCCTACGGGATTCCCCAACAACGGCAGCAAGAACCGGAGTTGGCGCCGGGGTCGGCGAAGACGGCCAAGCCGGGCGGCGGCGGCCGGGACCGCTACCTCGACCTCCTCCGCTCGATCGCGTTGGTCCGGGTGGTCGTCTACCACCTCTTCGGCTGGGCCTGGCTGTCGGTCCTGTTCCCGTCCATGGGCGTGATGTTCGCGCTCGCGGGTTCCCTGATGGCCCGCTCGCTGAACCGTCCCGCACTGGGCGTGATCAAGGGTCGGCTACGGCGACTGCTGCCCCCGCTGTGGGCGTTCAGCGCGGTGGTGCTGGTGTTGATGTTCGCGATGGGCTGGAACCCGCTCAAGGACCCTGACCTGGGCGGCACTTGGTGGGGTGCGGCGAAGGTCTTCGACTACCTCGTGCCGTTCGGCGCGCCGCCGTACCCCGAGCATCTGGGCTCGGAGTCGGGCCTGTTGGAGAGCACGTGGGCGGACCAGGCGGCGGGGCCGCTCTGGTATCTGCGGGCGTATCTGTGGTTCGTGATCGCGTCACCGCTGCTGCTGTGGGCGTTCCGGCGGGTTCCGTGGGCGACGCTGCTGGCGCCCTTGCTGCTGACGGCGGTTGTCGGTACGGGGCTGGTGACGATCCCGGGTGAGACGGGCAACGCGGTGTCCGACTTCGCGGTGTACGGCGGCTGTTGGGTCCTGGGCTTCGCCCATCATGAGGGGAAGTTGAAGGAGATTCCGCGCTATCTGGCGGTGTCGGGCGCGACCGTCATCATGGGCTTCGGCCTGTGGTGGGCGTCGGGTCATCTGGGCCCGGACGGCTGGGACTTGAACGACATTCCGCTGGCGCAGGCGGCATGGTCCTTCGGGATCGTGGTGATCCTGCTCCAATACGCCCCGTCCTGGCAGGAGTTGCCGGGCCGCCTGGCCCGCTGGGACAAGCTGGTGACCCTCTCCAACAACCGCGCCGTCACGATCTACCTGTGGCACAACCTCCTCATCATGGCCACGGTCCCGATCATCGACCAGCTGTACAACCTGCCGTTCATGGAGAGCGACAGCGCGACCGCGTTGCTCGACAAGGCGGACACGTTCCTGATGTTCGTGCTCATCTGGCCGCTCATCGCGGTGGCGATCCTGGCGTTCGGATGGATCGAGGACATTGCCGCGAAGCGGGGGCCCAGGTTGTGGCCCAACGGGGTCAGTGGTGGGGGGAGTCGGCGGAAGGGGACTTGAGGGTGTCGATCAGGTGCCGTAGGCCGGCGGGTGTGGTGGTGAGGATCGTGTGGGGGATGTCGCTTTCGCGGAGGTGGATGACATTGGCGGGGCCTCCGGCTACGTAAACGCAGTGGGAGCCGTCGGGACTGTAAGTGGATTTTTGCCAGAGGCGGTTGGACACGGTCGGGCTCCTCACTCGGGAAGCTTGAGGGTGCGGATGAGGTGTCGTAGGCGTTCAGTTGTAGTGGTCAGGATGACGTCGGGGGCGTCGCTTTCGCGGAGGTGGATCGTGTCGGGGGTCGTGGCGGCGATGTTGACGCAGTTGGACGCGTCGCCGCTGTAAGTGGACTTCTGCCAGTGGTGCGTGGTCATGCTGTGTGCCCCTCAGAGTTCGTGCGTGATGCGGTGGATCAGGTCGCGGGACGCCTCAGGAGCGAGGGCGTTCGCCTCCATGTGATCCACGACCGACCGGTACTTGCTCAACTGGGCCTCGCCGTCAAGGAATTCGCAGCCGTGGTGAGTGTCCAACTGCACGGTGTCGAGTTGAGGCACTGCTCCCGCTACGTAGTCGATGCCCTGGCCGGTGCCGTGGAAGCTCTCCGTGCCGAAGGGGACGACCCGGACGGTGACATGAGCCAGTTCGCTCATGCCGATGAGGTGCTTGAGTTGCGCGGCGGCGACGTCTCGGCCGCCGTACCCCATTCTGAGCGCTGCCTCGTGAATGGTCGCCGTATAGGGCGTGGGATCGTCCCGATGGAGGATGCCCTGCCGCTTGATGCGATGGGTGAGGCGGTGCTCGATCTCGTACTGCTGCAGGGGCGGGAAGACGCCACGGAAGAGCGCGCGGGCGTGGTCGGTGGTCTGGAGCAGAGCTGGGATGTGGATCACCAGTGCCACGCGCAACTCGGCCGCGTAGTGTTCCAGTTCGGCCAGGTCGATCAAGCTGGCCGGCAGGTGTTCTCGGTACTCGTCCCACCATCCGCGCATGCGTCCGCCGGTCATCTCTGCCAGCGCCTCGACCAGCGCAGGGTCCGCGCAGCTGTAGGCACGGGCGAACGTACGGACCCGGTCAGCGCTGACGGCGTACCGACCCGCCTCGATGCTGCTGATCTGCGCCTGCTTGACGCCGAGCAGTCCCGCCGCCGAGCTGGACGTCAGTCCCGCGTGCTCCCGCAGTTTGCGCAGTTCCGTGCCCAGGCGCTGCTGGCGCAGGGTCGGGATGGTGCTCGGCGGCACGAGATCCTCTCTCGCTCTTGGTGTCCCGTGGTCACTCACAGGAGGGAATTGTGAACTCTATTGGCCAATCGATGTTAAATCTTACATCAGCGCCGCTATGGTGATTCCTGTACCGCCCAACTGCCCCTGCCCGGCGCAGTCGTTGAGCGAACCCGAGTCCGTCCGTCCCCCCTCCCGGAGCCTTCATGGTCACCGTATCCCCGCCCGCCACCTGGGTGTACGCCCTTCGTCTGCCCCACGACCCCCGAGCCGCACGCGTCGCACGTATGACCGTACGAGCCGCCCTTGACGGGCACGGGATGTCCGAAGTCCTGGACGTGGTCGAGTTGTTGACGTCCGAACTTGTGACCAACGCGTACCGGCATGCGAGGGGTCCCGCCTCTCTCCGTCTCACCGCGCTCGGGGGTGGGCGGTTGCGGGTCGGTGTCTGGGACTCGAATCCGCATGTCCCCGCGCCCTTCGACAGGCGGCCCGGTGAGCTGCTGTCGCCCGCCGCAACCGATGCTGACAGCGGGCGCGGTCTCCACCTCGTCCAGGCGTACGCCACTTCCTGGGGCGGCTGGCCGATCGGTGATGGCGGGGTGTTGGACCGGGGTGCCGGAAAGCTGCTGTGGTTCGAAGTGGGCGGGTGTTGCGGCCGTTGACGGTCCGGGGCCGGGTCCGTCAGCCACGCGCCGTCAGGTACAGGCCGATACCGGCGAAGAACACGGCGCCGACAGCCAACGGATCGGCAACGACCGACCAGGTGAAGTACCGCCGAAGCCTGGCCGGTTCCGGCAGCGGCCCGGCCTTCGACTCTGCCCGCACATGTGCCTGCATGGCGTGGTCGCAGACGCTGGAGAAGTTGTAGAACGCGTCCCACAGCGAACCGTCGAACAACGCGAAGTCGACGTTCTCCCCGTCGTTGGTCTCCAGGGCAAGGACACCCCGGAACAAGTCGCGGTGCAGCCTCTTCACCTCCGAGCAGGGCACCACCACGTGCCGCAACACACCGAAGCGCACGATCTCGCCCGGCCGGAGCACCACTCTGATCAGCGAGCCCCGCCACAGGCACGACGCCATTGCCAGCGCCATGGCGCACATCTCGGCACGGTCCCGTGCGAGGCCCACCGTGTCCACCTGGATGTACAAGGCGAAACCGACGGCGCCACAGGACAGGCCCCTGAGAATGCCGACCCGCAGCCAGCGCACCAGCTTGATCTCTCCGTGCCGGTTCGGCCGGTAACCCCGTACCCGCTGGACGATCGGGGTCCCGGGCCCGTACCAGTCACGCAACCCCGACTGCCACAGCCCTGACGTCACCCGCGCGAGCGTACCCGCAGGGGAGTAGTCCCCCAGAAGTGGGCCACTTTTCCGCAGAGTGTCACACTTTTTTCAACCCACCCCCACCCCCACCCCCACCCCCGACCGCGCGTTGTTCCACCGGCCCGCCGGGCGCGAGGCCCGGCTGCTGGGGTACGCGGGCCTGGACCGGGCCGAGTTGTTGGAGGCCGGAGGTCCTGCCCTGAGGACCTCACCGTGCGCCTTCTGCGCTCGTGAGAGCAACGTTTTCTTCCGGTCACTCACAGCCACAGCGTGGAAACCCGCCCTCCCTACCTTCGGGATGCAGCCCTTGGAAGACAAACCGCTCGTTACCCCGTAGTGGACCGTGGAGGCGTCATGACAGCCACTGGCAAGTGGATCGAGCACTGGGATCCGGAGGACGAGACCTTCTGGCGGGAGACCGGAGAGAAGGTCGCCCGTCGCAATCTCCTGTTCTCCGTGCTCTCCGAGCACATCGGCTTCTCGATCTGGACCCTGTGGTCCGTGCTGGTGCTCTTCATGGGCCCGGAGTACGGGCTGACCCCGGCCGACAAGTTCCTGCTGACCTCGATGGTCACGCTCGTCGGCGCGGTCGTCCGCGTGCCGTACACCTTCGCGGTCGCCATCTTCGGTGGGCGGAACTGGACGATCGTCTCCGCGAGCCTCCTCCTCATCCCCACCATCGCCGCCTTCGTGGTGATGAAGCCGGGGACCTCCTTCGACACCTTCCTCTGGATCGGCCTGCTGGCCGGTATCGGCGGCGGCAACTTCGCCTCCTCCATGACCAACATCAACGCCTTCTTCCCGTTGAGGAAGAAGGGGTGGGCTCTCGGGCTCAACGCCGGGGGCGGCAACATCGGCGTCCCGGTCATTCAGCTCATCGCCCTTGCGATCATCGGGGCCAGTGGCGGGCCGCGCGTGCTGCTCGGGATCTACATCCCGCTCATCCTTCTCGCCGCCACCCTCGCCGCGCTCTTCATGGACAACCTCACCTCCGTGAAGAACGACACCGGCGCCGCCAAGGACGCCGCGCGGGACTGGCACACCTGGATCATGGCGTTCCTGTACATCGGCACGTTCGGGTCGTTCATCGGGTACGCGTTCGCGTTCGGGCAGGTGCTTCAGGTCCAGTTCGGCCGTACGCCGTTGCAGGCCGCGTACCTCACCTTCATCGGGCCGCTGCTCGGCTCGCTGATCCGCCCGGTGGGCGGCTGGCTCGCCGACCGCTACGGCGGCGCGAAGATCACGCTGTGGAACTTCGTCGGCATGGCCGCCGCCACCGCCGTACTCCTCGTCGCCAGCATGCAGAAGTCGCTGCCGCTGTTCGTCACCGTCTTCATCGTCCTGTTCGTGCTCAGCGGGCTCGGCAACGGGTCGACGTACAAGATGATCCCGGGCATCTTCCAGACCAAGGCCCTCGCCAAGGGGCTCACCGGTGACGAGGCGGCCGCCTACGGTCGGCGGCTCTCCGGGGCCTCCATGGGGCTCATCGGTGCCGTCGGCGCGCTCGGCGGCGTCGGCATCAACCTCGCCTTCCGGCAGTCCTTCCTCTCCTACGGCTCCGGCACCGGCGCGTTCGTCGCCTTCCTCGCCTTCTACGGCCTCTGCTTCGCCGTCACCTGGGCCGTATACCTTCGCCGCCCGACCGCACAGGCGCAGGCCAAAGCTTCCGCATCGGAGGCGAAGCCGCAGCTCAGCTATGCCGAGGTGTGACGTAACACCGCCGACATGAAGTCGAACCGAGCCTGTCACGCACCGTTGACAGGCTCGTTCGGCATGTAGGCACCGCCGCACCACCCCCTGCACGACTGCATGTACGACTACGTTCGGGACGAGAGACATGGACGAACAACCGCAGCGACCGGAGAGCGCGCCGCACGGCCCCCTCTCCGGGTTCACCGTGGGCGTCACCGCCGCGCGCCGCGCCGACGAGCTGGGGGTCCTGCTCCAGCGGCGCGGCGCGGTGGTCGTGCACGCGCCCGCGCTGCGCATCGTGCCCCTCGCCGACGACAGCGAACTCCTCGCCGCCACCAAGGAGTTGATCGACCAGGCGCCCGACGTCGTGGTGGCCACCACCGCGATCGGATTCCGCGGGTGGGTCGAGGCCGCCGACGGGTGGGGGCTCGGCGAGGCCCTCCTCGACCGGCTGCGCGGGGTGGAACTGCTCGCCCGCGGGCCCAAGGTGAAGGGCGCGGTACGGGCCGCCGGTCTCACCGAGAAGTGGTCACCGTCCTCCGAGTCCATGGCCGAGGTGCTCGACCGGCTCCTGGAGGAGGGCGTCGACGGCCGCCGGGTCGCCGTACAGCTGCACGGTGAACCGTTGCCCGGGTTCGTCGAATCACTGCGGGCCGGGGGAGCGGACGTCGTGGTGGTCCCCGTGTACCGATGGATGCCGCCCGAGGACATCGCCCCGGTGGACCGGCTGCTGGACGCGACCGTCTCGCGCGGCCTGGACGCCCTGACCTTCACCAGCGCGCCGGCCGCCGCGTCGCTCCTCTCCCGCGCCGAGACCCGCGGCCTGCTGCCCGAACTCCTCGCCGCCCTGCACCACGACGTCCTCCCGGCCTGCGTCGGCCCCGTCACCGCGCTCCCGCTCCAGAACCACGGCATCACCACGGTCCAGCCCGAACGCTTCCGCCTCGGCCCGCTCGTCCAGCTCCTCTGCCAGGAACTCCCCGCCCGCGCCCGCACCCTGCCCGTCGCGGGCCACCGGATGGAGATCCGCGGCCACGCGGTCCTGGTCGACGGTGCGCTACGGCCGGTTCCGCCGGCCGGTATGTCCCTGCTCCGGGCGTTGTCCCGCCGCCCCGGCTGGGTCGTCGCCCGCGCGGAACTCCTCCGCGCCCTCCCCGGCGCCGGGCGCGACGAGCACGCCGTAGAAACGGCGATGGCACGTCTGCGTACGGCACTTGGCGCGCCGAAGCTGATCCAGACGGTGGTGAAACGGGGGTACCGGCTGGCGTTGGATCCGGCGGCCGACGCGAAGTACTCCGACGGTTGAGCGGGTGTTTGTGCGGGGTGTCGATGCGGGCGTTGCTGGGGGCTCCGCCCCCAGACCCCCGATCGGCCCTGAAGGGGCCTCGTCCTCAAACGCCGGACGGGCTGGATTTTGTCGGCCCCGCGTCAAGAAGTCGGCTCGGCTCCGCGTCAAGAAGCGAGCCGGCGCGCGCTGGATTGCCTCGGCCCGCGTCAAGAAGTGGGCCGGGCGGGCTGGATTGCCCCGGCCCGTGTCAAGAGCTGAGCCGGGACGGGCTCACCTGCGCCGACCGGCGTCGACAGGCCCCGTACAACACCAACCCCCGCCCCAAACACCCCACCGCCACCGTCGACAACACCGCCCGCACCGCATTCCACCCCACCCACGCACCCTCGAACCGCTCCCGCGCCACCCCCGCATCCGCCGTCCGCGCGAGCTCGTCGTTCAGCGGGATGTTGAAGGCGACCGTGACGAGGAAGGCGAGCGCGTACGCCGTCAGGCCAGCCCACACCCAACCCCGGTACGGCCGCCCCCGCGCCTGCCACGCCGACACCGCGGACAGCACCAGCGCGCCCATGAAACTCAGGAAGAACACCGGGTTCTGGATCACGTCGTTGATGTTCCGCATCACCTCTACGAACACCCGGTCGTCGCTGCGCGCCAGCCCGGGCATCACCGCGCAGGCGAAGACGTAGAAGGCCCCGGCGATCAGCCCCATCGCGACCGTGGCCGCACCCAAAACCCAACCAGCGGCTGTCCTGTTCTCTGTCCCGTTCTCTGTCATGACTTCAGTCAACGGACCCGCCCCCGTCCCCGACATCGCCGAGACGCGCACGCGCATACGCGGCCGTCCACGCGTGCTCCCCACGCGCGCTCCCCACGCGTGCTCCCCACGCGCGCTCCCCACGCGCGCTCCCCACGCGCGCTCGGTACGAGGGGTTCCGGCCGCGCGGGCGGGCAGGCACTGTAGAGGCAACGGTTTCCCGACCGGGGTAGTCCCTAGGCGGTGACAGGCACATGGCACTGGGTACGACCATGGCCCCGTACGAGCTGCGCTTCGACGCCGGGCGGATCTGCCTGGATCTCCTCGCGACCACGCATCCCGAGGAACGGCTCGACGCGCCGGAGCAGTTGCGCGCGTGGATCGTCCGCGCGGGGCTGGTCCCGGCGGGCACCGCGCTCGCGCACGTCGACGCGACCTGGCTCGTCGGCTTCCGTGAACTGCGGGGACGGATCGGACAGTTGGTGCGCAGCAGACCGCAGACCGAGGCCCACTCCTACGATCTCGCGCTCGCCCACCTCAACGACCGCGCCCGCGCCGCGCCCCCGGCACCTCGTGCCGTACAGGCCGAAGACGGGGCGTTGGTGCGGGAGTTGGCCGGTCCGCCGGGGTGTGAGGCGTTGCTCGCGGTGATCGCCAGGGATGCCGTCGAGCTGCTCACCGATCCGGTCGCGCGGGCCTCGCTCAGGGAGTGCGCGGGGGACAACTGCCCGATCGTCTATCTCGATACGTCCCGGGGGCGGCGGAGGCGCTGGTGCTCCAGTGAGGTGTGCGGGAACCGCGAAAGAGTGGCCCGGCATCGTCGGCGCGCGGCCCTCGCCCGAGCCTGAGAATCCCATATGCGGCTTCTGTGAAGTGACGGACCGTCAATTGGCGACGTGATTTTGACAACAGTGCGTTTCACTCGGCAACCGCTCGGGCAGTCCGCGTGATCTTGCTGATGTGGTGGAAATGTAAAGATCGTACGGCTGGAATGTGCACTCATGTCCCGGTCGTCACGTCAGTTCGAAGAAAACTGTCGCCTCACGTTGAACACCCGCCCACCCTCCCGCGTACTCCTCACCGAGCGACCGACCGGGGCAACCCCCGGACACCGGAGGTGGGCGTGCGCAAGGATTCCGTCGTGGCCAATGAACAAGCGCCGAGGGCCCGACATCGCATGTCCCAGTCCTCGGAACCTGATGAGGAGCTGATGCGTGCCCTGTACCGAGAGCACGCCGGACCCTTGCTCGCCTATGTGCTGCGGCTCGTCGCCGGTGACCGGCAACGTGCCGAGGACGTGGTGCAGGAGACGCTCATCCGGGCCTGGAAGAACGCCGGCCAGCTCAACCGGGCGACCGGATCGGTACGACCCTGGCTGGTGACGGTCGCACGGCGCATCGTCATCGACGGTCACCGCAGCCGGCAGGCCCGGCCGCAGGAGGTGGACCCGTCGCCGCTGGAGGTCATCCCCGCGGAGGACGAGATCGACAAGGCGTTGTGGCTGATGACACTGTCGGACGCGCTGGACGACCTGACCCCGGCCCACCGGGAGGTGCTCGTCGAGACGTACTTCAAGGGGCGTACCGTCAATGAGGCGGCCGAGACGCTTGGCATCCCCAGTGGCACGGTGCGCTCAAGGGTGTTCTACGCCCTTCGATCGATGAAGCTTGCTCTGGAGGAGCGGGGGGTGACGGCATGAGCATTTACGGGGGATACGGAACGGGTAGTCCTGGTTCCATGCAGGGATCTCAGGGCTCGAACGAACACGAGACCGTCGGCGCCTACGCCCTCGGGATTCTCGACGACGCCGAAGCAACCGCTTTCGAGGCACACCTCGCCACCTGCGAGTGGTGCGCCCAGCAGCTCGACGAGCTGGCCGGGATGGAACCGATGCTCGCGGCGCTCGCGGACCTGCCGGGCTCCGGCACCCCCGCGATCGGCGAGTCCCTGTCCGCCAAGCCGAGCCCGCGGCTGGTGGAGCGGCTGGTCGACGACGTCGGTGAACGCCGGGCGTTGAAGCGCCGGCGCAGCTTCTACATGATCGCCGCGTCAGCCGCGCTGATCATCGCGGGACCGCTGGCCGTGATCGCGGCCAACGGTGGCAACAGTTCGGGTGACACCCCGGCGGTGGCCACCGCGAAGACCACCTTCGACACTTTGTCCGACAAGGTCTCGGCCACGGACAAGACCACCAAGGTCAGCGCGACCGTGGCGATGTCGAAGAAGGACTGGGGCACCCTCGGGGTCGTCGAGCTCAGCAACGTCAAGGGCCCCCTGAAGTGCTCCCTGATCGCCGTCGGCAAGAACGGCGAACGCGAGACCATGAGCTCCTGGTCGGTCCCGGCCTGGGGTTACGGCATCGCGAACGCCACGAAGGCCGAGGCCAAGGCACCGCTCTACGCCCAGGGCGGCGCGGCCCTCACGCCGAACGAGATCGACCACTTCGAGGTCATGACCTTCGACGGCAAGAAGCTCGTGGAAGTCGACGCTTAGCACCAGGTCGACTGTGCTCGACGGGGTCCGGAACGCGCCTGGCGCGCACCGGGCCCCGCGTCTTTGTCAGGTTCCGCCGGGCGGGCCCCTCGCCTCGGCGGCCTCCCTTCGCGTACGGTTGACGGCTGCCCAGCACGTCAGAAGGGGGCCCGGTGGCCGCACAGGCTCAACAGGAGACCGCGCTCGATGCGGTGTCCGACAAATCCGCCCAGGATTCGCTACGGGACCGGGAGATCAGCGGCGAACAGACACACCTGGACCGGGTGTACCGACGCCTTGAGGAGAAGATCCGCGAGGCCGAGTTCCTCATGAACGACGCCGCCAAACGCGGCCAGGTCGGCACCCCCGGCGCGCTCGCCGAACGCGACGCGCAGGTGTTCCGCGCCGGTATCCACCTCAACCGGCTCAACAACGAGTTCGAGGACTTCCTCTTCGGCAGGATCGACCTGCTGCTCGGCAAGGACGGCCAGAAGGGGCCCGACGGCGCCTACACCGCCGTAGAACCCGCCGACGGCTCCGTCCGCGACGACAACACGGCCGACATCGCCGAGACCCTGCACATCGGCCGCATCGGCGTCCTCGACACCGAGTACGCGCCCCTGGTCATCGACTGGCGGGCGCCCGCCGCCGCCCCGTTCTACCGCTCGACCCCGGTCGACCCCGGACGGGTCGTACGGCGTCGCGTCATCCGCTCCAAGGGCCGCCGGGTCCTCGGGGTCGAGGACGACCTGATGCGCCCCGAGCTGACCGCCTTCCTCGACGGCGACAAGCTCGCCGTCATCGGCGACGGCGCGCTGATGGCCGCGCTCGGCCAGGCCCGCAGCCACACCATGCGCGACATCGTGGCGTCCATCCAGGCCGAACAGGACCTGGTGATCCGCGCCCCCGCCGCCTCGGTGACGTATGTCGAGGGCGGCCCGGGGACCGGCAAGACGGCCGTCGCGCTGCACCGCGCCGCCTATCTGCTCTACCAGGACCGGCGCCGCTACGCGGGCGGCATCCTCATCGTCTCGCCGACACCGCTGCTGGTCGCGTACACGGAGGGCGTCCTGCCGTCCCTCGGCGAGGAGGGCCAGGTCGCCATCCGGGCCATCGGCTCGCTCGTCGACGGCGCCGAGGCCACCCTCTACGACTCCCCGGCCGTGGCCCGTACCAAGGGCTCGTACCGCATGCTCCGCGTCCTGCGGAAGGCCGCGCGCGGCGCCCTGGAGTCGAGCGACGCGCCGGACCGGCTGCGGGTCGTCGCCTTCGGGCGGCGGCTTGAGTTGGAGGCCGTCGACCTGGAGCGCGTCCGGCAGAACGCCCTCAGCGGTACGGCACCCGTCAACATGCTGCGCCCGCGCGCCCGCAAGCTCCTCCTGGACGCCCTGTGGGAGCGCTCCGGCTCGGCCGGCCGGCACACCGACCCCGAACTCGCCGCCGAACTGCGCTCCTCCTTCGACGAGGACGTCGCGAGCGAGGACGAGTTCATCGCGTTCCTCGACGCCTGGTGGCCCGAACTCACCCCGCGCGCCGTCCTGGCGGCCATGTCCGACGAGCGCAAACTCGGCCGCTGGGCCCGCCGCATCCTCAACCCCGGCGAGGTCCGCAGGACCGCCCGCGCCCTCAAGCGGGACGGCCTCTCCGTCCACGACGTGGCGATCCTCGACGAACTCCAGGCGATCCTCGGCACCCCGGCCCGCCCCCGCAAGCGGCGCGACCTGGACCCGCTGGACCAGCTCACCGGTCTCGAAGAGCTGATGCCCGTACGCGAGGAGACACAGCGCGAACGGGCCGAGCGGCTCGCCCAGGAGCGCGTCGAGTACGCCCACGTCATCGTCGACGAGGCCCAGGACCTCACCCCGATGCAGTGGCGCATGGTCGGCCGCCGCGGCCGGCACGCCACCTGGACGGTCGTCGGCGACCCGGCCCAGTCCTCCTGGTCCGACCCCGACGAGGCCGCCGAGGCCCGCGACGAGGCCCTCGGCTCCCGCCCCCGCCGCCGCTTCACCCTCACCGTCAACTACCGCAACCCGGCCGAGATCGCCGAACTGGCGGCCAAGGTCCTCGCCCTCGCGATGCCCGGCTCCGAGTCCCCGTCCGCGGTCCGCTCGACGGGCGTACGACCACGTTTTGTGGCTACGAACAATGAGCACAGCGCCGTCGTACGGGATTCCCTCGCGCAGTCCGTGCGCGCGGAGGCCGCCCGGCTGCTCGACCAGGTCGACGGCACGGTCGGCGTCGTCGTCGCCATGAACCGCCGCGAGGAGGCCCGCCGTTGGCTCGCCGGCCTCGGCGACCGGGTCGTCGCGCTCGGCAGCCTGGAGGCCAAGGGGCTCGAATACGACGCGACCGTCGTCGTATCGCCGGCGGAGATCGCCGACGAGTCACCGGCCGGTCTGCGGGTCCTCTACGTCGCTCTCACCCGCGCGACCCAGCAGCTCACGGTCGTCTCCGCCGAACGGGACGAGCCGGACGCGAACGGGGTGCCGGATCTCCTGCGGGACTGATTCTGTGAACCTGCGGGATGGGAATGGTCTTACGGGATCCGTTTGTTAGCCTGGGTGTGACACCGGCCCGATCCAAGCCCCCGGGCCCAACCTTCGTCGCTTAGAGCGACCACTTGCCGCGAGGCGAGCATGGCGGGTCGGTGTCACTGATCGCGAAAGAGGCCCCCGTCACGGGAAAAGTGGCGGGGGCCTCTTTTTCTCGCGAACAAAACGTTCGCAATCAGGGGCGGCTAACGCCTACCCGGCAGTAGGTGCGACCATCGGAGCGCGTACTCAGCTCAACGGTGAAAGCAGAGGAAGTCGGCCATGGCTACGGCGCCCAGCGTCTCCTACTCGATCACGGTCCGTCTGGAGGTGCCCGCCAGCGGAACGGCGGTATCCCAGATCACCACGGCCGTGGAGTCCCACGGAGGCTCGGTGACCGGCCTCGACGTGACCGCCTCCGGCCACGAGAAGCTCCGCATCGACGTCACCATCGCGGCGTCCTCCACGGCCCACGCCGACGAGATCGTCCAGCAGCTGCGCGGCATCGAGGGCGTCACCCTCGGCAAGGTCTCCGACCGTACGTTCCTCATGCACCTCGGCGGCAAGATCGAGATGCAGTCCAAGCACCCGATCCGCAACCGTGACGACCTCTCCATGATCTACACCCCGGGTGTGGCCCGCGTGTGCATGGCGATCGCGGAGAACCCCGAGGACGCGCGCCGCCTCACCATCAAGCGCAACTCCGTCGCGGTCGTGACGGACGGTTCGGCCGTTCTCGGGCTCGGCAACATCGGCCCGATGGCCGCGCTGCCGGTCATGGAGGGCAAGGCGGCCCTGTTCAAGCGGTTCGCCGGCATCGACGCCTGGCCGATCTGCCTGGACACCCAGGACACCGACGAGATCGTCGCGATCGTCAAGGCCATCGCCCCGGGCTTCGCCGGCATCAACCTGGAGGACATCTCCGCGCCGCGCTGCTTCGAGATCGAGGCCCGGCTGCGCGAGGCCCTCGACATCCCCGTCTTCCACGACGACCAGCACGGCACCGCGATCGTCGTCCTCGCCGCGCTGACCAACGCCCTGCGCGTGGCCGGCAAGGGCATCGGTGACATCCGGGTCGTCATGTCCGGCGCGGGCGCGGCCGGTACGGCCATCCTCAAGCTGCTGCTCGCCGCTGGCGTCAAGAACGCGGTCGTCGCCGACATCCACGGTGTCGTGCACGCCGACCGCGAGGACCTGGTCCACGCCAAGCCCGACTCGCCGCTGCGCTGGATCGCCGACAACACCAACCCCGACGGCCTCACCGGCACCCTGAAGGAGGCCGTGCGCGGCGCCGACGTCTTCGTGGGCGTTTCCGCCCCGAACGTCCTCGACGGCGACGACGTGGCCGCGATGGCCGACGGCGCCATCGTGTTCGCGCTCGCGAACCCGGACCCCGAGGTCGACCCGACGATCGCCCGCCAGACGGCCGCCGTCGTGGCCACCGGCCGCTCGGACTTCCCGAACCAGATCAACAACGTGCTGGTCTTCCCGGGTGTGTTCCGCGGTCTGCTCGACGCGCAGTCCCGCACCGTCAACACCGAGATGATGCTCGCCGCCGCGACCGCACTCGCGAACGTCGTGTCCGAGGACGAGCTGAACGCGAACTACATCATCCCCAGCGTCTTCAACGACAAGGTCGCCGGTGCGGTGGCCGGCGCGGTGCGCGACGCCGCGAAGGCCGCCGGAGCCGCGGCGCCCACCACGACGCCTACCGCGTCGTAGCCCGTCGGGCCGCGTGTGTGCGGCGGCTGTGAGGATCGCCACGGCCGCCCGCACATCGGCGCGTCGCGGAACCCCGGGCCTCGGGCGGCCGTTTATCGTGGCGGCCAGGCTTTGGGCCTCTCCAGGCCCGGCCCTCGCTGCCGGGAGCCGACGGAGCGTCACCACGCTGATGCTGTGGCGCTCTTCGTGTGACTCCCACGGGTGTTCTCGCGACTCCTACGGGTGCCGGATTGGCTTTCCCGCCGCAGGTAGGGGCAGGATGCGTCTTCGGGCGCGAGGGTCTGGACGACGGACCCGGGTCCGGGGACTCACCGAGGTCCCTGGCAGCATCGGCTTCACCGTGCCCGATATGCGGCTCCGCCGCGTGGCACGCCTCAAACGGCAAGAAGAACACGGGAGTAACAACATGAACCGCAGTGAGCTGGTGGCCGCGCTGGCCGACCGTGCCGAGGTGACCCGCAAGGACGCCGACGCCGTTCTGGCCGCGTTCGCCGAGACCGTCGGCGAGATCGTCTCCAAGGGCGACGAGAAGGTCACCATCCCCGGCTTCCTGACCTTCGAGCGCACCCACCGTGCCGCTCGCACCGCGCGCAACCCGCAGACCGGCGACCCGATCAACATCCCCGCCGGGTACAGCGTCAAGGTGTCCGCGGGCTCGAAGCTCAAGGAAGCCGCCAAGGGCAAGTAAGCCTTCGCGTACGCGACGGGATTGCGTACGAGGCTCCAGTAATGCGAATGGGGCGGCCACCCGGTCAGGGTGGCCGCCCCATCGTCGTACGGACGCTTAACCCAGGGCCTTGCCCGGGAGTTCGACCTTCGCACCCAGCTCGACCAACTTCTCCATGAAGTTCTCGTAGCCGCGGTTGATGAGGTCGATGCCGTGGACGCGGGACGTGCCCTGGGCCGCGAGGGCCGCGATGAGGTACGAGAAGCCGCCGCGGAGGTCGGGGATGACCAGGTCGGCGCCCTGGAGGCGGGTCGGGCCCGAGACGACCGCCGAGTGCAGGAAGTTGCGCTGCCCGAAGCGGCAGTGCGAGCCGCCGAGGCACTCGCGGTAGAGCTGGATGTGCGCGCCCATCTGGTTGAGCGCGGAGGTGAAGCCGAGCCGGGACTCGTAGACCGTCTCGTGGACGATGGAGAGGCCGGTCGCCTGCGTCAGGGCGACGACCAGCGGCTGCTGCCAGTCCGTCTGGAAGCCCGGGTGCACGTCCGTTTCGAGCGCGATGGACTTCAACTGCCCACCGGGGTGCCAGAAGCGGATGCCCTCGTCGTCGATCGCGAAGGCACCGCCCACCTTCCGGTAGGTGTTGAGGAACGTCATCATCGAGCGCTGCTGCGCGCCCCGGACGTAGATGTTGCCCTCGGTCGCCAGCGCCGCCGACGCCCAGGACGCGGCCTCCAGACGGTCCGGGAGGGCCGCGTGGGTGTAGCCGCCGAGCGAGTCCACACCGGTGATGCGGATCGTGCGGTCGGTGTCCATGGCGATGATCGCGCCCATCTTCTGCAGGACGCAGATGAGGTCCTCGATCTCCGGTTCCACGGCCGCGTTGGCGAGTTCGGTGACGCCCTCCGCCAACACCGCGGTCAGCAGCACCTGTTCGGTGGCGCCCACGGACGGGTACGGCAGCTGGATCTTCGTGCCGCGCAGCCGCTGCGGGGCCTCCAGGTACTGGCCGTCCGCCCGCTTCTCGATCTTCGCGCCGAACTGCCGCAGCACCTCGAAGTGGAAGTCGATCGGCCGACCGCCGATGTCGCAGCCGCCGAGCCCCGGGATGAACGCGTGCCCGAGCCGGTGCAGCAGCGGACCGCAGAACAGGATCGGGATGCGCGACGAACCCGCGTGGGCATCGATGTCGGCGACGTTGGCGCTCTCGACGTGCGACGGATCGAGCACCAGCTCGCCCGGCTCCTCACCCGGACGGACCGTCACCCCGTGCAGTTGCAGCAGTCCGCGTACGACCCGAACGTCACGGATGTCCGGTACGTTGCGCAGTCGACTTGGCTCACTGCCCAGCAGGGCGGCGACCATGGCCTTGGGTACGAGGTTCTTCGCACCGCGGACACGGATCTCGCCCTCCAGCGGGGTTCCGCCGTGGACAAGCAGTACGTCGTCTGAGCCGTTGACGGTCATGAATCTCGCGTTCCGTGGAGTTGGGCAGGGGCCGAAGACGTAAGCGTAATGGCCGCCCACCCCCCTTCAGAAAGCCCGAGGACCACTCAGCTGCGTCATAGCTGTGTCACAACACGAACCGTTCCCAATCGGGCACATGGGGTCACGAGGGGGGCCGTGCGCCCTCGGCGCCCCTTTCCGCCCACCCGTCTCCCACCACCACCCTCAAACGACGCCCTGACGGGCGGATTCTCTTAATTCATGGCTGCATTCACTCCCGAACCCCCATTGCCTCCCCCATCCGCCGGAAGATGCGAGATCATGTCTGGCATGACCGAGGTGTCCTCGCTCACAGGGCGGTTGCTCGTGGCAACACCCGCCCTGGCGGACCCGAACTTCGACCGCGCGGTGGTGCTCCTTCTCGACCACGACGAGGAGGGCTCCCTCGGTGTCGTCCTCAACCGGCCGACTCCTGTGGACGTCGGCGACATCCTGGAGGGCTGGGCGGATCTCGCCGGCGAGCCGGGAGTCGTCTTCCAGGGCGGCCCGGTGCAGTTGGACTCGGCCCTCGGCGTCGCCGTCATCCCGGGCGGCGCGTCGGCCGGCGAGCGTGCCCCGCTCGGCTGGCGGCGGGTGCACGGCGCGATCGGCCTCGTCGACCTGGAGGCCCCGCCCGAACTGCTGGCCAAGGCGCTCGGCTCGCTGAGAATCTTCGCCGGGTACGCCGGCTGGGGACCGGGGCAACTGGAGGACGAACTGACGGACGGCGCCTGGTACGTCGTCGAGTCGGAGCCCGGTGACGTCTCCTCGCCGTCCCCGGAGCGGCTCTGGCGCGAGGTGCTGCGCCGCCAGCGCAGCGAGCTGGCGATGGTGGCGACGTATCCGGACGACCCTTCCCTGAACTGATCGACCCTTGGCGGAACTGATGCCCGTGAGCTTCAGTACCCTTGGCACTATGAGCACTCTTGAGCCCGAGCGCGGGACTGGTACGGGGACCCTCGTAGAGCCGACGCCCCAGGTGTCGCACGGCGACGGGGACCATGAGCGCTTCGCCCATTACGTCCAGAAGGACAAGATCATGGCGAGCGCCCTCGACGGCACTCCCGTGGTGGCGTTGTGCGGGAAGGTCTGGGTACCGGGCCGCGACCCGAAGAAGTACCCGGTGTGTCCCATGTGCAAGGAGATCTACGAGTCCATGGGCTCGGGCGGGGACGGCGACAAGGGCAAGGGCGGCGACAAGTAGCCGTTCGTCCGGTCTGACTTCGTAAGGCCCTCGGGGCGCGCTTCGGCGCGCCCCGAGGGCCTTTTGCATGTTTCGACGGCTTTTCGATGGTCTTTCGCGTGTCACGAAGTGGTTGAGACCTCTTGTGGCTTCGTTCATCTACTCCTTAATCTCCGTGGTGTTGTGCAGAGCGAAACGCCCATTGCATATGTTGCAACGCACTCCGGAGGAACGCTCCATGAAGCTCGCCCCCCGATTCGCCGTACTCCTGGCAGCCGCCGCTGTCGTCGCCGGCTGCGCGCCCCAGACCTCCGACAACTCCGCCTCCGACCAGGACGAGACGAGCGGCACCCTGCGGGTGTGGCTCTTCCAGGAGGTCGGCAACGACCCGAAGGCGAAGGTCGTCGACTCCGTGGTCACGGCCTTCGAGAAGGCCCACAAGGGCACCAAGGTGGACGTCGAGTACATCCCGATCGACACCCGCGCCCAGCGCGTCAAGGCCGCGTTCAACGACCCGAAGTCCGCGCCCGACGTCATGGAGTACGGCAACACCGACACGGCCGGTTACGTCCACGACGGCGGACTCCTCGACGTCACCAAGGAGTTCGGCGCCTGGAGCGAGGCCAAGGACACCGACCCCACCGCGAAGCAGTCCGTCACGGTCGACGGCAAGCAGTACGGCTCCCCGTTCTACGTCGGCGTCCGCGCCCTCTACTACCGCACCGACGTCTTCAAGGACCTCGGCCTCCAACCCCCCAAGACCATGGCCGAGTTGGCGTCCACCGCCCGGAAGATCCACAAGGCGAAGTCCGACCTCTACGGCCTTGTCGTCGGCGGCGCCTACACGTACGGCGCGATGCCTTTCGTATGGGCCAACGGAGGTGAACTCGCCACGGCCAAGAACGGCGCCTACACCTCCGGGATCGACAGCGCCGCCGCCCAGAAGGGCATCAAGGCCTACACCTCGCTCTTCACCAGCGACAACTGTCCCGCCGCCAAGTGCGCGGTCATGGGCGGCAACGACACGATCACCGCGTTCGCCGCGGGCAAGGCGGGCATGGCGATCGGCGGCGACTTCAGCCACAGCGCGGTCGAGGCGGGCAAGGTCAAGGGCAAGTACGCGGTCGTCCCGCTGCCGGGTGTCGCGTCCGGCTCGGTCGCCCCCGCGTTCGCCGGCGGCAACAACATCGGTGTCCTGAAGAGCACTTCGCACCGCACGCTCGCGGTGGACCTGATGGAGCAGCTCACTTCGAAGGCGACCCAGGCCTCGATGTTCGACGCGATGGGCTTCCTGCCGACGTTCACGGACGTCCGTGACGCGGCCGCGGCGAAGGTGCCGTTCGAGAAGCCCTTCGTGGAGACGTTGGCCGCGGGCACCAAGTTCGTTCCCGCGTCGCCGGGTTGGTCCGAGATCGACTCCTCGCTCGTGCTGCCGACGATGCTCCAGGAGGTCATCAGCGGCAAGAAGAGCGTGGCGGCGGCTTCGAAGGACGCGGCGAAGAAGATGAACTCCGCGTTCAACTCCGCGGGTTGAGCGGATGCGTACGCGAACGACCTGGACCCCCTGGCTCTATCTCGCCCCCGCCCTCGTCGTCCTCGGCGGTCTGCTCGTCTACCCCATCTACCAACTCGGCCTGATCTCGTTCTTCCAGTACACGCAGGCCCAGGTCAGTGGCGGGGAGCCGACGACCTTCAAGGGGTTCGGGAACTACGCGGAGTTGTTCTCCGACAGCCAGTTCTGGCAGGTGCTGCTGTCGACCGTGCTGTTCGCGGGGGCCTGTGTCGTGTCGACCCTCGCGGTCGGCTGCGCGCTCGCCGTACTGCTCACCCGTGTGCGGGCCGTGCCCCGACTCGTGCTGATGCTGGCCGCGTTGGGGGCGTGGGCGACCCCGGCGGTGACCGGGTCGACGGTCTGGCTGCTGCTCTTCGACCCGGACTTCGGGCCGGTGAACCGGATCCTGGGCCTCGGTGACCACTCCTGGACGTACGGACGCCTCAGCGCGTTCTTCCTCGTGCTGCTCGAAGTGGTGTGGTGCTCCTTCCCGTTCGTGATGGTGACGGTCTACGCCGGCATCCGCGCCGTACCCTCCGAGGTCCTGGAGGCCGCCGCCCTGGACGGCGCCTCGCAGTGGCGCATCTGGCGGTCGATCCTCACGCCGATGCTCCGGCCGATCCTGACCGTCGTCACCATCCAGTCCGTCATCTGGGACTTCAAGGTCTTCACCCAGATCTACGTCATGACCAACGGCGGCGGCATCGCGGGCCAGAACCTCGTCCTCAACGTGTACGCCTACCAACAGGCGTTCGCGTCCTCGAAGTACAGCCTCGGCTCGGCGATCGGCGTCGTCATGCTGCTGATGCTGCTCGCCGTCACGCTGATCTATCTGCGCCTGCTCCGCAGGCAGGGGGAGGAGTTGTGAGCATGCTCCGCGGTTTCGTACGACGGCCCTGGCGGCTCGCGGCCGAGGCCTCGGCGCTGCTGATCGCGGTCGTCGTCGCCTTCCCCCTCTATTGGATGGTGCTCAGCGCCTTCAAACCGGCCGGGGAAATCGAGTCCAGCGAGCCCCGGCCATGGACGCTCGCGCCCTCCCTGGACTCCTTCCGACGGGTCTTCGGGCAGCAGGAATTCGGCCGCTACTTCGTCAACAGCCTTGCCGTGGCGGGCACCGTGGTCATCGTCTCGGCACTGATCGCCTTTCTCGCCGCGACCGCCGTGACCCGATTCCGGTTCCGCTTCCGGACCACCCTCCTGATCATGTTCCTGGTGGCCCAGATGGTGCCCGTGGAAGCCCTGACGATCCCCCTCTTCTTCACCATGCGGGGGCTCGGGCTGCTGAACACCCTGGGGTCGCTGATCCTGCCCCAGATCGCGTTCTCGCTGCCGTTCGCGATCTGGATGCTGCGGGGGTTCGTGAAAGCCGTACCGGACGCGCTGGAGGAGGCCGCGTACATCGACGGGGCGAGCCGGACGCGATTCCTGTGGCAGATCCTTTTCCCGCTCGTCTTCCCGGGGCTGGTCGCCACGAGCGTGTTTTCCTTCATCTCGGCCTGGAACGACTTCCTCTTCGCCAAGTCGTTCATCATCAGTGACACCTCCCAGTCGACCCTGCCGATGGCCCTCCTTGTCTTCTACAAGCCGGACGACCCGGACTGGGGCGGGGTCATGGCGGCCTCCACGGTGATGACGATTCCGGTGCTGGTGTTCTTCGTACTCGTACAGCGACGCCTGGTCTCGGGACTGGGCGGAGCGGTTAAGGACTGACGTGACTGAACTGATTCCTCAGCCCCGCGGTGTTGTCGCCGGTTCCGGCGAGGTGCGGTTGACGGCGCGTTCCCGCTTCTACGCCGGCAGGGGCACGGAGGGCGTCGGCAACTGGCTGCGCGCCACCCTCCAGCAGGCCACCGGTCTGCCGCTGCGCGAGGGGCGGGAACTCGACGACGCCTGCGACGACGGCATCGGGCTCCAACTCGACCGCGCGCTCGGCCCCGAGGAGTACCGCCTCGTCAGCGACTCGAACGGGGTCTTCATCGAGGGCGGCGACCCGGCCGGTGTCTTCTGGGGCGCTCAGACACTGCGTCAACTCCTCGGCCCCGACGCCTATCGCAGGGCTGCGCTCCACCGCGAACGCACCTGGGTCGTACCGCATGTCACGATCCAGGACTCCCCCCGCTTCCGCTGGCGCGGTCTCATGCTCGACGTGGCCCGGCACTTCATGCCCAAGGAAGGCGTCCTGCGCTACCTGGATCTGATGGCGGCGCACAAACTCAACGTCTTCCACTTCCACTTGACGGACGACCAGGGCTGGCGCGTACAGATCAAGCGGTACCCGAAGCTGACCGAGATCGGCTCCTGGCGGGCCCGCACGAAATTCGGCCACCGTGCCTCACCCCTGTGGGACGACAAGCCCCACGGCGGCTACTACACGCAGGACGACATCCGCGAGATCGTCGCCTACGCCGCCGAGCGGCATATCACCGTGGTCCCGGAAATCGACGTACCGGGACACTCGCAGGCCGCCATCGCCGCGTATCCGGAACTCGGCAACACCGACGTCATCACAGCATCGATCGAGGGGGGCAACTCCCTCTCCGTCTGGGACACCTGGGGCATCAACCCGAACGTACTCGCCCCCACTGACAACACCCTGCGCTTCTACGAGGGGGTGTTCGAGGAACTCCTCGACCTGTTCCCCTCGGAGTTCATTCACGTCGGCGGCGACGAATGCCCCAAGGACCAGTGGAAGCAGTCGGCGACCGCGCAGGCCCGCATCGAGGAACTCGGGCTCGCGGACGAGGACGAGTTGCAGTCCTGGTTCATCCGACACTTCGACAAGTGGCTCTCCGCGCGCGGGAGAAGGCTCGTCGGCTGGGACGAGATCCTGGAGGGCGGGCTCGCGGACGGGGCGGTCGTGTCGTCCTGGCGCGGCTACGAGGGCGGGATCACCGCCGCCCGCGCGGGCCACGACGTCGTCATGTGCCCTGAACAACACGTGTACTTGGACTGGCGCCAGGATGGCGGCGAGGACGAGCCGGTGCCGATCGCCCATGTGCGCACCCTGGAGGACGTCTATCGCTTCGAGCCCGTTCCGGAGCGGCTCACCGAGGCCGAGGCCCGTCATGTGCTGGGCACTCAGGCCAACGTGTGGACCGAGGTGATGGAGGATCACGCGCGCGTGGACTACCAGACGTTCCCCAGGCTGGCCGCGTTCGCCGAGGTCGCCTGGAGTGCCCTTCCGGCGCCCGCGGAACGGGACTTCGCCGACTTCGAGCGCCGGATGACCGCCCACTATCCGCGACTCGACGCCCTGGGTGTCGCCTACCGCCCGCCCACCGGCCCCCTGCCGTGGCAGCGCCGCCCCGGAGTGCTCGGACGACCCAAGGACGGCCCGCCCCCGAACGCCTAGAACACGGAAGGGAGAAAGCCCCCAGAAGTCACCGGTGAGTGGCAATTCGCGCGTACCGGTGATGCCGTACCAAAACGGTCTATCTCGCCGATGAGGCGGGCGAATGCCTCCTAGCGGACCCCCGAGTTCGGGTCTTGCGAAGATGTGCCAGAGTTGCCACGTCCGCCCTGTCAGCACGTACCGTACGGCAGCAACAGGCGGGACCAGGTGGGGCAGCGGGAAGGGGCAGCCGGTTTGACCACGCACGCACCGCAGGCGGGGCAGTCCGTCACGCTGCCCACAACGCTGGACGAGGCCGTGGCGGCGCTCACGGCCCTGCCCACGGCCGTTCCCGTGGCCGGCGGCACCGACCTCATGGCGGCCGTCAACTCCGGCCAGCTCAGGCCCAGCGCGCTGGTCGGTCTCGGGCGCATCAGCGAGATCCGCGGCTGGCAGTACCAGGACGGCCACGCGCTGCTCGGCGCGGGCCTCACGCACGCCCGCATGGGCCGCCCCGACTTCGCCGCCCTCATCCCGGCGCTCGCCGCCTCCGCGCGCGCCGCGGGCCCGCCGCAGATCCGCAACGCGGGCACTCTGGGCGGCAACATCGCCTCGGCCGCGCCCACCGGGGACGCGCTGCCCGTACTGGCCGCCCTGGAGGCGACGCTCATCATCGCGGGCCAGGGCGGAGCCCGCCGGGAGATCCCGGTGTCGCACCTCCTGGCCGGCGTGGAGATGCTGCGCGGCGGCGAACTCATCGGCTTCGTGCGTGTGCCCCTGCTGCACGCCCCGCAGGTCTTCCTGAAGGCGACCGGCCGGACCGGACCCGGACGCTCGGTCGCGTCCGTCGCGGTCGTCCTCGACCCCGCCAGGCGCGGCGTCAGGTGCGCCGTCGGCGCCATAGCGCCGATGCCGCTCAGACCTCTGGACGCCGAGCAGTGGGTCGCCCGGCTGATCGACTGGGACAACGGCCGCGCGATCGTCCCCGAGGCGCTGACCGCCTTCGGGGAGTACGTCGCCGCGGCCTGCATCCCCGACCCGGCCCCGGCCGAGGACGGCTCCGTGGAACAGCTTCCGCCCGCGGTACTGCACCTGCGGCGCACCGTCGCCGCACTTGCCCGACGAGCACTCGGGAGGGCGCTGTCGTGACCGACGACCAGCACGGAGAGGGCACCCCCCAGGGCGGCGGACGCTGGGACCCGCTGCCCCAGGGCGACTACGACGACGGCGCCACGGCCTTCGTGAAACTCCCCGAAGGGGGCATCGACGCCCTCCTCGCCGCCCCGGGCCACGGCTATGTGCCGCCGCCCATAGCGGCCGGCCCCGCCCAGGACGGCGACCCCTCGGGCACCGGCTCCTGGGCCGTGCCCGCCGAGGGCGTCCAGTGGCCCGACCCGAACGCCGTACCGCAGCAGGGGACCGCCGGGGGCGAGCAGTTCGCCTACCACCCCGGGGCCACCGGCCAGTGGACCTTCCAGGACACCAACGCCCCGGCCCCGGGTACCGCGCCCGGTCACGACGTGACCGGGGAGTGGTCGATCCCCGTCGCCGGGGGCGATCTCCCGGACGAATCGGGCGAGTTCACCACCTCCGCCCTGGTCGAACAGTGGGGCGGCACCCCGCCCGCCACCCTGCCCGGCGGCGCGCCCGCGCCCTGGGCGACGGACGGCGCGGGCCAGAACTGGGCACAACAGGCGTCCGGCACGGGCGTCACGGAACGGCCGGGCACGGCACCGGGCGCACAACCCGACGCGCACCCGGCCGAGCACACCGACGGCCGTGGCGCGGTCTACCCGGCGACGGGCACCGACGGGCGCGGCGCCGCCTACCCGACGACCGGCACCGACGGGCGGGGTACGGCCTACCCCGCGAGCGGCACCGACGGCCGGGGCGCCGCGTACCCGGTGACGGACACGGACGGGCGAGGTGTCGCCCACCCGGCCGACCGGTCCGGGGAGCACCCCGCCGCCGAGGCGACCCACCGGCCGTACGAGGAACCCCAGGGCGCCGACCCGTACGCCCACGCCCGCACCGAGGCCGCCACCGACCCCTACGGGGACGCGCGTGGCGACCGCCACGACGACACCGCCGCCGAACTCGCCACGCCCGACGCGCAGTCGGCGGACGCGGACGGCGCGGCAGGCGGCGATGCCGAAGGGGCCGAGGGGGCCACTGAGAGGCCCGCTGAGCCGTCCGCGGCGACTGGCGCGTCCGACGGTGCCGAAGCCGCCCCGGAGGCCGCTGAGGCGCCCGTGACGGCCCCGGACACCGACGCGCCGGACGAGGACGCCGAGCCCGCCCCGAAGATCCCCGGCGAGGAACACCCGCTCGCCTCCTACGTGTTGCGCGTCAACGGCGCCGACCGGCCCGTCACCGACGCCTGGATCGGCGAGTCACTGCTCTACGTCCTCCGCGAACGCCTCGGCCTCGCGGGCGCCAAGGACGGCTGCTCCCAGGGCGAGTGCGGGGCCTGCAACGTCCAGGTCGACGGACGGCTCGTCGCCTCCTGCCTGGTGCCCGCCGTCACCGCCGCCGGCTCCGAGGTCCGTACGGTCGAGGGTCTCGCCGTCGAGGGGCAGCCCTCGGACGTGCAGCGGGCGCTCGCCAAGTGCGGTGCCGTGCAGTGCGGATTCTGCGTGCCCGGCATGGCGATGACCGTGCACGACCTCCTGGAGGGCAACCCCGCGCCCACCGAACTGGAGGCCCGCCAGGCCCTGTGCGGCAACCTGTGCCGCTGCTCCGGCTACCGGGGTGTCCTGGACGCCGTACAGGAAGTCGTCGCCGAACGTGAGGCGCACGCCGCTGCCGCCGAACCTGAGTCGGACGGCGACGAGGCGCGTATTCCCCACCAGGCGGGTCCCGGGGGCGGTGGGGTCCACCAGTCGGCGTTCGAGTCCCCGCGCACACAGGACCAGGTCTACGGCCAGGACGGAGGTCAGGCGTGAGCAACGAAGCCGCCACCGCGACCACGGAGGCCGCGCCCGCCCCGGAGCATCCGGGCCACGGCCTGGGCGCCTCGCTCCCGGCCGCCGACGCCCGCGCCAAGACCGAGGGCACCTTCCCGTACGCGGCCGACCTGTGGGCCGAGGGCCTCCTGTGGGCGGCCGTCCTGCGCTCACCGCACCCGCACGCGCGCATCGTGTCCGTCGACACGTCCCACGCGCGGGACATGCCCGGCGTACGGGCCGTGATCACCCACGAGGACGTGCCGGGCACCGCCCGCTACGGCCGGGGCACCGCCGACCGCCCGGTGTTCGCCTCCGAAGTGGTGCGCCACCACGGGGAGCCCATCGCGGCCGTCGCCGCCGACCACCCGGACACCGCGCGGATGGCCGCCGCCGCCATCATGGTCGAGTACGAAGTACTCGACCCGGTGACCGACCCCGAGCAGGCCTTCGAGGCCGAACCGCTGCACCCCGACGGCAACCTGATCCGCCACATCCCGCTGCGCCACGGCGACCCGGACGCGGCCGGCGACATCGTCGTCGAGGGCCTGTACCGCATCGGCCGCCAGGACCCCGCCCCGATCGGCGCCGAGGCCGGCCTCGCCGTGCCCCGCCCCGACGGCGGAGTCGAGCTGTACATCGCCTCCACGGACCCGCACACCGACCGCGACACGGCCGCCGCCTGCTACGGCCTGGAGCCCGACCGCGTGAAGGTCGTCGTCACCGGCGTCCCCGGGGCCACCGCCGACCGCGAGGACCAGGGCTTCCAACTCCCGCTCGGACTGCTCGCGTTGAAGACCGGCTGCCCGGTCAAACTCACCGCCACGCGCGAGGAGTCCTTCCTCGGCCACACCCACCGCCACCCCACGCTCCTGCGCTACCGCCACCACGCCGACGAGGACGGCCGCCTGGTCAAGGTCGAGGCCCAGGTACTGCTCGACGCGGGCGCCTACGCCGACACCTCCTCGGAGGCCCTGGCCGCCGCCGTCTCCTTCGCCTGCGGCCCCTACGTCGTCCCGAACGCCTTCATCGAGGGCTGGGCCGTCCGCACCAACAACCCGCCTTCAGGGCATGTGCGCGGCGAGGGCGCCATGCAGGTCTGCGCCGCCTACGAGGCGCAGATGGACAAGCTCGCCAAGAAGCTCGCCATGGACCCGGCGGAGCTGCGCCTGCGCAACGCCATGGCCACCGGTGACGTCCTCCCGACCGGCCAGACGGTGACCTGCCCCGCACCGGTCGCCGAACTCCTCCAGGCCGTACGGGACTTCCCGCTGCCCCAGCTCCCCAAGGACACCCCCGAGGACGAGTGGCTGCTGCCCGGCGGCCCCGAGGGCGCGGGCGAACCGGGCGCGGTGCGCCGGGGCGTCGGCTACGGCGTCGGCATGGTGCACATGCTCGGCGCGGAGGGCGCCGACGAGGTCTCCACGGCCACCGTGAAGGTCCACGACGGCATCGCGACGGTCCTGTGCGCGGCCGTGGAGACCGGCCAGGGCTTCACCACCCTCGCCCGCCAGATCGTCCAGGAGACCCTGGGCATCGACGAGGTGCACGTAGCCCCTGTAGACACCGATCAGCCCCCGGCGGGCCCCGGCTGCCGGGGCCGCCACACCTGGGTCTCGGGCGGCGCGGTCGAACGCGCCGCGAAAATGGTCCGCACCCAGCTGTTGCAGCCCCTGGCGCACAAGTTCGGAATGTCGACCGAGCTGCTCCAGATCACAGACGGCAAGATCACGTCGTACGACGGCGTCCTCTCGACCACGGTCACCGAGGCCCTGGACGGCAAGGAACTGTGGGCCACCGCCCAGTGCCGCCCGCACCCGACCGAGCCTCTGGACGAGGCGGGTCAGGGCGACGCCTTTGTAGGCCTCGCGTTCTGTGCGATCCGGGCGGTGGTCGACGTCGACATCGAGTTGGGCTCGGTGAGGGTCGTCGAACTGGCCCTCGCCCAGGACGTCGGCCGCATCCTGAACCCGACCCAGTTGGTCGCCCGTATCGAGGGCGGGGTGACTCAGGGCGTAGGCATCGCGCTGACGGAAAACCTGCGCACCGCGCGCGGGTTGATCCGCCACCCCGACCTCACCGGCTACGCCCTCCCCACCGCCCTGGACACCCCCGACATCAAGATCGTGAAACTCGTCGAGGAACGTGACGTGGTCGCCCCCTTCGGGGCGAAGGCGGTCAGCGCGGTACCGGTGGTCACCTCACCGGCGGCCATCGCCTCCGCCGTACGCGCCGCGACCGGCCGTCCCGTGAACCGCCTGCCGATCCGCCCGCAGGCGGCGGTCGTGACGAACGGCCAGTACGGCCAGTAGGCGGAGCGCCGGCCGGCGGAGCGGTAGCGGTCGCCGAGGGACGGGAACGCTCACGGGTGGTCTGAGCGTCTGATGGGGTGAGGACGTCTCGGACGTTCCGCGTCCGTCCGCGCCCTGCGAGGCGTCTCCACTCCGGGTTCACCGCGTTTTCGCTGGTCAGGGCCATTGTCAGTGGTGCCGCGTAGTGTTCTGGGCAGTGGGGACGACAGCGGAACACCGGTGCCGCACGGGGAAGATTCACGCACGGGGGAACCATGCACGGGGGAACGATGAGCAGGACCGACGCCGGTTCCACGGCGACCACGATCACCTTGACCGAGGACGACCTCGATCCGTACATCACGCACGCGTCCACGCGCCGCTGGCTGACGGGCCCTGGACTGCCGGGTGACAGCGCCCTGTTGACGTTCGAGGAGCTGCGCAGGGAGGGCCTGCGGACGGTCGGGGACTCGCTGGGCGATCCCGACCCGCTGGCGGAAGAGCTGCGGGACCAGCTGGTGATAGGCGCGCTCTGGGGACCCGACGGCGGCGAGGCGGAGTCGATCCTGCTCGACGGCGAGACGGGCGAGATCGCAACAACATACTTCTTCCACGACCGCCCGGACCTGATGGAGACCGGCCCGCTGGCCCCGTCGGTCGAAACGCTGGCCCGCCTCACCGCGACCACCGATGAACTGACCGCCCTGCGCGGCCAGTTCGCGTCCTACGAGGGCCGCCACGGCGCGCAGACGGCGGCGGAGGCGTCACGCCACCTGCTCTCGATCTTCGAGTCGGAGACGGACGGCGAGGTGCCCCCGTTCTGGAAGGCGGCGGCCCTGATCCGCCCGCTGGCCCTGGTCGCGGGCCCCGGCACGACATCGGGCCTGACCCTCGACATCCCGGCCCGCCTGCTGGACCAGGAGTTCGGCCAGGGCACGGTGGCCCGCTTCGAGGAGGTCGACTTCCCCGCCACGCTCACCCATGAACCGACCCGCCGCTTCCTGTGCGAGACGGGCCTGCCCGAGGACGCGCTCCTCTTCCAACTGGACACGGACGTCCCGCTCCCGACCCTGGCCGAGTTCTACGAGGACGAGCCCGCCGACGAACTCCCCGCTCGCTCCCGCGAGTTGATCCGCCTCGGTCATCTCGTCGAGGACAACAGCCTGGTCGTGGACGGCGCCACGGGCGAGATCCTGACCTGGAGCGAGCCGGAAGCGACGCTGGCTCCCCTCAACACGGACGTCTCCACCCTCGCCTTCACGCTCTGGCTGCTCCACCGCGAGAGAGCGATCGACGCGGACCTCTCGGGCGAGCTGACGGCAGAGGTGTACGACCAGTTGGCCACGACGATGCTCCAGACCCTGTCGACGGTGGACCCGACGGGCCGACAGACCGGGACCACCGGCCGACGCCACCCGCACTACTGGACGGAGGCGTTCCAGGACGAGGCGGGAGGGGTGCTCTGACGGGAACGCGGCCGCGGTCGGCGCCGAAACCCGCTCGCGCCGATGCGAGGCGAGTGGTTACCTTCCGCCTGACCGCACCACAACGCGGCGAGGGGGAACGGGACATGGACACCGACCACACGCGGACCGACCGACTGGGCGTGCTGCTGGAGCAGTTCGACAAGGCCCGGGAGATGGCCGAGGTCCGGCTGACGGGACTCAGCGACGAGGAGTATCTCTGGGAACCGGCGCCCGACTGCTGGTCTCTCCGCCGCCGGAGCGAGGCGGTGACACCGAGGGCGTTCGGCCCGGGGGAGTGGGTGCTCGACCTGGGCGCGGCGGACATCCCGGCAAGCGAGTACGCCGAGGTCGCCCGCCAGGCCGCCGACGGCATGACCGTAGACAAGATCGCCGAGGACTGGAGCGTGAGCGTCGAACGGGTCGAACAGGTCCTCGCCCACAAAGGCGAGCCGGAACCGGACTCGACACCCATCACGACGATCGCGTGGCGCCTGGGCCACCTGCACTTCCAGTTCGCGGGCGCGTGGGAGTGGACGTTCGGTGAGCGACGCCGGGACCCCAAGCAGATGGTCGACTTCACACCCTCGGCGACCCGGACCCTGGACCGGTTCTGGCCGGTGATCGACCGCTGGCGGGCAGCCGTGGCCACGGTCACGGAGGACCAGTTGGACGTGGTCGGCTTCTCCCAATACCCGTACGGCTCCGACCCCGACGACCCGTACATAGCCGTCGTGGCGGGAGCCAACCTGGAATTCATCCACCACATGGCGGAGATCGCACTGCTGCGGGACCTGTGGCGGGCGAGGTCGTGAGTCAGCCTCGGGACTCAGCGCTCCACGCCCGCTGGAGAGCCGCCTGCGCACCCTCCCCGAGAACCGCGCGCGTCGTCATCTCGCCCGGCAGCGTGGGCAGTTCGGCCCAATGTGTCACGGTATCGGCTGTGTCGGCCCAGTGCTGCCCTGAGGCTTCCTGAGCACGCTCCGGAGAGGTGTACGTGCTGGCACGGTGGCTCCCTTGTGCCGTGTGGCGCTCTGGAGCTACGTCAGTCGGTAGAGGACCAAGCGACTGACGTAGCCCTGTCTGGTGGGGGAGTCCCAGACGCTGGAAGCACTCCGCAACGTGTAAACGTGCAGGTCATCCATGTAGTTGGAGGCCGTGGCGGGAATCGAACCCGCGTAACTCGCTTTGCAGGCGAGTCCCTGAACCACTCGGGCACACGGCCGTGGTTGGTGAGTTGACCGTATGGGGGGAGGGTGGGGCCGGGCAAGAGGGCCGGGGGTGGTGCAACGGGACTGCCATACCGCGTTCATGAATGGGGGAGCGGGGGGCAGCGGTCGTACGACCAAGGTCTCGGTGGTGGACCGTCTTTTGACAGGGGTCAAGGTGGGGGATGAGCCTTACGCTGGCTCGCATGACCGTTCTCGAACCGCGTGACGCCGATGTCACGGATGCTGCCCCTGACCTGGTCGACGAGTGTCGTGACGGGGTGCTGGGGCGGTCGTATCGGGCGCTCAGCGTCGGGATCGTGTCCGTTGTGCTGTTGATCGCCTTCGAGGCGACCGCCGTGGGGACGGCCCTGCCCGTCGCGGCTCGGGAGTTGGACGGGGTGGGGCTGTACGCGTTCGCGTTCTCCGGGTATTTCACCACCAGCTTGTTCGGGATGGTGTCCGCCGGGCAGTGGTCGGACCGGCGGGGGCCGCTCGGGGCGTTGACCACCGGGATCGGGGCGTTCGCCGCCGGGTTGCTGGTCGAGGGGACCGCTCGGGTCATGTGGGTGTTCATTCTGGGGCGGGCCGTGCAGGGGCTGGGCGGTGGGCTGGTCATCGTCGCTCTGTACGTCGTCATCGGGCGGGCTTATCCGGAGCGGTTGCGGCCCGCGATCGTGGCCGCGTTCGCCGCGAGCTGGGTGGTGCCGTCCGTCGTCGGGCCGCTCGCCGCCGGTGCGGTGACCGAACAGCTGGGCTGGCGTTGGGTGTTCCTCGGGATACCGGTGCTTGTCCTCCTTCCGCTCGCGCTTGCCCTGCCTCAGATACGGCGGCGGGCCGCCGGGCCCGTGGGCGACACCGGTGAGCCGCCCGGCTCCTTCGACCGGCGTCGTATCCGGCTCGCTCTCGGAATCTCGCTCGGTGCCGGGCTCTTTCAGTACGCCGCTCAGGATCTGACGTGGTTCTCGCTGGTCCCGGCCGCCGCGGGCGTCGCGCTGCTCGTGCCGGCCGTGCTCGGGCTGTTGCCGCGCGGTACGTACCGGGCGGCGCGGGGGCTGCCGTCGGTCGTGTTGTTGCGGGGGCTGGGGGCCGGGGCGTTCATCTCGGCCGAGTCCTTCGTGCCGTTGATGCTGGTGACCCAGCGGGGGCTGTCGCCGACGCTGGCCGGGTTCTCGCTCGCGGCGGGCGGCGGGACATGGGCGCTCGGGTCGTGGGTGCAGGCGCGGGCGCGGGTCGAGCCGTATCGGGAACGGCTGATGACGCTCGGGATGGTGCTGGTGGCCGGTGCCATCACCGCGGCGCCCAGCGTCCTCATCCATACGGTTCCGGTGTGGATCGTGGCCGTCGCCTGGGGGTTCGGGTGTTTCGGGATGGGGCTGGTGATGTCCTCCACCAGCGTGCTGCTGCTCCAGCTGTCCGCGCCGGAGGAGGCGGGCACCAACTCGGCCGCGCTTCAGATCTCCGACGGGCTGTCCAACGTCGTGCTGCTGTCCGTCGGCGGGGCCGCGTTCGGCGCGCTCGGCGGGGGCACGGTCGGGCATGTGGTCGGTTCGGCGAGTGGCGGCTCCCATCCGGCCGCGTTCGCCGCCGTGTTCCTGCCGATGGCGGGGGTGGCGTTGGTGGGGGCCTGGGTGACGACGAGGGTGCGGGCCGTACCGCGGGTGGTACCACTTTGACCCCATCCGGTGGTACCGTTTTGGTATGGCTATGAACCTTCGTCTGCGCGACGACCAGCAGGAGGCGCTCAAGCTGCGTGCCGAGGAGGAGGGGCGCAGCATGCACGCCGTAGTGCTTCAGGCGATCGATCGGTACCTGGAGCAGGAGGCGGACCGGGCCACGGTTCGTCGGCTCGGGGCCAAGTACGCGGCCGGCCACGCCGACCTGCTCCGGAGGCTGGGGGAATAGGTGAAGTACCTCACGGTCCAGGAGGTCCTGGACCTGGCGGAGCTGGGTTGTGGGGAGCAGACCCAGGTTGCCGTACGTGATCTTGGACTGCTCAGCTCGGCCGTCCACCGTCCCCAGTCGCAGATGTTCGGCGTCGAGGCGTACACGGACCTCTTCGAGAAGGCTGCGGCCGTGCTCCATTCGCTTGCCGTGAACCATCCTCTGGTGGACGGCAACAAACGCATGGCGTGGATGTCCACGGTCGTCTTCCTCGACTTCAACGGCACGGAGATGCTCGGCGTCGATCAGGACGAGGCGTACAAGCTCGTCATCGAAGTGGCAGCGGGCAGCCTGGAGGACGTAGGGCTGATCGCCCCGCGTCTGCGGGCCCTCCATGAGGCGATGTGACGTCAGTCCCATCCCTCGTAGCCCCGGCGTCGTCCGCACGTTGACAGCGCCGGCCCGCCGGTAAGGTGGCCCGGTTGTCATACGTAGCCGAGCTGCCCCAACCACGAACCCGGAGACCGTGACTACCACCGCCGCCTCCTCCGCCAACACCCACCACCTCTCCCCGGCCTTCCCCGGCCGCGCCCCCTGGGGCACCGCAAGCAAGCTGCGCGCCTGGCAGCAGGGGGCCATGGAGAGGTATGTCCAGGAGCAGCCACGGGACTTTCTCGCGGTCGCGACCCCGGGTGCCGGTAAGACGACCTTCGCGCTCACCCTCGCCTCCTGGCTGCTGCACCACCATGTCGTGCAGCAGGTGACCGTGGTCGCGCCGACCGAGCACCTGAAGAAGCAGTGGGCGGAAGCCGCCGCGCGGATAGGGATCAAGCTCGACCCGGAGTACAGCGCCGGGCCGCTCGGCAAGGACTACGACGGGGTCGCCGTCACGTACGCGGGCGTCGGCGTACGGCCGATGCTGCACCGCAACCGTGTCGAGCAGCGCAAGACCCTCGTCATCCTCGACGAGATCCACCACGCCGGTGACTCCAAGTCGTGGGGCGAGGCGTGCCTGGAGGCGTTCGAACCGGCCACGCGGCGGCTCGCGCTCACCGGTACGCCGTTCCGGTCGGACACCAATCCGATCCCCTTCGTGACGTACGAGGAAGGGAACGACGGGATTCGGCGGTCCTCCGCCGACTACACCTACGGCTACGGCAACGCGCTCGCCGACCATGTCGTCCGGCCGGTCATCTTCCTCTCCTACAGCGGCAACATGCGCTGGCGGACCAAGGCCGGGGACGAAATCGCCGCGCGGCTCGGCGAGCCGATGACCAAGGACGCGATCAGCCAGGCCTGGCGTACGGCGCTGGATCCGCGCGGCGACTGGATGCCGAGCGTGCTGCGCGCCGCCGACCAGCGGCTGACCGAGGTCAGGAAGGGCATCCCGGACGCCGGCGCGCTCGTCATCGCCTCCGACCAGGACTCCGCGCGTGCCTACGCCAAGCTGATCCGCGAGATCACCGGCTCCAAGGCGACCGTCGTCCTGTCCGACGACACCGGTGCCTCCAAGCGCATCGACGACTTCGCCGCGAGCAACGACCGGTGGATGGTCGCGGTGCGGATGGTGTCCGAGGGCGTCGACGTACCGCGGCTCGCCGTCGGTGTGTACGCCACCACGATCTCCACCCCCCTCTTCTTCGCCCAGGCCGTCGGGCGTTTCGTGCGGTCCCGGCGGCGCGGCGAGACCGCCTCCGTCTTCCTCCCGACCGTCCCCGACCTCCTCACCTTCGCCAACGAGATGGAGGTCGAGCGCGACCACGCCCTCGACAAGCCCAAGAAGGAGGGCGAGGAGGACCCGTACGCCGAGTCCGAGCAGGAGATGGACGAGGCGAACAAGGAGCAGGACGAGGACACCGGCGAGCAGGAGCAGTTCGCCTTCGAGGCGCTGGAGTCCGAGGCCGTCTTCGACCGGGTGCTCTACGACGGCGCCGAGTTCGGTATGCAGGCGCACCCGGGGAGCGAGGAGGAGCAGGACTACCTCGGCATCCCCGGGCTCCTCGAACCCGACCAGGTGCAGATGCTTCTCCAGAAGCGGCAGGCCCGGCAGATCGCGCACAGCCGCAGAAAGCCGGACGAGGAAGCCGACCTGCTCGAACTGCCCGCCGAGCGGCGGCCCGTGGTCTCCCACAAGGAGATGATGGAGCTGCGGAAGTTGCTCAACACCATGGTCTCCGCGTACGTCCACCAGACCGGCAAACCGCACGGCGTCATCCACACCGAGCTGCGCCGCACGTGCGGCGGCCCGCCGAGCGCCGAGGCCACGGCGGGGCAGCTGCGGCAGCGCATCGCCAAGGTCCAGGAGTGGGCCACGCGGATGCGCTGACCCACCCCACTCGCCCCGCACATCTGTGCGGAGGTCGTGCGCGGGCGATCCGCAGGTCAGGACATATCACCGTGAACCGAACCGGTCCGTACCAGGCAGTGCCCGGATTCTGGACGGAGACTTCCGCTCAGCGAACCCCCTTCGCTAGTGTCCCGCTACGCACACGCCCCGTGGCAGCGCCGCCGCGGAGCGCAGCCGTGAAGCGACTGGGGCCCGGACACGCCGGGCCGCCTCGCCGATCGGCGGCCTCTGTAGCGCGTCACTGACGGGACTCGGTGACGCATCCGCCGCGAGGGGGCCGCCGACCTCACCACTTAAGGAGTGGGCGTCGTGACCGCGGAGACCTCCCAGACGCTCGACCGGGGACTGCGCGTCCTCAAACTGCTGGCCGACACCGACCACGGGCTGACCGTCACCGAACTGTCCAACAAACTGGGCGTCAACCGGACCGTCGTGTACCGGTTGCTGGCCACCCTCGAACAGCACGCTCTCGTACGACGTGATCTGGGCGGCCGGGCCCGGGTCGGGCTCGGGGTGCTGCGGCTCGGCCGCCAGGTGCACCCCCTCGTACGCGAGGCGGCGCTGCCCGCGCTGCGGTCGCTGGCCGAGGACATCGGGGCGACCGCTCATCTCACCCTGGTCGACGGGGCCGACGCCCTCGCCGTCGCGGTGGTCGAGCCGACCTGGACCGACTACCACGTGGCCTACCGGGCGGGCTTCCGCCATCCCCTGGACAAGGGAGCCGCGGGTCGCGCGATCCTCGCCGCCCGGCATCGGGGGGCCGACGAGCCCGGATACACGCTGACGCACGGGGAGTTGGAGGCGGGCGCGAGCGGTGCCGCGGCTCCGCTCCTCGGAGTCACGGGGGTCGAGGGCAGCGTCGGCGTGGTGATGCTGGCCGACGCCGTGCCCGAGCGGGTGGGGCCGCGGGTCGTGGACGCGGCACGTGAGGTCGCGGACGCGCTGCGCTGAGGCGTTCATGATGATCGGGTGACCGGCGTTCATGACGATCGGGTGACCGGCGCACGGCCGAAAGTGACCGTCGCGTTAGATTGATCCCGTGCTCCTCTCTCGCCTCACGCGCCCCTGGGCCGTAGCCGTCTGTGCCCTGCCCGTCGTGGCGCTGCTCGCCACGGCGGGTTTCGCGCCGCTGCCGTTCTCGCTGGCGCAGCCCGGTCTGACCGCGAACGTGCTCGGCGAGAACCAGGGCACCCCGGTGATCACGATCTCCGGGGCGCCGGTGCGTACGACGAGCGGCCAGTTGCGCATGACGACGATCGAGGCGACCGGACCCGATCAACATGTTTCGCTGAGCGATGTGATCGACAGCTGGTTCCGCACCGACCGGGCGGTCATGCCGCGGGACTCGGTCTATCCGAGCGGCAACAACGTCAAGGAGATCGAGCAGCACAACACCCAGCAGATGCAGGAGTCGCAGGACGCCGCGACCACCGCCGCGCTCAACTACCTGAACCTCAGCGACAAGAAGGTGAAGGTCACGCTCACGCTTGCCGACGTGGGCGGCCCCAGCGCGGGCCTGCTGTTCACCCTGGGGATCATCGACAAACTGAAGGGCGACGGCGACGGCGGTGACCTCACGGGCGGTCGCACCATCGCCGGTACGGGGACGATCGGCACGGATGGCACGGTCGGCGCGGTCGGGGGAGTGGCCCTCAAGACCCAGGCCGCGCGCCGCGACGGAGCGACGGTGTTCCTGGTCCCGAAGGCCGAGTGCTCGGACGCCAAGTCCGAACTCCCCAAGGGGCTACGGCTGGTGGCGGTCACCTCGCTGAAGGGCGCGGTCAGTGCCCTGGAGGCGCTGGAGTCGGGGAAGGGTTCCGTGCCGGGCTGCTAGGCGACGGCGGGCTGCGGGGCCGTTGCGGCGAGACGAAGGCCCAGCTCTACGAGGGTCCAGCCGAGCCGGGTTCGGAGTTGGCGCGGGGGCTCGGCCGTGAGGGCGAGGCGGTGGGCTGCGGCCTGGGCACGGAGTTCGGCGGCTCGGATGTGGTGCAGGGCGAGGTGGCTCTCAGGGTCGATCACTGGGTTTCCTTCGCTCTGTGGTGATGGGGAAGACGTGCGAGTGGAGGCGGACCTGTTCCGCTTCCGGGTCGTCCTCGGCCGCCTCGTTGTCCTTGTAGCTGCCGAGCAACTCGTGGATCTTGCCGATGAGTTCGCGTGAGAGCGCCGGGGTCAGGCGTAGTTGCCAGTCGCTGAGATCCATCGCGTGGTCCGACCACGCGGGGAACCACTGGTCGCGGGTGGCCAGCCAGGCCGATACCTCGCGGCCGTGCTGCGTGGCGTGCTCCTGGAGGAACATCTCGGCCGCTCCGCGCACCGACGGATCCGAACTCTGGAGCAGGTCCTCCTCCATGGAGATGCCCTGCTTCACCACCTGCCACCAACGCTCCCGCCCCTTGCCGCGCTCAGGCGCGTCCTCGACGAAGCCATGCGTGGCGAGCTGCCGCAGGTGATAGCTGGTGGCACCGCTGGACTCGCCCAGCCGCTCGGCGAGCATCGACGCCGTGGCGGGGCCGTTCCGCTGTAGCGCGCTGAGCAGTTCCATCCGCAGGGGATGGGCGAGTCCGCGCAGCGAACGGGCGTCGAGCTTCCGAGGGTCGGGCTGTTCCGGCATGCGTACAAAGATAGCGTTGCAAAGAATCAGTTGCAACGTCTTCTTTGTAACTGGCCCTTCGTAGGCCCTACTTCACCAACCCCTCCGCCTTCATCCAGTCCAACGCCACCTGGTGCGGGTCCTCCCCGTCGACGTCCACCTTCGCGTTCAGCGCCTGCGCCACCGTGTTGTTCAGCTTCTTCGTGACCGGGGCGAGGACCTCCGCGATCGCCGGCCACTTCTTCAGGGCCTTGGTGTTGATCTCGGGCGCCGCGTTGTAGTTGGGGAAGAACTTCTTGTCGTCGGCCATCACCGCGAGGTTCATCGACTTGATGCGGCCGTCGGTGGTGAAGACCTCGCCGTACGTACAACTCCCCTTCTTCACCTGGGTGTAGATGATCCCGGTGTCCATCTGCGTGATGTTCTTCGCGGGCAGACTCATCCCGTACGCCTTCTCCATGCCGGGCAGTCCGTCCGCGCGGTTGGCGAACTCGCTCTCCACGCACACCGTCACCGCGCCCGGGTCCTTCTTCGCCAGCGCGGCCACGTCCGACAGCGTCTTCGTGCCGTACTTCTTGAAGTTGGCCTGGTTCATGGCCAGCGCGTACGTGTTGTTGAGGGCGGACGGCGGCAGCCAGGTCAGGCCGTTCTTCAGGTCCGCGTCCCGTACCGCCTGCCACTGTTTCATCGGGTCGGTGATCGGCTTGCTGTTGCCGAGGTAGGTGATCCACGCGGTGCCGGTGTACTCGTACATCCCGTCCGCGTCACCGGACTTGACGGCCTCCCGCGCTCCGATCGAACCCTGGATGCCGGTCCGGTCGAGGACGTCCGCACCGGCCGCCTCGAAGGCGATGCCCATCATCGCGCCGAGGATCAGCTGCTCGGTGAACTCCTTGGACGTGACGGTGAGATGGGCGCCCTTGAGGGGCTCGCCCCGCCCGACCGTGCCGGGGCTCACGTCGTCGACCATGGGGGAGCCACTGGTCAGTCCGCAGCCGGAGACGACGATCAGCGCGCCGACCGCCACCAGACAGGTGCGTTTCACGCGCCCGCCTCCAATCCCCTTGGCCGCAGCATCAGTTCGGCCAGCGAGGCCAGCCAGTCCACCAGCAGCGCGAGGCTCACCGTGAGGATCGAGCCGAGGACCAGGACGGGCATCCGCTGGGTGGTGATGCCGGTGGTGATCAGGACGCCGAGGCCGCCGCCCCCGCCGAAGGTCGCGAGGGTCGCCGTACCGACGTTGAGGACGAGGGCGGTTCGGACACCGGCCAGGATCAGTGGGACCGCGAGAGGTAGCTCCACCCGTCCCAGGACGCCGAGTTGGGACATGCCGATGCCCCTGGCCGCCTCCAGCAGCGTCGGGTCGTTGGCCTTCAGACCCGCGATGGTGTTGGAGAGGACCGGCAGGACGGCGTAGATGATGATGCCGATCAGGGCCGCCTTCTCGCCGGTGCCCAGCCAGATCACCAGCAGGGCCAACAGGCCGATCGCCGGGGTCGCCTGGCCCATGTTGGCGAAGGTCATCGCCACCGGGGCGGCCTTCCGGAACGCCCCGCGGGTCAGCAGGATGCCCAGCGGGATCGCGATGATCAGCACGAAGAACGTGGAGATCACGGTGAGTTGGACATGCTGCCAAAGCGCCTTGCTCACCTGCCCGTTGGAGAGCGCGTTCTCCGAAATGGCGTCCAGGTGCGCCTGGTTGAACCACAGCCAGGTCGCCAGCAGGACCGCCACCAGGAACGCGGGCAGGATGGTCAGCTTCTGCCAGGTGATCCGGCGTTTCGGGGGAGCCGGGGGCGCCGGGGCCGCCGTCTCCTCCTCGTCCAGTTCGGGAGTGGTGGTCACGTGTCCCGCTCCCCTCCGGCGCCCTCCTGCTCGGCGTGCGTCTGGAGGGCCCGGGCCTCCTCCAGCTCGTGTCGCGACTCCATCGCGTCCAGCCGGTCGGCCTCCAGGAGTTCCTGCACGGAGTTCATCAGCGTCTCCATGTCGACGACACCCGTGTACTCACCGCGCCGCCCGGTCACCGCGACCCGCCCCGCGTTGTCCGTCAGTACGGCCTCCAGCGCGTCCCGCAGCGTCGCGTCACGCGTCACCGTGTCGCTGACCAGCGTGCCCGCCCGGGCCAGTGAACCCTTGGCGCGCATCATGTCGCCGCGCCGCAGCCACTTGTAGGGCCGGCCGCGCTTGTCGAGCAGCAGGATCTCGTTGGTGCCGCTGTCCCGGAGCTTGTTGAAGATGGTCTGGAGCGGGTCGTCCACCGTCACCGTCGGATAGTCGGTGATCTCCACGTCCCGGACCCGGGTGAGGTTGAGCCGTTTCAGGGCCGCTCCGGCGCCGACGAACCCGGACACGAAGTCGTCCGCCGGGTTGGTGAGGATCGCCTCCGGGGTGTCGAACTGCGCGATGTGCGAGCGTTCGCGCAGCACCGCGATCCGGTCGCCCAGTTTGATCGCCTCGTCGAAGTCGTGGGTGACGAAGACGATCGTCTTGTGCAGTTCGTGCTGGAGCCTGATCAACTCGTCCTGGAGATGGTCGCGGGTGATCGGGTCGACCGCGCCGAACGGCTCGTCCATCAGCAGCACCGGCGGATCCGCCGCCAACGCCCTTGCCACGCCCACGCGTTGCTGCTGACCACCGGACAGCTGACGCGGATAGCGGCCCTGGAACTCACCGGCGTCGAGACCGACCAGGTCGAGCATCTCCTCCACCCGGTCCCTGATCCGGGACTTCGACCAGCCGATCATCCTCGGGACCAGCGCGATGTTCTGGGCGACCGTCATGTGCGGGAAGAGTCCGCTCGACTGGATCGCGTAGCCGACCTTGCGGCGCAGCTTCACCGGGTCGATGTCGGTGACGTCCTCGCCGTCGATCCGGATCCGGCCGCCGGTCGGTTCGATCAGCCGGTTGATCATCTTGAGCGTGGTCGACTTGCCGCAGCCGGAGGGCCCGACGAAGACGACCAACTCACCCGCCTTGATCTCCATGTTGACGCTGTCGACCGCCGGCTGCGGGCTGCCGGGATACCGCTTGGTCAGGTTCTCCAGCTCGATGGAGGCACCGGACGTGGTCGTGGTCGTAGTCGTGGTCGGCTCAGGCACGGATCCCCCTGGGAATGGTCAGCCGTCCCAGCAGGACGTACGCGGCGTCGAACAACAGCGCCAGGACGATGATCCCGAGCGTGCCCGCGAGCACCTGGTTGAGGGCGTTCTTGCTGCCCAGCGAGCCGATACCGCGGAAGATCTCGTTGCCGAGGCCGGGCCCGGAGGCGTACGCCGCGATGGCCGCGATGCCCATCAGCATCTGGGTGGAGACCCGGATGCCGGTGAGGATCGGCGGCCAGGCCAGCGGCAGTTCGACCCGCGCGAGCCGCGTCAGCCGGGACATCCCGATGCCCTTCGCCGCGTCCACCAGCGACGGGTCGACCCCGCGCAGCCCCACGATCGAGTTACGGACGATCGGCAGCAGGCCGTACAGGGTCAGCGCGATCACCGTGGGCGGGACGCCGAGCCCGACGATCGGAATGAGCAGACCGATCATGGCGAGCGAGGGAATGGTCAGAATGGTCGAGGTGGCCGTGGTGGCGAGGTTGCCCGCCCACTCGCTCCGGTACGTCACGACCCCGATCACCACCCCGATCAGCGTGGCCACGACCATGCACTGGAAGACCGCGCTGGCGTGTTGATAGGCGTCGGTGAGCAGCTGCTGGTGCCGGTTGCCCACGTACTCCCAGAAGCTCACACGCACACACCCCTACGTCGGCCGGCTCGTCCCTTCCGGGTCCTCCGCCGCCTGTTTCACCAACGGGATGATCCGCAGTGGAACGGGGTTCTCCATCACGATCGCGGTGGCGGCCCGGACAATGCCATCAAAACCGACAACCCGGTCGATGACCCGCTGGAGATCGGCGTTCGAGCGGGCCACCAGCCGGCACAGCATGTCCCCGCTGCCGGTGGTGGTGTGCAGTTCGAGGACCTCCGGGACGGTCGCCAAGTGCGCCCGGACGTCCGGGCCTTGCCCCTGCCGGATCTCCAGCGTCGCGAACGCCGTGACCGGATAGCCGAGCGCCGCCGGATCGACCTGCGGACCGAACCCCCGGATGACTCCATTCGACTGAAGCCGGTCCAGCCGCGCCTGCGCCGTCCCCCGGGCGACCCCCAGCCGCCGGGACATCTCCAGCACCCCGATGCGCGGCTCCTCGGCCAGCAGCACGATGATCCGGCCGTCGAGCTGATCGATCCCCATGGTGTCCGCCTCCGAGGATGGTCATCCTGTACAGAAAGCCCGCCGAAACAGTCGTACCACTGAACAAGCTGCCCAGCAGAAACGCAAACTATTGCGCACCTTGCCAGGGAGGGGGAGCCTGCGCTCATGGCTGTCATCTCTGCGAACACTCACCACACTCCCGACACCGCCCGGCAGGCCGACCCCTTCCCGGTCAAGGGAATGGACGCGGTCGTCTTCGCCGTGGGCAACGCCAAGCAGGCGGCGCACTACTACTCCACGGCCTTCGGCATGACGCTGGTCGCCTACTCCGGACCGGAGAACGGCAGCCGCGAGACCGCCTCGTACGTCCTCACCAACGGCTCCGCCCGCTTCGTCTTCACCTCCGTCATCAGGCCCGCCACGCCCTGGGGCGAGTTCCTCACCCGGCATGTGGCCGAGCACGGCGACGGCGTCGTCGACCTCGCCATCGAGGTCCCGGACGCGCGCGCCGCCCACGCCTACGCCGTCGAGCACGGCGCCCGCTCCCTCGCCGCGCCGCACGAGCTGAAGGACGAGCACGGCACGGTCGTCCTCGCCGCCATCGCCACCTACGGCGAGACCCGCCACACCCTGGTCGAGCGCGTCGACTACGACGGCCCGTACCTCCCCGGCTTCGCCCCCGCCGACCCGCTCGTCGAGGCGCCCACCCACCGCACGTTCCAGGCCATCGACCACTGCGTCGGCAACGTCGAACTCGGCCACATGAACGAGTGGGTCGGCTTCTACAACAAGGTCATGGGCTTCACGAACATGAAGGAGTTCGTGGGCGACGACATCGCGACCGAGTACAGCGCGCTGATGTCGAAGGTCGTCGCCGACGGCACCCTGAAGGTCAAGTTCCCGATCAACGAACCGGCCGTCGCCAAGAAGAAGTCCCAGATCGACGAGTACCTGGAGTTCTACGGCGGCGCGGGCGTCCAGCACATCGCGCTCAACACCAACGACATCGTGCGGACGGTACGGACCATGCGCGCGGCCGGGGTCAAGTTCCTCGACACCCCGGACTCGTACTACGACACCCTCGGCGAGTGGGTCGGCGACACCCGCGTCCCCGTCGAGACCCTGCGCGAACTGAAGATCCTCGCCGACCGCGACGAGGACGGGTACCTTCTCCAGATCTTCACCAAGCCGGTCCAGGACCGTCCTACGGTGTTCTTCGAACTCATCGAGCGGCACGGCTCGATGGGCTTCGGAAAGGGCAACTTCAAGGCCCTGTTCGAGGCGATCGAGCGGGAGCAGGAAAAGCGGGGCAACCTGTAACTCACAGGTCCCGCAAGGGACTTGGGAGGACCGTGGCCGACGCGCCCATCGACCTGACCGCACCGGCCGTGCGCTGGCTCTGGAACAAGAGCACCCTGCACGAACCCACGGTCCTCCAGTCGTTCGCCCTCGACGAGGTCCACCAGCGCCTGTACGTCCTCCAGTTGAGACAGGGCGGCGCCGACGCGGGCAACCTCTGCCTCAACCAGCTGGACTACAAAGGCACTTCGCTCGGCCACATGCACCTCCAGGGCTTCGGGCACGGCGTCAGCATGGGCGTGCAGAACACCCCCGACGGCGACGTCTGGATCTGGACCGAGGCCGCCGCGAAGGCCGGTTCCGGCGGCGCCTACGGCCAGGCCGTCACCCGCTTCCACTTCGCGAACGGCACGGTCCGCACGGCAGCCGACGTAGCGATCCGCAAGCCGATCGCGAACGCCACGAACAACCAGCCCACGGTCTGCACGACGTCCAACCGCATCGCCATCCGCTACCGCATCGCCAACCAACCCCGGTACCGCATATGGGACTTGGACGCCTTCGCGGCCCGCGACTACGCCACACCGCTCGCCGACATCGCGCAGACCGGCGCCCACCCCGACCCGGCGATCCCGTTCCAGGGCTACGCCCTCGACGGCGACCACCTCTACCAACTCGCGGGCACCGCCTACGACTCCACCACCAACCCGCCCGCGAAACACGGCAACACCTACGTCTCCTGCCTCGACATCCGCACCGGCGAACTCCTCCAGCAGTCCCGCACGGAGGCCGCCCACACCCTCACCCACCGCGAACCGGAGGGCCTGGCGGTCCGCACGAAGCCCGGCACCCGACTGTGTCTGGGCTTCGCGTCAGGAGAGGCCGGGGCGCGACGGTTCTCGCTCTGCTACAAGCCGTAGGCGCGAGTCGCTCAACCCGCCTTCTCCTGCTGCTCCTTGTCCTGCGGATCCTTGTCCGAGGGCAGGGGCTCGGCGGGCGGTTCGCCCAGGGCCGCCAGCGCCTGCTGTGCCAGCGGCACCCGCAGCGGCGAGAAGTACGGGTTGATCTGCAACGCCTCCTGGAGATGGCGGCGCGCCGACGCGGGCTTGTCCAAGTCCCGCTCGATCATGCCCCGGTGGAACGCGTACAGCGCGTCCCGCACCCCGCCCCCGTGCACCTTGTCCGTCGCCGTCGACGCGAACTTCAGCGCCTCCGCGTCCTGTCCGGCCCGGTGCAGCGCCCACCCCAGCGCGTCCGCGACCGGGATCCCCGGCTGCCGGGTCCACTCGGCCCGGAGCCGCCGTACGGCGTCCCGCGCGTCGCCGTGGTCCGCCTCGAACACGCCGAGCACCAGCTCGTCGTCGACACCGCCCGCCGCGTCCCGGGTCGCCAGGGTCCGCAGGGTGTCGTACTGCACGCGGGCCGCCTGGGTGAGGCCCAGCGACTCGTACAACTCGCCGAGTTCCAGGGCGTATTGGGGGGTCGGCTGCTTGGCGAGGGCGACCTGGTAGGCGTTCAGCGCCTCCGAGGTGCGGCCCAGTGCCGCCAGCGCCCGGCCCTCCCCGGCGAGCGCCTCCCGCTGGTCGGGGTCGATCCGTACGGCCGCCTCGAAGTGCCGTAGCGCCATCTCACGGTCCCCGCGTTCCCAGGCCAGTTCCCCGGCCCGCTGCCACCAGGCCGCCTGTTCGGCGGGCGCGGTCGCCCGTGCCGCCGCGTCGGCGAGCTGGGCGGCGGCGTCCTCGCGCCAGCCCCGGTCGCGGTAGACCTCGGCGGCGCGCGCCATCACGGCGGGTCCGGAGTGCAGTTCCTGGAGCTTTTCGAGGGTCCGCCGGGTCGCCTTGTAGTCGCCGAGGCCGGTGTACGCGTCGATCAGCAGCGGATACGTCGTCCAGCGCTTCGGTGCGAGTTTCACCGCGGCCTCGCCCCAGGTGCGGGCCGCCCGGAAGTCCCGCCGTTCGTTCGCGAGCGCCGTCAGGCCGTCCATCGCCACGGCGCTCGCGTCGTTCCCCTTCGCGCGGACCTTGAGCGAGGTGTGGAGGGCGTCGTCGGCCTTCGGGTAGTACAGGGCGTCGCCGGTCCGCCGTCCCTGCTCCACGTAGGCCACCCCGAGCACCGCCCACGAGCGGGCATCCCGCGAATTGGCCCGCACCCGGGCCTCGCGGTCGCCGATCAGCGCGGCCAGGTCGGGGAGCGCGGCCGGGACCCCCGCGGTCACCGCGGTCAGCGCCTGCGTCTTGGGGCCCGGCGCGGGCGGCGGCGCCGGACGCGGTTCCTCGGGCAGCAGCCACAGCAGCCCGCCGACCACGGCACACCCGGCGACCGAGGCGATCAGCACCCACCGCAGAACGGGGGAGCGGCGCCTGCGCTCCTCCGCCACCAGGGACGTACCGGGGCTCCGCTGTTCGTTCTCCATGGCGCTCACTCTGCGTCAGTACGACGACCGCGCCCGGGCAGCCGAAGCCGCGCGTGGACGGGGTTCACACCGATGGCCGCGAGTGCGACGCTGTGATCATGAGCCGTATCGAAGCGCCTCGCGACCACGACACCGGATCCCTGCTCGACCGCCTGCTGACCGGGCTGCCCGCCGAGGCCGTCCTCACCGACCCGGACGTCACGGTCTCGTACGCCAACGACATGGCGAGCTTCTGCCCGTCCGGCACCCCCGCCGTCGTCGTGCTGCCGCGCACGGTCGAACACGTCCAGCACGTGATGCGCGTCGCCACCGAACTGCGCGTCCCGGTCGTCCCGCAGGGCGCCCGCACCGGCCTGTCGGGCGCGGCCAACGCCTCCGAGGGCTGCATCGTGCTGTCGCTGACGAAGATGGACCGCATTCTGGAGATCAGCCCGGTCGACCGCATCGCGGTCGTCGAGCCGGGCGTCATCAACGCGACCCTCTCCCGCGCGGTCAACGAACACGGCCTCTGCTACCCGCCGGATCCCTCCAGCTGGGAGATGTGCACGATCGGCGGCAACATCGGCACCGCCTCGGGCGGGCTGTGCTGCGTGAAGTACGGGGTGACGGCCGAGTACGTCCTGGGCCTGGACGTCGTCCTCGCCGACGGGCGACTCATGACCACCGGCCGGCGTACGGCCAAGGGGGTCGCCGGGTACGACCTGACCCGGCTGTTCGTCGGCTCCGAGGGCTCGCTCGGCATCGTCGTGAAGGCGGTCCTGGCGCTGAAGCCGCAGCCGCCCCAACAGCTGGTCCTGGCGGCCGAGTTCGGGTCCGCTGCCGCCGCGTGCGACGCCGTGTGCCGGATCATGGAGGGCGGGCACGTGCCGTCCCTCCTCGAACTGATGGACCGTACGACCGTCAAGGCCGTCAACGACCTCGCGCACATGGGACTGCCGGAGAGCACGGAGGCACTGCTCCTCGCGGCCTTCGACACGCTCGACCCCGCCGCCGACCTGGCCGCCGTAGGAGCCCTCTGCGAGGCCGCCGGAGCCACCCAGGTGGTGCCCGCCGAGGACGCGGCGGAGTCCGAACTGCTGCTCCAGGCACGGCGGTTGTCGCTCACCGCGCTCGAAGCGGTCAAGGGCACGACGATGATCGACGACGTGTGCGTGCCCCGCTCGCGGCTCGGCGAGATGCTCGAAGGGGTCGAACGGATCGGTGAGAAGTACCAGTTGACGATCGGCGTCTGCGCACACGCGGGCGACGGCAACACCCACCCCACCGTCTGCTTCGACGCGCAGGACCCCGACGAGTCCCGGCGCGCCCGCGAGTCCTTCGACGAGATCATGGCCCTCGGCCTGGAACTCGGCGGCACCATCACCGGCGAACACGGCGTCGGCGTCCTGAAGAAGGAGTGGCTGGCCCGCGAGATCGGGCCGGTGGGCGTGGAGATGCAGCGGGCGGTCAAGGCGACCTTCGACCCGCTGGGGATCCTCAACCCCGGCAAACTCTTCTGACCCCCTCCCTCTCTTCTACGGCTCACTCCCCGTCCCGCGACTCGTCCGACGGCCACGGGTCGCGCAGCCACAGGTCGTCGGCCGGGGTCGGTGCGAGCAGCTCGGCCAGGCCGTCGTCGATACCGAGCTGCTCGGCCTCAGAGCCCGGGGGCACCACCCGCAGGGTCCGCTCCAGCCACGCCGACACCTGGGCCGCCGGGGCCTCCAACAGGGCGTCCCCGTCGGGTGAACTCAGCGCCATCAGAACGACACTGCGCCCCTCGACCTTCGTCGGCCACACCCGCACGTCCCCGTGCCCGCACGGCCGGAACACCCCCTCGACGAGCAGTTCGCGGGCGAACGTCCAGTGCACCGGGTGCTCGGAGTTGATGTGGAAGGAGATGTGGACGGCGTACGGGTCGTCCGTGCGGTAGCTGAGCCGGGCCGGAACGGGAATGCTCCGTTCCGGCGACAGGATCAGCTTCAGCTCCAACTCCCGCTCTACGACTGTGTGCATGACGTGTGTCCTCTCGTGCTCGCGGGGTCCCGCGGTGGGCCCGTACGAGTGGAGAGGGCGTGCGGCCGTAAGCATTACGCGACTTCGGGAAACTTTTTTCCGCGAGGCTTCGCGAAGGCGTCACGGGGCTTCGGGGAGTGTGGACTCCGTGCACGAGCTTGCCCGGAAAGGGGTGGGTCGGGCGGGACGGGCAGTGGCGATGGCACAGGTCTGATAGATGTGGACACCCTCATTCGACCTCCGAGCAGATACGGGACGACGGACATGAGCGCCCCAACCCCGGCACCCGGTGACGACAGGCCCCGCGAGGGGTACTACCCGGACCCGTCCATTCCTGGATACGTCCGGTACTGGAACGGCGCGTCCTGGGTGCCCGGCACCAGCCGCCCGGCGCCGTCGGACGGGCTGGCGCCCGCCGCGCCGTCCGTCGAGGAGACCGGCCCGCACTTCTTCGACGAGGACCCCGAGCCGGCGTCGGCGTGGGGCGCGGACCGCGCCCACCAGAGCGGTTTCGGCGGCGCCCGGGACCACCACGTGTCCTGGGGCGCCCCGGACCCGAGGGTCCCCGCCCAACAGGACGAACCGCCCAACCCGGGCACGTTCGTCTTCCACCGCCAGACCCCGGCCCCGGACCTCCCCGACGAGGGCACGACGACTTTCCGCCGCCCCACCCCGCGCACCCCCCAACAGGGCGGGGCGCCGGGGGCGCAGGGCGGGGGCACGGGGAACGCGGGCAGCGCGTCGGCGGGGTCGGGTGCGGGTGCCGGGGGGTATGGCTCGCAGGGTTCGGCCGGTTCGGTCGGCGGAGGCTACGGGCCCGTCGGCACCGGCACCGGCTCCGCAGGCGGGGACTATGGCGGCCGGGGCTCTGCGGGGGATTACGGTGCCCGGGGCGTCGGCGGGACCGGCTCCGCCGCAGGCGGTCTCGGGGGTGCCGCTGCGGCGCCCGCGGCCGATGGTCGGCGGCCCGGTGGGAGTCCGCCCGCCGCCGGTGGCCAGGCGCCTGGCGCGAACTCTCCGTCCGGTGATCCCTCCGGCCCCGGTTTCGGTGCCGGAAAGGCCGCCGCCGCGCGGGCCGCCGCGGCCCAGGCCCAGGCGGGCCAGGCAGGCATCGGCACCGGGATGCCCGCCGCCCCCGCCCCCGCGTCCGCTTCCACCGCCCTCTCCGGCCCCCCGCAGCCCGCCCCCGGCGTCCCCCAGCAGTCCGGCCCGGTGCAGTCCCAGGCGGGCTCCGGAGGCATGCCCATGGCCTCCGGAGCCGGTGGTGGGCAGCCCTCCTGGGCGCAGCAGGTGCACCGGCTGGCGGGGGACGAGGAGGGGCCCGTGACGCCCTGGAAGCCGCCCGTGGACGACGTGTTCCAGGCGGCGGCCCGGCGGCAGTCGGCGGCCCGCCCCGCGGGGCTCGGCAAGCGGCTGGTGGCCCGGCTCGTCGACACCCTCGTGCTCGGCGCGGTCACCGCGACCGCGGCCGTACCGCTCGGCGCCAAGGCGGCCGACCACATCAACGAGAAGATCGACGCGGCCAAGCTCTCCGGCCGCACCGAGACCGTCTGGCTGCTGGACGGCACCACGGCCGCCTACCTCGGCATCGTCCTCGCCGTACTCCTCCTCTTCGGCGTCCTCTACGAGGCGCTGCCGACCGCCAAGTGGGGCCGCACCCTGGGCAAGAAGCTCTGCGGTCTTGAGGTGCGCGGCATCGAGAGCCACGAGCCGCCCGGCTTCGGCGGGGCGCTGCGCCGTTGGCTCGTGTACAGCGTCCCGGGCGTGCTCGGCATCGGGATCGTCGGTGTCGCCTGGTGCCTCTTCGACCGGCCCTGGCGCCAGTGCTGGCACGACAAGGCCGCACATACGTTCGTAGCGGGATAGCGGGGTACGGCATCCGGGGGACGAGAATCCGTACCCCGGACGGCCGCTCGCCGGATGCGGAGACACGGCGTTCGCGGTCGACTCGGGCCATGAGTACCGAACCGCCTCCGGGCTCCGGCCAGCAGCCGCCGGAAGACGACCCGTTCAGGAAGCAGCCCCCTCCTGGCCAGGGATCGGGCTCACCGTACGACCCGCCGCCGTACGGCGGTGAACCGCCCCCCTACGGCGGCGGCTCCTACCCCACCGACCCGCTCGCCGGCATGCCTCCGCTCGCCGACAGCGGCCGGCGCACGCTCGCCCGGATCATCGACATGATCCTCGTCGGCATCGTCGTCTGGCTGCTCACCTGGGCCTTCGGCGTGCACGAGTACGACATCAACTCCGACCACGTGTCGTACGCCAAGTCGCTCGGCCAGTCGCTCACCGCGGCCGTGCTGTACATGGGCTACGACACCGTGATGCTCGCCAAGTCGGGCCAGACGCTGGGCAAGAAGTGGCTGGGCCTGCGGGTGGCCAACCTCGACAACGGGTCGACGCCCTCCGTGCAGACCAACCTGATCCGCGCGGCGGTGCTGTGGATCCCGTTCGCGTTCTGCTGCGCCTGCATCTGGACGGCGATCAGCGGCGGTTGGAGCTTCTTCGACAAGCCGTACAAGCAGGGCCTGCACGACAAGGCCGCCAAGACCGTGGTGGTCAGCACGCGTTGAGGCGGCCGGGTGCAACTCCCGGGCGTACACAAGCGATCGGCGGGTCCGTCGTCAACGGGCCCGCCGATTCGCATAGTTGAGCTTGAGCTTGTGCCTGCGCTTGTGCTTGGTCTAGGGAGTGCTCCGCTCCCGTACCGGCTCCGCCGACGAGACGGCGGCGGCGGACACGGTCTCCCGCCGCACCGGCACGCGCCTGCGCTGCGGAACGAGGGCCGGGGCGGGCGCGGGCACGGCCTCGGCCGCCGCGCGGGCCGCGGCCGCGGCACGGGACTTGGGCTGTGGCACCGTCAGCGAGACGAGCAGCCCGAGGGCGAGCGCCGCGAAGGCGACGACCGCGATCCCCAGACCCGAACTCGTCTGTGACAGCAGCAGCATGGCGAGCGTCGAGAAGATCACGGTGAACGAACCGTAGGCGAGCTGTGCGGCGGTCGGACGAGGCATGGCAATCGAGTCCTCGTTAGGCGATGGAGGGGAGCAGTGAAAGGGGGGTGCGACAAGGATGTCGGCCTGGCTTTCCGCCGGGTTCCGGGCGATCCGCCAATCGACTCTATTCGCCTGCATGCCCGAGTGGAACGTGCAGTAAGCATGACCTAACACACAGCTCCGGAGCATGGGGGGCGCACGGAGTCATGGCGTCCACCAAGTGGACGGATGTACGCGCCCGTTGAGCGAGCCCCGAGGCGCCTGTGCGTGTCCGTAAAGCGGACCCCGGCTTCGCATAGTGCACTTGTCCTGTCCAAGTCAAGGTCTGTCTTTTCTCGTAAACCTCTAGTCAAATAACGTCACTTGACTATCACGCGTACACCGCGCGCGGATCTTCCACGACTTCCAGGACCCCCCCTTCCGCGCGGTCGGGCACGCAGGGGAGGACCTCAAGTGACCAGCAGACCCTGGACGTTCAGAGCGGCCGCGATAGGTGTCGCCCTCGCGGCGGCCACCGCCACGTTCTCGACGTTCGCCGTGGCGGAGGCCAACACCTCGGCCAAGTCCGCAGCCGTCGACCGGCACGACCCCGCGCCGGTCGCGCAGAAGGAGCACGACCTCGACGGCCCGCTGAGCAAGACGCAGGACGCCCAGCGCCAGGAGGCCCTCAACGAGGTCATAGCCGGCAAGGCGTCCGTCAAGGACCGCAACGGCTCGAAGGTCGTCCAGCTCAAGAGCAAGGGCGGCAAGAGCAAGTACGTCGAACTGAGCCGGGAGAAGACCGACAAGATCTTCACCATCCTGGTCGAGTTCGGCGACCAGGTCGACAGCCGCTACGGCGGCACCGTCGGCCCGCTGCACAACCAGATAGCCGCGCCGGACCGCACGAAGGACAACTCCACGGCCTGGCAGGCGGATTACAACCAGGCGCACTTCCAGGACCTGTACTTCGGCACCGGCAAGAACACCGAGTCGCTCAAGAAGTACTACGAGAAGCAGTCCTCGGGCCGCTACTCGGTCGACGGCGAGGTCACCGACTGGGTCAAGGTCCCCTACAACGAGGCCCGTTACGGCTCCAACAAGGCCTCCACCGGCGCCTGGTACGCGGTGCAGGACGGCGTCAACGCCTGGGTCGCCCAGCGCGAGGCCGCCGGTGACACGGCCGCCGAGATCAAGACGGAGCTGGCCCAGTTCGACCAGTGGGACCGCTACGACTACGACGGCGACGGCAACTTCAACGAGCCCGACGGCTACATCGACCACTTCCAGATCGTGCACGCCGGCGAGGACGAGTCCGCGGGCGGCGGCGCGCAGGGCGAGGACGCGATCTGGGCCCACCGCTGGTACGCCTTCGGCACCGACGCCGGCTCGACCGGCCCGGACACCAACAGGCTCGGCGGCGCGCAGGTCGGCGACACCGGCGTCTGGGTCGGCGACTACACCATCCAGCCGGAGAACGGCGGACTCGGCGTCTACGCCCACGAGTACGGCCACGACCTCGGCCTGCCCGACGAGTACGACACCGCGGGCGGCGAGAACTCCACCGGCTTCTGGACCCTGATGTCGTCCGGCTCCTGGCTCGGCACGGGCAAGGAGGCCATCGGCGACCTGCCCGGCGACATGAACGCCTGGGACAAGCTCCAACTGGGCTGGCTGGACTACGACGTGGCGAAGGCCGGCGTCAAGTCGAAGCACACGCTGGGTGTTGCCGAGTACAACACCAAGAACGCGCAGGCTCTGGTGGTGCAGTTGCCCGAGAAGGCGGTCACCACGACGGTGGTCACCCCGGCGCAGGGTGCCACGCAGTGGTGGAGCGGCAGCGGCAACAGCCTGAGCAACACCCTTTCCCGCACAGTGGACTTGACCGGCAAGTCGTCGGCCGCGCTCACGCTGGACGGCTGGTACGACACCGAGCAGGACTACGACTACCTCTACACCGAGGTGTCGAAGGACGGCGGCGCCACCTGGACCCCGATCGACGGCACGCTGGCCGACGGCTCCGCCATCCCGCGTGACGGCAGCGGCAACCCCGCCCTCACCGGCACGGCCGCCGCGTACCAGAAGCTGACGTACCCGCTGGACGCCTACGCGGGCCAGAAGATCGACGTCCGCTTCCGCTACCAGACGGACAGCGGTGTGGCGCAGAAGGGCTTCGCGGCCGACGAGATCACGGTGACCGCCGACGGCGCCACCCTCTTCTCCGACAACGCCGAGTCCGCGGACGCGGCCTGGACGGCGAAGGGCTTCTCGCGCATCGGCTCGTCCTTCACGGACGACTACGCGCAGTACTACATCGCCGAGAACCGTCAATACGTGTCGTACGACAAGGTGTTGAAGGTCGGCCCGTACAACTTCGGCTTCTCGACGACCCGTCCGGACTGGGTGGAGCACTACGCCTACCAGAACGGCCTGTTGATCTGGAAGTGGGACACCTCGCAGGCGGACGACAACACCAGCGAGCACGCCGGTGAGGGCCTGATCCTGCCGATCGACTCGCACCCGACGCAGCTGAAGTGGTCCGACGGCACGCTGATGCGCAACCGCATCCAGGCCTACGACTCGCCGTTCAGCCTGTACCGGACGGACTCGGTCACGCTGCACAAGGCCGACGTCGCCACGAAGATCAAGTCGCAGCCCGGCGTCCCCGTCTTCGACGACGGGAAGTCGACCTACTACGACACGTCGAACCCGACAGCTGGTGTCAAGATCACTGACACCAACACCCGGATCAAGATCGTCAAGGAGCCGCTGAACGGCTCGACGGTCACGGTCCAGGTCGGCCCCTCGGCGAAGTAGTCGGTAAAACCGCAGGTCAGAAACGTATCGGCGGCGACCCCCTGGCGGGTCGCCGCCGATACGTGTTTAGGTGCGTCCTGTGCCCGTCTTATTGACACCGACACTGACACCGACATCGACACCGACTCGCACGGGGGTGTGACCGCATTGTCCGCAGGAGGTTTCTGCAGGCTGCCCACAGGCAGCGTGGTGGTGGCATTGAACCTGCCAAGACCCACCGCCCAGGGCGAAGGCTGCGTCCGCGTGCTCGTCCACGCCCGCAACCGCGCCCGGGCCCTGACCAGGCTCCGCAACCTCGGAATGCGGGCCGTCTACCTGCGCGGCAACGCGGAGCCACCGACCCCGGACGAGATCACCGCGGTCCTGCACCACCCCGACGGCCTGATATGGCGCACGGCCCCTGACAACGCTGTCGCGACCCCGGGCGCGGAACTCCCACACGAACTGTGGCACCCGATCAGAGCGCTGCTGCGCAGGCCCGCGGCGCCCGCATAAGGGCGGCGCCTGCAACGCGCCCCTCAGGGGCGCGGGGAACTGCGCGCCCAGCCCCCACCGGCCCGCAGACAACCGACGACGCACCCCGCGTGCCCCCAACAGGCGGTCCGCCCCGATGCACCCCATCCTGAGATGGCTCGGGGCACCCTAAAGACCGCCGGAGGCCTTCGTGGCAACCGTCCTCTACCGCCTGGGGCGCATGGCCTTCCGCCGGCGCTGGTACGTGACCATCCTCTGGGTGGTGATCCTCGCGGCCCTCGGTTTCGCCTCCGCCAAGGCGGCCGAAGCCCCCGCCACCACCTTCTCCACCCCCGGCGTCGAGTCCCAGCGGGCCTTCGACCTGATCCAGCAGCGCTTCCCCGGCGCACAGGCGGACGGCGCCGTGGCCCGGGTCGTCTTCGTCGCCCCGGACGGACAGAAGATCACCACCGGCGAGGACCGCGCGGCCGTCGTCCGGCTGGTCGACGAGGTCTCCGGCGGCCCGCAGGTCGCGAGCGCGGTGAACCCCTTCCAGGCGGACGCGGTCAGCAAGGACGCGACGACCGCGTACTCGACGATCACGTACACCGTGCAGGCCAGCGACCTCTCCGACACCGCCAAGAACAACCTCAGGACCGCCGCCGCGCAGGCCCGCGACTCCGGCCTGACCGTCGAGATCGGCGGCACCGCCCTGGCCGCACAGCCCTCGGCGGGCGGCGTCGGCGAGATCCTCGGCGTCGCGATCGCCGCCGTGGTCCTGCTGATCACCTTCGGATCCCTCGCGGCCGCCGGACTCCCGCTGCTGACCGCGATCCTCGGCGTCGGCATCTCGATGACCGCGATCACCACCCTGGCCGCCACCCTCGGCCTCTCCGACTCCACGGGCACCCTCGCCACGATGCTCGGCCTGGCCTGCGGGATCGACTACGCGGTGTTCGTCGTCTTCCGCTACCGCGAGGAACGCGCCAACGGCCACACCACCGACGAGGCGGCGGGCCTCGCCGTCGGCACCGCGGGCTCGGCGGTGGTCTTCGCGGGCCTCACCGTCGTCATCGCCCTCGCCGGCCTCTCCGTCGTAGGCATCCCGCTCCTCACGAAGATGGGCCTGTGCGCGGCGGGCGCGGTCGTCATCGCCGTCCTCATCGCGCTGACCCTCGTCCCCGCCCTGCTCGGCTTCTGGCCCCGCGCGGTCCTCTCCCGCCGCTACAAGACCACCGGCCGCCGCATCCAGGGCGTGGCCGGCAACATGGGCAGCCGCTGGGCCGGGTTCGTGCTGCGCCACCCCTGGCCGGTGCTGTTCGGCACGGTCGCCGGACTCGTCGTCCTCGCGCTCCCCGTGATCGGCCTCCAGCTCGGCCAGTCCGGAGACGAGGCCAAGTCCACCGCGACCACGGAACGCCGTGCCTACGACGACCTCGCCAAGGCGTTCGGCCCCGGCTTCAACGGCCCGCTGACGGTGGTCGTGGACCTCACGGACTCCACTCACCCGAAGGCCGCCGCGGCCACGGTCGAGAAGCGGATCGCCGCCGTACCGGGCGTGGTCTCGGTCTCACCGGTGCGCTTCAACTCGGCAGGAAACACAGCCCTGTTCACCGCCGTACCGGCCGAGGCGCCGACCAGTCAGAAGACCGTCGACCTCGTCCACACCATCCGCGACGACCGCCCCGCGATCACCGCGGCGACCCCCGGCGCGACCTTCGAGGTCACCGGCACCACCGCCCTCAACATCGACGTGGCCCAGAAGGTCAGCGGCGCCCTGATCCCGTACCTGATCGTGGTCGTAGGCCTGGCGGTCCTGCTCCTGCTCCTGGTGTTCCGCTCGATCGTCATCCCGATCAAGGCGGCCGTAGGGTTCCTGCTCTCGGTGCTCGCCGCACTCGGCTGCGTGGTCGCGGTCTTCCAATGGGGCTGGGGCGCAAGCCTGTTGGGGGTGGAGAGCACCGGCCCGATCATGAGCCTGATGCCGATCTTCCTGGTGGGCATCGTGTTCGGCCTGGCCATGGACTACGAGGTCTTCCTCGTCTCCCGCATCCGCGAGGCCTACGTCCACGGCAGCGCGGCCCGAGCCTCGATCGCGACCGGGTTCCGCTACAGCGCCCGCGTCGTGACCGCCGCCGCCCTCATCATGATCTCGGTCTTCGCGGGCTTCATCACGGCCGGCGACTCCATGATCAAGATGATCGGCTTCGGCCTCGCGATAGCCGTCCTCTTCGACGCGTTCGTAGTCCGCATGGCCTTCGTCCCGGCAGTCCTGGCGATCCTCGGCGAACGCATCTCCTGGCTCCCGGGTTGGCTGGACAGGCTGTTGCCCAACGTCGACATCGAGGGCGAGAGCCTCAGCAGGCAACATCCGGTGAGCGGGAGCGCCCCTGAAGGGGCGCGGGTCTGAATCGATTTGCGGCTCCGCCGCGTGGGCGCGACCAGCCCCCACCGGACCGCAGTCAAAAAGCCGCTAGACGACCGGCTTCCCCGTCAACTCCACACCGGCCGCGCGCAGTTCCTCCAGCGCGCGGTCGGTCGTCTCCTTGGCCACCCCAGCCGTCAGATCAAGCAACACCTGCGTACGGAACCCCTCCCGCACAGAGTCCAACGCGGTCGCCTTCACGCAGTGGTCGGTCGCGATCCCCACCACATCCACCTCGTCGATCTCCCGCGCCCGCAACCAGTCCCCCAGCGCGACCCCGTTCTCGTCCCGCCCCTCGAACCCGCTGTACGCCGCCGCGTACGCCCCCTTGTCGAAGACGGCGTCGATCGCCCCGGAGGCGACCGCGGGCGCGAAGTTCGGGTGGAACCCGACCCCCTCCGTGCCCGCGACGCAGTGCGCGGGCCAGGAGTGGGCGTAGTCGGGGTTGTCGGCGAAGTGGCCGCCGGGCGCGATGTGGTGGTCGCGGGTGGCGACGACATGCCGGTAGCCGGCGGGCGCCTGCCCGATCAGCTCGGTCACGGCGGCGGCCACGTCGGCACCACCGGCCACCGCGAGACTGCCTCCTTCGCAGAAGTCGTTCTGTACGTCAACGACGATCAAGGCGCGGCGCATGGTGGTGTCCTTCGCGGAGAGTGAGATTCGAGCCTAGAGACTTCGGCGCCACCGCGGGAGGGCGCACTCCTGATTTTCGTACTGGTCTTAACTCGCGAGACGTGAGTGGCGGGTCTTAACTACCCGAGCGCAGTTGCACGTACTCCGTAGGAATGACCGCTTCCCCGCGCGACAACTGGGTGGCGGACAACGGCAGGTTGGCCCGCGCCGCCGCATGCCGGTCCCGTACGACGTCCAGCGGTTCGCGGGCCACGACCTCGCCGCCCTTGACCAGCTCGACGAGGAGCTGCCGGTCGGCCAGTTCGGCGGGGACCGGTCCGATGCCGATGACCTCGGCCTCCGCGATCCCCTCGCCGTCCAGCCGCCGTGCCGCCCACTTGCGCCCGCCGATGGACGTCTTGCCCCCGCTGGACTTCTTCGCGACCGGCAGAAGCGGCGCCTTCGGGTCGGCGGACTCGGCGCGGGCGACCAGCTTGTAGACCATGGAGCAGGTCGGGTGCCCGGAGCCGGTCACCAGCTGGGTGCCGACGCCGTACGCGTCCACGGGCGCCGCCGCGAGCGAGGCGATGGCGTACTCGTCGAGGTCGGAGGTCACGATGATCTTCGTGTTGACGGCGCCCAGCTCGTCCAGCTGCTGCCGCACCCGGTGTGCGACGAGCAGCAGGTCCCCGGAGTCGATGCGGACGGCGCCCAGTTCGGGCCCGGCGACCTCCACCGCCGTACGGACGGCCTCGGTGACGTCGTACGTGTCCACGAGGAGGGTGGTGTTGCGGCCGAGCGAGTCCACCTGGGCCTGGAACGCGTCGCGTTCGTTGTCGTGGAGCAGGGTGAAGGCGTGTGCGGAGGTGCCGACGGTGGGGATGCCGTAGCGGAAACCGGCCGCGAGGTCGGACGTGGTGGCGAAACCGCCGACGTAGGCGGCGCGGGAGGCGGCGACGGCGGCGAGTTCGTGGGTGCGGCGGGCGCCCATCTCGATCAGCGGGCGGTCGCCCGCCGCGGAGGCCATGCGGGAGGCGGCGGCCGCGATCGCGGAGTCGTGGTTGAGGATGGAGAGGATCACGGTCTCCAGGAGCACGCACTCGGCGAAGGAGCCCTCGACCCGGATGATCGGCGAGCCGGGGAAGTACACCTCGCCCTCCGGATAGCCCCAGACGTCACCGCTGAAGCGGTAGGCGGCGAGCCATTCGAGGGTCTCCTCGTTGACGACCCGACGCTCGCGCAGGAAGCCGAGGACGTCCGCGTCGAACCGGAAGTTCTCCACCGCGTCCAGGACGCGTCCGGTGCCCGCGACGACGCCGTAGCGACGCCCCTCGGGCAGCCTCCGGGTGAAGCACTCGAAGACCGAACGCCGGTCCGCCGTACCCGCTTTGAGGGCGGCCTGAAGCATCGTCAGTTCGTAGTGGTCGGTGAAGAGCGCCGTCGAGGGAACGTCCACCGGCAGCCCAAGGTCCGCTGTGTTCATGACGATGGATGGTACTCCCATCTCGTCACTCTGACGATTTGTGGGGTCCATTTGTGCGGGCACCCCCTTGTGGTGGCAGCATGGGCGCTGTGACGTCACCCGCACCCCTGGAGATCGAACGCACCGAGTCGGCGGAGGAGGTCTTCGCCGTACCCGAGCCCGATGTCCCCTGGGTCACGATCGTGCACAACGACCCGGTCAACCTCATGAGCTACGTGACGTACGTCTTCCAGACGTACTTCGGCTACTCGAAGGACAAGGCCACCAAGCTCATGAAGGACGTCCACCACAAGGGCCGCGCGGTCGTCTCCAGCGGAAGCCGCGAGGAGATGGAACGCGACGTGCAGGCCATGCACGGCTACGGTCTGTGGGCCACCCTCCAGCAGGACCGGAAGTAGCGACCCATCCCGATGCCAGGACACTTCGAACCGCTCCGCGACGGCGGCGCCGCCGTCGCCCTCGACGATGTCGAGATCTCGATCATCCGGTCACTGGCCGTCCAGCTCCTTGAGCTGATCGGCCCCGGCCCCGGCGAGGACGCCTCCGCCGACCCGCTCGCCGAACTCTTCGCCGAGGGCCCGAGCGAACCGCCCTCCGACCCGGTGCTGCGGCGCCTGTTCCCGGACGCGTACACGGACCCGGAGCAGGCCCCGGACTCCCCGCAGGACGCGGAGGAACGGATGGCGCACTCCGCCGAGTTCCGCCGCTTCACCGAGAACGACCTGCGCGCCGGCAAGCGCGAGAACGCCCTCGCGGTGATCCGCACCCTCGACTCGCTCACCCCCGGCGGCGACGGCGGCGCGGTCCTCAAACTCACCGCCGACGAGTCCCGCCAGTGGCTCGGCTCCCTCAACGACCTGCGCCTGGCGATCGGTTCACGCCTCGACATCACCGACGAGGACGACACCGACGACCTCTACCGCCTCCCGGACGAGGACCCCCGCAAGCCGATGGTGATGGCCTACCTGTGGCTGGGCGGCCTCCAGGAAACCCTGGTCACGACGTTGCTGCGCTGATCCGAGACAGCCGTTCCGTTCGCGCCCTGTTCGCTCAGCGGACCCTCAAATCCACATAACGATCACGTCACCGCGACGGCCAGGAATGCTGGCCGTCGCTCCTTTTTGTCCGCTTCTTCCTGTGGTGTGTGCCACAAGTGTTCCCGTCGATCACGATTGCGACCGTGATAAATCTTCACGACCGCCCGGCGGACGCCACCCATGTCCCGCCGGGTTCGCCATGCGGCCGACGGACCTCGGCCGGGCAGCTCCAGTCCATGGGGGGATTCGGAGAAAGGCGCACCACACATGACCTCCGCTCAGGTCGAGACGGACAAGACCCCCGAGGAGGGGTACGAGCGCGGGCTCGGCAGCCGTCAGGTCCAGATGATCGCGATCGGCGGCGCCGTCGGCGTCGGGCTGTTCCTGGGAGCCGGGGCGAACATCGCCAAGGCCGGACCCAGCCTCATCTTCATGTACGCCCTCGCGGGCGTGATCATCTTCTTCATCATGCGGGCTCTGGGCGAACTGCTCCTGTACCGCCCGGTGTCGGGCTCCTTCGCGGAGTACTCCCGCGAATTCCTCGGCCCGTTCTTCGGCTACCTCACCGCCTGGACGTACTGGCTGATGTGGGTGGTCACCGGCATGGCCGAACTCACGGCCGCCGCCATCTACGTCAACTACTGGTTCCCCGCCGTCTCCCAATGGATGACCGCGCTCGCCTTCCTGGTGATCCTCTTCGTCGCCAACCTGATCTCGGTGAAGCTCTTCGGCGAGATCGAGTTCTGGTTCTCGATGGTCAAGGTCACCGCCTTGATCGGCATGATCGTGATCGGCCTCGGCGTCCTCACCTTCGGCTTCAGCAGCGCCGGTGACACCGCGTCCGTCGCCAACCTCTGGCAGTTCGACGGCTTCTTCCCCAAGGGCATCGGCTCCTCCCTGATGACCCTCCAGGGCGTGATGTTCGCCTACCTCGCCGTCGAACTGGTCGGCGTCACCGCGGGCGAGTCCGAGAACCCGGAGAAGACCCTCCCCAAGGCGATCAACACCCTCCCCTGGCGCATCGCCCTCTTCTACGTAGGCGCCCTCACCGTCATCCTCTGCGTCGTGAAGTGGACCGAATTCGCCCCGGGCGTCAGCCCGTTCGTCGAGGCGTTCGCGAAGATCGGCATCCCGGCGGGCGCGGGCATCGTCAACTTCGTGGTCCTCACGGCGGCCCTTTCCTCCTGCAACTCGGGCATGTACTCGACGGGCCGCATGCTCCGCACCCTCGCGGACAACGGCGAGGCCCCGAAGGTCTTCAGCAAGCTGTCCGCGTCCAAGACCCCGGCGACCGGCATCACGATCTCCGTCGCCTTCATGGGCATCGGCGTGGTCCTCAACTACGTCGTCCCGGAGAAGGCCTTCGGCTACGTCACCTCGGTGGCCACCGCCGCCGGCATCTGGACGTGGCTGATGATCCTGATCAGCCACGTCCTCTACCGCCGCGCGGTCGACGCGGGCCGCCTCCCGGCCTCGTCCTTCCCGGCCCCGGGCGGCGCGAAGTTCTCGTACGTGGCCATCGCGTTCCTGCTCTTCGTCACGGGCCTCATCGCCTACGACCCCGACTCCCGCGTCTGCCTCTACGTCATGGCGGGCTGGACCCTCGCCCTGATCGGCGGCTGGATCGCCCTCAAGGTCCGCGACCCGCAGGTCACCGAGCGCCGCGAGCCGCAGTTCGAGAAGGTCGGCTGATCCGTCCGCTGACCCCTCCGATCCCGGCATACGGGCCGGTGCGTACCACGAGTCGGTACGCACCGTCCCGTCTGCTTATCCTGACGACCATGTCGACCCTGACCATCACCCACACCCTCTTCGACCAGATCGTGGCGCACGCGCGCGCGGACCACCCCGACGAGGCGTGCGGAGTCGTCGCGGGCCCGGCGGGCACGGACCGCCCCGAGCGGTTCATCCCGATGCTGAACGCGGCCCGCTCGCCCACGTTCTACGAGTTCGACTCGCAGGACCTGCTGAAGCTCTACCGCGAGATGGACGACCGCGACGAGGAGCCGGTGATCATCTACCACTCCCACACCGCGACCGAGGCCTACCCCTCCCGCACCGACCTCTCCTACGCCAACGAGCCCGGCGCCCACTACGTTCTCGTCTCCACCGCCGACACCGACGACGCCGGCCCCTTCCAGTTCCGCTCCTACCGGATCGTGGAGGGCGAGATCACGGAGGAGGACGTGAAGGTCGTAGAGGCGTACTGAGAGGCATACTGACCGCGTACGCAACAGCCCAACTCGCCGTGACGGAGATGGTGTTGACGCAGCGGTCGAACGCACGGCGCCCCACGCTGGAGGATGTCGCCCGCTGGTCGGGGGTCTCCAAGTCCACGGTGTCGCGGGTGGTCAACGGCGAGCCCAAGGTGAGTGGGGAGGTCGCGGTCCGGGTCCGGGAGGCGATCTCCGCGCTGGGCTACGTCCCCAACCAGGCGGCCCGGCAACTGGTCACCCGCCGCACCGGCGCCGTCGCGGTCGTGGCCGCCCAGCCCGAGGACCGGCTGTTCCTCGACCCGTTCTTCGACTGCCTGCTGCGCGGCATCCGCTCCGAACTCGCCCAACACGGCGCCCAGGCCGTCCTGTTGTTCGTCGACGAACCCGACGACTACGCGCGCGTGGCCGACTATCTCGGCGGCGGCCATGTCGACGGCGCGATCCTCTTCTCGCTGCGCCCCGGCGACCGGATGCCCGAGATGGTCGACCGGCTCGCCCTGCCCGCCGTCTTCGGCGGCCGTCCCCTCCTGTGCGACGGCGACCCCGTGCGCGGCCAGGCCTACGTCGACGGCGACAACCGCGGCGGCGCCCGCCAGGCCGTACGGCACCTCCTCGCCCTCGGCCGCCGCCGCATCGCCACCGTCACCGGCCCCTACGACCAGGAGCACTCCGCCGCCGACCGGCTCGCCGGTTACCGCGACGCCCTCCCCGACACCGCGCCCCACCTGGTCGAACGCGCCGACTACACCCGCCAGGGCGGCGCCGACGCCATGGCCGCGCTGCTCGACCGCCACCCCGACCTGGACGCCGTCTTCGTCGCCTCCGACCTCATGGCATCCGGCGCCCTCCAGACCCTGCGCGAACGCGGGCGCCGGGTCCCCGAGGACGTGGCCGTGGTCGGCTTCGACGACCTCGTCTCCATCTCCGAGGCGACCGATCCACCGCTGACCACCGTCCACCAGGACGTCGCCGAGATGGGCCGCCTGCTGGCCCGACTCCTGTTCGACCGCACCGAACCGCTCCCCGGGGACGACGCTGTCGTGGCGCCGCCCTCGGCGATCGTGCCCACCCGGCTGGTCGTACGGCAGTCCGCCTGACAGTCCGCCTGAGCTGCGCCGTCTCACCCCCCGAATGAATTTAGTCCGAATTGTGAGATCACATACCGGGGCCCGGACCGGGAATCGATACGATGAGCCCATGGTTCTTCTCGACGTGAGCGACAAGGCGCCGGGCACGCTGCTCGTGGCGCGGCTGCACGTCGACCTGTGCAGGCTGAACAGCGCCATCTGTTGAGGCCTCGCGCAGTCGCCGTACGGCCGCGTGCTGTGGGCGCCCCCGCTCATGCCGCGCGCCCACCGAGACCAGACCCCTTCCGCTTCCGACAGGAGCCCCTTGCCATGGCCATCGAGGTCCGCATCCCCACCATCCTCCGCACCTACACCGGCGGCGAGAAGGCCGTCGAGGGTGCCGGTGAGAACCTCGCCGCGCTCTTCGCCGACCTCGAAACCCGGCACGCGGGCATCCAGGCCCGGATCGTCGACGGCGGCGAACTGCGCCGCTTCGTCAACGTCTACCTGAACGACGAGGACGTCCGCTTCCTCGACGGCATCAACACCAAGCTGACCGACGGCGACAGCGTCACGATCCTGCCGGCCGTGGCCGGCGGTATGGCCTGATCGTCGATGCGTTACGACTCCCCGCTGGCCGCGGTGGGCAACACCCCTCTGGTGCGCCTGCCGCGGCTCTCGCCGTCCACCGACGTCCGCATCTGGGCCAAGCTGGAGGACCGCAACCCGACCGGCTCGGTCAAGGACCGCCCGGCCCTGCACATGATCGAACAGGCGGAGAAGGACGGCCGCCTGACCCCCGGCTGCACGATCCTGGAGCCGACCTCGGGAAACACCGGCATCTCCCTGGCCATGGCGGCGAAGCTCAAGGGCTACCGCATGGTCTGCGTGATGCCCGAGAACACCTCGCAGGAACGCCGCGACCTGCTCAACATGTGGGGCGCGGAGATCATCCCCAGTCCCGCGGCAGGCGGCTCCAACACGGCGGTCCGCGTGGCGAAGGAACTCGCCGCCGAACACCCGGACTGGGTGATGCTCTACCAGTACGGCAACCCGGACAACGCGGGCGCCCACTACGCGACCACGGGCCCGGAGATCCTCACCGACCTCCCGTCGATCACCCACTTCGTGGCGGGCCTCGGCACGACAGGCACCCTGATGGGCGTCGGCCGCTACCTCCGCGAACACAAGCCGGACGTCAAGATCGTCGCCGCCGAGCCGCGCTACGACGACCTCGTCTACGGCCTCCGCAACCTCGACGAGGGCTTCGTCCCCGAGCTCTACGACGCCTCCGTCCTCACCACCCGCTTCTCGGTCGGCTCGGCCGACGCGGTCACCCGCACCCGCGAACTCCTCCAGCAGGAGGGCATCTTCGCGGGCGTCTCCACCGGCGCGGCCCTGCACGCGGCGATCGGCGTCGGCAAGAAGGCCGTAGCGGCGGGGGAGAGCGCGGACATCGCGTTCGTGGTGGCGGACGGCGGCTGGAAGTACCTGTCGACGGGCGTGTACACGGCGGCGACGACAGAGGAAGCGATCGCGACCCTCCAGGGTCAGCTCTGGGCCTGACACGAGCGCCCCGGGCTCACTCCCCGGGGCCCCAGGAGACGACCGCCTCACGGGCCCAGTCGTCCTTGATCCTCGCGTCGATGCGGTCGACCACCGCGAAGCCGAAGAGCGCGACCGCCATCCGCACCTGACCCGGGTCGTACGGCTCCGTCGCCGGGCGGGTCGCCGGATCCAGTTCCGCGTAGCGCTCCCGCGCCACCCGGAGCGCCGCTTCCCCCTTGCCGGTGACGGTGGGCAGGTGACGCGGCATGGCCGGGCCGTCGGGGAAGACCTTCCGCAGTGCCATCGCCCCGATGAGGAACGCCAGCCCGGCCCGGACCCAGGCCTGGTCGAGCAGCAGCACGGTCACGGCAGGCACCGTGGCCGCCGCGGCGATCGCCGACCACCGGCCCCAGCGCAGCGGCAGACCGGGAACCATCTCGAACTGCGCCCGGGTCCAGCCCTCGCCGACCAGCCGTGCCTCCGCCGATTTCACCAGGTGGTAGGAGTTCGGCGCCCGTAGCTCCCACAGGTACTCGCCCTCGCCCTGGTCGGGGGAGAAGGCGGGGTTGCGCACATGCAACGGCCGCGCCGCGTCCCACAGTTCACGCTCGAACTCGTCGGCGTCCGAGGGCGGTGCGTCACGGGATTCCCAGCGCCCCTGCCCGGGTGTGTCCTGCGGCATCCGGTGCAGCCGCCCCGCAGCCACCAGCCTGGCCAGCGCCCCCGTGCGTGCCCCCCATTGCGCCTCGCCGTTCAGCGCGCCGAGGGCCAGCGGGCCGAGCCGTTCCACGTCCTCCGGGCCGACGACGGCGCCGCCGCGGTCCTCGGCCAGAAACGCCTCCAGGCGGGCATCGGCGGCGCCGCCGCGCACCTTGTCGTCGAGCATCAACGCCGTGAACGCGATCACGAAACAACCCGCGAGTATGAGCCAGTCCGTCATACGGGTCAGTATCCCCACGAACCGGTGTCCGACCCCTGTGGCGCCGCCCCAATCGCCATGGATCCAGGGGTCGTTGTGCTCGTCAGCGCCTACCGCGCGAGGTGTCGTACCTGGTCCCAGAGAACCGGGTCCGCGACCCCCACCCGCCGCCGGAAATCGGCCACCGGCACGGACCGCAGCTCGTCGGTCTCCAGATAGCTCGCCCGCCCCCGCGCGTCGCCCACCGACCCCGGGGGCAGCGCGATCACCCCGCCGCGCTCGTCGTGGTACTTGCTGGTGATCTTCGCGACCGTCGCCGTCCGCCCGCGCACCGCGAGCACCAGACACGGCCGGTCCTTCGCCGCGCCCGGCTGATCCTCGTAGGGGACGTTGGCCCACCAGATCTCGGCGGGCCGGGGCCGGTCCCCGCGCACCTTCCGCGCGGGCCCGCGCCCCCGCCCCCATCCGTCGACCAGCGTGGCGACGAGCGCCAGCAACATCACCGCCGCGAGCGCGAGCCACCAGAACCTGTCCATGGGACGACGTTACCGGCGCGCAATCCCCGCCGCGCGCCCCTCGCGCACCCCACCCGCCCCGGTTCCAGCCGAACCGGTGACACCACAGGTGAGTTCCCCCACAACAGCCCTTGGCGGAGGAGCGACCGGCCCTTTTGCGCCTTACGCTCGACGGACCGCACGACCCCCGTCCCCCAACTCCAGAAGTTACCGCCAGCGGAGGTTTCTGCTTTATGAAGCTCACCGTCGTCGGCTGCTCAGGGTCGTTCCCGTCCGCGGAATCGGCCTGTTCGAGCTACCTCGTAGAGGCCGACGGCTTCCGGCTGCTCCTCGACATGGGCAACGGCGCCCTTGGCGAGCTGCAGCGCCACTGCGGTCTCTACGACCTCGACGCGATCTTCCTCAGCCATCTGCACGCCGACCACTGCATCGACATGTGCGCGTACTTCGTCGCGCGCTACTACCGCCACGACGGCGGCCGTTGCGACCCCATCCCGGTCTACGGCCCCGAGGGCACCGAGCACCGCCTCACCACGGCCTACGCCGACACCCCCACCGCCTCCTCGATGAGCGAGGTCTTCGACTTCCACACGGTGAAGCCGTCCACGTTCGACGTCGGCCCCTTCACCGTGCACACCGAGCGGGTCCGCCACCCCGTCGAGGCCTACGCCATCCGCGTCGAGCACGGCGGCCGGTCCCTCACCTACTCCGGTGACACGGGCGTCAGCGAATCCCTGGACGAACTCGCCCGGGACACCGACCTGTTCCTGTGCGAGGCCGCGTTCACCCACGGCAAGGAGAACATCCCCGACCTCCACCTCAACGGCCGCGAGGCGGGCGAGACGGCGACCAGGGCGGGGGTCAGGCGCCTCGTGCTGACCCACATCCCGCCGTGGACCGACCCCCAGGCCAACCTGGCCGACGCCCGCGAGGTCTACGCCGGCCCGGTGGAACTGGCGGCGCCGAGAGCGTCGTACGACATCTGACCGCGCACAGGTGAAGGCCCCCGCGGCCCGTTTTTCCTCCGGGCCGCGGGGGCCTTGTCGTGCCCCGGCGCTCAGCGCAGCAGGCTGCCGCCGTCCACCGTCAGGACCTGGCCGGTCAGCGCCTCGGCGGCGTCGCCCGCCAGGAAGCCCACGGTCGCGGCGACGTCGTCGGGGACGAGGGGGCGGGGGAGTGCCTGGGTGGCCAGGGCCGCCTCGAAGGCCTCGTCCGGCTGGTAGGCGGTCGCGGGGGTGCGGGTGAGACCGGGGGCGACGGACGTCACGGCGATCCCGTCCCTGCCGAGCGCGGTGGCCAGGGTGCGCCCGAACGCGGTGAGCGCCCCCTTGCTGGTGATGTAGCCGAGCAGGTCGGGGCTCGGCGGCTTCCACACGGTGTCGGAGGTGATGAGCACGATCCGGCCGAACCCGCGTTCCCGCATCCCGGGCACGAAGGCCTGGGCCAGCAGCAGGACCGACTCGACGTTGACGGCCTGGATCCGCCGCCAGTCGGCGAGGGCGACGGTCTCCCACTCCAGCGGATCGGCCGCGGCGGCCGAGTGCACGAGCACGTCGACCCGGCCGTACCGCTCCAGGATCTCGGCGGCGGCCCGCCGTACGTCCTGCTCCGAGGCGAGATCGCACACGACGTCACCGGTCCGGTCCAGGACGACGACCCGGTGTCCGAGCCGGGCGAGTTCGCGGGCGATCGCACCGCCGATCGCGCCGGCTCCGCCGGTCACCACCGCGACCCGTGCGGTCGGGAGATCGCTCGGGACATCAGCCATGGTTCTCATCTCCTGCGTCACAGCGTCGAGGGCGTCGAGAGTACTGAAGAGGTGCTCATTGCTCACGCAAGCAAATTGTGCGCCAGTCGACGGCCGCACGGCAAGTCTTCGCTGCGGCATAGTGGGACGTGTAACCGTCACTCTTACACGCTCCGGGATCGCCATGCCCACCAGCAGTCGTTTCGTCGTCGCCGTCCACGCCCTGGTCGCCCTCGCGGTCAGCGGCGGCAAACCGCTGCGCTCCGAGGACCTCGCCCACTCGGCCAACACGAGCCCCGTGGTGATCCGCGGCCTGCTGTCCCGGCTGAGCGCCGCCGGGCTCACCCGGTCCCAACTCGGCGCGGGCGGCGGCGCGTTGCTGGCCAGGCCGGCCGAGGAGATCAACCTCCTTGAGGTGTACCGGGCGGTGGAGGACACCCGCCTGTTCACCCTGCACCGCACCCCGCCGCCGCCGGACTGCGCGGTCGGCAGCAACATCGTGGGCGGTCTCCAGCCCGCGCTGACCCGTGCCCGCGAGGCCTTCGAGGCGGAGCTGGACCACACCACGGTCGCCGAGATCGCCGACGAGGTCGCCCGCCTCGGGAACTTCACGATGCCGCTCGAATGGTGACCTGACCGCCCGGCGGGGTGACCCTCGGCGTCACCCCGAAAGAAGTGTCGCTGTGTCGCTTACACAGTGCTAGTGTCGGAGCGTCCGTCACCCACGGCGGACGTCACTCACGACAGGAGCACACGATGAGCGGCACCACCCCCGGTACCCCCTCGGCCGTCGACCTGCTGCGGCACACCCTCGACACCTTCCTCGCCAAGGACATGAAGGCCTGGACGGATCTGTGCGCGGACGGCGTCGTCGCCGAATTCCCCTTCGCCCCCGAGGGATCGCCCGCCCGGATCGAGGGACGCGAGGCGCTCTACGACTACCTGCGCGGCTACCCCGACCTCATCGACATCCGCGAGATCCCCTCGGTGCGCGTCTACGCGACCGCCGACGAGAACGTGGCGATCGCGGAGTGGAGCGTGATCGGCGGCGTGGTCTCCAACGGCAACCCCTACAACATGAGTTACGCGACTTTCGTGACCTTCCGCGACGGGCTGATCGTCAACTACCGGGAGTACTGGAACCCGAAGGTCTTCCTGGAGGCGCTCAGCGGCGACAGCTTCTGATCGCACGCCCCCACGCATCGAACTGCTTGCCTGGGCAACTAAACAAGCCTATTGTTGCTCAGGCAAGCAATTATCCAGCCCCTGTATCCTGCGTTCTGCGCCGCCGCAGAGAAGAGGTCCAGCCACATGGCCGCCCACACCTCGCGCCGCTCCCTCCTGGCCCGCGCCGCCGCCCTGACCGCGGTCCCCGCGATCGGAACCGTCGTCGCCGACACCGCACTCGCCGCCCCGGCCCGCGCCGCCGACACCACCGGCCTGCCCGACTACGCCCCGGTGCCCAAGTCCTCGCTCGGCCCGGCGCTCAACAGCCAGGGCTACTACGTCGGACGTATCAAACGGAACCTCTACTGGGTCACCGACGGCACCTATGTCTCCGCGTTCCTGACCACCCGCGACGGAGTGGTGCTGCTCGACGCGCCGCCCTCGATCGGCCACAACATCCAGCGCGCGATCGACGACGTGACCAGGCCGAGCGGCCTGAGCAACAAGGTCACGCACCTCATCTACTCGCACCACCACTCCGACCACGCGGGCGGCTCCGGCATCTTCGGTCGGCATGTCACGCGGATCGGACACTCAGAGACCCGCAGACTCCTCCTCCGGGACGACGACCCCAACAAGCCCGCCCCCGAGGAGACCTTCGAGGACCACCGGGTCCTGCACATCGGCGGCGAGCGCATCGAACTCGCCTGGCAGGGCGCCAACCACACCCCCGACAACATCTACATCCACCTCCCGGCCCACGACACGCTGATGCTGGTGGACGTGGCGCTGCCGGGCTGGGTGCCGTTCGCCAACCTCAACATCAACGAGGACATCCCGGGCTCGCTCCAAGCGCCGGCCAAGGCCCTCAAGTACCCGTGGACCACCTTCATCGGCGGCCACCTCGGCAGACTGGGGACGCGCCACGACCTCAGGATCCACATCGACTACATGGACGACCTGGAGACGGAGATCCGTACCGCCCTCACCACGGTCGACGCCACCCCCTACTTCGTGAAGTACGGCGACAACACCTGGGCCGCGGTCAAGACCTACCTCGACGAGGTGGTCGCCGTAGCCGCCCGCCCGGTGGTCCGGAAGTACACCGGTGTCCTCGCCGCGGCCGACGTCTTCACCGAGAGCAACGCCTTCATGCTCATGGAGTCGATGCGCCTCGACGGCGGCTTCGGAATGACCGTCCACGACTGACCCGCCCCCACCCGACTCACCACGAAAGAGGCTGTGATGAAAGCGATTCAGCAGTACGACTTCGGTGGCCCCGAGGTGCTCACCGTGACCGAGATCCCCGAACCCGAGCCGCGCGCCGGACGGGTCCGGGTCCGGGTGACGGGAACGTCCGTGAACCCGGCCGACCTCGCGGCCCGCGCGGGCTGGCTGCGCCAGGTGCTGCCCGATCTGGCACCGCCGTTCATCCTCGGCGCGGATCTCGCGGGCACGGTGATCGACGGCGAGGGACCGTTCGCCCCGGGCACCCGGGTCGCCGGGCTCGCGCCCTGGTTCGTGGACCAGGAGGGCACGTACGCGGAGGTCGTCTCCATCGACCCCGCCCATCTCGCGGAGATTCCGGACGGCGTCGACGACATCACGGCCGCCGCCGTCCCGATCACCGCCGAGACCGCCTGGCAGTCCCTCGACCTGGGCGGCCTCGAAGCCGGGCAGACCGTCCTGGTCACCGGCGCGAGCGGCGCGATCGGGATGTGGGCGGTCCAGCACGCGGCCGGCCGCGGCGCCAGGGTCGTCGCCGTCGCGTCGAACGGCGACGAGAAGTATGTCGAGGGTCTCGGCGCCGACATCGTCCTCGGCCGGGCGGGCGACGCCGGTGAACTCGCCGCCGCGGTACGGAAGTCGGTGCCCGGCGGGGTCGACCTCGTCGTGGACCCCGCCGGTATCGGCGGCGACCTGATCCACGCCGTGCGCGACGGCGGTGTCTTCGTCGTCATCGCGGTCGTGCCGGAGCCCGCGGCGGAGCGCGGTGTCGACGTACGCCGGGTCAGCGCGCAGTCGGACGGCGCGCTGCTCGCGCGGATCCTCGCCGATCTCGCCGACGGGAAGAAGAAGGCCCGCGTCGGCCTGACCCTGCCGCTGACCGAGGCGGCGGAGGCGCATCGCAGGAGTGAGGCGCGGTCGGTGCGCGGGAAGATCGTCCTCACGGTGTGACGGGCGCGGCACACGACGATGCCCGGTCCGGGGTGAACTCCGGGCCGGGCATCGGGTGTTGGTACGGGCTCACGCCGTGGTGAGGTCCTCGATCTCCTCCTCGGGCTCGCGGCCCGGGGTGGGGAGGTTCCACCTGATGATCGCGAAGCGGAAGACGGTGTAGTAGATCGCCGCGAAGACCAGGCCGATCGGGATGATCAGCCAGGGCTTGGTGGCCAGGTTCCAGTTGAGGAAGTAGTCGATCGCACCGGCCGAGAAGCTGAAGCCGTGGTGCACGCCCAGGGCCCAGGTGACCGCCATCGAGAGGGCGGTCAGCACCGCGTGGATGGCGTACAGGACCGGCGCGATGAACATGAACGAGAACTCGATCGGCTCGGTGATGCCGGTGACGAACGAGGTCAGCGCGAGCGACAGCATCATGCCGCCGACGACCTTGCGGCGCTCGGGGCGGGCGCAGTGCGTGATCGCCAGCGCGGCGGCCGGGAGGGCGAACATCATGATCGGGAAGAAGCCCGTCATGAACTGGCCGGCGGTCGGGTCGCCGTGGAAGAAGCGCGGCAGGTCGCCGTGCCAGACGGCACCGGAGGAGTCCTTGTAGGTGCCGATCTCCTGCCAGGCCACGGTGTTGACGAACTGGTGCATACCCACCGGCAGCAGCGCGCGGTTGATCGCGCCGAAGATGGCCGCACCGACGGCGCCCAGGCCGGTCATCCACTGGCCGAAGTCCGTGATGACGTTGCCGATGGGCTCCCAGACCAGGCCGAAGAAGACGCCGACGGCGGTGCCGACGAAGGCCATCAGGATCGGCACCAGACGACGGCCGTTGAAGAAGCCGAGCCAGTCGGGGAGCTTGGTGCGGTGGAACCGCTGCCAGGTGACCGCGGCTATCAGACCCATGATGATTCCGCCGAGCACCTTGGGGTCGTTGTAGGTCGCGGCGACGTCGACGCCCTTGGTGACCTTCGCGTCGGTGATCGGGAACGCGGTCAGTACGTTCTTGTAGACCAGGAAACCGACCAGCGCCGCCAACGCCGTGGAGCCGTCCGACTTCTTGGCGAAGCCGATGGCGATGCCCACGCAGAACAGCAGTGGCAGGTTGCTGAAGACGGCGTCGCCCGCGGTGGCGAACACGGAGGCGACCTTGTCCCAGCCGAGGCCGTCCTTGCCGAACACGTCGGGCTGTCCGAGCCGGAGGAGGATGCCCGCCGCCGGAAGCACGGCGATCGGGAGCTGGAGGCTGCGGCCGATCTTCTGTAGGCCCTGGAACAGGCCGGATCCCCACTTCTTCGCGGGGGCCGCCGTTGGCGCGGTGGCGGTGGACATAGACTTCCTCCATCGGGTGGTGGTCTACACCACTCAGTGGTGTAGACCTGTTGTAGCAGATGAAGTCCGCATAAAGGAACCCGCGGAATCTGCGACCGATTCGCTACGCCACGTACACGGGGGCAGGCACAGCAAAAGGCCCCCGGACCGGCGGTCCGGGGGCCCAACTCGCTTACACCGTAAGGCTGTTCCGTCAGGCTTTTGTCACGTCCTCCTGCTCGTCCTCCGGTTCCCGCCCCGGAGTCTTCAGGTCGAACTTCGTGATCGCGAACCGGAAGACGACGTAGTACACCGCCGCGAAGCACAGCCCGATCGGAATGATCGCCCACGGCTTCGTCGCCAGATTCCAGTTGATCGCGTAGTCGATCAGACCCGCCGAGAAGCTGAACCCGTCGTGCACCCCGAGCCCCCAGGTCACCGCCATCGACACACCCGTCAACACCGCGTGGACGGCGTAGAGGAGGGGCGCGATGAACAGGAACGAGTACTCGATCGGCTCGGTGATGCCGGTCACGAAGGACGTCAGCGCGACCGACAGCATCAGCCCGCTCACCTCCTTGCGGCGGCTCGGCTTCGCGCAGTGTGCGATCGCGAGCGCCGCCGCCGGCAGCGCGAACATCATGATCGGGAAGAAGCCCGAGGTGAACTGCCCCGCGTTCGGGTCACCCGCCAGGAACATGTTGATGTCACCGTGCACCACCGTCCCGTCCGGCTTGGTGTAACTCCCGAACTGGAACCAGATGGGCACGTTCAGGAACTGATGCAGTCCTACGACGAGCAGCGCCCGGTTGGCGAGACCGAACACCCCCGCACCCACCGCGCCCCGGGCACTCAGCCAGTCGCTGAAGTGCTCAAGACCCGTGCCGATCGGCGGCCAGATCCACAGCGCCACCGCCGCGACCGCGATCGCCACGAACGACATGATGATCGGCACCAGCCGCCGCCCGTTGAAGAAGCCCAGCCAGTCCACCAGCTTCGTACGGTGGTACCGCGCCCAGAAGAACGCGGTCAGCAGCCCCAGCACGATCCCGCCGAACACCCCGGGATTCTGGTACGTGAACGCCGACACCGAATGATCCGCGGCCTGGCAGCCGATCCCCGGCACCACGTTCGTACCGCCCGTGCAGTCCTTGGGGAACTGGCGCAGCACGTTGTAGTACACGAGGAAACCGACCAGCCCGGCCAGCGCCGTCGACCCGTCAGACTTCTTCGCCATCCCGATCGCGACACCCACACAGAACAGCAGCGGCAACCCCAACTGCCCGTCCAGCAGCGCGCCGCCCGCACCCGCCATCACCTTCGAGACATTGGTCCAGCCCAGCCCGTCGTCCCCGAACACGTCCGGCTGCCCCAGCCGGTTGAGGATGCCGGCGGCCGGCAGTACGGCGATGGGGAGTTGGAGACTGCGGCCCATCTTCTGCAACCCCTGGAACACCTTGTTCCAGGAGACGCGCCCGGGACCGGCGGCGGCACTGTCGGCACTCATGGACGCCCCTCGGTAATGTGGTGTAGACCAGTTGGCGAAGTGATCGTCACCATCATTCGGCACGCACGACATGACCGCTCGCGAAGCTGGGCCAACTGTGGGTTACTGCGACAAAGCGGTTCTGATCAGGGAGAGAACACCATGGCCACCAAGGCTGAGAAGATCGTTGCCGGGCTGGGCGGCATCGACAACATCGAAGAGGTCGAGGGCTGCATCACCCGCCTGCGCACCGAGGTCAAGGACCCGAGCTTGGTCGACGAAGCCGCCCTCAAGGCCGCCGGCGCCCACGGCGTCGTCAAGATGGGCACGGCGATCCAGGTCGTCATCGGCACGGACGCGGACCCGATCGCGGCGGACATCGAAGACCTGATGTAAGTCCCGCAAGCGCACTTCCGAGGGGCTCTTCCCGATCCGGGAGGAGCCCCTTCCCCGTGTGAGGACCGCCCCTACCACTAGGCTCTTCGCCATGTCTCGAATCGACGGCCGAACCCCCGAACAGCTCCGCCCCGTCACCATCGAACGTGGCTGGAGCAAGCACGCCGAGGGCTCCGTCCTCGTCTCCTTCGGCGACACCAAGGTCTTCTGCACCGCCTCCGTCACCGAAGGCGTCCCCCGCTGGCGCAAGGGCAGCGGCGAGGGCTGGGTCACCGCGGAGTACTCCATGCTGCCCCGCGCCACCAACACCCGCGGCGACCGCGAGTCCGTCCGCGGCAAGATCGGCGGCCGCACCCACGAGATCAGCCGCCTCATCGGCCGCTCGCTGCGCGCCGTCATCGACTACAAGGCCCTCGGCGAGAACACCATCGTCCTCGACTGCGACGTCCTCCAGGCCGACGGCGGCACCCGTACGGCCGCCATCACCGGCGCGTACGTCGCGCTCGCGGACGCCGTCACCTGGGCCCAGGGCAAGAAGCTGATCAAGGCCGGCCGCCAGCCGCTCACCGGCACGGTCTCGGCGGTCTCGGTAGGCATCGTCGGCGGAGTCCCCCTCCTGGACCTCTGCTACGAGGAGGACGTCCGCGCCGAGACCGACATGAACGTCGTCTGCACCGGCGACGGCCGCTTCGTCGAGGTCCAGGGCACCGCCGAGGCCGAACCCTTCGCCCGCGACGAACTCAACGCCCTCCTCGACCTCGCCGTCGCCGGCTGCGGCGAGCTGACCGCCGTACAGCGCAAAGCACTTGAGGCCGCGCTGGAGAAGTAAGAGGCTTGGCAAGGCAAGTAAAGGACGTACAAAGCGAGGCGGGCCGCGGGGGCAACCCGGCGGCCCGCCCTCGCGTCCCTACGCATACGGAACGGAAACGGGGAGTGGCCACAGCAGCCCACCCCCCACGGGGAGGAAACCGACCATGGCCGCCGCAAGCCGACGCAGTCGCCGACGCCGTATCGCCACAGCCGCCACCCTCGCGGTGATCGGCCTGACCGCCGGACTCGCGACCGGCTGCGACGCCGTCGACAAGGCCATCGACTGCGTCCAGACCGCCGACACCATCGCCGACAGCGTCACCGGCCTCCAACAGGCCGTGGAGAACGCGGCCAACGACCCCACCCAGACCGACCAGTCCCTCAACTCCATCGAGAAGGACCTCGACAAGATCGGCGACAAGACCGACAACACGGACGTCAACAAGGCGGTGGACAGCCTCGAAAAGGCCGTCGACAACGTCCGTACGGCGGTCAAGAACGGCGACAACACGCCGGACATCAGCCCGGTGACGGACGCGGCGGGCGAACTGACGAAGGTCTGCACGTCGTAGACGGGGGTGGGGGGTTGGGATACTGGACGCCATGACACGCCTGATCCTCGCCACCCGCAACGCCGGGAAAATCACCGAACTGAGGTCGATCCTCGCCGACGCGGGACTGCCTCACGAACTGATCGGCGCCGAGTCTTACCCCGACATCCCCGACGTCAAGGAAACGGGCGTCACCTTCGCCGAGAACGCGCTCCTGAAGGCCCACGCCCTGGCCCAGGCAACGGGCCTCCCGGCGGTGGCGGACGACTCGGGCCTGTGCGTGGACGTGTTGAACGGCGCCCCGGGCATCTTCTCCGCCCGCTGGGCAGGCCGCCACGGCGACGACAAGGCCAACCTGGATCTGTTGTTGGCCCAGTTGTCAGACATCGGAGACGAACACCGGGGCGCCCACTTCGCCTGCGCGGCGGCCCTGGCTCTGCCGGACGGCACGGAACGCGTGGTCGAGGGCCAGCTGAGGGGCGTCCTGAGGTTTGCGCCGACCGGCACGAACGGCTTCGGCTACGACCCGATCCTCCAGCCGGACGGCGACACCCGGACCTGCGCGGAACTCACGGCGGAGGAGAAGAACGCGATCAGCCATCGGGGGAAGGCGTTTCGGGGGTTGGTGCCGGTGGTGCGGGAGTTGCTGGGCTGACGCTACGAAAGAGCCCCTCGCCTACGAATCGAAGGTGAGGGGCCTTTCCTTGTGCGCCCGGTCGGATTCGAACCGACAGACACGACCACCTAAAGATCGCCGCTCAGCCCTTGGCGTACGGGCGCCAGTGCTGCGAACCACTTTACAAGCCGCCGCAACTGCGTTGTCGACCTCCTCTGCACCAGGTGCTGGTGACCGCGTGGCGGTTGGGACACAGGTGTCGCAGATTTTCGCGACGGTTGTCGCGTCATTCCCCGTTGGGTCCTCGTCAGGACGGTCGGCTGTGTGGTTGTGCTGATTCCATGACCTGGCTGTGCTGGGTGAATTACGCTGTGTAGTCCGGTCGTTGTGGCGTTGCGCCCGGATGCGAACGTCCCGGAGGGAGCGGTATGCCGCAACGACGCGTCATCACCGACCGCAGTCAGGAACCCCGCCAGCGGTTCGCCGAGGAGTTGCGGAGACTGCGGGAAGCGAGCGGGCTGAGCCTGCGGGCGCTCGGTGAACGGCTCGGCTGGGACTCGTCGTTGTTCGGCAAGATGGAGAACGGCGAGACGCTCGGCAGCCCGGAGGTCGTCCAGGCGTTGGACACGCACTATGGGACGCCGGGGCTGCTGCTGGCGTTGTGGGAGCTGGCCGCCGGGGATCATACGCAGTTCCGCGAGCGGTACCGGCGGTACATGGCGCTGGAGGCGGAGGCGGTGAGCCTGTGGCACTTCGCGGTGAGCGTGCTGCCGGGGTTGTTGCAGACGCCGGGGTACGCGCGGGAGATGCTGACGGTGGGCGGGCTTGAGGGAAAGGAGCTTGAGCAGCAGGTCGAGGCGCGGATGGGGAGGCGGGAGTTGTTGGAGGGGGTGGATGCGCCCCGGTTCCGGACCGTTCTTTCTGAGGCGGTCCTGCGCACGGCGTTGCTGAACACCCCTGAGTGGCGTGGGCAGTTGGAGCACCTGACTGAGATGTCGAAACGCCCGAACATCGTCGTCCATGTGTTGCCCTTCAGCGCGGGTCCTTACGGGCTTGATAGCACTGACGTGTGGTTCCTGCGCCTGGCACAGGGACGTACGGTGGCATACACGGAGAACGCGTACCGCGGCGACCTGATCGAGGACAGTGCGGCGGTCGAGAAACTGCAAGGTGCTTACGATGTAGTTCGTGACCTGGCGTTGTCCCCGGCCGAGTCGCGGAAGTTCGTCCTGCGCATGTTGGAGGAAATGCCATGCGATCCATCGACTTGAGCGTCGTGAACTGGCGCAAGAGCTCATACAGCAACTCGGACGGTGGCGCTTGCCTTGAGGTCTCTGACGACTTCGCCACTGTCGTTCCGGTACGGGACAGCAAGGTTCCTCATGGGCGGCTGCTTGTGTTCCCTGCCGGTGGGTGGACTTCCTTCGTTTCGGCCATCAGGAATGGGCAGTTGAGCGACTGACCAGGCACTCACCCCGGAGGAAGCATCGTGCGATCCATCGACCTGAGTGTCGTCTCTTGGCGCAAGAGCAGCTACAGCAACCAGGACGGTGGGGCGTGTGTCGAGGTCTCTGACGACTTCGCCACTGTCGTTCCGGTACGGGACAGCAAGGTTCCTCATGGGCGGCTGCTTGTGTTCCCTGCCGGTGGGTGGACTTCCTTCGTTTCGGCCATCAGGAATGGGCAGTTGAGCGACTGACCAGGCACTCACCCCGGAGGAAGCATCGTGCGACCCATTGACCTGAGTGCCGCAGCTTGGCGTAAAAGCAGCTACAGCAACCAGGACGGAGGCGAGTGCGTCGAGGTCTCTGATGGCTTCGCTGCCGTCGTTCCGGTACGGGACAGCAAGGTTCCCCACGGGCCGCTGCTCGTGTTCCCTGCTGGCGGGTGGACTTCCTTCGTTTCGGCCATCAGGGACGGGCAGTTGAGCCACTGACCAGGCATGGCGAGGAGCGCAGGTCGGTGCCCGAGCGGCCCGACCTGTCTCCCGATGTGTGGATCTCGTTCAGCTGTCGAAAGGCACTGGAGGCCTAGATCCCCAGGTCCTTGATGATCTTCGCCACGTGGCCCGTCGCGCGGACGTTGTACAGGGCGTGCTCGACCTTGCCGGACTCGTCCACGACGATCGTGGAGCGGATCACGCCCATGTAGGTCTTGCCGTAGTTCTTCTTCTCGCCGAAGGCCGCGTAGGCGTCGAGGACCTGCTTGTCGGGGTCCGCGAGGAGGGTGATCTTGAGGTTCTCCTTGTCGCGGAACTTGGCGAGCTTCTCCGGCTGGTCGGGGGAGATGCCGATGACGTCGTACCCGGCGCCGGTCAGCAGCTCCAGGTTGTCCGTGAAGTCGCAGGCCTGCTTGGTGCAGCCGGGCGTCAGGGCCGCCGGGTAGAAATAGACGATGACCTTGCGGCCCTTGTGGTCGGCGAGGGACACCTCGTTGCCGTCGGCGTCGGGAAGCGTGAAGGCGGGGGCAACGTCCCCGGGCTGGAGTCGTTCACTCATCGCGCTAGCGTAACCGGGGGTGCTGACAGTGCACTCCGCGCGAGAGCTGACAGACTGTCCGGCACAAGTACCAGCAGACTTCGGAGGCCGTACGGTGGCGGACACGTCGAACAAGCCGGACATGCCGGACACCAGAACCCCGGCGCAGATCGAGGCGGACATCCAGCGTCGCCGCGATGTCCTGGCCGACACGCTCGACGAGATCGGGGTGCGGGTGCACCCGAAGACCATCGTCGGCGACGCGAAGGCCAAGGTCGCGTCCAGCATCGATCACACCCTCGGCAGGGCGTACGTCGGCGTCAACCGGGTCGTGAGTGACGTCAAGGGTCAGTTCGTGGACGACGAGGGTGCGCCGAGGGTGGAGCGGATCGTCCCGGTCGCTCTCGTCGCTGTCGGGGTCGTGGGCCTGTTCGTCCTCGGGTCCCGGCGCGGCAAGGGTCGTAAGGGCTGAGTGGCGGCTGATTTCGCGGGGCACCCGGCGGCGTACCGACGGGTCGGAGGCAGGTAGGTTCGTGGGTGTGAGCGCCAAGAGAGACGAGCAGAGCACCCAGCACGACAAGCTGCCCATCCGGATGCTGCACGACCGTGTGCTCGTGCGGCAGGACAAGAGCGAGGGCGAGCGGCGTTCGGGCGGCGGGATCCTGATTCCGGCGACGGCCGCGGTCGGGCGGCGGCTGGCCTGGGCCGATGTCGTCGCGGTGGGCCAGAACGTACGGACCGTAGAGCCCGGCGACCGCGTCCTCTACGACCCGGAGGACCGCGCCGAGGTCGAGGTGCGCGGGATCGCCTACGTCCTCATGCGCGAGCGCGACCTGCACGCGGTCGCTGCGGACCGGTTCGAGGGGTCCGAGGACTCGACCGGGCTGTACCTGTAGTACGAAGCCTCCAGAAGCCTCGAAGGGGCTGGTGACCATCGTCACCAGCCCCTTTGCCGTTCCTTTGCTACGTTTGGAAGGAACCCGACGAGACGCGCCGTACCGGGAGACACGCAAAGACGACGCACTGCCGTCAGTCGCGTGTGTGTCTCGGAGGTGCCTGTCATGGCCTGGGTTCTGCTTGTCGTCGCCGGTCTGCTCGAAGTCGGCTGGTCGATCGGGATGAAGTACACGGAGGGGTTCACCCGGCTCGTCCCCAGCGTGCTCACCGGCGCCGGGATCGTCGCCAGCATGCTGCTGCTGTCGTATGCCGCGAAGTCGCTGCCCATCGGTACCGCGTACGGCGTGTGGGTGGGGATCGGGGCGGCGGGGGCGGCGGTGCTCGGCATGGTGGTGCTGGGGGAGCCCGCCACCGCCGCCCGGATCTTCTTCGTGTGTCTGCTGCTGGTCGCCGTCGTGGGGCTGAAGGCGACCTCCGGTCACTGAGGCGTACTGCTACTACTCCTTCTTGCGTGCCGTGCTCTGCGGCCCCGCCGTGGTCCCTCCGGTCGTCGTGCCGCCCGTGGTGCCGTCCGTCGTCGTCCCCGTCGTGCCGCCGGTCGTCGTCGTGCCGTCCGTGGTGGTGCCTGTCGTGCCGCCGGTGGTGGTCGTGGAGCCGTCCGTCGTGGTTCCTGTCGTGCCGCCGGTCGTCGTGGTGCCGCCGTCCGTGGTGGTCGTGTCTCCGGTGGTCCCGCCGGTGGTCGTGCCGCCGTCGGTGGTGCCGCCCTGGGTCTGGCCCTGGTCGGTCGGGCCGCCGGTGGTGGTCGTGCCGCCGATGTCCTGGCCGTCGGTCGTGGACGGCTGGGAGGGCTGGATGCTCGGGGGCGCGACCGTCTCGGCGCCGTCCTGGAGCTGGAGGTCGAAGTCGCTCGCCTCGGTGCCCTTCAGGGCCGCCTTGGTGAACTGGGCCCAGATCTCGGCGGGCGCCCCGCCGCCGTTGACGCGGGCGAGGCCCATCACGCCGTAGAGCGGCTCGTGCGCGGCGGTGGTCGGGTTCTGGCCCATGACGGAGACGACGGTGGCGAGGTCGGGGGTGTAGCCCGCGAACCAGGCCGCCGTGTCCTTCTCCGCCGTGCCGGTCTTGCCGGCGGACGGGCGGTCGGCGGCCTGGGCCGCGGTCGCCGTGCCGTTGTCGACGACGCTCTCCAGGACGTTGGTCGTGGTGTCGGCGGACTCGCGGCTCACCGCGCGGGTGGTCTTCCGCGCGGGCAGCTTGACCTGGTCGGTGCCGTCCTTGGTGATCTTCGAGATCATCGTGTACGTGTGCCGCTGACCGTGGTTGGCGAGGGTGGCGTAGGCCTCCGCCATGTCGAGGACGCTCGCGGTGGAGGGGCCGAGCGCGATGGACGGGGTGGCGGTGAGGTCGGGGGTGTCGGCGGGGATGCCGAGGTCGATCGCGGTCTGCTTGATCTTGGCGGGGCCTACGTCGACCGCCATCTGCGCGTACACCGAGTTGACGGACTTGTCGGTGGCCGTACGGACGGTGATGTCGCCGTAGGAGACGCCGTCCTCGTTCTCGGGGGCGTACGAGCCGCCGCTCCAGCCTTCCACGGGGCGCTTGTCGGTGCCGTCGTAGTAGGTGTTGGGGGTGATGGTCTGGCCGTCCTGGGTCTGCGAGCCGTTCTGGATCGCGGAGGCGAGGACGAACGGCTTGAAGGTGGAGCCCACTTGGAAGTCGCCGCGGGTCGCGCCGTTCGTGTACTGCTTGACGTAGTCGATGCCGCCGTACATCGCGACGATGTTGCCCGTCTTGGGGTCGACCGAAGCGCCGCCCGCGCGCACGTAGTTGTCGACCTTGCGGCCCTTCTTGTCGAGCTTGGACATGAGTTGGTCGTTGACGGCCTTCACGAAGGCGTCCTGCTTGCTCTTCTGGAGCGTGGTGGTGATGCGGTAGCCGCCGGCTTCGAGGGTGTCCGCGTCGATGATCTTGTTGGTGGCGAGGTAGTCCTTGATCGCGGTGACGATGTAACCCCGCTGCCCGGACATGCTCGTTGAGGCCGTGGCCTCCTTCGGCATGGGGAACTTCATGCCGGTGCGCGCGGACTCGGTGAGCCAGCCCTTCTTGACCATGCCGTCGAGGACGTAGTTCCAACGGGCCACCGCCGCGGCCTTGTTCTCCGGATGCGCCACGACGTCGTACTCGCTCGGCGCGTTCAGCAGCGCGGCGAGATAGGCGCCGCGGCCCGCGTCGAGGTCGACGGCGTCCTTGCCGTAGTAGGCCTGGGCGGCGGCCTGGATGCCGTAGGCGTTGCGGCCGAAGTAGCTGGTGTTGAGGTAGCCCTCCAGGATCTGGGACTTGGACTCCTCGCGGTCCAGCTTGATCGAGATGAAGAACTCCTTCACCTTTCGGGTGACGGTCTGTTCCTGGCCCAGGTAGTAGTTCTTGACGTACTGCTGGGTGATCGTGGAGCCGGACTGGGTGCCCTTGCCGGTGGCGGTGTTCCAGGCGGCGCGGACCATCGCCTTGGGGTCGACGGCGGACTCGGAGAAGAAGTCCCTGTCCTCGGCGGCCAGTACGGCGTGCTGGGCGTTGGCGGAGACCTGGTCGAGTCCGACGTTCTCGCGGTTGACCTCGCCGTCGCGGGCGAGTTGGGTGCCGTCCGCGTAGAGGTACACGTTGGACTGCTTGGTGGCGAGCGCGTTGGCGGGCGGGATCTTGACCAGCGAGTAGCCGAGGTAGAACGCGCCGATCAGCAGCGCCACCAGCACGACGACTCCGCCGAGCGTCATCCGCCAGGTCGGGATGATCCGGCGCCACCCGGTGCGCTTGGGCCGCTTCGGCTTCTTGCCTCCGGGGGCCTCGGGTGCGGCAGCCGCTTCCGGCTCTCTCGGTGCCCAGCCCTGCTCGGGCTGTTGCGGCTGCGGCTGGTCGCTCATGTCGTGCACGGACTCCTGTTTCGCGTCGTACAGTCCAGTACGGCCCCGCATGTTCCCATACGGTCGCGTATGTTCCTGTACGGCCTTGTGCGCTTCTGCGCCCCCAGACGAAGACTCTCGCACCATGCGTTCCGTTCCCGACCATCGGCACGCAGTTGCCCGAAAAATGCGTGGCGTGCGTCACCACCTGCGCACTAGGCTCCTGCGCTTCGGTGTCAAGAGGTCGTGGAGGGTGGGTTTCTGGTGGGTGCCGGTCGGTTGTACGCGGCCGTCGCGGCGGGGAGTTTCAGGCGGTACGCGACCTATCGGGCGGCGACGTTCGCCGGGGTGTTCACCAACACCGTCTTCGGCGTGGTCCTCGTCTACACGTATCTCGCGCTGTGGGACGAGCGCCCGCATCTCGGGGGCTACGACCAGGCGCAGGCGGTGACCTATGTGTGGCTCGGGCAATGTCTGTACGCGACGCTGGCGATCCAGGGCGGCGGGTTCGAGAAGGACCTGATGGACCGCATCCGTACGGGTGACATCGCCGTCGACCTGTACCGTCCGGCCGACCTCCAACTGTGGTGGCTGGCAAGCGACTTCGGGCGGGCCATGTTCCAGATGCTGGGGCGTGGGGTGATCCCGTTCATCTTCGGCGCACTGTTCTTCAAGATGGCGCTGCCCACGGACGTCGGCTCCTGGGCGGCGCTGCTGGTGGCGCTGCTCCTGGCGGTGCTCGTCAGTTTCGGCATCCGCTATCTGGCCGCGCTCAGCACGTTCTGGCTGCTGGACGCCATGGGCGTCAACCAGGCCATGATGATCCTGGGGATCTTCTGCTCGGGCATGGTGCTCCCGTTGAACGCCTTCCCGGGCGTGCTCGGCGATGTCGTACGGGCCCTGCCGTGGGCGGCGCAGCTCCAGATGCCGGCGGACGTCCTGATGGGGAAGACCGATCCGCTCCACGCGTACGCCTTCCAGGCGACCTGGGCGGTGGCGCTGCTCGTGGCGGGGCGGCTGTTGCAGTCGGCGGCTACGCGAAGGGTGGTGGTGCAGGGTGGCTGAGGCTGAGGTCGTTCAACCGCGCGATGACGTGGGGGAGTTGCCCCGCTGGCGCGAAGGGCTGCGCGCCTACCGGCTGATCGCCGGGATGTGGGTCCGGTCGAGCATGACCTACCGCGCCTCCTTCGCCATCACGGTCGTCGGCAACCTGCTGGTGACCGGTCTGGACTTCGCCACGATCCTGCTGATGTTCTCGCGGGTCGACTCGCTGGGCGGCTGGTCGCTGCCCGAAGTCGCCTTCCTGTACGGCCTGTCGGCGACCGCGTTCGGGGTCTCCGACCTGGTGCTCGGCTCGATGGACGTGCTGGGCACCCGCATCCGCGACGGCTCCTTCGACACGCTGCTGGTGCGTCCCGTGCCGGTGCTGGCGCAGATCGGCGCGGACCATTTCGCGCTGCGCCGACTGGGCCGGATCACCCAGGGCGCCCTGGTTCTCGGCTACGCGCTGATCGCCGTCGACGTCGACTGGACTGTCGGGAAGCTGCTGTTGGTGCCGGTGATGCTGGTCTGCGGGGTGGCGATCTTCGGGGCGCTGTTCGTGGCGGGCGCGGCCTTCCAGATCGTGGCGCAGGACGCGGCCGAGGTGCAGAACGCGTTCACGTACGGCGGCACCACCCTGCTGTCGTATCCGCCGGTGGTGTTCGGCAAGGACTTCGTGCGGAGTGTGACCTTCATGCTGCCGCTCGCCTTCGTCAACTGGGTGCCCGCCTCCTATGTGTTGGGGCGGCCGTACCCGCTGGATCTGCCGCCGGGCGCGGAGTTCGCCTCTCCGCTGGTGGCGCTCGGCTGCTGCGCGCTGGCCGGGCTGGCCTGGCGGGCTGGGCTCAAGTCGTACCGAAGCACAGGGAGTTGAGTGAGGGTGACGGAGCAGGCGTTCATCGAACTGGACCGGGTCGAGAAGGTCTTCGACGTGCGCAGGAAGACCGGGTTCATGAAACGGGAGCGGCGGCAGGTGCGGGCCGTCGACTCGATCTCCTTCGCCGTGGCGCGCGGTGAGATGGTCGGCTACATCGGGCCGAACGGCGCCGGGAAGTCGACCACCATCAAGATGCTGACCGGCATCCTCACCCCGTCCGGGGGCCGGCTGCGGGTGGCCGGCATCGACCCGTCCCGCGAGCGCACCCGGCTCGCGCACCGCATCGGCGTGGTGTTCGGGCAGCGTACGACCCTGTGGTGGGACCTCCCGCTGATCGACTCGTACAAGCTGATGCACCGCATGTACCGCATCCCGGACGCCCGTTACGCCGAGAACCTCGCCCGCTGTGTCGAACTCCTCGAACTCGGCGCCCTGTTGGACGTCCCCGTACGTCAGCTCTCGCTCGGCCAGCGGATGCGCGGGGACATCGCGGCGGCCCTGCTGCACGACCCCGAGGTGCTCTACCTCGACGAGCCGACCATCGGCCTGGACGTCATCTCCAAGGCCAAAGTGCGGGAGTTTCTTCGGGAGTTGAACTCCGAGCGGGGCACCACGGTGCTGCTCACCACCCATGACCTCCAGGACATCGAGCAGTTGTGCTCGCGCGTGATGGTCATCGACCACGGCCGGCTGATGTACGACGGTCCGCTCACCGGGCTGCACGAGGCGGGGGAGAGCGAGCGGACCCTGGTGGTGGACCTGGAGCGGGAGTTGCCGCCGATCGAGGTGCCGGACGCGCGGACGGTGAAGGTGGAGGGCCCGCGGCAGTGGCTCACCTTCCCGGCGTCGGCGTCGGCGGCTCCGCTGGTGGCGCGGATCGCGGCGGAGTACCCGATGGTGGACCTGTCGGTGCGGGAACCGGACATCGAGGCCGTCATCGCGAAGATGTACGCCGAACAGGCGGAGAAGGCGGAGAAGGCGGTGTCGTAGTCCGTCGTAGGCCCTTGTAGCCCCTCGTAGCCCTCCGTCGAGCGGTCTCGTAGGCTGCTGGCTATGACTGACGACGCAGTCCCGGAGCTTCGCGCATCCGACGCCGACCGTGAGCGAGTCGCCGAGGTCCTGCGCGACGCCGTCGCCGAGGGCCGGCTCGACATGGAGGAGTTCGAGGAGCGTCTTGAGGCGACGTACAAGGCGCGGACCTACGCCGAACTGACCCCCATCACCCGCGACCTGCCGGCCCCCGGGGTCACCCCGCCGCCGGTGAACATGGTCAAGGAGCCGGTGGAGAGCGGGAGTTGGGCGGCGCGGATCGTCGGCGGCGAGGGGTCCTCGACCGGCGCCGTGGCCATCATGTCCGGGTTCCAGCGCAAGGGACGCTGGACGGTCCCCAAGCGGTTCACCGCCTTCGCCTTCTGGGGCGGCGGCGAGATCGACCTGCGCGAGGCGAACTTCGCGGACCGCGAGGTCGAGATCAACTGCATCGCGATCATGGGCGGCGCGCAGGTGATCGTGCCGCCGGGCGTCGAGGTCGTCGTGCGCGGCATCGGCGTCATGGGCGCCTTCGACCACAGCCAGGAGGGCGTGCCGGGCGACCCCGGCGCCCCGCGCGTGATCATCAAGGGCTTCGCCTTCTGGGGCGGGGTCGGCGTGGAACGCAAACTCCCCCGGGCCGAGCGCCAGCGGCTCAAGGAGGAGCGGCGCCGCCAGAAACTGGAGGGCGGCTCCTCGACGAAGGAGCTCTACGGCTCCCACCGCGACGCCCTCTCCGGCCTGGACGACGCCCACCGCGAGGCCATGGAGGAGTACCGCGACTCGATGCGCCGCCGGCACGAGGAACGGCGCGAACGGCACGAGGAGCGCCGCGAGCGGCACCGGGAGCGGCGGGAGCGCAGGCACCGCGACTGGGACTGACGGGGCGCGACTGGGACTGACGGGGACTGACGGGGACTGATGGGGACTGACGGGGGCTGATCCGCCGGTTCACAACCGGGCGGGGACCGCGCCCTTGAGGTCGGCCAGGTCGATGGTCTCGGCCATCTTGCGGTAGCCCCGGTCGCTGGGGTGGAGGTGGTCGCCGCAGTCGTACTCGGGGGCGAACCTGCGCGGGTCGTACGGGTCGCGCAGCGCCTTGTCGAAGTCGACGACGGCGTCGTAGACCTTGCCGCTCCTGATCTCCGCGTTGACCTTCTGCCGTACGGCGTCCCGGGCCGCCGAGTAGCGGAGGTGGCCGCCGAAGGGCATCAGGGTCGCGCCGACGACCTTGATGCCGTGGGCGTGCGCCTCGCGGACCAGGGTGCGCAGACCGGCCAGGATCCGGTCGGCGTCGGCGTCGCGCAGGGTGTCGTTGACGCCGAGGTCGACGATGACGACCCTGACGTTCGGGCGGCCGAGCACGTCACGGGCGAAGCGGGTCAGGCCGTTCTGGTTCTCGGCGGGGCGGCCGCCCGCGCTGGCGAGTATCTGGTTGCCGCTGATGCCCTCGTTGACGACGCTGTAGCGCGGTACGTCCTTCTGTCCGTCCGCCACGGCCGCGCGCAGCCGCCGCGAAAAGGCGTCCGGCCAGCGGCGGTTGGCGCTCACGGTCGAGGTGGACCCGTCGGTTATCGAGTCGCCGAACGCGACGACCGTGCCGTTCGCGTCGCGACTCAGCACGTCCAGCGCGGTCAAGTAGCGCCACACCGAGGTCCGTTGGGTGTACGGCGCGCCGCTCGGGTTCTCGACCCGGTCGCCGTCGGCCAGGTACGAGGTCTGCCGGGCGTACGGGTGGAAGGTGACCGGGCCGGAACCGGCGGGGGCGTAGGTGGTGACCAACACGTCGGCGCCCTGCGGGACTTGGAGGCGGACGGCGTCGCTCAGGGCCTGCTGCCCGGCCGGGACGGTGACGGAGGTGGCGCCGCCGAAGGTCAGCCGGCGCATGGTGCCGGGGGCCGCGGCGGAACTGTTGTGGTCGGCCGCGAGGGCGATCGAGGCGTGGGTGACGGTGAGCGGGGAGCGGCCGTAGAGGTTGGAGAGGGTGATCCGGGCGCTCGTCCCGGCGGCGCTCGTGTGGACGACGTTGCGCACCGAGCGGCCCGCCATGCCCGCGGGCCCGGTGCCGGGCTCGCCGCCCACCGGGGCGGCGGACCAGGCGCCGACCCAGGTGCCGGTCGAGGCGGGGGCGGCGGAGTGGGCCCCGGCGGAGTCCGTCCCGTCGTCGCGGGTTCCGTCATCGGCGGAGACACCGACGTAGATGCAGGCGGAAACGGCCACGATCAGGGTGATGATCGCGGACAGCAGGGCACGCTGCTTTGTGGGGGACACCCCCACGCCCCCGGTACGACGCTTGGTCACGCGGTGCGGTCTCCTCGGCTGAGTGGCAGGGCCCTGCCATTCTGCACTTTCGGGTGACGCCGGGAACTCCTGTTCCGTCCCAGGAGTCGGTCAGGAAGGGACAATATGCACGGTACCGGCGAACGGGTGGAGCGGATGGAACGTACGGAAGTGGGCGCTGAGGGCGACGGGTCGTCCTCCCGCCGCACGATGACCACGTTCAGCGCGGCCGACGAGGAGAAGCAGCGCGGCGTACGCCGGATGAAGCTGACGGCGCTGGCCCTGCTGCTCTTCGTGGCCGTCGTGTACGTCCTCGCCAAGTGGGCGTCGAACTCGGGCGCGGGCCCCTGGGCGGGCTATGTCGCCGCGGCGGCCGAGGCCGGCATGGTCGGCGCGATGGCCGACTGGTTCGCGGTCACCGCCCTGTTCCGCCGCCCGCTCGGCCTGCCCATCCCGCACACCGCGATCATCCCCACCAAGAAGGACCAACTGGGCGTCTCCCTGGGCGAGTTCGTCGGCGAGAACTTCCTCTCCGAGGAGGTCGTACGACAGCGGCTGCGCGCCGTCGGCATCGGCAGTCGGCTCGGCGCCTGGCTGGCCGTACCGGATCACGCCGACCGGGTGACGGCGGAACTGTCGGCGGCCCTCCGCGGAGCCCTCACGGTGCTCCGGGACTCCGACGTCCAGGCGGTGGTCGGCGAGGCGATCACCCGCCGCGCCGACGCCCAGGAGATCGCGCCCGGCATCGGCAAGACGCTGGAGAAGATCGTCGCCGACGGCGGGCACAAGCGGGTCGTCGACCTGATCGTCGCCCGCGCGCACGACTGGCTCGTCCTGCACGACGAGCAGGTCATGGACGCCGTCGAGGGCGGCGCGCCCGGCTGGACCCCGAGATTCGTCGACAAGCGGATCGGCGAGCGCGTCTACAAGGAGCTGCTCCGCTTCGTCACAGAGATGCGCGACATGCCCTCCCACCCGGCCCGCGGCGCCCTGGACCGCTTCCTCGGCGACTTCGCCGCCGACCTCCAGTCCGACACGGACACCCGCGCACGTGTGGAACGCCTCAAGGGCGAGGTGCTCGGCCGCGGCGAGGTCCAGGACCTGATCGCCAGCGCCTGGACGTCCGTACGCTCGATGATCGTGTCGGCCGCCGAGGACGAACGCAGTGAGCTACGGCTGCGGGTGCGGGCGTCCCTGCTGTCGCTCGGCGCGCGGATGGCGGTCGAACCGAAGCTCCAGGCAAAGGTCGACGGCTGGCTGGAGGGCGCGGCGGTGTACGTCGTCACCACCTACCGCAAGGAGATCACCTCCCTGATCACGGACACGGTGGCGGGCTGGGACGCGGAACACACCACCCGCAAGATCGAGGCGAACATCGGCCGCGACCTACAGTTCATCCGGATCAACGGCACGGTGGTGGGTTCATTGGCGGGGCTGCTGATCTACACGGTGTCGCGGCTGGTGGGGGTGTAGAAGCCGGAGGACCTCCCCGACATCGCCGGATCTGAGTACGCGTACTCTGTTGCGCGCCCGCCGCACCGGGGAACCCTCGTACGTATGACCGAGAAGCTGCTGAGCCCCCTGCGGACGCGCCCCTGGCCGGAACGCTGGCTGACCCGCACCCTCGGCGCCGCCCTCGCGTCGGCCGCGTACTTCGTCTGCGTCGCCTGGACGGGGGCGTCCGTCCCGGGCGCGCTGGTCCTCGCGGTCCTCCTCCTGCTCCTGGCGGGCTACCTCGGCCGCCGCGACGAACCGGCCTGGCCGGTCCTGCTGGTGGCGGTGCCCCCGGCCGGCCTGATGTACGTCACCCACCCGCGGAGCTACACCAACTGGCCCGACGAGACCGAATGGCCCCAACAGTGGGCGTTCGCGACGCTGGTGATCGGCGCGGGCGTACTGGTGGCGTCGTCGGTGGGCCGCCGCTTCCGCCCGTGCGAGGAGGACTCGACGGAGGGGACCCTCTCCGCAAAAGTGTGACACTTCAGCACCTGAGTGTCACACTTCCGCGCCGCACCCCCGGTAGCAGGAAATCTTATTCGCGCGATAAGCGCAGCCTGTCAAATGTATAAGTGAATTCTCTGAATTCACGCCGCTTTCCTATGGAACCTGAAACTTATTTTATCCACGTGGCGATCCATTGAGATTTCGGTAAGAGCGTCGATATTGTTGTCAACAATCGCGCGAACGGCCGGTCGGCGCTCCGCTGACGAGCGGAATCCCCGGAATTACTGGAATCGAAGGAGTCGTTCGTGAGCAGAGACAGAACCCGCCTGGTACGCACCAGACGGACCTGGCGCGGCATAGCAGGAGCCGTTACCGCAATTGTGCTGGTCGGCGGCGGTTTCGCCGTGGCGAATGCCTCGACGGACACCGCAACCGGTAAATCGGCGGCGGGCGTCAAGCGTCCCGTCGACAAGAAGGCCACCGGCACCGCGGCCGTGGTCAGCGCGGCCAACGAGTTCCTGAACACCCTGGACGCCGACCAGCAGGCCGCCACCCTGCTCGACCTCACGCAGGCCAACGCCACCGCGTGGTCGAACCTCCCGTGCGGCTCGTCCTGCCGCCCCGGCATCCAGCTCGGCTCCCTGACGGACACTCAACTCGCCGCCGCCATGAAGGTGTTGAAGCTCGCCACGGGCACCGGCAAGAACACCGGGTACGACCAGATCACGCAGATCATCAAGGCCGACGACGTGCTCAACTCGGCCCAGAGCACCAGCTCCGCGGGCCCGGCACCGTCGGACACCGCGTCGAGCACGGCCTCGGCGGACCCGTCCGCGACGGCGACCCCCACCTCGACGGCCACCGACGCGCCGACCGACGTCCCGACCGGCACCCCGCCCTCCGGCGGCACCGGAGGCGGCGGAACGGGCGGCTACGGCAGCGGCGTCTACTTCCTCGCCTTCCTCGGCACCCCCTCCGCCACCGGCACGTGGCAACTCCACTTCGGCGGCCACCACTTGGCCCTCAACCTCACCTACAAGAAGGGCAAGGTCGCGGGCGCCAGCCCGTTCTTCGTCGGCGTCGAGCCCACCACCTGGACCGACGACGACGGCACCACGTACTCACCGCTCGCGACCATGCGCGACGGCCTGCTCGCCCTCACCGGCAGCCTGAGCACGGAGCAACTGGCCACCGCCAAACTCTCCGCGTCCTTCAGCGACGTACTCCTCGGCCCGGGCCAGGACGGCCAGTTCCCGGAGACGAAGGAGGGCATCAAGGTCAGCACGCTCTCCCCGAAGCAGAAGCAGCTGGTCCTCAAGGCCATCCACCCCTGGATCGCCAACGTGGACGACGCCACCGCGAAGAAACTCATGAAGACGTACGAGCACGAGCTGAACCAGACCTACGTCGCCTACTCCGGCACCACCGCCCTCGACACCCAGGGCGACTACGTGCGCATCGACGGCCCCGGCGTCTGGGTCGAGTTCGTCTGCCAGAACGGTGTCGTGTACCGGGACCAGATCCACTACCACACCGTGTACCGCGACCACACCCGCGACTACGGCAGCGAGTTCACCTTCTCATGACCCGACCGCGAACTTGGCTGACCACAGCGCTACTTCGCCTGGTGGCCGGGATCGCGATCGCGGTACCGGCGGCGCTCCTCCTCGGAGCGTCGCCGGCCGCCGCGCACCCGATGCCGCACTCGGTGGTCCAGCTCGACGTGTACAAGGACTCCGTCACCGCCCAACTGGCCCTGCCGGTGGGCGACTTCGCGATGGCAAGCGGCATCGACCTCACCACAGTCAAGTCGACGGCCCTCCCCGCCAAGGCCAGGACGATCCGCAGCTACCTCGCCGCCCACATCCACCCGACCACCCTCAAGGGCCAGGCATGGCAGGTCACCATCGGCGCCCTGAGCCTCAGCCACACCGAACAGACCTCCACCGGCCCGTACCGCGAACTGGTCGCCAAGGCGGTACTCACCCCGCCCCCCGGCGCCGATGTACGCCACTTCACCTTCGACTACGACGTGATCGTGCACCAAGTGGTCACCCACATCACACTCGTGACGGTACGTCAGGACTGGGCGGCCGGCCGGGTCACCGGCGACGGCGCCACCCAGGTGGGAACCATCCGCCTCGACGTCCGCCACATGAAGGTCCCGCCGCTGACGGTCGACCTCGGCAAGGGCAGCGCGTGGCGAGGCTTCGTGGCCATGCTCCGACTCGGCGCCAACCACATCCTCACCGGCACCGACCACCTCCTGTTCCTGCTCATCCTGCTGCTGCCCGCACCGCTGTTGGCGGCGGGCGGACGCTGGAACGGCGGCCTGGCAGGCCCCCGTACGGCACTCACGCGCATAGCCCGCATCACCCTCGCGTTCACCGTCGGCCACTCGGTCGCGCTGGCCGCCGCCGCCCTGACCCGCCTCCAGATCCCCGGCCGGCCGGTCGAGGCGTTCATCGCGGCGAGCATCCTCGTGGGCGCGGTCCACGCGATCCGCCCGCTCTTCCCCGGCAGGGAAGCCCTCGTGGCCGGCGTCTTCGGCCTCGGCCACGGCATGGCGTTCTCCTTCGTCCTCGCCGAAATGCACCTGTCCACAGGCCAGTTGGCAAGCAGCCTCCTCGCCTTCAACCTGGGCATCGAACTGGTCCAACTCCTGCTGGTCTGCCTGGCGTTGCCGTCGCTACTGGTACTGGCCCGCCTCCGGATACAGCCCGTACTACGCGTGACGGGAGCCCTGATCACGGCGACGGCGGCGATCGGCTGGCTGGCGGACCGCCTCGGCCTGCCCAACCCGGTGGCGAGGGCGGCGGACAGCGCGGGATCGCACACGACGGGGATGCTGACGGTCCTCGCGGTGGCGGCGGTGGCGGCGGTCGCGGCGACGACGGCCTTCGGCTGGACGCGGGCCGTCCGCCAACGCGAGTGCGGGCTACCGGAGTTGGAGACGGCGACCGAGCCCGCCGGATAGGGAAAAGTTTGCCGTCCCGGCATCTTTTCCCTTCCGGCAAGTCGGAGTACGGTCCGAGGCGTGGCGACGGAGACAGAGGAGACAGGGGATACAGGTCTGACGGGTCTACGGGAGCGCAAGAAGGCGCGGACGCGCGCCGCGTTGGCGAGCGCGGCGATGCGACTGGCGCTGGAACGCGGGGTGGAGAACGTAACCGCCGACGCGATAGCCGAGGCCGCGGACGTGTCGCCGCGCACCTTCCGCAACTACTTCTCCGGCAAGGAGGAGGCGATCGTCGCCGAACTGGTCGACGGCATGGGACACATCGCCGACGGCCTGCGCGCCCGCCCGCCCGGCGAACCGCTGTGGGAGTCGCTGCGACACGCGCTGACGTTCTCGGCGTTCCTGCCGCCGGAGCAGTTGGAGCAACTGGCCGTCAAGGTAAGGATGGTGAGCGCGAGCAGGTCCCTGCTGGGCTCGCAACTGGCGATCTTCGAACGGCTCGGCGAGCTGCTCACCGAGGTCATCGCCGAGCGCACCGGAACGGACGCGAGCCGCGATCTGTACCCGCGCCTGACGGGTGTCGTAGCGGCGAACGCCCTACGCCTGGCGGTCTTCATGTGGCTTGAGAGCGAAGGCGAGTCGGACCTCGCCGAGCTGACGGCCGACGCGCTCGCACGACTACGGGCGGGGCTTCCCGAGCCGTAGAGAGAACAATTCCGAGGAGGCATCACCCATGAACGACCCGAGACAAGGGCGGCCCGCCCGAAGTCGCCGACATTCGGTGCTGGCTGTCGTGGCAAGCGCGTGCCTGTTCCTGGGATTCTTAGGGCTCTCTGCGCCAACTGCCCAGGCCGAGAAGGCAGTTGGTACGGCGACGGTCACCGGCCCGGTAACGGGCGGCAACGGCGCCGTAGTACTGCAAGGCACGACCTTCGACCTCGCGAGCGTGGGATACACACAGTCGGAGTTCTTCCTCTCCGGCACGGCCACGTCCTACACGTCGGCCGCGCCGCTGGGCTCGGACGGCCGCTGGAGCGTGACGCCCGCGAGCACCGCGCCGTACACCACCAGGATTGTCATGGACAGGCCATTGAATCCGGCCCGTTTCAACGGGACGGTCGTGGTGGAGTGGCTCAACGTCTCCGCCGGCCTGGACGTGGCCCCCGAGTGGATCTACACCCACAACGAACTGATCCGCGAGGGCTACGCCTGGATCGGCGTCTCCGCCCAGGCGGCCGGCGTGACCGCCACCAAGGCCGCCGACCCGGTCCGCTACGCGTCCCTGTCCCACCCCGGGGACAGCTACTCCTACGACATCTTCTCCCAGGCCGGACAGGCCGTACGGGACTCCGCGGCCACGATCCTCGGCGGCCTCCGCCCGCGCGCGGTGCTGGCCGAGGGCGAGTCCCAGTCGGCGTTCCGCCTCACCACGTACATCGACGCGGTCCAGCCCCTGGCGCACGCGTACGACGGATTCCTCGTCCACAGCAGGGCCGGATTCGCCGCGGCCCTCTCGCAGGCACCCCAGGCCGACGTACCCACTCCCGCGGCCGTCCAGTTCCGCACCGACACGGACGTCCCGGTGCTCACGGTGGAGACCGAGACCGACGTGATGCTCCTGGGATATGTGACGGCCCGTCAACCGGACACCGCACGCCTGCGGTTCTGGGAGGTGGCCGGCACCGCGCACGCGGACGACTACGTCGCCAACGTCGGCGCCGCGGACAACGGTGACGGAACCGTCACCCAACGGGAGTTGGGGACCATGCTCGACCCGCCGACCGGCACCCCCAGCTTCTCCTGCGCCGCCCCGATCAACACCGGCCAGGCGCACTACGTCATGGACGGCGCCCAACACGCCCTGCGCGGCTGGGTCTTGACCGGCATCCCACCGGCCAAGACCCCTCGACTCCAGGTGACCACAGGCACCGACGGCACACCCGCGTTCGTTCTGGACGCCAACGGCAACGCCATAGGCGGAGTCCGAACCCCCGCAGTGGACGCACCCGTCGCCGCCCTCTCGGGCCTCGGCCAGACCGGCTCGGCGCAGTTCTGCTTCCTCTTCGGCACGACAACTCCCCTGACCAGCGCCAGACTTGCCGCCCTGTACCCCACGCACGCGGAGTTCGTGAGGCAGTGGGCGACCCGTACGGCGGCTGCGGTAGCGGCCGGAACGATCAGGCCGGCCGACGCGGCGGACCTCGTCAAGGCGGCGGTGAGGTCCGACATCGGGAGTTGAAGTGGCCGGTTGGCTACGGGCGGTTGACTTACGGGCCGGTTGGCCTACGGGCCGGTTGGCCTACGAGGAGAGCCATTCCGTGGCGTTGAGGGCGAGGGCGGCATTGGTGGCGCCGGTGTCGTTCCAGCCGTCGTAGAGCGTGTTGCCGGACTGCCCGGTGCCGTCGTCGACCGGCGAACTGTCGCCCCAGAAGGCCACCTTGCCGCTCCCGAAGGTGCTGGTCGCGAAGAAGGCGCCGGTGTTGCCGGAGTAACCGCTGCGGTACAGCAGCCCCTTGGCGGCGGAGTTGTCGGCGGGCTTGATCGTGGCGGTCGTACCGTTGGCGATCAGGCTCTTGGTGACGGTACCGAAGGAGCCGTGCAGCACCGGGTTGCTGCTGTCACTGATGGCGGCCGGATACCCGGAACTGATGTTCAGCGAGTCGATGGAGAACCCGAACGGGTCAGTGGAATCAACGCTGTTGTTGGTCATCAGGTCGTTGAGGATCTGGACCGCGTCGTAGCCGTCGTTGTTGCGGTCGGACCCGGTGTGGTCGGAGATCATGAACAGCCCGCCACCGGCCTTCACGAAGTTCATGATGGCGGTCTTCTCGGCGGTCGTGAACTTGATGTTCGGCTCGGGCAGCACGAGCGTGTCGAAGTTCGAGAGATCGTTCGCCGACGACCCCCCGTAAGTCAGCGCGCTGGTAGCGGTCTTGAGGCTGTAGTCACCGGTCTTCTGCAACGCGATGCCCCACGACGACAGCGCTCCCGTCCAGTCCTTGTCGGAGGAGGGAGAGGAGTCCTGAGCGAGCGGATCGGGCTTGCTCGTGGAGATGATCCAGTCGGCGTTACCGGCCTCCTCGGCATGCCCGTCGTCGAACAGCACGCGGTGCGTGGTGGCCGCGGCGGCGGGCGTGACGGTGGCGGCCTGGGCGACGGCACCGGCGGCGAGCAGACCGAGGACGCTGAGAGCGGTGGTGAGCCTACGACGTGACGTGAACTTGCCAAGACTGGGCATCCGGTGAACCTCCGTGAAGTGGGGGGATTCCATGAGTGGGGGCTGGAATGAACTGAACGGTGGGTGCGGGTGCTGCGGGCGCTGCGAATGTGGCCGACTACGGTGAGCTGGGGTGAATCTCCGCGCGTAGAACGGTAGTTGAGTGATCACCGATCAACACAAGGGAGGACGCTACACACGCGATCGGGACCGACGGGAGGCCCTCCCGCCGGTTCACGTAGATCTCTTACTCGGATGAGCCGAACTGTTTACCGGACGTCGACGAAGTCGCCGGGCGCGGTCGCCGCGCCGGTGGTGGAGGTGCCGGCGAAGACGTACCGGTAATACCCGTCGACTGTGGCCTTGGCGGTGGCCTTCAGAACGCCGGTGCTGTTGGTCTTGACCGTCTTGAGGGTGGTGTAGGCGCTGCTGCCCTTCTTACGGAACTGCAGCTTCGCGGGCTGGGACGCATACCCCGCGTACTTGCCGGTCGCCCAGTTCGCCCGGGCGAGCTTGCCCGTGACCGTGATGGTCTTGCCCTTCTTGACCGGCTCGGGCGCGGCGTCGGCGGTCAGCGTGGAGGCTTTCTTGATGGCGACGGTGGCGACGTCGTCGTTGTAACTGGCGTTCGCGTACAGATCCCAGGCCCCCAGGAACAGCTTCCAGGTCCCGGCCACGCCGTTGTCCTTCATGTCGGTCGCGGGGTGGATATTGAAGACGGCCTTGCAGGTGTACGTCCCCTGGGTAGCCGTCTCCGTGCAGTTGGGGTCGTCGTCCGTCCCCAGCCCACCGGTGATCCCGTCCGTGGTCGAACTGTCCGTCCCCTGCCACAGAAAGGCCTCGGTGAGGGCAACGCCGTTCTGGTCGGTCGCGGTGTACGTGACGGTGACGGCCTTGGTGCCGCTGGTACCGAGGACGATGTCCTTACCGCCGTTGACGACGGCATGCGAGAACTTGGTGTTACCCAGGGAGTCTCTGGGCTGAACGGCAGCCGAGACGAAGGAACTTAGCCCCGCCGCGCCCCCCTTGCGCTCCGCAGCCTGAGCGGCAACGGGAAGAGCGAGCGCGGACAGAACGACAGCACCAGAGACAACACTGGCCGCAACACGTATACGCATGAAACCCCCACAGGAACCCGAGAGGCCCGACCAAGTCTCGCCTTGGCCGGGCCTGTTGATCTCCGTATGATATGCACTCAGGTCGGGACCAGTGAAGATCCTTTGTGCAAATAGTGCGTAACGGGGCGCGGTCAGGCGTTGCTCCAGAAGGCAAGGGCCTTGCTGATCAGGCCTCTTGCCGAGTCTCCGTAGCTCGCCGCACCGCTGAGGGCATCGAACGCCTTGTGGTGGAGGGCCAGTTCACCGGCGTCGGTGATGTCCACACCGCTGGAGACGAGCTCGTAGCGGACGCGGTCCTCACTCATGTTGAACCCGGGCATGGGGACGATGCCGAACTCGGCGACGGCAGGAAGGATTCCAAGACCGAGCGAGGGCAGGTCCATGTCCCGGAGGAGCCGCTCCAACTGCTCGCACATGACCCGACTGCCCCCGACGTTCGTGTACAGGGCCTGTTCCCCGAGGACCACGTCATGGCGGTGCTCGCCGTCGTACAGCACCTGCTGCCGCCCCATGCGCTTGGCCACGCCGGCTGGTACGTCGTCCGGAACTCCGAGGAAGTCGACGACGCGGCCCAGAATCTCGGTCGCGTACGCCTCGGTCTGGAGCGTGCCCCAAATCATGTTGGGGACATACGCCTTCCCATGCCGAGTCTGCTGATACCAGCCGATCACCTCGTCCTGGATGTCTTCCGTACCGGTGGACAGGCGTTGCTGCCACGGAGTTGAACTGGTCACTGTACGTTCCCTTCGGTTGCTGAGGGTGAACCGGTCGGGCTCATACCCTGCGCAACGGATCGCGGATCATCGCCGAACCCTCCTTTGGGACCGCTCGCGTGATCAGCCTGTCTGAAGCTCCTTGATGACCTGTTCGGCCATGCGCCGGGCGGGTTCTAGCCGGGGGTCTTCCGGGTGCGCGTACGGCCCGAGGATTTTCGAGCAGGCGAACAACGTCATCAACTGCCGTCCCGGCTCTCGAAGTCGGACCGGCGCTCGTGCCATACCCGATTGGCCAGAGCCGGGACGGCAAGGGAACTCGCCCACAGCGAGGCCGAGTCCAGCCCCAGCGGCGCGTTACCCCAGTCCTCCCAGTCGAAGAGACTGAACGCCGGAGCGGTCACGTTGGCCCAGTTCAGATCCGCGTGCGCCGGTGCCCACTGCTCGATGGCCGTATCGAAACCGCCGGAGAAAACACTGCGGATGGACTCGGTGACGAGGGCCTGGGTGATGGTGTCGGTGTCCGGTGTGGCAACCCGCCTCGTGCTCTGTTTCGCCAGCGCGTCCAACGACGCGTCCAACGCCTCCCACCAGTCGTCCGGCAGCTCCGGCGCTTCACTCAAGATGGCGTTGCCGATAGGGGCCCCTGGCAGGAGCTCGGTTTCGTCGGCTCGCCACATCACCGGCCCGCCCGTGGCCCGCCAGACGACACATCCGTGCCATTCGGGCTGGGCGATGCCCTTCAGGCGGGCGGCACTTTCCGTCCCGTTCCAACCCTGGTCGGAGATCTTGTCGAGCAGGCGTCGCTCGATCCGCACCCAGGTGTCGCGGTCTGTTCTGGCCCCCACGGATCGGCGCTTGCGCACCAGCGTGTCCGGGAGCAAGCCCACTTGCAGAGACCGCTCGACGCGATCAAGAACCTCGTCAACCGGTTGTACGCGTAGGTCGACATCCCGACCTGTGGAGACCGAGAGCGCCATGGACGCGACCGTAGCAGTGGTGGGGCGGAGGTGCCCGACGCCTCTGGTTGTCGGCGATGACGACGCGGATACCGAACTTGCGCACCCCCGACAGCGCCGGGCGGATGTCGGCGTACAGAACACCCCGACCATGCAGTACGCCCCGCTGGTTGTCGTACCCCTGGCCCACAAGGCGGCGTACCTGGAGCGATACGCCGAACCCGACAAGGGCTGGGAGGACCGCGCCGAGGCCCGCTGGCCCGCGCCGTACTGGCACATCGACACCGGAATGGCCGCCCTACTGATGCTCCTGGCCGCGGTCGACGAAGGACTCGATGCCTGCTTCTTCGGCATCATGCCGGAGCATCTACAGCCGTTCCGGGCGGAGTTCGGGGTGCCGGACGAGTACGACCCGATCGGCGGGATCACCGTCGGGTACCGGGCTGAGGATGTTCCCGAGCAGAGTGGGCGTATCGCGGAGCGGCGGCGGGGCTTGGAAGACGTTGTTCATCGTGGGCAGTGGGGACGGCGTCCCTGACGCCGGGTCCGTCAGTGTTGCACCATCGCCGCGCCGACCCGCAACGCCTGGGTAAACGCGAGCCAAGCCTGTCTGTGGACGGCGAACGAGGGACCCCTCTGGTTCTTCGAGTCGCGTATCAGGGCTCCATCCGTAGTGCAGGCACACTCAACGCACTCCGTCCCGCTGCCCCCGCTGTAAGAAGACTTGAACCACTGGTGCGTTGAGGGCGCCGACATTAGGACTCCTTGCTTATGCGGTGGATGATGTCCGTCGAGGACTCAAGATCGAGCGCCTGTGCGCTGAGGTACTCGAATGCCAACCTATAACGCCTCAGTTCTTGTGGCTTCTCCATGAACAGGCCGCCGCTGAGTAGGTCCACGTACACTACGTCCAGTTCTGGAGCCGGCCCCCGGAGGATGGCAAAGCTCCCAACAGCCGCTGCATGTGCGCCTGTTGAGAATGCGAGTACTTGGATGGTGACGTGAGGCCGCTCAGTCAAGGCACGTAGATGGCCGAGTTGTTCTCGCATGACCTGGCGACCGCCGACCTGGCGGCGGAGTGCTGCCTCGTCGATCACGCACCAGATGCGGGGCGGTTCCTCTCGATCTAGGAGTTCCTGGCGCTTCATGCGGATGTCGACCATGTGCTGCACTTCGCGCTCAGGACACTCCACCTCCGACGCTCGATGAACTGCCTCGGCGTAAGCGCGAGTCTGGAGCAATCCGGGGATGTAGACGCACGCGTAGTGGTCTTCGCGTACGACCTCGTCCTCAAGCGTGAGCATGAGGTTCATGGACTCGGGGATGGGGTCGGCGAGTGACCGCCACCAGCCTTGGATTTTGGCACCCTTGGCCAGCTCGACGAGAGCGAGGCGTTCTGCGTCGTTGGCCCCGTATTCGCGACAAAGGGCGTCAACGGCCGGCCACTTGACCGTCCCCTCCTTCGTCTCATAGCGGCTCAGCGTTGCCTTTGAGATGCCGACGCGGGCTCCTGCCTCCTCCAGGGTCAAGCCCTTGGTTTCGCGGAGTCGGCGCAGTTCGGCGCACAGCTGGCGCCTGCGTGTGGTGGGTCCAACTGGCATGCTTCCAGCCCTTCATGTCGATCTGTCAGATCGTGCTGCCTGTGCGAGTCCGACGGCAAGACAGCGCGCGCCGGGGGCGCACGATGTCGATGCGCACCAGCTCTGCGTCAGTGAGCTCATCTCCAACGTGATCACTCACGTGGGTGCAGGTACCCCGGCCGCTCTCGCCGTCTCTATGAATGGCACCCGTCTGCGCATCGAAGTCCACGCCCCTGACACCCGCGCCCTACCGATGCTCGTCGACGCAACGGACGATGCTGAAACGGGACGGGGTATGGCTCTCGTGACAGCCACCACTGACCGTTGGGGCGTTCAGCTTCTGGCTGATCGGAAGGTGACGTGGTGTGAGTTCGGCACGGATCTGAACGTGTCTCACGGGCACTGCGGTGACCATCGAGTAAGCCGGTTGAGAGCAGTGGTAACGGAGGCCGCGGCGATCGATGTCATCTCTGATCTCCTGCACTGGCTTCGGGCGCACGGTCATGACCCGGAGGATGTTCTGGATTGGGCACAGATGCGTTTCGAGGCGGACCTCGGTCTCGTGGGCGACTAACGGGTCTTCGAGGTTGGATGGTGTGCGGAGATCCTCGGTGTCAGGTGGTGCGGCTGGGAAGTGTGACGCTTGGTGCTCAAGCGTCACACTTTTGCGGGGGTGGTCCCCTCTGGGTCGTCAAAGGGCCGCGTCACTCCGGTTTGAAGACCACATCACCCAGCGGCAATCGCCGAGTACGTCCAGACTTCCGCCGGTAGCGCGTGCTTGAGCTTCCACTTGATCGCCATTGGCTTGCTCCCTGTAGCGCCGTCGAACTCGGCAGGGCCGAGCAGCATCCACGGTTGGGCGCTCCCAATGTCCGTGCTTTTGTAGCGGCGCACAAAGAGCAGGACGTGGCTGCCTTCGGCTACATGATTGCGGTAACGCAGACCTGTGGGAGAGGTCGCCGACGTCTGATTCTGGGACTCCCAGTGGAAGAGAGTCTCGCTCAACGCGTAGTCGTGGTACCGGGTTTGGGGAGAGAAGTCCTTCTCGTCCTTCTCCAGAGTGATGAGGAGTGCGTCTGTCTTGATTGACTCACACCACTTCACTCCCTCGCGGAAGTCGCCCGGCATGAAGCCGCCGATGTAGGACTGGCCAAGGGCAGGGAGGATCTCTTCGCGGCTGTACGAGGCATGCACGGTCAGCGGAACGCCGTTCTGCCCGCCAATGCCCAGAAGCGGGATCGGGACGTGCTCTGTGTGCGCAAGGTTGTACGCCAGAACCTGGCGCAACTCACTGCGAACTGCCCACTGCTCGCGCAGAGTTGTGAATCCAGCGTCGTAGTCTGCGAAGCCCTTGCGAGTGACGCCACCTAGCGGCCACAGCTGGAAGAAGAGCATGCGGGCATAGGCCTGCCCTTGCTCGTCGAGGTCGCCGTAGGCGGGAGCGTCGTCCGCCAGCATCCGCGTGTATGCGGTTACCCGCAACGGGTCGTCCACGTGGAGAAAGGCGGATGCGCGCTTGAGAAGGTTGGCTTCACCTTCCGGCGGCTCACCTTGAAGCAGGCCGGAGCGGCGCAGCAATCCGGTCCAAGAGTTGCCGCTGCCTCGGTAGAGCTCTTTCAGCTCGCGACCGCTTTCGTGCAGATACCGGCTGAGCTTCCGCTCGGCATAGTCGGCGACCTCGCGCGCCAGTGCCGTGACGTTGACGCCGATCTGATCCTTGATGTTGGCGATGATGGTGTTCTTCGCCTTCTCCTCAAGGATGATCTGGCAGCCGGACGGCAGTTGCGGGAAGCCGTGCTCGATGTTGTCCAGGAGCCGCTTGCGGGTGAGGTTGGTGAGCGCCCGGAACTGGTTTTCGAAGCGGAACTCCTTGCGGTGCTGCCCAATGAAGTCCAGCACCGTGAGCACGGCCTTGTCCTCGGTGCGGCGCAGGCCTCGGCCGAGTTGCTGAAGGAAGACGGTGGCGCTGGAGGTGGGGCGCAGGAGGAGCAACGTATCCACGTCAGGGATGTCGAGCCCCTCGTTGAAGAGGTCCACCGAGAAGATCACTTGCAGCGCCCCTGACCTGAGGTCTGCCAGTGCCCGCGCACGCTCTTCGGCAGATGATCCCCCGGACAGTGCTACGGCATTGAGGCCGGCCGTTCGGAAGGCCTCGGCCATGAAGTGCGCGTGCGCAACCGAGACGCAGAAACCCAGCGCCCGCATAGTCCCAGGGTCGGTGACCTTGTCTCTGACGGCCTTCACGACGAGTCGTGCTCGTGCCGTGTTCCCGGTCAGTACGTTACTCAAGGCGCTTGCGTCATACGCTCCGCGCTTCCACTCCACCGTGCTCAGATCGGTGGTGTCACTGATACCGAAGTAGTGGAAAGGGCTGAGGAGTTCATTCTCTAGCGCCTCCCACAGCCGCATCTCGGCAGCGATCCGGCCGTCGAAGAACTCGTCCTGGATGTTCTTGCCGTCCATGCGCTCAGGCGTCGCGGTGAGCCCGAGCAACTCAACTGGCTGGAAGTGGTCAAGGATTTTCCGGTACGTCGGTGAAGTCCCGTGGTGGAACTCGTCGATCACGATCACGTCGAAGTGATCACGGGGCAAGTGGTCGAGCGCTCGTGCGTTGAGCGACTGGACGCTGGCGAACACGTGAGTCCAACGTTCCGGGATCTCACCGCTGTGCAGCGACTCCCCGAAGTTCGCGTCCATCAAAACGTCTTGGTACGTTCGTAGAGATTGCTGCAAGATCTCCTTGCGGTGCGCCACGAACAGCAGACGCAAGTCACGGCCGTACTTCTTCCGGAGTTGCTTGTAGTCGAGTGCGGCCATCACTGTCTTGCCGGTACCTGTTGCCGCGACCAGAAGATTCCGGTGTACGTCATGCACCGACCGCTCGACATTTAGCCGCTCCAGCATGTCGCGTTGATGCGGGTACGGGCGCACCTCAAGGCCGGACAGCGTGATCCTGCGGTCTGCCGCAGCCGTTGAAGAAGTGCCGCCTGCGATGGCCAAGGCTTCCTGGAGTCGCTCCCCGTCTGCGTCGGGGTCGTACGTTTCGAAGGACAGGTCGTTCCAGTACGCCTCGAAGGTCGCCTCGAACTTACGCAAGACGTCTGGCGTGGCGATCGAAGACAGCCGGACGTTCCACTCCAGGCCGTCGAGAAGCGCGGCCTTGGACAGGTTGGAACTGCCGACGTAAGCGGTGTCGTAGCCGCTCGTGCGACGGAACAGCCATGCCTTCGCGTGCAGGCGCGTCGATCGCGTCTCGTAGTTGACCTTGACCTCGGCGTTGAATTCCCGCACCAGCCGGTCCAGTGCACGCCGCTCGGTGGCGCCGATGTAGGTCGTCGTGATGACTCGTATCGGCACGTCACGTTTGTGGGCTGCTTGCAGGGACTGTTCGATGATGCGCAGCCCGTGCCATTTCACGAAGGCGCAGAGCAGGTCGACATGGTCGGCGGTGGCGAGCTCGGCACGCAGTTCGAAGCCGAGGCTCGGGTCCTCCGGAGAGTTGGTGATGAGGGCGGTGTCGGAGAGGGGGATGCCAGGACGTACGGCGAAGACACCGGGTGCCTCTTGCCGCGTCAACGCGAGGAGTTGACGGGGGCCATCAGCTACGAGGTCTACCCACTCTTGGGCGCCTTCTAGGGTGCTGATGGACTCCAGGATGTGGTTCGCCGCGTGTACCCGTTCTTCGGCAGGAAGGTTCTGCAGTACGCGTCGTACGGTCCCCGAAACATGCCGAGCTAGGACGTGAGGCATGGACTCCGGCCCCACCTGGTCGCTGACGGGGTGCCACCCGAGGTTGGCGAGTTCCGTCAACTGTTGTTCAAAGCGCAGGGTGATGAGCTGCTCATACAGCCCAGCGGATGGTGCAGACGCATCGCTGTGGCGCTGAGACATAGGCGTGTTCCCCCGGCTGAACGGATGGCTGAGACGATGCACACGTTCTACCAGGCGACACTGACAGCACTCAGATTCGATCAATAGTGATCGCGCCGGCGCCATGAGTGGGCATATTGAGAAGCGCGTCTGATCGATTCCGGGTACGTTTCATGCGTGCCGCTACACGACCTGCTCATACGCATCGCAGAGACCTACGACCCCCAAGACGGCACGTCCAAAGACGTACCAGCACAAGTCCTCCTCCGAGAAGTGAAGGAGAGGACTGATCTCCCCCTGCCTCATGGGTTCATTGCGTCAGGGCATGGCGGGCAAGGATCCGCAAGCAGCACACCGTGGATCGGGGTGTTCGACAAGGCGATCAACACCGAGCCCCAGGAGGGGCTGTACCTCGCCTACATCTTTGATGCGAGCCTTGCGTCCGTCACGCTCACACTGCAACAGGGCGTCACGAACCTGTCCAAGGAGTACCCCAAGCAGGGTGATCTACGGCGCGAGTTGAAGCGGCGCGCCAAGCACCTTCGAGCAGGAATGCAACCGCAACTGGCCGCGAGGTGGACACATGCGCCAGCTTTCGGGACGAAGGCGGAGCGGCCTCGCGCCTACGAGGCCGGGAGCATCGTGGCGAAGCGCTACGAGATTGCCCAACTGCCTGCCGAAGAGGTCCTCAAAGAGGATCTCCACACAGCTTCCTTGCTCCTTCGAGACGCCGCTGCCAGCCAACGGATCTGGCTCCAGGCGCCGGCACCGGACGAGCCCTTCGAGTACGTGCCTGAAGAGCACGTCCCGGTTGCCGACCCCCTAGATGGCTTCCACCCCAACGACAGCAGCGACTACTACGTGCAGGTAACTGGGGGCACGCACCGCAGGGAGCGTCTGCACGAAGAGCTCATCCGCGATTTTGGCCTCCACGTCGTGACGTGTGGATATACCCCAATTACGCGCCGCATGTATCCAAGAGACCTGGTTCTGCGCCGCTCCGCCGAAGGCCGTCAGCCCGAGTGGTTGATCGAGGGCAAGACTGTGAAGAAGGGGAATGCCACACAGGCCGTTCGGGAAGCCGTTGGACAGCTTCTTGAGTACAGCTACTACTGGTATGAGCAGCGCGACGAGCCGAAGCCGCACCTCGTAGCCCTCTTTACTGAAGACATAGGCCAGTACTCGGAGTATCTAGAGGACCACGGCATAGCTTCTGTCTGGCGCGCTCCTGATGGAGGGTGGGCAGGTTCGCCAACAGCCATTTCTTGGGGGCTAACCGGCGATCGATAAATCGCCGCCGGTACCCCATCAACTTCCGGGCAGCGGGCGTGTGTTGTCCAGCCGCCCCCCCATCGCTCCTCAGCCCCCGTGACACTCCCCATAAGCCCGTCCCGACCCACACCAACAGCTGGCCCCCCGCTGCGGAGGCCAGACCACAGCCCGTCCCCTTGCCGCCAGTGTCGTCGCGTACTGCGGCAGCAAGTCGGCGTCCCCCGGCGAGGCGCCCTCCGATGCCGCGAACGCCTCGTAAGAAGGCACCGTCCCCGTCACGATGCCGAGGTTCGGGGTGCCCGAGGCGGCCAGTTCACGCAGTGAGCCCTCTATCGTCGCCAGGTGCTCCTCGTGCGAGGGGTACTCCACGGACAGTGAGGCGTACGACCCCACCAGTTCCGCCAACTCCCCCTCCGGCCAATGGAGTACGGCCACCGGGAACGGGCGGGACAACGCCTCCCGGAACGCCCCCAACTCCGCCCGTAGCCGCGAGATCTCGGCCTCAAGTTCCGCGGGGTTGTCCGAGCCCAGCGACCACACCCGCTTCGGGTCGTGCAGCTCGTCCAGCGACACGGACGACGAGTGCAACGTGTCCGCCAGCGTGTCCCACTCGTCGTGGGACACGCCCAGCATCCGCCGGACGCGGTGGCGGCCGAACAGCAACGGGTGGGTGGAGTACGGGGGTTCAGGGACATCGGTCAGCAACAACGTCACCCCCTCCGTGAACGTCTCCTGCGCCGCCTCCAACTCGTCGTGGGACTCCAGGGACTCCGCGACGATCACCCAGGGCGCGGCGTCGCGCGGGGACGCTGCCCGTACGCCGTCGATGATCGCCCTGGCCTCGGCCTCGTGGCCGTATTCCCAGAGGTTCGAGGCCTTGAGGGCTCGTACCAGGTGGGGGGTTTCCAGGTCGTCCGGCGACGACAGCAGGCGGTCGTAGAGCGTGGTGGCGGCGGGGCGGTCGCCGGCCAGTTCCAGGTGGGCCGCGGCCTGGAGGAGCAGGGCCTCGGCGTCCTCGGGGTAGCGGGCGGCCGTCCGCTCCAGGCGGGCCGCTTCGGCGGAGTGGTCGACGTTCTCGGCGGGAGTGTCGGGGCGCATGAACGACACGGTACTGCCGATGCCGACACAGATGGAGGCAAGGGGAGAGATATCCGCAGGTCGGCCAGCGAGAGAGACGTGGGCATGTGTGAGACGGACGTGGGGAGGCCGGGTCGTTGGGAACGACGGGTGGCTTCCGGGCTTCCGGCAGGTTTACGACCGCCATGACCGTCACGATCGCCATGACCCCCGCGACCACTACGACCGCTGCGTCACCGTCACCGCGTCCTCTGCCGACGCCGACGCCGTGGCCCCTGCCGACCCCGCCGACCCCGCCGACCCCGCCGTCCACGCCGCCCAGCCCATGACCCCCACCCCCGCCCCCACAATCCCCGCCCCTACGAACAACGGCGCCGTGTACCCCCACCCCGCGCTGATCACGACACCCCCCAGCCACGCCCCCACCGCGTTGCCCACGTTCGACGCGGAGACGTTCGCGCTGGCCGCCAGCGGTACGCCGCCCGCCGCGTCCGTCACCCTCGTGATCATCCCGGGGACCGTCGCGAAGCCGAAGACGCCCAGCAGGAAGACCAGGATCACTGACGCCGGGCGGCTGTTCGCCAGCAGGCCGAAGGCCGTCAGTGTTGCCGTCAGGCCGATCAGCGAGGCGAGCAGCGTCGCGTCGCGGTTGTGGTCCGCGCCCCGGCCGCCCGCGATGTTGCCTACGACCAGGCCCGTGCCGTAGACCACCAGGAGCCAGGCGACGTCCGTCGTGGAGAAGCCCGTGACCTCGGTGAACGTGTACGCGAGGTAGCTGAACGCGCCGAACATGCCGCCGTAGCCGAGGGCCGTGGCCGTCAGGGTCAGCCATACCTGGGTCGAGCGGAAGGAGCGGAGTTGGGTCCTCAGGCCGCCTGTTCCTTCACTCACCCGTCCCGCCCAGCCGGGCACGAGGACCGCGATTGCCACCAGCGCGACCGTCCCCGTCCCCGTGATCGCCCAGAACGTCGCGCGCCAGCCCCAGCGTTCGCCGACGAGGGCGCCGAACGGGACGCCCAGGACGTTCGCCACCGTCAGGCCGGCGAACATCATCGCGACCGCTCGGGAGGCCCGTTCCGGTGGGACCAGGCGGCGGGCGACCAGGGAGCCGATGCCGAAGAACGTGCCGTGGCAGAGGGCGGCCACCACGCGGCCCAGGAGCATGGTCGGGTAGTCGGGCGCGATCGCGCACAGCAAATTGCCCGCCACGAAGAGGGCCACCAGGCCTACCAGGACCGGTTTTCGAGGGAGTCCTGCCGTCGTCGCCGTCACTCCTATCGCGCCCACCGCCACCGTCAGCGCGTAGCCGGAGATCAGCCAACCCGCCGCAGCCGTCGACACGTTCAGGCTGCGGCTGACCTGCGGCAGCAGCCCGGCGATCACGAACTCGGTCAAGCCGATTCCGAAACCGCCGAGCGCCAGTGCCAGCAGGCCCAACTGGCCGCCGTCGTAACGGGGTTCGGGTTGCGCGGTCAGATCACCACTCCGTCGATCTGCAAGGTCTGCACCGCCCCGGCCGCGAACGTCGCGCTCACCGTCTTGCCGCTGACGTAGGTGTCCGAGTGGGAGGTGTACAAGTCGCCCCCGCCGCCCGTCACCGTGTTCCAGCGCGGGACCAGGCCGCTCGAACCTCCCGCCACCGTCGTGAACTTGGAGAGGTCGAAGGTGAGAGTCGTGGAGGACGAGCCTGTGTTCGCCGCCACTATCACCAACCGCTTCGCCGACGCGTCGTAGCCCGCCGCCGCGTAGCTCACGCCCGTGTCCAGGATCGTCATGCCGGGGCGGATGTGGCGGCTGAACTGGGCCATCACGTAGTACTTCGTCTGCACCGCGCCGGCCGTGAGCGTGCTCTGGTCGTACGCGATCATCGCCCAACCGGACGACGGGTCCATGACCTGCCAGTACGTCCACGCCGTGGGGTGCAGCCAGCGGAAGTCGTAGAGCAGGTTGCTCGCCATCGTGAGGCCGGTGGCGTCGCTGTCGCCCGTCTCCGAGTTCCACAGGGCCTTGCCCGACGTCGTCACCACGTCCGTGTACAGGAGGTCTCTACGGCCGCCCGAGCCCTGGTAGCCGTGGACGTTGACGCGGTTGACGTAGCCCTTCGTCGTGGAGGAGAAGGCGCTCCAGGTCGTGCGTGCCAGGTCGTAGCTCGTCTCGTCGGAGGCCGAGATCTTCGTGCTCGTCAGGCCGCGACTGTCCAACTCGCTGCGCACGTACGGGAGTACGGCCGCCTGGACCGTCGAGTCCATGTGGCAGCCCTCCTGTGTGCCGGTCGCCGTCCACCAGCTCGACGAGGGCTCGTTGAAGGCCTCGACCGTCGCGAAGTTCACGCCCCAGTTGTTCTTCGCGTACAGGGCCACGGCCGCCAAGTGCGAGGCGTGCTGGCGGTAGTTCCAGGACTGGAGGTTGTTGCCGCCGCCCGCGGCGCCCGACGGGTTGTGGTTCAGACACATCCACCACATGGGGGAGTTGGCGAAGAGTTCGGTGGTCGCGCCGCGTGCCGTCGCCTTCACCAGCATCGCGCGCTGGGTCGCGTCCGCCGTCCACTTCCATGCCGAGGACGTGGGGTCCTCGTTGTTCCAGTCCTGCCAGTAGCCCTCGATCTGCTTGAACGCGGGGATGTTGGCGGAGGCGACCATCGACTCGCCGTTCACCGTGTTCGAGCTGCACGCGCCGAGGTTGTAGCGGGCGATGTTCAGGCCCAGGCCCGGGAGTGATGTCCCGTTGTACGTCGTCGACTTGGTGGTGAAGAAGATGTCGGCGAAGTCGTCCCGGGCGCCGAAGACGTTCGCCCACCAGGCGAGCGAGGTGCCCCAGCCTTCCCAAGTGCCGTACGTCGTCGACGGGTTGACCGCGATCGTCGCGTCGGCCCGTGCGGTACCGGTCGCCAGGGCGGTGCCGAGGAGGCCACCACCCGCCGCGGCCAGCAGGGTTCTGCGTCGGATCATTTCTTCTCCCGATTCGCTCAACCGCCGGTCGTCCCACCGGCGTCGGCCATCCCCCCGGCTCGTACCACCAGGAAGCATCGGGTGTGGTGCGTGGGGTTGTCGAGGGTTGTGACACCCCTTTCTAAAACCCGTGTACGAAGGATCGAACGGGTGCCCTTTCAGGTAACCGGGGCCATGCGTCTGGTGAGTTCGGGTACCGGCCCTTATCGTGCCGCCCATGCGGGTCCCCGTCGTGCAGCAGCACCACCGTCGACGCCGTGCGCTGCGCCGACGCGCCCTGTGGACCGGCGGCGAGTTGCTCGTCACCGCCGGGGTGGTTCTTCTGCTTCTCGTCGTCCAGCAACTGTGGTGGACCAACCGGGAGGCCCGCCAAGGCGCGGAGCGCCAAGTGCAGGCGCTGGAACGGCAATGGGGGAATCAGACGTCGACATCGCCATCATCGTCATCGCCATCGACACCGGCCAACACGGGCGCCGGCGACGGCAGTTCACCGAACCGGACCACCGGCACCACCGCCACCGGATCCGGATCCGGCGGATCCACGACCACCCCTCGCCGCTCCCAGGCGTACGCCGTCCTCACCATCCCCCGCCTCCACCTCCGCGCCCCGATCGCGGAAGGCGTCAGCAAGCGGAACGTGCTCAACAAGGGGTACGTCGGCCACTACCCGGGCACCCAACAGCCGGGCCAGGAAGGGAACTTCGCGCTCGCCGGGCATCGCAACACCCACGGCGAACCCTTCCGGTATCTTCCGCGGCTGCGGCTCAAGGACACCGTCCAGGTCGAGACCGGCACGGCCATCTACACCTACACGGTCGACAAGATCCTGCCGCGGACCTCCGCCGCCGACTCCGGCGTCATCCGGCCGATCCCGCGCTCGACCGTCAAGCCGTCCTACGGATACAGCGCGCCCGGCCACTACATCACCCTCACCACCTGCACCCCGGAGTTCACGTCCAGGTACCGGATGGCGGTGTGGGGCACGCTCACGTCCACGCGACCGCGCACGTGACACCGGGGGTCCGTGACACTGGGGGTCCGTGAACCCGATTCCGGTCAGTCGGCAAGTACTGGGTGAACGCCGTCCCTTTCCTCCGACGACACGGACCGTCCATGACCGATTCCGATTCACTGTGCCGTTCCTCTCCAAGAAGTGACCCGAGAAGTGACCCCAGACAGGCGGACGCCGCGCCGGCCGACGCCGTGCTCGTCGCCGCCTCGCTCGACGAACCCGAGCGTTTCGCCGTGCTGTTCGACCGGCACGCGCCCACCATCCACCAGTACGTCGCCCGGCGCCTCGGCCGGGACGCGGCCGACGACGTCACCGCCGAGACCTTTCTGACGGCCTTCCGGATCAGGTCCCGTTACGACAGCGGGCGGGCCGGTGTCCGCCCCTGGCTGCACGGCATCGCGGCCAAGCTGATCAGCCGGCACCGCCGTGAGGAGGTCAGGGCGCTGAAGCTGCTGGCCCGTACCGGTCACGACCCGGTGGCCGAGACCTGGACCGACTCCGCCGACGACCGGGTCACCGCGCAGGCCGCCTCCCGGCCGCTGGCCAAGGCGCTGGCCGCGCTCTCGGAGGGGGACCGGCACGCGCTACTGCTGTTCGCCTGGGCCGACTTCACCTATCAGGAGATCGCCGAGGCCCTCGACATCCCGGTCGGCACCGTCCGCTCCCGGCTCAACCGGGCCCGCCGGAAACTCCGCGCGACGACAGCCCCGTACAGCCCACTCGATCCGCACGTCCCGGAAGGTGATCCCGCATGAACGAGCCCGCCGGCGCACGTGTTCCGCGTGTCGACATCCCCCTGCGCATCGACATCCCCCTGCGCGCGGACGTGCCGCTGCCCGACAGTGACCGTCTCGCGCCCCAACGGGCCCTGCTCACCGAGGCGTTCCGGCAGGAGGCGGGCGAGACGGCCGTAGCCGAGCGGCCCGTCCCGGTCTCGCTGCCTCGCCGCAGGTTCGTCCTGATGACCGCCGCGGCGGCCACGGGGCTCGTCGTCACGGGCGGGGTCGTGGCGGCCCTCTCCGACGACGACGCCGCGGGCACCGCCCGCGCCACCACCACTACCCCCGCCGGCCGTCGGCTGCTCTCCGCGCAGGCCTCCGCCGACACCCTCGAACTGGCCGCCGCCACCGTGGAGAAGCTCGGCGCGACCGAGCCCGGCCCGAAGCAGTGGGTCTACGAGAAGACCACCTCCTTCGACCTGGGAAAGCCCGGGAGCATCGAGCAGTGGACCCGCTGGGACGGCACGGGCGCCGCTCAACTGCCCGGCGTTCCGGGCGTGGGGGACACGTCGGACTTCGACCCGAACAAGGTCCAGGTCCGGTACTTCCCCAACCAGGAGGAGAAGTGGAAGAGGGAGGGGTACGATGACCGGTCCCAGCGCCAGTTCTACCGTTTCCTGGCGACTCTCCCGAGCGATCCCGGCCCGATGATGGCCGCCATTCGCAAGGAGCACGCCCTCGGTGACATCAAGGGCGAGACCACGGCACAGCGCGACTGGCGGGAGATCGACGTCCTCTACCGTTCCGTGCTGATCCCGCCGAACGCGCAGGCTGGACTGTTCCGGGCGCTCGCGAGGATTCCCGGGGCCCGCGTGGAGAAGGGCATCGAGGACCCCCTCGGGCGGGCGGCGATCGGGGTGACCGTGACGTACACCAAGGCCACCGTCTCGGGCTGGCAGGGCAAGCAGGAACTGTTCTTCGACCCGAGGACGTATGTCTTCCTGGGGGAGGCCAGGCACGCCCCGCCGGTCGAGATTCCCCAGTGGGCCAAGGACGCCCAGGGCTCGTACGCGTCGGCCTCGCCCGCGCCCGGCACGGATCCCGACGCGATGATCACGGCCCGGGCCGCGTGGGGCGTCGTGGACAAGCCGGGGGAGCGGCCCTGAGGAGAGGGGAGCGGCCCTGAGGAGAAGGGGAGCGGCTCTGAGGAAGGAGCGGGGGCCGGTCAGGCCTGCGCCTGTGCCTGCGCCCGCTCCCGCAGCCCCACCACACTCCCCGCCGCCAGTACCGCGAGTGCCGCCGAGACCACCATCGCGATGTCCGCGCCGCGGGCGAGACCGCTGCCCGCCGACGTGGCGATCGCGATCGTCAGCGCGACGCCCGCGCAGGAGCCGATGTAGCGGAACGTCTGCTGCGCGCCCGAGCCCATCGCGGCGCGGGCGGCCGGTACGGACTCCACGGACAGCAGCGGCAGCGCGGCGTTGAGCAGGCCGCTGCCCACCCCGGCGATCACCAGGCCCGGCAGCAACCGGGTCCAGGAACCGGAGTCGAGGGCGCCGAGCATGGTCAGGACGCCGGCCGCGTGGAGCAGGAATCCCAGGGCGAGTTGGTGGCGTGAGGAGACGCGGCCGGCGAGGCGGCGGGCCTGGAGGGCGACCGTGAAGGACAGGCCCGACCAGAGGAGGAACAGCCAGGCCGTGTCGATCGCGGACAGGCCCAGCGTCTGCTGGAGCAGCGTCGGCAGGAAGCTGAACAGGCCGATCACCGCGAAGCCCGTGAACAGGCCGCCCGCCGAGGAGGCGAGGAAGGGGCGGTGGCGCAGCAGGCTCAGGTCGATCATCGGGGTCGCACCCCGGCGTTCGACGAGGGCGAAGACGCCGACGAGCAGTACGGCGGCCAGTAGGAGCAGGCCCACCGGGGCGCGCAGCCAGCCGTCGCGGCCGAGGGTGAGTGCGGCGACGAGGGCGACCAGGGCCAGGCCGAAGGTGACCGCTCCGGCCAGGTCGGGGCGGCCGCCTCGGGGCGCGCGGGACTCGGACAACCAACGGACGCCCAGGGCGGCCACGACGAGCGCGGCGGCGCCGAGGACGACGTAGGCGAGGCGCCAGTCGGGCATCGCGCCGGTCACCAGTGGGCCGACCGCTATGCCGCCGCTGACGAACGCGCCCCACACGCCGGTCGCGTGCAGTCGGCCGCGCGGGGTCGGGAAGGCGTGCACGATCAGGCCCAGGCCGCTGGCCAGCAGTGCCGCGCTGGAGGCGCCCTGTGCGATGCGGGTCAGGGTGAACAGCAGGGTCGAGGAGGTGAGCGCGGAGAGCGCGGTGGTGATGCCGAGCGCGAAGGTGCCGGCGAGGAAGATCCGGCGGCGGCCGTAGTCGTCGGCGAGGCTGCCGGCGACCAGGAGCAGCGCGGCGAGGCCGAGCGGGGTGCCGTTCAGCAGCCAGGCCTGGGCGGAGAGGGGGGTGTGCAGGGCGGCGGCGATGTCGGGGAGCGTGACCATGGGCGCGGTGTACGTCATCAGTGCTACGGCGGTGGCCGCGCTGGTCAGGGCGAGGGTGGCGCGGGGGCGGGGCGTGCCGTCCTCGGTGACCTCGGGCTTTTCGGAAACCGGAGCGGAGACCCGGGAGAGGGTTCGTTCACTGAACCTAGTCATGGGGAGTACCGTAGCACTGTCGGTTCGTTCATTGAACCTTGAGTCGGAAAATGGCTAAGGTGGTCGGCATGGCACTGGGCAAGGACTACGCGACGCAGGAGTGCTCGATCGCCCGGGCACTGGAGGTGGTCGGCGAGCGCTGGACGCTGCTCGTCATCCGCGACGCCCTCTACGGCGTCCGGCGCTACAACGACTTCCTCGTCCACCTCGGCATCCCGCGCGCGGTCCTCGCCGCCCGCCTCCAGGCGCTCACCGCCGAGGGCATCCTCGAAAAGCGCCGCTACCAGGAGTCGCCGCCGCGCGACGAGTACGTCCCCACGGACCGCGCGCTCGCCCTGTGGCCGACGCTGCGCTCGCTCGGCCGCTGGGGGCGCGAGCAGTTCGACGAACCCCAGCTGCGCTACTTCCGGCACGCCGACTGCGGCACCGAACTCGGCCTGTACGGCGAGTGCCCGCGCTGCGCGGTCGTCGTCCCCGTCCCCGACGTCCTCGTGGACCCGGGCCCCGGACTCGACCCGAACCCGGCGGACCACATCAGCCGCGCCCTCCTCAAGCCGCGCCGACTGCTCCAGCCGTTCGAGTCCGATCAGGTATAACGGACGGGTATAACGGACGGTACGAGAACGGCAGTTGGGGGAGGGGGTAGCCGATGGTGATGGTCCGCGATCGCGCCGCCGTGCTGCTCCTCGTGCTGCTGCTCCCGCTGGTGCTGGCCGACACCGGGAGCCTCCCGGCCGCCGTCGCGCTCGCCGCGACCGGCACCGCCCTCGCCGTCTGCGCCCTCCTCACCGCGCGCAGCGCGCCCGCCGTACCGCCCACCCGGGTCCGTACGGCCATCCGCGACCGGGCCCGCCGTACGGCGTTCCTGCCCCAGCGCGACCCCGACGCCTCGGGCCGCCCCCGCCCCAGAGCACCCGGCACCACCCTCCGGACGACCACCGCGTAACGCGTTCCCGCGCGGGTCGTCGCATCGCCATGCCCCACTCCGGCACGACGAGACCCACGGAGGGCTCACCCATGTCCGTTCTCACCCATGTCGTCGGCCAACTCGCCGACCTGCTCCACCCGTTGTTCGGCCCGTCCGCGGTCGCCGCCGCGATCGTCCTGTTCACCGCGCTCGTACGACTCCTCGTCCATCCCCTCTCCCGGGCCGCGGCGCGCGGACAGCGGGCGCGGGCCCAACTCCAGCCGCAGGTCGCCGAGTTGCGGAAGCGGTACGCGAAGCGGCCCGAGAAACTGCGGGAGGCCGTACTGGAGTTGCACGCCGACGCCAAGGTGTCACCGCTGTCCGGGCTGCTGCCGACCCTGCTCCAACTCCCGGCGTTCTTCCTGCTGTACCGGCTGTTCTCCGGCGGGGGCGAACTGCTCTCCCACCGCCTGTTCGCCGCGCCGCTCGGCGGACGGTGGGCCGACGCGCTCGCCGGGGGCGGGGTGTTCGGGCCGGCGGGGCTCGTGTACGTCGGTCTGTTCCTCGTCGTCGCCGTGGTCGCCGGCTTCGGCTACGTCCGTGCCCGGCGGACCGTCGTCGACGCGGGTGCCGTCGGCCGGGTGCTGCCGTTCATGTCCTTCTTCACCCTCGTCACCGTGGCCGTGGTGCCGCTCGCCGTCGCCCTGTACGTGGTGACCAGCGCGGCCTGGAGCGCGGTCGAGCGGGCCCTGCTGTACAGCTGAGCGGCGCGGTGCCGGTCCAGTCCGTGAACCGGGTATTGCGGACTGGACCTTGCCATCGGAGGATCGACCAGTCATCCGATGGCTGCACCCATCGGTCGACGGCCCGCACGATCGATGGAGATGGTGAAGATGAAGCTGCTGCGAGTCGGTACGGCGGGGGCGGAGCGGCCCGCGCTGCTCGACGCCGACGGGGTCCTGCGGGACCTGTCCGGCATCGTCCCGGACATCGACGGACCGCTGCTCGCCGACAGTGCCGCGCTCGGCCGGATCCGCGCGGCGGCCGACGCGGGCTCGCTGCCCGCACTGGACGCCGACGGGCTGCGGGTCGGGCCGCCGCTGGCGCGGATCGGCAAGGTCGTGTGCATCGGGCTGAACTACCACGACCACGCCCGCGAGACCGGCGCCGAGCCGCCCGCCGAGCCGGTCGTCTTCTTCAAGGCGGCGGACACGGTCGTCGGGCCCTACGACACCGTGCTCGTCCCGCGCAGGTCGGTGAAGACCGACTGGGAGGTCGAACTCGCCGTCGTCATCGGCCGTACGGCCCGCTACCTGGACTCCCACGAGGAGGCGCTCGCGCATGTCGCGGGGTACGCGGTCGCGCACGACGTGTCCGAGCGGGAGTTCCAGATCGAGCGGGGCGGGACCTGGGACAAGGGGAAGAACTGCGAGACGTTCAACCCGCTGGGCCCGTGGCTGGTGACGTCCGACGAGGTGCCGGATCCGCAGGCGCTCTCGCTGAAGCTGTGGGTCAACGGGGAGCTGAAGCAGGACGGGACGACCGCCGAGCAGATCTTCCCGGTCGCCGAAGTGGTGCGCTACGTAAGCCAGTTCATGACCCTGTACCCCGGTGACGTCATCAACACCGGTACGCCGGCGGGGGTCGCTCTCGGGCAGCCCGAGCCGAAGCCGTTCCTGCGCGCCGGGGACGTCGTGGAGCTGGAGATCTCCGGACTCGGGCGGCAGCGGCAGGAGTTGAAGGACGCCTGACGAACAACGGGGAACCATTGTGATGTGAATCACCGGAACGCCCTTCGCCTGTAGGACAGTTCCAGGTATGACGTACACCCCGACGACGGCCGCCGGTCCGGCGCGCGACACGGCACCGGACCCCCGGCCCGCCCCTGTGGCGCGGCCACCGCTGCGGCCCGACATACAAGGGCTGCGCGGCCTCGCCGTCACGCTCGTCGTGCTGGCGCACTCCGGAGTCCGGCACGTCGCCGGCGGCTATGTCGGGGTCGACGTCTTCTTCGTGATCTCCGGATTCCTCATCACCTCGGGCCTGTTGCGCGAGACCGAGCGCTCCGGTTCGCTCTCCCTGCGCCGCTTCTACGCCCGCCGTGCCGTGCGCATCCTCCCGCTGGCGACCCTGGTGTCGCTGGCCGCCATCGTGGGCTGCCGGCTCTTCGCCTCGAAGATCCGCTACGCCGAGTTCATGCACGACGCGACGGCGGGCGCGCTGTACTTCGTGAACGTCGACCTCGCGCGGTCGGGCACCGACTACCTCAAGGAAGGCAGCTCGCCGTCGCCCTTCCAGCACCTGTGGTCGCTGTCCGTGGAGGAGCAGTTCTACCTCCTGTGGCCCGTACTCCTGCTCGTCAGCTGGAAGGTGATCCGGCGCCCGTGGCTGCGGGTGCTGCCGCTCGGCGCGTTGTGCGCGGTGTCGTACGTCCTGGGTGTCCGGGCGACCGAAGTCTCGCCGTCCTGGGCGTACTTCGGTCCGCAGGCGCGGCTGTGGGAGCTGGGCGTCGGAGCCCTGCTGGCCTTCGCCGCCGGGTCACTTGACCGTCTCCCGCGCCAACTGGCCGCCGCCGGTGTCTGGTTGGGGCTGGCCGGCATCGCCGCGGCGGCGACGCTGTACGACGCCGACACCCCGTTCCCCGGCCATTTCGCGCTGCTGCCCGTGCTCGGCGCCGCCCTGGTGATAGCGGGCGGCCGCGGCGGCACCGCCCCGTCCGCCGCGTCCCGGCTGGTCGGGGTGCGCCCCATGGCCCGGCTGGGTGACCTCTCCTACGGCTGGTACCTCTGGCACTGGCCGCTGCTGGTGATCGGCCCCATGGCCCTGGAACGGGCGGCCGGGCCCCGGACGAACCTCGCGCTGTGCGCGGTGGCCCTGGTGCTGGCCTGGGTGAGTCTGCGCCTGGTGGAGAACCCGATCCGGTTCAGCGGCGCGCTGCGTCAACGACCCACGGTGGCCGTGGGGTTGGGTCTCGGTCTGTCCGCGACGGTCGTGTCCGTCGCCGTCGTCTCGGCGTCCTTCCCGCCGGCGATCGGCTCCACCGCCCGCGTGCCCGGGCTGGCCGAGACCCTGACGAAGGCACCGGACCCCCAGGCCCGGCTCGCCGACCTCCTCGCCGGCGCCGAGACCGCGCTGCCGGGCAACCTGTCACCGGAACTCACCGCCATCAAGGCGAAGCGCTCCGCCGTATACCTCGACAGCTGCCACCTCAACTACGTTGTCACCCGCTCACCCGCCTGCGTCTACGGCGACCCTTCGTCCACCAAGGTCGTAGTCCTCTACGGCGACTCCCATGCCGCCCAGTGGTTCCCGGCGCTGGAGAAGCTGAGCCGCCGATACGGCTGGAAACTCGTGTCGTTGACGAAGTCGTCCTGCAAGACGGCCGACATCACGATCGTCAACAACCATGGCCCGTACACCTCGTGCGACACCTGGCGGAAGGACGCGCTGGCGCGGATCGCCGACCTGCACCCGATGCTGGTCGTGGCCTCCTCCTCCGAGGTGGCCGCGCCGTTCAAGCCGATGAAGGACCCGTCGGCCGAGTGGACGGCGGGCTACGCACGCGTCTACGACCGCCTGACCCGAGCCGCGGACCATGTGGCCGTCCTGCTCGACACCCCCTGGCCGCAGGGCGACCCCGTCGAATGCGCGTCGGCCCATCCGCTGCGGCTGGAGAAGTGCGAGCAGGACCAGCGCGACGCGACCAAGAACCGCACCCTCCGCGAGGCCAACCGCCAGGGCGCCCTCAGCGCCGGCGCCACGGTGATCGACCCCAAGCCCTGGCTCTGCCCCACGTCGGGCCGCTGCCCCGTGGCGGTCGGCGACATCTTCGTCTACCGCGACGAGAGCCACATGGCGGAGACCTACGCGGAGGCACTGACCCCGGTGCTGTGGCAGGAGTTGGGGAAGCTGGGGGTAGTCGGGGGGTGACCCCCGGTTCAGGCCAGCAGAGAAGCGAGGGTGCGCCATGCCTCGCGGGGGAGGGACTCGTGTGAGCCGCCGTCCACCACCTGTAGTGCCACGTGGTCCGCGCCCGCCGCGAGGAACTCGTCGATCCGGGACCGGATCCGGGTCTCCTCGCCCCACGCGAACACCGCGTCGACCAGGCGGTCGCTGCCGCCGTCCGTGATGTCGTCCTCGGCGAAGCCGGTGCGCAGGAAGTTGTCGGTGTAGTTGGGGAGCGCGAGGTAGGGGGCGAGGGCCTCGCGGGCCAGGGTGCGGGCGCGGGTCGGGTCCGTCTCCAGGACGACCTTCAACTCCGGTGCCAGCAGCGGGGTTTCGCCCAGGATCTCGCGGGAGCGTGCCGTGTGCTCCGGTGTGATCAGGTAGGGGATCGAGCCCGCCGCGTGGTCCCGGGCCAGCTCGATCGTCCTCGGGCCGAGCGCGGCGAGGAGACGGCGGTCGGCGGGTACGCCTGCCGTGTCCAGGGCGTCCAGATAGGTGACCATGGCCGAGTACGGGCGGCGGTACTCGGCCGTGTTCCTGGCGTGGGCGACCCCGAGGCCGAGCAGGAAGCGGCCCGGGTGGGTCCGCTCCAGTTCGGCGAAGCTCGCCGCGCTCTCGGCCGCCGGGTACTGCCAGATGCTCTGGATGCTGGTCCCGAAGACGATCCGTGACGTCGCCTCGATGAGCGGAACGGCGTTGCGGGCGGCGCTGCTGCCGCCCAACCAGACCGCGCCGTAGCCGAGTTGCTCCAGCTCGGCCGTGGCCTCGGCCAACTCGCCCCGCCGGGACGGCTCTTCGGAGCGCAGACCCACGCTCCAGATGCCGTACCGGCCGACCGTTTCCTTCAGGGTGCTGCTCATCGGTTCCGTTCCCTCCGGTGTCGGACGTGTCGGAGAGTCCCAACCCGAGGGAGCCGCGGGTTCATTCCGTCACTCGCCCAGGAACTGCTCCAGGGCCGCCACCACGAACCGGTGGTCCTGTAGTTGGGGCAGGCCGCTCACCGTCACCGTGCCGATGACGCCGACGCCCTCGACCCTGATCGGGAACGAGCCGCCGTGGGCCGCGTACTCGTCGGGGTCGAGGCGGGAGGAGTCCTCGAAGGTGCTGCCCTTGGCGCGGAAGCGGGTGCCGACCAGGTAGGAGGCGGCGCCGAAGCGCTCGACCACCCTGCGCTTGCGGTCGATCCACGCGTCGTTGTCGGGGGTCGAGCCCGGCAGCGCCGCGTGGAAGAGCTGCTGGCCGGCGCGGCGGATGTCGACGGCGACCGGGGCCTGGCTCTCGCGGGCGAGTTCCACGAGCAGAGAACCGAGCGCCCACGCGTCGTCGTGGGTGAAGTGTTGGAACACCAACCGGCGTTCCTGCGCTTCGAGTTCCTCGACCGTCGGGGTGATCTCGGGGGCGATCCGCTGGGTGATCGCGGGCTTGTTCTGGGTCACAGGGTCACCGTCACTCCGTCGCGGGCGCTGCGGCGCGCGGCTTCCAGTACGTCGAGGGCGGCGGCCGCCTCCAGGGCGGTCACCGGGTTGGGGGCGCCGTCGCGGAGGGCGGCGGCGACGGCCGCGTAGTACGCGGGGTAGTCACCGGGGAGGGTGGGCTCGGGGCGGCCACCGCCGGTGAGGGGGGACTCGCCGGAGCCGATACGGCCGTAGAGGGACTCGGGCTCCTCGCCCCACCCGGCCACCGCGCCCGGGCGCTTGCCGTCCCGCAGGTCCGCCTCCTGGGGGTCGAGGCCGTACTTGACGTAGCCCGCCTTGGAGCCCAACACACGGAAGCGCGGGCCGAGTTGGGCGGTGGTCGCGGAGACGTAGAGGTGCGAGCGGACGCCGTTCGCGTGGGTCAGCGCGATGAACGTGTCGTCGTCCGTCTCCGCGCCCGGCCTGCGGATGTCCGACTCGGCGTACACGGAGGCCACGGGCCCGAAGAGGGTCAGCGCCTGGTCGACGACATGGCTGCCGAGGTCGTAGAGGAGACCTCCGATCTCTGCCGGGTCGCCGGACTCGCGCCAGCCGCCCTTGGGCTGTGGGCGCCAGCGCTCGAAACGGGACTCGAAGCGCCATACGTCGCCCAGTTCGCCCTCGGCCAGGAGCTTGCGCAGGGTCAGGAAGTCGTTGTCCCAGCGGCGGTTCTGGAAGACGGAGAGGAGGAGGGAGTGTTCCTCGGCGATGGCCGCCAGCTCGCGGGCCTCGGCCGCCGTGCCGGCGATCGGCTTGTCCACGACGACCGGCAGGCCGGCCTTCAGGGCGCTGGTCGCGAGCGCGACATGCGTCTTGTTCGGCGACGCGATGACGATCAGGTCCAACTCGTCGGCGCGGTCCAGGAGTTCGTCCGGCGACGCGGCGATGCGGACGTCGGGGAACTCGGCGCGGGCCTGGTCCTGCCGCTCCGGGTTCGAGGTGACGACCGTGTCGAGGGCGAGGCCCTCCGTGGCGGCGATCAGCGGGGCGTGGAAGACGGAGCCCGCGAGGCCGTAGCCGACGAGGCCGACGCGGAGGGGTGTGCGAGTGGTGCGTCCAGTCATGCCCTCCACTTTCGCAACGCTGTTGCCAAAGTGCAAGTGGTGGGGACAATGGGGGAGTGAACAGTGCGCGGAGCGGGAGTGGAGCCGGATCTTCCACGGCGGGTGGGGCGAGTGGGGCGGGTGCGGTGGGTGCCAATCTGCTCGCCGTCCGCAGTCACAACACCGCGCTGGTGCTCGACCTGCTGCGGACCGCGGGACCGGACGGGATCAGCCGGCTCGAACTCGCCGAGCGCACCGGGCTCACCCCCCAGGCCGTCAGCAAGATCACGGCCCGGCTGCGGGGGCCCGGTCTGGTCACGGAGGCCGGGCGCCGCGCCTCCACCGGCGGCAAACCGCGCACGGTGCTGCGCCTGGTCCCGGAGGCCGGCCACGCGGTCGGTGTGCACCTGGACCGGGACGAACTGCGGGTCGTCCTCGTCGATCTCACCGGGACGGTGGTCGGGGAGCGGAGCGCTCCGCTGGACCTGGGGGCGGGTGCCGCGGTGGTCGTGGAGGCGGTGGCCCGGGAGGTCGAGGGGGTGGTGGGCGCCGCCGTGGGCCAGTTGCTCGGCGTGGGCGTGGCCCTGCCCGGTCCCCTCGACCACATCCACGGGGTGCTGCATCGCGTCACCGGATTTCCCGAGTGGGACGGGTTTCCGCTGCGGGACGCGCTCGCGGCCCGGCTCGGGGTGCCGGTCGTCGTCGACAAGGACACGAACGCCGCCGCGCTCGGGCTGGCCGTCGGCGGGGAGGGCGGGGCCTTCGCCTATCTGCATCTCGGTACGGGGCTCGGCGCCGGGCTGGTGATCGGCGGGGGTGTGCACCGGGGGGCGCGCACCGGGGCCGGGGAGTTCGGGCACCAGGTCATCCAGCTGGACGGGCCGCCCTGCGACTGCGGGAACCGGGGCTGCGTCGAGGCCCTGTGCCTGGCCGCCGTAGAACGCGGGGATGTGGGGGAGGCGGCGCGAGTGCTCGGCGCGGGTGCCGCGAACCTCGTGGGGCTGCTCGACATCGACCTCGTGCTGCTGGGCGGCCGTACCGTCGCCGCCGACCCGGAGCCCTTCGTACGCGGAGTCGCCGCCGTCCTCGACGAGCGCGCCCGGCGCGAGGGTGCGGGCGAGGCCGCCGTACCGGTACGGGTCGCCTGCGGCGGAGCGCGGGGTGTCGCGGAGGGGGCGGCGCAGCTGCTGCTCGGACCGCTGTTCGGGCGGGCGGACGGGTAGGCCGGGGGGTGGGGGAGGTGTTCTGAAAAAGTGTGTCACTTTCCACGCGAACTGTGACACTTTCGCGGGGCAGGTGTCCCGCCGCGCCCGTTCGAGGCACACATCCGCGCCCGTTCGAGTCACCCCTCCGGCCGCGTCACCCTCCATCGGCCCCCGCCTCCGGCACGCTCATGTGCTTATGCGACTGCCCCTGAGACCGTGCACCCCACTGCGCACCCCACTGCGCACCCCATCGCGCACAGCCCTGTCCCTCTGCCTCGCCGCAGCCGCCCCCCTCCTCGTCACCGCCCCACCGGCCCACGCGGCCGACCCCACCCCCGGCTGCGCGGCCCCCGGCGCCCGCGCGTTCCCCCTCACCACCCGCATCCACGACGGCCCCGACACCTATGCGGCCGGCGGCGGCTACGGCACCTGGTACCTCGACCTCACCAACACCACCGCCCGCCGCTGCACCGGGATCCACCCGGTCGTCGTCCTCGTCGACCAGCGGCGCGCCCTGAAGCCCGCCCAGCCCAGACTCGACTTCTACGACGGCACCGGCCCGCGCCCCCACCCCGTCCGCTTCGCCCCGACCGACGAGGCCGAACTCGTCGGCGCCTTCGACGACGGCTTCCCGGGCTTCACCGTCGACCCCGGCAGGACCCTCACGGTCAAGGTGCGTCTCGCGCTCGCCCCGGACACCGGACCGAACGAGATCACCGCCAACGCGGCCGTCGTACAACGCCATGCCGACGACGGCGACTGGGTCGGCCAGTCGAACGACTACCGCTTCGACGTCGAAGCGGCACCCCCGGGAGACGGCACACCCACCCCCGCCACAACGGCTCCCTCCGCTACGACCCCGCCCGCCGAGGACCTCTCGTTCACCGACGAACTCGCCCGCACCGGAATCGGCACCGCCCACCTCGTCCTCGCCGCCACCTCCGTCCTCCTCGTCACCACCGGCGCCCTGCTGCTGGCCCGGAGGCGCCGATAAGCGCGGGACGTCGTCTCTGCGACCATCTCCGCGTGGACTACCCGAACGACCAGGCCCCCGGCGCCCCCGTGCGCGACGGCATCCCCGAGCACGGCCGCATCCCCAAGTACTACGCGGTGAAGGCCCAAATCGCCGCGCTCGTCGACGAGTTGGGGGAGGGCGCGGTGATTCCCACCGAGCGCGACCTCACCGAGCGGTACGAGGTCGCCCGCGAGACCGTCCGCCAGGCGCTGCGCGAACTCCTGCTGGAGGGCAGGCTGCGCAGACAGGGCCGGGGCACGGTCGTCGCGGGCCCCAAACTGGAGCAGCCGCTGTCCCTGGCCAGCTACACCGAGGGCGTACGACGACAGGGATGCACCCCGGGCCGCAGCCTTGTCGGCCTCGACCGCTTCCCGTGCCCCGACGCGCTCGCCGCCGAGACCGGACTGACCCGCGGCGAACCCGTCTGGCACCTGGAGCGCGTCCTGCTCGCCGACGACGAGCGGGTCGGCCTCGAAAGCATCTACGTCCCCGTCGCCCGACTCCCGCACCTGGACACGGACTTCGAGCCCGGCTCCTCCTTCTACGGCTACCTCGACGCCCGCGGCATCCGCTTCGGCGACGCCGACGAACGCATCGAGACCGTGCTCGCCACCCCGCGCGAGGCCCTGCTCATCGGCACCCCGCCCGCCCTGCCGATGCTGCTGATCCACCGCGTGTCGAGGGACGCGGAGGGGCAGCCGCTGGAACGGGTCCGGGGCCTGTACCGGGGCGACCGCTTCTCCTTCGTCACCAAGCTAACGAATCAATAACGGGTCTAGCCCAAACATCCCGTGCTGGTTCACGCTCTGGGTGTGAGAGTCATAGTCGTCGGAGGCGGCGTGGTCGGCACCACGCACGCCTGGCAAGCAGTGGAACGCGGCCACGAGGTCGTCCAGATCGAGCGCGAGACGGAGGCGCGCGGCGCGTCGCTGCGCAACTTCGGACTGATCTGGGTGGGCGGCCGGGCGGGCGGCGAGGAAGTCGAAACCGCCCTGCGGGCAAGGGAGTTGTGGGAGGAGATCGGCCGTCGCGTCCCCGGCCTCGGCTTCCGGGCCAGCGGCTCGCTGACCGTGGTGCGCGGCCCGTGTGAACTCGCCGTCGCCGAGGCCGCCGTGGCCCGCGCGGACTCCGCGGCCCGCGGCCACAAGCTCCTCACCCCCGCCGAGGCCCGCGCCCTCAACCCCGCCCTGCGCGGCGACTTCACCGCCGCCCTGTACTGCGAGCGCGACGCGGCCGTGGAGCCCCGCACCGCCCAACTCGCCCTGCGCGCGGAGCTGTCGAAGTCCCCGCGCTACACCTTCCTGCCGGGCCGCGAGGTCCGCGAGGTCGTCGGCGAACACGCGGTACGCGACGACCACGGCGACGTGCACCCCGCCGACGCGGTGATCCTGTGCACGGGCGCCTGGCTCGGCGGACTCGTCCGCGAACTCGCGGGACCCCAACTCCCCGTCCGGCGCGTCCGGTTGCAGATGATGCAGACCGACCCGCTCGGCGAACCGCTCCCCACCCCGGTCGCCGACGCGGACAGCTTCCGCTACTACCCCGCCCACCGAGGCCCCGCCCTCGACCGACTCACCACCCACCAGCCGCAGTCGCCCACCGCGGCCGCGCACGCCATGCAACTCCTCATGGTGCAGCGCGCCGACGGCGGACTGACCATCGGCGACACCCACGAGTACGAGCACCCCTTCGCCTTCGACACCGTCGAGGACCCCTACGACCACCTCGCCGAGGTCGCCGAGTCGCTCCTCGGCCGCCCGCTGCCGAAGATCCGCCGCCGCTGGGCCGGTGTGTACGCCCAGTGCACCGACCCCGCCCGGGTCGTCCACCGCCAACAGGTGCGCGACGGCGTGTGGTTGGTCACCGGCCCCGGCGGACGCGGCATGACCTGCTCCCCGGCGATCGCCGAGACCACCGCGAACGAACTGAATTGGTGAGCGACCGATGAACCAGCACATCAGCCTCGTCGTCCTCGACATGGCCGGCACCACCGTCGCCGACGACGGCCTCGTCGAAGAGGCCTTCACCGCCGCCGCCCGACACCTGGGCGTGGAACCCGCCACGATGCTGGACCACGTCCGCGCCACCATGGGCGAGTCCAAGATCGCCGTCTTCCGGCACCTGTTCGGCGAGGAAGCGAAGGCCCAACAGGCCAACAGGGCCTTCGAGTCGGCCTACGCCGACCTCGTCGACGGCGGCCGGGTCACCGCCCTCCCCGGCGCCCGCGAGACCATCGAGACCCTCAAGTCCCAAGGCCGCACAGTGGTGTTGACGACCGGCTTCGCCCGCCCCACCCAGGACGCGATCCTGGCCGCCCTCGGCTGGCAGGACCTCGCGCACCTCACCCTGTGCCCCGCCGACGCCGGGGGCCGGGGACGCCCGTACCCGGACATGGTCCTCACCGCGTTCCTGCGGACGGCCGCCGCGGACGCCGTAGGACAGGTGGCGGTCGTCGGCGACACCTCGTACGACATGCTCAGCGGCGTCCGCGCCGGGGCGGGCGTGGTCGCCGGTGTGCTCACGGGGGCACACCGGCGGGACGCGCTGAACGGCGCGGGCGCGACGCACGTCCTCGCTTCGGTCGCCGAACTGCCCGCGCTGCTCGCCCGGTCGGAGCCTCAGACGAGGTCGACGATGTCCGCGATGGAGTCCACGACCTTCGTCGGGCGGTAGGGATAACGGTCGAGGTCGGCCCTGGTCGTCAGACCGGTCAGCACCAGGAAGGTCGTCATCCCGGCCTCAAGCCCGGCCAGCACATCGGTGTCCATCCGGTCGCCGATCATGGCGCTCGTCTCCGAGTGCGCGCCGATCGTGTTCAGCGCGCTGCGCATCATCAGAGGGTTCGGCTTGCCGACGAAGTACGGCTCCTTGCCGGTGGCCTTGGTGATCAGCGCGGCGACCGAACCGGTCGCGGGGAGCGCGCCGTCGGGGGAGGGGCCGGTGTTGTCGGGGTTGGTGGCGATGAACCGGGCCCCGTCGTTGATCAGCCGGATCGCCTTGGTCAGCGCCTCGAAGGAGTAGGTCCGGGTCTCGCCCAGGATCACGAAGTCGGGGTCCGAGTCGGTCAGCACGTAACCGGCGTCGTGCAGCGCCGTCGTCAGACCGGCCTCGCCGATGACGTAGGCGGTGCCGCCCGGGTGCTGGTTGTCCAGGAAGGCGGCGGTGGCCAGGGCCGAGGTCCAGATGTTCTCCACCGGCACTTCGAGGCCGATCCGGTTCAGCCGGGCGTGCAGGTCGCGCGCGGTGTAGATCGAGTTGTTGGTGAGGACCAGGAACGGACGCCCGGTCTCCCGCAGCTTCTTGATGAACGCGTCGGCGCCGGGAACCGGGACGCCCTCGTGCATCAACACCCCGTCCATGTCGGTGAGCCACGATTCGATGGGCTTGCGCTCTGTCATGGCGACCATGCTATGCACTCCAGATGTCACCTCCCCCATACGGAGCAATCGGGCCCCGCCAGGGATGCGCGACCGGGTGACCAGGAGGAGTCTCCAGTTATCTGGAGGTTCACGATGGGCTCACTGAAAGTCACTCTCTGTGCAAGTGTCGCGGTCCTGGCGGCGCTCACCCCGACGGCCTACGCGGCGGACGGAGGCACGGTCTCGGTGACCCCCGCGTCCCCCGCCCCCGGCGCCGACGTAGCGCTCAGAATCAGCGGCTGCTCCGGTACGACGGGCTCGGCGGCGTCGGACGCGTTCGTCGCCGACGCGAAACTCGTCGGCACGGCAGGCACCCTCGCCGGCGAGACGCAGGTCCGCTCCGCGCTGGAACCGGGCAGCTACGACGTGAAGATCACCTGCGGGAGCGTGACGGTGAAGGGCGCGATCAAGGTCGTAGCGAATGGATCGGGATCCCCCTCGTCCCAGCCCCCCGCCTCCCCCGTCGCCCCCGTCCACGCGGGCGGTGGCGGCACCGCGCACCTCGCCGCCGTGGACGCCCGCGCGGCCGGTCCCGGCACCGTGCACGCGGTGGTCGGACTGCTGCTGGCCGGTGTCGCCGCGACGGCCGTGGCGCTGCGCAGCGCCCGCAGGAGCCGTAGGCCGTGTCCGCAAAGTCCCGCCTGCCCCGCGACGCCCAGCCGGACGGACTGACCGGCCATGTTCGATCACGACCGGCCCGCCGAGCACGAGCGCTCCACCGGCACCGGACGGCTGCTCACCGGGGTGGCCTGGGCCATGCTGCTGCTCGGGCTCTGGCTGTGGGGCCAGGACCTGACCGACATACGGCAGGGCATATCCGCGCCGACCACCGGCGACGTGGCCGCGGTCGGACGGCCCCCCGAGGCCGAACTGCCGCCCGCCGCGAAGCCGTTGGGCAACGCCCTGCCGCAGCGCATCGACATCCCCGACCTGGCCGTACAGGCACCGGTCGTGAACCGCGGACTCGACGCGCGGGGCGCGATCGACCCACCGTCGTTCGACCAGGCCGGTGTGGTCGGTTGGTACGGCGGCGGGGTGCGGCCGGGCGCCGTCGGTACCGCGCTGATGGTCGGGCACGTCGACACCGAGACCCGGCCCGCCGTCTTCTACAAGCTCAGCACCCTGCGCCCGGGCCGCACCATCCGCGTCGTCCGCGACGACGGCAAGGTCGCCCGGTTCACCGTCGATGACGTACGCGTGCTGACCCGCGCCCACTTCGACGCCCAACAGGCCTACGGCACAAGGCAGTCGGGCCGCGCCGAACTCCGCCTCATCACCTGCGGCGGCACCTTCGACCGCGCCGACCGCAGCTACACGGCGAACGTCATCGTGTCCGCGTACCTCACCGGAACCGGTTTCTGACGGTACCTGGCCCGGCCGACGACCCGCTCCCCCCGAAGCCGCCGACCGGGCTGGTCCTCGACCGCGCGTGCCCGGGCTGCGGGAGTAACCCGGCGAACTACGCGGGAGGCTTGGGAAAACACCGTGGTGGAGGGTGCGCACCGGCCGGGGGCTGGGGCCGTTGGAGTCGACTGTAGAACGAATGAGCGCCCGGGCCTAGAGGGCGAATGACGCCATGTTCATGTGTGGTAGCTCCCTGTCATATGCACTGGTGACCTACGCTGCTACGGACCCCTCAACTCGGCGCCGTCCACGCCCCGTTCGATCACCGACCGCGCCACCCGATCCAGCGGCAGCCGACACCGCCGCGCGCAACGGCGTTCGATCCGTATCCGGCTCGACAACGCCTCCTGCAACTGCCCGGCCAGGGACCGGTATTGGGCGTACGCGCGCTGGTTCTGAAGCCCCAGGCCCGCCGCGTCGGCCAGCGCCTGCGCCACCAGCAGCTCCGAACGGCCGCCGTCCGGACCGCCGTTGGGCAGCGTCGCCACGAACACGTTGAGCGCGCCGAGCAGCGTGTCCCGGCGGCGCACCGACACCGCGAAGGTCGCCACGATCCCGTGCCGCGGCGCCCGCTCGGTGAACTCCGGCCACCGGGCGGCGGAATGGGCCACCCCGATCGACACCGGCGCCACGACGCGCCCGGAGCCGTAGCTCTCCAGACAGGGGCCCGCCACCGTGCTGGGCCGCCAGCAGATCGAGCGCCACCGCCTCCCGATGACTGCTCCCGGCCAGTGACACGGCCTCCCCGCCGTCGATCAGCATCACCCCGGCCGTCCACGCGGACAGCAACTCCACGCAGTGGTCGGACAGTCGCGGCGAGTCGGCCCTCTCGGTTGATTCGGTGCATGACGGCCACCTTCCCCTGCGCCCTGGGACCGGGCGCCTACCCAACGCGGCCGTGCTGTAACAACCGGCCGACAACATCCCGGGCGTTCTCGTGGGCGGCACGCCACGTATGTCACGATTGAGCCTTGGATCGGTACAGCCAAGGGGGAGTTGGATGTACGGCAGCCAGGGGACCCCGGTTCCCTTCGGCACGCGGGCGTCGGCACTGGTCCTGGGGGCGGCACTGCTCCTCGTGGGCTGTTCCTCGGGGGGCGGGGACAAGGAACCCGACGCGGGAGCGAAGATCACCCAACAGCCCGGCGGCGCCGACCCGATCTGGGTCAACCCGGACACCAACGCGGCCCGGCAGTTCGCCGCCTACACCAAGGCGGGCAAGGCCGCCGACGCCGAACAGATCAGGAAGATCGCCGAACAGCCGACCGGCGAGTGGATCGGCCCGGAGAACCCGAAGGCGGAGGCGCAGGGCTTCACCGAGGCCGCCGACCAGGCCGGCCGCACCGCGCTCCTCGTCCTCTACAACATCCCGCACCGCGACTGCGGCCAGTACTCCCAGGGCGGCGCGGGCGACGGCGACGCCTACCGCGCCTGGATCGACGCGGTGGCCCAGGGCATCGCCGACCGTTCCGCCACGGTGATCCTCGAACCGGACGCCCTGCTCCACCTGGTGGACGGCTGCACACCCGCCCAGTTCCAGGACGAGCGCTACGACCTCCTGGACTACGCCATCACCAAGCTCAAGTCCCTCAAGCACACGAAGGTCTACCTGGACGCCGGGAACGCGGGCTGGGGCCACCCCGACGAGATCTACCAGCCCCTCCAGCGAGCGGGCATCGCCAAGGCCGACGGCTTCGCGGTGAACGTCTCCAACTTCTACTCCACGGAAGACTCCATCGCGTACGGCAAACAGCTCTCGGCCAAGGTGGACGCCAAACACTTCGTCATCGACACCAGCCGCAACGGCAACGGACCGTATACGGCAGGCGACGAGGACGAGAACTGGTGCAACCCCCCGGGCAGGTCCCTGGGCGAAACCCCGACCACGAAGACGGCGGACCCCTTGGTGGACGCCTACTTGTGGATCAAACGCCCGGGGGAGTCGGACGGCGAGTGCAAGGGCGGCCCGAAGGCGGGCCAGTGGTGGGCGAGTTACGCACTGGCCCTCGCGAAGTCGAGCAGGTGATCAGGGCACTTCGACCCACACCGCCTTGCTCGGCGTCCCCAGATCGTCATCCACGAACAGCATGTACCACCCGGACTGCACCAGGTTCTTGTCCTTGGGCACAGTCACTGTGATCTTGTTCCCGGCCGTCTTGAAGTCCAGCGCGATGGACCGCTGATCCACATCGGTGACATGCGTGGACGCACTGGGCCGAATCAACCGCACCTTCTTGATCGAGGAAGCGTGCTGCGAGGTGAACGTCCCCGACGAACCCCGCGCGATGCTCGCCGGCCCCCCGGAAATGTCCGGCCGGGAATCCCGGTACAGATACGGCGGCGTATAGATCTCGATCCGCTGCTCGAAGACCCCCGGCTTCGTGTTCGCCTTGTCCGCGTACAACGAGTTGGACCCGAAGAACATCACCCGCCCGTCCGGCAGCAGGATCGACCCGGAGTGGTAGTTCCGCCCCACCAGCGGATCGGCGACCTTGTCGAAGGTGTTCGTGTCGGGGTGGTACAGCCGGGCCTGAAGGATGTCGGAGTCGCCGCGCCCCCGATAGTCCTCGGAACCGCCCGACACCAGCACGGTGTCGTCGGGCAGGATCGACGTCTGCGGATACCGCGTGCCCTTCTCCAGCGAGGGCCCGTCCACGAACTTCGGGTCGGCGTCCTTCAGATCGACCAGCCGCGTCTTGTTCGTCGACAGCTTCGACTCGCCGACACCCCCGCCCCCGATCACCATGTACTTCTCGTCCTGCGCCGGAGCGAGCAGCACGGTCGCCGAGGTCTCCATCATGTTCGGATCGCTCAGCCCCGGAATCTTCGTGAACTGATTCGTGTCGACGTCCCAAATCCCGGGATCGCGGCCCACGTTGTCCGGCCCGTACCCCGCGTTCGACCCCGAGTAGAACAGCTTCCCGTTCTCCGTCAGGAACAGCGCCGGATAGGTCGGGAACTGTCGCTTCGTCTTCGTGTACGTCCACTTCTTCGTCGCCGGATCGAAGACCTCGTTCTTCCCCGGCACCAACTGCCCGATGTCGTCGAGCCCGGAGACGCTGAGCACCTTTCCGTCCGACAGCGTCGTCAGCGTCGGATACCAGCGTGCCTCGTTCATCGGATCGACCTTGATGTACTTCTCGGCGACCGGATCGAACTCGTACGCGTTCTTGATCCCCTCGAAGTCCCGCTTGTCGAGCCCGAACTTGTTCCCGATGCCGTACGTGTTGCGCTCGTCGGCGCCGGTCAGCCCCTGGATGCGGTAGTTGTCCTGGGTGCCGGTCTCGTACTGGGTGCCCTCCTTGGGCGCCTCGACGACGACCCGGGCGTAACCGGGGTTGTTCCGCAGGAACTTGCCGGTCTTCTTGTCGAACACCTTGACCGCGCGCGGGACGATGACGGAGTCCGTGGAGAGGAAGGACTTGCCGTTCGCCTTGCCGGTGAACTTCGTGCCCCGGGGCAGGGTCATCGGCTTGTCGGGGTTCTCGTTGTAGAGAATCATCACGCCCCCGGCCTTCTTCACATCCCCCTTCAGCTTCTCGTACTTCTGGGTGCCGCCCGCGATCAGCAGGTTGCCGTTGGCGAGTTGGGTGTGCCCGGTGCAGAACAGGTCGGCGGGGGTGGGCACTTTCTTGATGGTGCCCTTGACCGGATCCCAGATCCGGGTGTCGAACTTCTTCGCGTCGAAGTTGTCCTGGTTGTTGCCCGACCCGGCGATGAGCAGCACCTTGCCGGTACGCAGCAGCGCCGCGTGGATGGTGTCCTGCCGGTACTTCTTCGGGAACTGGATGATGTCCCAGTGCCCGTTGTCGGCTTTGTACTCGGGCTTGTTGATGACGTACTGGTGGTATCTCTCGGTGCCGAATCTGTACAGCCAGGGCCCGTTCATCCCGGCCAGGGCGATGACGACCACCGTGCTGATCGCGAGTCGACGGGCACGGCGCCGGCCGGCTTCCTTCATTCCTTACGGCCCCCCGTCCCGCCGAGCACGATCTGCATGGTCTGCTCGCTGTTGCCCGCCGCCGCCCAACTGGGCTTCTGCTGCGGGACGGTGGGGGCGGCGACGACGGGCGGCCGCTTCTTCTCCTGGCGCAGCATGTACCGCCAGGCCAGGATCGGCGAGGCGGTGATCAGCAGGGCGAACGTGGCCCAGGTGATCATCGCGGGGTGGGAGTGCCCGTTCTCGAAGCCGGCCATCAGCGAGCCGCCGAAGATCAGGATGAAGAACCAATGGACCCGGAACGTCCCGAACAGCGTGTCGGGGCTGGCCGAGTCGCCCTTCGGCGTCACCACGAACTTGCTCTTCCTGCGCAGTACGGCGTCGAACAGCGAGCGCGCGTATATCGGCGCCGACAGCGCGGACATCACCATGCCGGCGACCCCGCCCGACCCCTCCGGTTCGTGCGGGGAGACGTTGTGCCGCCGGTTCCAGATGTAGAGGCCGATCTGGAGCGCGGACGCGTTGCCGTAGAGCATCAGCCACATCGTCGGGTCGATGTTCACACCCGAGGCGCCCATGCCCAGGAACAGGGCACAACTCAGCGCGGCCAGTATCCAGTTGAGGGCCGACATCGGGTAGAAGATGATCATCATGGTGTAGTTGAAGAGCTTGCCCGGAGGCATCGAGAAGAAGCCCTTCCAGTACTGCTTGAGGATCGTCTCGTACGTCCCGCGCGACCACCGCAGCTGCTGCGTGAAGAAGTCCGTCCAGGCGCTGGGGCCTTCGCCGACCGCGAGCACGTCGGGCGTGTAGACCGACTTCCACTTCTTCCCGGTGGCCGGGTTCTTGGCCCGGTGCATCTCGAAGCCGGTGGCCATGTCCTCGGTGATCGAGTCGTACAGCCCGCCGATCTGCTGAAGTGCCTTGATCCGTACGGCATTCGAGGTCCCGACGAACATCGGTGAGCCGTAGCGGTTGCCGGCCCGCTGGATCAGGGCGTGGAAGAGGAACTGCTGCGACTCGGCGGCCTTGGTGACCGGGGTGTCGTAATTGCCGTACACCTGGGGGCCGATGACGAAGCCGACGTCCGGGTCGCGGAAGAAACCGAGCATCCGCTCCAGGTAGTTGGGCAGCGGCACGTGGTCGGTGTCGACGGAGGCGAAGTAGTCGTACTCGTCGCCGTGCGCCTCAAGCCAGGCGTTGTAGTTGCCGTGCTTGGTCTTCGCGCGGTTGGGCCCCTTGGGCTGGTTCCACTTCTCGACTCCCTTGCGGGAGAAGTGATGTACGCCGAGCCGCCCGCACACCGCCTTGACCTCGGGGTCGTCGCCCTCGTCGAGCAGCCACACGTGCAGAAGCCCCCGGTGGCGCAGCCGTACGGCCGCCTCCAAGGTCTTGGTGACCATCTCCAGGGGCTCCTTGCCGGGCACGAACGTCGTGATGAACGCGACTCTCGTGCCGGTCTCCGGGACCACCGGGATCGGGTCGCGGGCGACCAGCGTGGCGTGCGCGTTGGACAGCACGTTCATGCAGCGGAAGAACTCGATCAGACCGATCGCGACCAGCATCACGATGTCCAGCGCGGGCAGGAAGTCGTAGGCGGGATAGTCGCGTTGGGTCCAGTGCCCCGGCTGGAGCAGCCAGCCCAGCAGGATCAGGGAGAGCAGCGGCGCCGCGCCCAGCATGAGCGCGGCGCGGACGCGGTGCGTCTCCTGCGACAGCAGCGACCGGTACTGGACCTTGTACGGCCGGTCCGGGGCGGGCTGCGTGAGGGGTCCCGCAAGGCGGCTGTAGTGCTCGTAGTCGTATCTCGGAAGTGTGTTCTTGATCCGGCGGAAACTGCCGGTCCGGTGTCCCGGGACTCTGAGTTCGGTGGTTTGTGACGGGTCGAAGCCCTGTCGGGCGCCCGTCGGCGTCGACGTCATGAGTCATCCCCCCACACGCGGAAACGCGCGTGTCTGTTTGTCGCGGCCGCCCGGCAGGGTCCCCCTCGACCCTCGACGGGCGTGTCAGTGGTGGCCACAGTCACCACACAGTCCACTCACAAAGACATGTGACTGCGACCGTCCGGTTGCGCGATGCCCCCTCCGACATCTGTTCCCGGGCGGGGCCCCTCCTCCCCGCGAAACCGCGCAACCGGTTCCGTACCCCCTCAACTGCCGTGTACCGACAGCATCTTCAAAACCAGGGTTCTACGGTGCTCATCTTGATCGCAAGACACGAAACGCGGTGTTTACCGGTCATACGCGTTCATTGGGGTGTGTGTGGGGATCAGGCGGAGTCGTTGTGGACAGTCTCGTGCGCACGTTGTCGAAGTGTTCCCTTATCGCCATCTCGGCGCGCTTCGCATCCCCGGACCGGACCGCGTCGAGGATCTCCCGGTGCTGGCGGCAGGTGACCTCGGGGTCCTGCGGGCCGGTGGCGAGATCGGCGCGGACGCGGTGGAAGGCGTCCCAGAAGGCCTCCAGGACCTCGCTCAGCAGCGCGTTGTCCAGTCCCCGGTAGAGCGTGGCGTGAAAGGCGCGGTCGGTGGCCGCGAGGCCGACTCCCTCGGCCGCCTCCCGCTCCATCCGCCGTACCAGCGCGTCGAGTTCGAGGAGATCCCGCTCGGGCAACCGCCCCGCGAGCCGGGCGACGAGCCCCGACTCGACCGCCTCCCGCAGTTCGAGCAGCTGGAGCAGGCTGTCCTCGCCGCGGTAGTGCCCGACGACGGTACGGAACGCGAGACCCTCGACCATCGGCGCGAGCGACATCGGGCCGACGTACGTCCCGAACCCGTGCCGGATCTCGACGATCCCCATCGCCTGGAGGGCCTTGAGCGCCTCGCGCACCGAGTTCCGGCTCGCGCCGAGGAACACCATCAGCTCGGGCTCGGTCGGCAGCGGCGCCCCCGAGGGCAGCCGACGGTCGAGGATGAGCTTCTTGATCCGCTCCTGAAGGTCACGGGCTGCCATGGCGAGAGGGTAACCGGCCAAACGGGGGGAGAGCTGTGTTCCGCCCGCACGGATGTTCCGGCCGCGCGGCTGCCCCTGCGGTTGCCTCCGTGCCCGCGCGGATCTTCCCTCCGCCCATGCAAAAGGCCCCCCGCAGTGCGGAGGGCCTCGCTGTCTGTGCGCCGCCAGGGACTCGAACCCCGGACCCGCTGATTAAGAGTCAGCTGCTCTAACCAACTGAGCTAGCGGCGCCTGCTGACCTGCATAACTCTACCGGACGCACGGGGGTGCTCCCGACCACCCCCGCAGGCTCCCGGGTGGGCCCTTGTACATCATTCGGACCGTCAACATGCGAGTCCGGAAGACAGTTGAGAAACTGGCGCACGTGCACGAGCGCGGAAATATCCACCTGGAGTGTGAGGGGCATCGCATGGAGACTCCGGTATTCGAGGAATTCGATCCCGCGAGCGATTGCGATTGCCCGGAATGCGTTCACCGGCGGCGCGCCCTGCCGCATTCCCCGACCGTCCGAACCGGCGGTCGCCCCACCGCCCAACGAGTCCTGGTGGTGGCCGCCGCCGCGTCCGCGACCCTCGCCGCAGGGCACGCCGTACCGGCCCTCGCCGCCCCCCACACCCCGGCCCGCCCCGGCGTCCCCGCAGGTGACGCGGGTGACGAACCCGCGACCCCGCAGGGCGGCAAGGCCCCGCTGCACGGCCCGAGCGGGACACCGGCGAAGCCGGCCGGTGTCCTCAAGGCGCCCGCGACCACCCGGGCCGAGATCATCAACCGGGCCAAGACCTGGATCACGGCCGAGGTGCCGTACAGCATGAACGAATACTGGTCGGACGGTTACCGGCAGGACTGCTCGGGGTTCGTCTCGATGGCCTGGGGGCTGCCGGGGAACGAATGGACCGGCAGCCTCGACCAGTACGGGACACGTATTTCCAAGGAGGAACTTCAGCCCGGCGACATTCTGCTGTTCCACAATCCGGAGAATCCCGAGAAGGGCTCCCACGTCGTCATCTTCGGCGGCTGGACCGACTACACGCACACCTACTACATCGCCCTGGAGGAGACTCCCTCGCACGCCCGGCGCCAGTCCACGCCGTATGCGTACTGGAGCCACTCCGCCAACTACGTCCCCTACCGCTACAAGGGCCTGACCCTGAGCGCGGCGGAGGTCAACCCGAAGCCCCCGGCGCCTTCGAAGCCCGCGGTGCCCCCGGTGACCCCGGCCGGCGCGGTCACGCCGAAGACGGCGTACCCGGGAGCGGCGTATTTCGGCCCCGGCGCCAACAACAAGTACGTCACCCAGCTGGGCAAGATGCTCGTCGCCCGTGGCGCCGGCGCCTACTACGCGGCGGGTCCCGGCCCGGTCTGGTCGGACGCGGACCTGCTGGCCACCCAGGCGTTCCAGCAGGCCCAGGGCTGGACCGGCGCGGACGCGGACGGTCTGCCGGGACCGCTGACCTGGGAACTGCTGGTCACGGGGAAGGGCAAGAACATCGGCGGGGCGTTCGTGGGAGCGGCGGGGCCGTCCGGAGCGACGGGCCCGCCCGCTGCCCCGGCCGCCTCGCACGGCGCCCCCGGGTATCCCGGCCGGGGCGTGTTCCGTCCGGGAGCGACCAACAAGTACGTCACCGAACTCGGAAAGCAGCTGGTCAAGAAGGGCTTCGGCAAGTACTACACGACGGGCCCGGGACCGCGCTGGGGCGAGCCGGACCGGCGCAACGTCGAGGCCTTCCAGCGCGCCCAGGGCTGGCGCGGCGGCGCGGCGGACGGCTACCCGGGGCCGGAGACCTGGCGCCGCCTCTTCTCGTAGGTCCGAAAACCCAAGAACTGTCATGGCGTATCTGGCGCGGAGGCTGGAGGCACGCATGAGTACGACGACCACTTCACAGACGCCCGAGAACGAGGAACCCGCGGGACCGCCCGAGGGGCAGACCCGGCCCGCGCGGCTCATCCAGAACGAGGCGACCACCGAGATCCCCGTCCACCTGCTGTTCCGCGACGACCCCGACCCGGTGTCGCTGCCGCTCAGACCCGCCGTCGTAGGGCGCAGGCAGGGCACCGGCGAACAGCCGCGCTTCCGTCGCCCCCTTCCGGCCAAGCCGCGCCCGGCACCGGAGGTCGACCCCGAGCTGGTGGAGCGGCCGGCCCGGGTGCTGCCCGGCACGGCGGGCGTACTCGCCGGTTCCTGCGGACTCGCCGGCTGTCTCGCCGCCTCGTGGTGGGCGGGCGTCCTGCCCCCGCTCGCGGCCGACGCGCTACGGCTGCCGGTCCACGCCGGTGCCGGACTCGGTCCCGCGCAGTGGGCGGCGTACGCGGGGGCCGGCGCGCTCGGGCTGTTCGGCTTCGGCGGTCTTGCCCGGGGCCGTACCGGAGGGGCCTGGGTGCTCGGTCTGTTCGGGCGGTACCGGGGGACGGTCCGGCGCACCGGGCTGATGTGGGTCAACCCGCTGCTGCTGCGCCGCCGGGTCGACGTACGGCTGCGGCACTGGCGCAGCGAGCCGATGCCGGCCGCCGACGCGAACGGGGTCGCGCTGCGGGTCGCCGTGCTCGTGGTGTGGCGGGTGCGGGACACCGCGCGGGCCACGCTCGGGGTCGAGGACCACGAGACGTATCTGCGCGAGTGTGTGGAGGCGGCGCTGACCCGGGTGCCGGTGGAGCCGTCGGGCGGTGGCGCGAAGGGCGCGGCCGACCTCGCCGTCGACGCGCTGACCCGGCTGGTCGCTGCGGACGCGGCGCCGGTCGGCATCGAGGTGTTCTCGGTGCGGCCGCTGCGCGTCGAGTACGCCCCGGAGGTGGCCGCCGCGATGACCCGTCGCCGTATCGCCACGCTGGACGCGCAGCAGCGGGCGACGATGCTCACCTCGGTGGTCGACTCGGTGGAGGACACCGTGACCCGGCTGACCATGCGTGGCCTGGTGGAGCTGGACGACTACGAACGCAAGGCGCTGGTCAAGGACTTGACGGTCGCGTTCTGCTCGGGGCGGGGGGAAGCGAGCCCGTGACTGGTATGGACACAGTCAAGTAGCGGTAATAATCTGGGACTTGGTCTAGACCTGCACGGCTCACGGAACTCCCCACACGTTCTCCTGGAGCGGCAGCATGCGCAAAAAGACCAAGTGGTACGCGGGCGTGCTCGGGCTCACCACGGCCGGGGCCGTCGTGCTCTCGTCCGGGGCCGCGAGCAGCCACGGCTACACCGACCTCCCCATCAGCAGGCAGAAGCTCTGTGCCAACGGCACGGTGACGAACTGCGGTGACATCCAGTACGAGCCGCAGAGCGTCGAGGGCCCCAAGGGCTTCCCGGCCGCCGGTCCCGCCGACGGCCAGATCTGCAACGGCGGCCTGAGCCGCTTCGCACAGCTCAGCGCGCCGAAGACCCCGTCGGGCGCCGCGTGGCCGACGACCAAGGTGACGGGTGGTCAGTCGTACACGTTCCGCTGGCAGTTCACGGCGATCCACGCCACGACGGACTTCAAGTACTACGTCACCAAGGCGGGTTGGAACCAGAACCACAACCTGGCCCGCTCGGACCTCAACACCACCCCGTTCCTCACCGTCCCCTACAACGGCCAGCGCCCCTCGTCGTCCACCATCTCCCACACCGGCACGCTCCCGTCCGGTCTCTCCGGCCACCATGTGATCGTCGCGGTGTGGACGATCGCGGACACGACCAACGCGTTCTACTCCTGCTCGGACGTCACGTTCTGAGCATTGCTTGAGACAGTCCGGTGTTCCCCGGGGGTAGGTTCCCTCCATCAAGCGGTACCTGACCTCGGGGGACACCATGGAAGCGCTGTTCTACGTCATACCTGTGCTCATCATCGTGGTGGTGCTGTGCGGCGCGGTCGCGGTGATCCGCCGCGCGCTGACGACGAGCAGGGCCTGGAACAGCGGTCTCACCGCCGAAGCCCGCTGTCTGCGGACGTACACGACGACCAGCGGCGGCATCGGGGACACCTCGGTGACGACGAGGCTGAACCATGTCTACGAGTTCACGACCCGTGAGGGCCGTGCCGTCCGGTTCGAGGAGCGGGGCGGGTCGGGGACGGTGGTGGAGGGCGACTTCGTCACCGTGTACTACGCGGCCGATCACCCCGAGCGGGCCACCGCCGAGGCTCCGGCCCGCGGGAAGCTCATGCTGGGGACAGGCCTCGCGCTGGTGTTCTTCGGTGCGTTCATCGCCTTCTGCATCGGGTTCATCATCGTGACCCACGAGGCGTCCCCGGCGGCCGGCGACTTCATGACCCCGTAGCCCCTCCACATCTGACGGTACGTCAACTACCGTGCCCTCCCATGGAGTCCAGGAGGCGTACCGTCGCGGAACTCGTACAGGCACGGTGGGACGACCACCGCCCGGGGCTGTGGTGCGAGGAACGGGTGCTCACCCACCACGAGGTGGCGGCCGGTGCCGCGGCCAGGGCGGCGCTCCTCACCGACCTCCTGCCACCCGGCACCGCACCCCATGTCGGCGTGCTGCTCGACAACACCCCCGAATATCCCCTGTGGTTGAGCGCGGCGGCCCTCGCGGGAGCGGCCGTCGCCGGCATCAACCCCACCCGCCGCGGCCCCGAGCTGGCCCGCGACATCCTGCACACCGAATGCCGGATCCTGGTCACCGAGCGCACCCACCTCCCGCTCCTCGACGGCCTCGAACTCCCGGGCGTACAGCTGCTGGTGACGGACACTCAGGCCTACGACGACCTCCTCGCGCCCTACGCGGACGCGAAACCGGACACCTTCACGCGGGCCACCCCCGACGACCGCGTCCTGCTCTACTTCACCTCCGGTTCCACCGGCGCCCCGAAGGCCGCGATCTGCACCCAGGGCCGCCTGGCCGCCGCCGGAAGCTCCCTCGTCGGCAGCTTCGGGGTCCTCCCTGACGATGTGCACTACATCTGCATGCCGATGTTCCACGGCAACGCGGTGATCGCCGACTGGGCACCGGCGCTGGCGGCCGGGGCGGGCGTGGCGCTGCGCCGCCGGTTCTCGGCGTCCCGGTTCCTGGACGACGTACGGGCGTACGGGGCCACGTACTTCACCTACGTCGGCCGGGCCGTGCAGTACATCCTGGCCACGGAAGAACGCCCCGGCGACCGGGACAACCCGCTGCGGATGGGCTTCGGCACGGAGGCGGGGGCGGTGGACGCGGCGGCGTTCGAGCGGCGGTTCGGGGTGCGGCTGGTGGAGGGGTACGGGTCCTCGGAGGGCGGGGCGGCGGTGCAGTGGTCGCCGGGGACACCGTCCGGGGCGGTCGGGAGGGCGGCGCCCGGGCTCGCCGTACTCGATCCGGGGACGCGGGCGGAGTGCCCGCCCGCGGTCTTCGACTCGGCCGGACGGCTGCTCAACGGGGAAGAGGCGATAGGGGAGTTGGTGAACCGAGCCGCCAACCCCTTCGAGGGGTACTGGCGCAACCCGGAGGCGGACGCGGAGCGGCGCCGGGAGGGCTGGTACTGGACCGGTGACCTCTTCTACCGGGACACCGACGGTTACCTCTACTTCGCCGGCCGCACCGACGACCGCCTCCGCGTCGACAGCGAGAACCTCGCCGCCGCGATGATCGAGAACATCCTCGCCCGCTACGAGGGCGCCGACGCCGTGGCGGTCTACGCGGTACCGGACCCGGTCACCGGCGACCAGGTCATGGCCACCGTCGCCGGGCACTTCGACCCGCGCGGCTTCGCCGAATTCCTGCTCGCCCAGCCGGACTTGGGGACGAAGATGGCACCCCGCTTCGTACGGGTGGTACGGCGGATGCCGGTCACGGCGACCAACAAGATCCACCGGGCGGGGCTGCGGCGGGAGGGGATCCGGTGCGCCGATCCGGTGTGGTGGCGGCCACCGGGGGAGGCGGCCTATCGACGGCTCACTCCGCAGGACGCCGTCGTAGCAGTGGGGACCGGCCGGACCGGCCGGACCGGCTGAGGATGTCGGCCCTTGGTTGATCTATGAGGTCCTTGCCGGTTGAATCCTCGAAGCACCGTGGTCGGGTGCTTCGAGGAGGGGGACTCGATGAGCGACTTCGCGGCCGTGGGAATCATCGTCATGGTCATCGGGGCGCTGATGTGCTTCGCGAACTCCGGCGGTCTCGTCAAGTTTCTGAAGCTGCGGAATCTGAAACGGCACGGAGTCCAGGGTGAGGCCGTCTCCACACTCCAGGAGTGGATCAGCAGCGGGCATCGCGTCTACTACCTCGTCCTCCTGCCCGAGGCCCCGTCCAGGAGTCGGCAGCCCCACTTCATCGAGGTCGGGGTGGCACCCCGCGGGCCGGTGGGCACCGTCGTACCGGTGGTGTACGACCGGAGGAAGCCGGACCGGGCCAGAACGGGAACGCTCGCGGACATCGCCGACCTCGATCTGTCCGACGACCGGCGCTTCGTGAAGCTGTTCTGGGTGCCGGGGCTGACGCTTGTGGCGCTGGGCGCGCTGCTGGCGGTCACGATGTCCGTCATCTGACGAACGACCAAGGGCACCCTTCCGAAGAAGGATGCCCTTGGTCACTCACAGTGCGCCGCCAGGGACTCGAACCCCGGACCCGCTGATTAAGAGTCAGCTGCTCTAACCAACTGAGCTAGCGGCGCATGACTCACGCCTTCCGCTGGATCTGAGTCTCGCGGAGGGCGACGAGAAAATACTACCTGGTCCGGAGGGGTGCTCCGGACCAGGTCCGGGACAGGCCCTAGATCGCGAGGGACAGCAGTACAGGGCCCGCTTCGCGGTTCAGGGTGTCCGCCGCCTGGCGGAGGCGGTGGGCGTGTTCGACCGGGAGGGACAGGGCCAGGCAGCCCACCGAGGAACCGGCCGTGATCGGGACGGCCGCGCAGACCGTGCCCACCGCGTACTCCTGGAGGTCGAGGTGGGGAACGGTCGGCGGCTGGGTCTCCAGGCGGGAGAGCAGCAGCTTGTCGCTGGTGATGGTGCGCGAGGTGAGGCGGGCCATCTTGTGCCGGGAGAGGTGGTCGCGGCGGCCGTTGTGGTCGAGCTGGCCCAGCAGGCTCTTGCCGAGCGCGGTCGCGTGCGCGGAGACGCGGAAGTCGACCCACTCGTTGACCGCCGGGGTGGTGGGCCCGGCCGCGTACTGGGTGATCGTGACCTCGCCGTCGACGTACCGGCTGACGTAGACCGCCGCGCCCAGGGAGTCGCGCAGCCGGTCCAGGGTCCGCTGGATCTGTGCGCGCACCGCCTGGTCGCGGCCGGCCGCGGAGCCGAGCCGGCCCAGGGCCTCGCCGGTGACGTAGGCGCCGTCGGTGAGCTGCTCGACGTAGCCCTCGCGGCGCAGGGTCCGCAGCAGTATGGTCAGGCGCTCGACGCCGAGGCCGGTGCGGCGGGCCAGTTCGGTGTCGGTGACACCGGTGGTGTGTCCCGCGACGGTCTCCAGGATGCGCAGTGCGTCCTGTACCGAGTGGTAGGGAGCGGTCGGCTCGTGCATCAGCGCCACGGTGTTTCTCCCTGCGCTCGCTTTTTGGGCCGTGATACCGGACAGCGAATCCTCTCCACGATAGCTGTCAAACGGCCGATGTGGAGCGGCTGTTGGCGAGATTGTGGCCCTGCTCATGCCCTCCCAACTGGGGCGCGGGACCTTTGGCATATGCCTACGGCACGCCACGTGGCGTAGACCTTGGGTGTTCGGTTGTTCACTTGGCGTAGTTGAACGAACGTCAAAGAATCGCGCCGAGAAATTCCCGGGTCCGCCGATGTTCCGGATCGCCGAAGATCCGCTCCGGCGGGCCCGATTCGATGACCTTGCCCGCGTCGAACATCAGGACCTGGTCCGAGATGTCCCGGGCGAAATTCATCTCGTGGGTCACACAGAGCATGGTGATGTCGGTGGTGCGGGCGATGTCCCTGAGCACGTCGAGCACGCCCGCGACCAGCTCCGGGTCCAGTGCGGAGGTCACTTCGTCCAGGAGCAGCACCCGCGGGCGCATCGCCAGCGCCCGCGCGATCGCCACGCGCTGCTGCTGGCCGCCGGACAGCTGGGTCGGGCGGGCGCCGGTCTTGTCGGCGAGGCCGACCAGGTCCAGCAACTCCAGGGCGCGCGCTTCCGCTTCGTCCTTGGGCAGGCCCAGGACGGTGACCGGTGCCTCGGTGATGTTGCGCAGCACGGTCATGTTCGGGAACAGGTTGAACTGCTGGAACACCATCCCGATCTTCTTGCGGATCTCGCGGACCCGCTTCTCGGGCGCGGGGAAGAGCCGCTCCCCGTCGACGGTGATCGTCCCCTCGTCCGGCTCGGTCAGGGTCATCAGCAGTCGCAGGATCGTGGTCTTGCCCGAACCGGAGGGCCCGATCAGGGTGACGTGCCTGCCGGACTCGACGGAGAAGTCGAGGTTGTCGAGGACGGTGTTGGACCCGAAGCGCTTCGTGACGTGGTCCAGGCGGATCAACTCGCCGCCGTCCACCGGGGGGTTGGCGCCCGCGTCGGGATCGTTCATCAGGGGAGTGTCAGTGGACAAGGCGTCGCTCCAGGGCTCGGATCAGCAGAGAGGCGGGGTAGGAGACGAGGACGAAGGCGACCCCGATCACGGTGACGGGCTCGGTGAACTGGTAGTGCTCCTGGGAGAACAGCCGGGCCCGGCCCATCAGTTCGAGCACGGTGATCACCATCAGGATCGGGGTGTCCTTGAGCATCGCGATCACGTAGTTGCCCAGCGCAGGGACCACCCGGCGGATCGCCTGCGGCAGGATCACGGCCGTCCAGGTCCGGCGCACCGGCAGATTCAGCGCGGTCGCCGCCTCCCACTGGCCGGCGGGCACCGCCTCGATACCGGCGCGGTAGACCTGCATCGTGTACGTCGAGTAGTGCAGCCCGATCGCGAGGACACCGGTGGTCAGCGCGGAGAGGGTCAGCCCCCACTCCGGCAGCACGTAGAAGAGGAAGAACAGCTGCACCAGCAGCGGGGTGTCCCGCACGAACTCGGTGACGGCCCCGACCGGCCAGCGCACCCAGCGAGTCGGGGCCCGCATCAGCAGCGCCCACACCAGCCCGAGCCCGAACGAGAGCAACGACCCGAGAAGCAGGATGCGAAGGGTGACTTTCAGGCCGTCCCAGAAGTACGGCATGAAGTCGCCCACGGCGTTCCAGTCCCAGTTCACGCGACCTCACCTCCGATGCCGATCCCGGCCCTCAGCCGCTTCTCCAGCCCGCGCATCAGCCGGGTGAGGGTGAAGGCGATCACGAAGTAGATCAGCAGGATGTACGTGTAGATCTCCGCGCTCTGCTGGAGCGCGAGCCGCACCAGGTTGGCGCTGAAGGTCAGATCGCCCATGCCCATCACCGACACCAGGGCGGTGCCCTTGAGCAGTTCGATCAGCAGGTTGCAGAAGGGCGGGATCATCTCCGGCACCGCCTGCGGCAGCAGGATCAGCCGCATCCGCTGCCAGGGCGTGAAGCTCAGCGCGACCCCGCCCTCCTGCTGCGCCGGGTCGACCGCTCCGAGCGCCCCGCGCACGATCTCCGAGCCGTACGCGCCGTAGGTCAGCCCGAGTGCGAGGGTGCCCGCCCACAGCGGGACGAGCTGCCAGCCGAAGGCGACCGGCAGCACGAAGAACACCCAGAAGATCATGACGAGGGCGGAGGTGCCGCGGAACACCTCGGTGTAGAAACCGGCGAGGAAGCGGACGACCCACAGCCGGTGGGTGCGGGCGACGCCGACGACGAACGACACGGCGGTCGCCAACAGCGCGCTGAGGACGAGGAGTTGGACGGTGGTCCAGATCCCCTTGAGGACGAGTTCCCAGAGTCCTGAGGTCATGCGCCGCAGAGCTCCTTCGCGGTGAGGTCCGTCATCTCGGCCTCGGTGAACCCGAAGGGCCGCAGGACGCGGAACAGTTCCCCGCTCTTCTTGAGCTTGTGCAGCTCGACGTTGAAGGCGTCGCGCAGCTTCGTCTCGGTCGGCCGGAACGCGAACGCGCCCCCGTCGATCCGCGGTCTCCCGTCGACGAGCGGTGCGAAGGGCCGGGTCGACTCGGCCTTCGCCGACTTCCGCACGACCGCGCGGGTGGTGAGCGCCGTACCGGCGAAGACGTCGACTCGCCCTGCCTCCACGGCGTTCAGCCCGGCGACCTGGTCCGGGACGATCAGGATGTCGCCCTGCTCGTACCCGGCGTCGACGGCGTGCTGGATCTGCGCGTACCCGGTGCCGGTGGCGAACCTCGCCCTCTTCGCGACGACGTCCTTGTAGTCGTGCAGCCCCTTCGGATTGCCCTTGCGGACGACGAAGGAGTCGAGCACCTGGTAGTCCGGGTCGGCGAAGATGACCTGCTCACAGCGTTCCGGGGTCACATACATCCCGGCGGCGACGACGTCGAACTGCTGAGAGTTCAGCCCCGGGATGAGCGAGCCGAACTCGGTGGGCACGGGCTGCACCCTGTCGACGCCGAGCCGCTTGAAGATTGCTTTCGCCAACTGCGGTGCCTCACCGGTCAGTTGGCCGTCCTTGTCGATGTACCCGAACGGGATCTCCCCCGCTATCCCCAGCCGTACGACGCCCTGCGCCTTCAGCCGGTCGAGGAGATCGCCGCCGCCCGCGGCCGACGCGGTGGCCACGCGGCTACAGCCGACCGCGCCCAGCGCACCGGCCGCCGCCACCCCGGCGAGCAGTGCCCGACGGGTGTGACCCGGCGTAGGACCGGGTGTGTGTCTGTCGTTCCCATGTGGTGGAGCCATGGCCGCGCGGCTACCCGATCGCAAACGGGTTATGCGCCCCGGATTCCGAACAGCGCGTGCGCCGCCCGCAGCACCAGGTCGTCCCGGTGCCGGGCCGCCACGATCTGCATCCCGATCGGCAGCCCGTCCCCGTCGCTCCCCACGGGGACGGTGGCGGCGGGCTGCTGGGTCAGGTTGAAGGGGTACGTGAACGGGGTCCAGCCGGTCCAGCGGCGGTACCCGGAACCCTTCGGGACCTCGGCTCCCGCCTCGAACGCGGTGATGGGGAGGGTCGGCGTGACGAGGAGGTCGTAGCGCTCGTGGAACAGGCCCATGCGGCGGCCGAGTTCCGCGCGGACGTCCACCGCCGCCAGATAGTCCAGCGCGGAGAGGCGGGACCCCGCGGCGGAGATCTCCCGCAGTCCCGGGTCGAGCAACTCCCTTTGCCGAGCGGCGAGTTTCCGCGTCACGTGGGCCGCCCCGCTGGACCACAGGGTGTGGAAGGCGTCCACCGGGTCCGTGAAGTCGGGGTCGGTCTCCTCGACGTACGCGCCGAGCGCGGCCAGCCGCTCCACGCCCCGCCGTACCGCCGCCGCGACCGCCGGACGGACCGCGACCTGGCCGCCGAGGGACGGGGAGTACGCGATCCGCAGGCCCTTGATGCCATGCGCGAGCACCTCCGTGAAGGATCCCGACGGGCGGTCCAGGCCCGACCAGTCGCGGGCGTCCGGGACGCCGATCACGTCCAGCAGCAGCGCCGCGTCCGCCGCGTCCCGGGTCATCGGGCCGACGTGCGACAGCGTGCCGAACGCGCTCGCCGGGTACAGCGGCACCCTGCCGTACGTCGGCTTCAGTCCGAGGATCCCGCAGAAGGACGCGGGGATACGGACGCTGCCGCCGCCGTCCGTGCCCAGCGACAGCGGGCCCGCGCCGAGGGCAACGGCCGCCGCGCTCCCGCCACTTGAACCGCCGGACGTGCGCGAGGGGTCGTGCGGGTTGCGGGTGGTGCCGGACAGCGGGGAGTCGGTGACGCCCTTCCAGCCGAACTCCGGGGTCGTGGTCTTGCCGATGAACACCGCGCCGTGTTCGCGGAGTCGGGCCACCGAGGGCGCGTCCTCGTCCCAACGGCCTTGTTCCGCGATGGTCTTGGAGCCGCGCAGGGTCGGAGCGCCGCGCTGGAGCAGGATGTCCTTCACGGTGACCGGCACCCCGTCCACCAGCCCCGACGGCTCGCCGCGCCGCCAGCGCTCCGTCGACTCGGCCGCCCGCGCCAACGCGCCCTCCGTGTCGAGCCGTACGAACGCGTTCACGACGGGCTGGATCTCCTCGGCCCGCTCCAGGGTCGCGCGGGTCGCCTCCACGGGGCTGAACTCCCGTCTGCGGTAGCCGTCCAGGAGTTCCACGGCGGTCAGCTCGGTGAGTTCGGTCGTCATCCGGCCCTCCAGGCTTGGGAGTTCAGTGACCCGGTACGTACCCACGCTTCTTGTCGACCACGTTCCGCAGCGGTTTGCCCGCCGCCCAGCGCTCGTACAACTCCACGAACTGCGCGCCGAGTTCGTCCCGCCAGCCGACCGTGTCGCCGCTCATGTGCGGGGAGACGATCAGCCCCGGGACCTGCCACAACGGGCTGTCCGGGGTGAGGGGTTCGGTCTCGAAGACGTCCAGCGCGGCGCCCGCGATCCAGTGCTTGGTGAGTGCCTCCGCGAGCGCGTTCTCCACGACGAGCTGTCCGCGTCCCACGTTGATGAAACGGGCCGAGGGCTGCATACAGCCGAACCGGCGGGCGTCGAACATGCCCCGTGTCTCGTCGGTGAGCGGGGCCGCCGAGACCACCCAGTCGGCGCGGGCCATCAAACGGTCGAGTTCGCCGGGGCCGTGGATCCCGGTGCGCGGGGTGCGGCCCACGAGCGCGGTCGTCACGCCAAGTGCCTTGAGAACGCGGACGATCGCCCGCCCGATCGGCCCGGAGCCGACCACACAGGCCCGGGTTCCGGCCACCCGCTGCGCCTCGCGGTGCCGCCAGGTCCGCTCGCGCTGGAGGTCCAGTGTCCTCGGCAGGTCCTTGGCCATCGCGAGGACGAGGGCGGCGACGTACTCGGCGATCGGATCGTCGAAGATCCCGCGCGCGTTCGTCACCACCGTGCCGGAGTCGGCGAGTTCGGGGCACATCAGGTGGTCCACGCCCGCGCTCGCGGTGTGCACCCAGCGCGGGCGCGGGCCCTCGCCCGGCCAGGCGGAGCGCACCGCGCGCGAGGCGAAGTCCCACACCAACAGGACGTCGGCGGACGGCAGTTGCTCCGCGAGTGTCGACGCGTCGGCGTGCTTCACGCGCACCCGGCCGGTGAGCTTTCCGAGGCGGGGGAGCGGGTCGGCGTCCAGGACGAGAAGGGTGGGCAGGGCGGCGGGAGTCGCGGTCATCGCACTCGAACCTACCTTCGCCGCGGGGCGGGGTCGATGCCCCGGCGGGGGTACCCCTCCAAAAAAGTGTGTCACTTCTGCCCGGAAGTGTCACACTTTTTCGCGGAGTACCCCGCACCCCGCACCCCACCCGCCCCGACCTCCCGGGAATAAAGCGGAGACAGCCTCCTGTTAGCCCGTGAAGACACCGCACAGCTCACACCAGGAGGCACCCACCGTGGCGACAGACGACGAGATCCGGGGCACGGCGCAGGGCACCGCCCCCGTCCCCCTCTCCGTGCTGGACCTGGTGACCGTGGGCGCCGGCCGCACCGCCACCGACGCGCTCCGTACCAGCGTGCGCATCGCGAAGCTCGCCGAGGCCCGCGGCTTCCACCGCTACTGGGTCGCCGAGCACCACTCGATGCCGGGCGTCGCCTCCTCCTCACCGGCCGTGATCCTGGCCCACCTCGCCGCCCACACGGACCGCATCCGCCTCGGCTCCGGCGGCGTCATGCTCCCGAACCACGCGCCGCTCGTCATCGCGGAACAGTTCGGCACCCTGGAGGCGCTCGCCCCCAACCGCGTCGACCTCGGCCTCGGCCGCGCCCCCGGCACCGACGGCGCCACCGCCGCCGCCCTGCGCCGCACGGACCGCCTGAACGAAGGCGCCGACGACTTCCCCGAGCAACTCGCCGAGCTGACCCGCTTCCTGGACGACGACTTCCCGAGCGGCCACCCCTACGCCCGCATCCACGCGGTCCCCGGCCCGATCCAGGCCACCTCGCCCGGCGGCGTGCAGTCCCCGCACCGCCCCCCGATCTGGCTGCTCGGCTCCTCCGGCTTCAGCGCCCGGCTGGCCGGCATGCTCGGCCTGCCCTTCGCCTTCGCCCACCACTTCTCCGCGCAGAACACCGTCCCGGCCCTCGACCTCTACCGCGAGTCGTTCCGGCCGAGCGCGGTGCTCGACGCGCCGTACGCCCTGATCGGTGTCTCCGCCCTCGCCACCGACGACGAGAAGGAGGCCCGCCGCCAGGTGCTGGCCGCCGCCCTCAACATGGTCCGGCTGCGCACCGGCCGCCCGGGACTCGTGCCCACCCCGGAAGAGGCCGAGGCGTACGAATTCAGCCCCATGGAGCGGGAATTCATCACCTCCTGGAACGCCAACGTCATCCACGGCACGGTCGACGAGGTCCGCACCGGCCTCGACGATCTGCAAAAGCGCACGGGCGCCGACGAGTTGATGCTCACGTCCCACGCCCACAACGCCGACCTGCGGCTGCGCTCGTACGAACTGATCGCCGACGCCTATGAGTTGACGGCCACTCAGGAAGCCTGATTGCAGGCCTTCGTCCCCAGCAGTTCGGAGATACGATCCGGCGCCACCGGGCGGGAGTAGAGCCACCCCTGTCCGGTGTCGCAGCCGATCCTGCGCAACCGGGACGCCTGCGCCGAGGTCTCCACGCACTCGGCGGTCACCGACAGCCCCAGCCGGTGGGCGAGTTGGATCATCGCCTCGACGATGACCTCGTCCGCCGGGTTCGGCGCGACGCCCTCCCCCTCGTACTGGAAGCCCCGTACGAAGGAGCCGTCCAGCTTCAGGACGGAGACCGGAAGCCGGCTCAGGTACGCCAGGTTCGAGTAGCCGGTGCCGAAGTCGTCGATGGCGATCTGCACGCCCATGTCGCTGAGCGCCTGGAGCGCCTGCAACGGCCGCCCCGCCGACCCCATCACCGCCGACTCGGTCAGCTCCAACTGGAGCAGCCGCGGGGCGAGTCCGGTCTCGGCCAGGACCTCCGCCACATCCGCGACCAGGTCCGAGTCCCACACCTGGCGCACGGCCACGTTGACGCTCACGAAGATCGGCGGCTCGTCCGGGTGGTCGAGCTGCCAACGGCGGGCCTGACGGCAGGCGGTGACCAGCACCCAGCGGCCGAGCTGCACGATCGAGCCGTCCTCCTCGGCCAGTCCGATGAACCGATTCGGCGTCAGCATGCCGAACTGCGGGTGGTTCCAGCGCACCAACGCCTCGACCCCGCGCAGCCGTCCGTTCTCCATGCCCACCAACGGCTGGTACTCCAGGGTGAATTCACCCCGCTCGATGGCCGGGCGGAGGGTGGAGGCCAGCGCCTGGCGGGTCATGCGGTGAGCGTTGCGCTCCGGATCGAACAGCGTCCAGCGGGACTTGCCGTCGGCCTTCGCCCAGTACAGCGTGGTGTCGGCGGCCTGCATCAGACCGGTGGCCGTCGTACCGGCCGCCTGCCGCTCCACCACCCCGATCGACGCCGACAGCGACAGCCGCTGCCCGGACAGGTCGAACGGCGCCTGGAGCGCCTTCAGCACCGACTCGGCGAGATCGGCCAGTTGGTCGGTGCCGGTCGAGTCCTCGACGAGCAGCGCGAACTCGTCGCCGCCGAGCCGCGCCACCAGCGGGGCGGTGGCCCGGGCCAGGCCCGCCTCGTCCGCGCACCGCGTCAGCCGCTCCGCCACGGCGGCCAGCAACCGGTCGCCGACCCGGTGGCCGAGGGTGTCGTTGACCGCCTTGAAGCCGTCCAGGTCCAGATAGCACAGGCCGATCCGCCCGGTGCCGCCCTGCTCGTACGACTCCGCCTCCAGCGCGGCCGAGAGCCGCTCGAAGAACAGGGTGCGGTTGGGCAGCCGGGTCACCGCGTCGTGCATCTCCAAGTGCCGTAGCCGCGCCTGGAGTTCACGGCGGTCGCTGATGTCGGTGAGTGACAGCAGCACACCGTGCTCGGCGGCCGGCAGCGGCGCCGCGGTCACCTGCACCCACAGACAGTGCCCGTCGGGGTGCTTGACCCGGCGGGTGCGGCTCAGCTTGGCCTGCCGGCCACGCAGCACCTCGCGATAGGCGTGCCAGGTACGGGCGTCCGACCTCAGGTCCACCAGATCGGCCGCGACCAGCCCCGCGAGGGCCGCACCGCCCTTGCCGAGCAGCGCGCCGAACATGTCGTTGGCGCTCACCACCAGCCCGTCGCGGTCCACGACGGCCATGGCGAGGGGGGACGCGGAGAAGGCGGACCCGAGCCTGCCGTCCGCGGGAAGACTGACACCGGGCGATGCCTCGCCCTTACTCTCTGTTACGGCCGGCCGGATGAGGTCTGCCGCGGGCGCCGGCCCTTCGGACGTTCCGCTCACCGCTCGCTCCCGCAGTGCACTCGATCTTCGGATGGGTCTCGTCGGGATGGCCGACCGGGTGGGAGGCCGCCGTGCCGTGTCCGTGCAGGAAAGTGTGCCGATCATAGAGGTTGGCCCCCGGCCCTTCCAGCCACTCTCCAGTGTCCCGGAACAACGGCCTGTTCCGGCAGATCGATTCCGCCCGCACCTGGACGGGTTCGCCAAAAGGCCGACCACATGTGACGTTCCGTGAGTGTTTCCGGATGTCGGCCCGGGCGTGTCTCAGCCGTCCCGGGCGTCCCCCTCACTCATCTGGTGCAGATAAACGAGGCATACCCCAACAAACCATCACAGGCTGGGTGTCGGTGTCCCGCGAACCGCTCCCGGAGGTCCAACGTGCCGTGTCAGCTCCCCCTCAAGGGGCTCTCCCGTACGGCGCTCAAGGGGCTCGGTCAGTGGCGGACGCGCCCCCGGCTGCGCAGCACCGCGGCCGTGTTCACCACGATGTCCGCGCTCGCCGCGACCTCCATCATGTCCAGCCAGTCGGTCGCCGAGCCCTTCTCCTCCACCCCGTGCGCCCTCAAGCGCACCGACGCCCACCACTCCGAGGGCCTCGACACCTGGAACGCCGCCTACCCGCGCCCGGTCCGCCCGCTCGACGCGGTGATGATCTTCCTCTCCTTCCCCGACGCGACCCCGCGCACCACCCCCGCCGAACTGGCCGCCGACCACTTCCCGGCCACCACCCGCTTCTACGAACGCGCCTCCTACGGCAGGTTCACGCTCCGCCCGCACCCGCTGCGGAACTGGATCCGCATGCCGAAGCCGTCGACGTCGTACGCCATACAACGCGACTGGAACCCGGTGAACCGCGCCGCGTACCTCCGCGACGCACTCGCCGCCGCCGACCCCGAGGTCGACTTCTCCCGCTACGACGTCGTCTACTTCGTGGCCGATCCGGACGCGCCCGGGGTGGACTCGGACGCGACGAAGGTCGTCAACCTGGACACCCCGCTGCGGGCCGACGGCACGGACATCCGCCGGGTCGTCACCGTGTTCGAGAAGCATCCGCCGGACCGGCTCGTCCTCGCCCACGAGACGGGCCATGTCTTCGACCTGCCCGACCTCTACCACCGGCCGGTCGACGGCAAGGGCGACTGGGACACGTATGTCGGCGACTGGGATCTGATGGGCAGTCAATTCGGCCTGGCCCCCGACCTGTTCGCCTGGCACAAGTGGAAGCTCGGCTGGCTGGACCCGCGCCAGGTCGTGTGCGTACGGGGGGCCGGTCCGACCCGGCTGACCCTGGAACCGCTGGCCGCCGAGCCGCCGACGGCCGGCAACGCCGGATCGCCCGCGTTCGGACTCGGCCTCGGCGTCAAGCTGGCCGTCGTGCGCACCGGCACCGACAGCGCGCTGGCTTTCGAGGCCCGCAGCCCCGTCGGCAACGACAGCACCGCCTGCAAACAGGGCATCCTCGTCTACCGGGTACGCGACGGCGCGGCCTCCGGAAACGGCCCGATCGAGGTCGTCGACGCCCACCCCCGCACCGAGGCCTGCTGGGAGACCTCGGTCTACCCACCCCTCGCCGACGCCCCGGTCGCCCTCGGCGAGACCTTCACCGTGCCCGGCGACGACGTACGGGTGACGGTGGAGGGGCGCACGGACGCGGGGGGCTGGACGGTGGCGATCACGCCGGGGGACAGCCCCTGACTACCGGGAACGTCAAAGGGCCTCTCGCTCTCGCGAGAGGCCCTTCACAGGTGCGCCGCCAGGGACTCGAACCCCGGACCCGCTGATTAAGAGTCAGCTGCTCTAACCAACTGAGCTAGCGGCGCCTGCTGACGTCGTAGACCTTAGCATCCTGATCGGCGGGAGGAAAAATCGATATGCGCACGGTCGCACGGGCGGCGCGCACGGCCGCCCAGAGCAGGATTTCCGCGCCGGGGAGCCAGGGTCGGCGGGTGTCGGGTGCGACCAGCCAGCGGGAGTCGAACGGCGCCGGATCGGCCGCGCCGACCAGCGCCGGGACGGTCACCGCGTCGCCCTTGCCGTGGCACAGCAGCGGCGGAACGGACTCCGTACGACCGCGCTCCGCGGCGGCCGCGCCCCACTCCTCCCAGCCCAGCAGCGAGGGCAGCCGCTGAGCCGTCCCGGCGGTGGCGAACAGGAGCATCCGGCCCCGGTACGTCGCGACCGGCCCGGAGCCGGGACCCTCGTCCCATAAGCGGTCGACCATGCGGCGGCCGAAGACCGCCGGAGCGTTCACCACGTCGAAGGCGGAGCCGCAGGGCAGCACGACCGGGGCGTCCGGCCGCTCCCGCCACAGGGCGAGCGTGCTCCGCGGATACGTTCCTGCCGAGGCGAGCCAGGCGGCACCGTCCGGGGTCACGCCCGAGATGTCGAAGCGGTCGGCGAAAGGGTCGTCCTGAGTGCGGCTCATGGCGAACAGGTCTACCGGCTGTGAGCGCGCGCTCTCCGAGAGTTGCCCGAAATCGGGACAGGAGGGGGCGGGAGGGAGTATCTTGCCCGCCGGGCATATGCCAAACGCGATGCCGAGAACTCCCGCGTCCCTCGGGTCACACGGGGTCGGCGCCCCCGCTGTCCCGCCCCTCGGTGCCGCGCAGCAGATCCCGCCCGAACTCGACCATCTTCTTCGCGTAGTCCTCGGTCCACTCGGCCCGCTCCGCGATGTCCGCCGGCGTCAGCCGGTCGAACCGGCGCGGGTCGGCCAACTGGGCCGCCGCGATCGCCTGGAACTCCACCGCGCGGTCCGTCGCGGCGCGGAACGCGTGCGTCAGCTCCGTCGCCCGCGCCAGCAGCGCGCGCGGGTCGTCCATCGACTCCAGGTCGAAGAAGTGCTCCGGGTCCTCGGCCGCCTGCGCGGGCTCGAAGAGCAGGGGCGCGGGGCGTAGCCGCGATTCGTTGCGACGCGGCGTGTGCTCCGCCATGTCTTCTCCTCCTCGTACGTCACGGATGACCCGCCTCACGAGCCGGACCACCGTCCATTGTCTCCCGACCGCGCAAGAGGCCCCGGGCATACCACCGAGGCACAGGATCCGATGCCTGAAAGGGGCTTCCCAGCGGTCAGGGTCTCCACACCACCCGGTGTTCCGCCAGGTGTGCGAGCACCGCGTGATTCGCCTCCCACCCATCAGGAAACTTCACCGTCACGCCCAGCTGCACCGGCTCCGTCGACGGGTGGTCGTCCAGGAGTTCGCTCACCCCGGCCCGGCAGACCACGATGCACGCGTGCCGATGCCGGGAGGCCAGGACGCACAGGCGGCCCGTCTCCAGGTGGAAGGCGGTGGCGTCCGGGCGGCCCGAGAGGGGGTGGAGGACCACCGTGACGTCGAACTCCCGGCCCTGGAGCCGGTTCGCCGTGTCCACGGTGACGTCCGTGACGCCCAGTTCCGTCAGCGCCGCGCGGACCGCCGCCGCCTGGTCCCGGTGCGCGGTGCCGACCGCGATCCGGTCGGCGGTCAGGGGCGTGGGGTCGGGCGAGCGCTCCGACGTGGCCGCGCCGCCCCGGTCCAGCAGCCGTCGTACGACCGTCGCCACCGCGCGTACCGCCTCCGGGTCCGTGCGGGGCGTGTGGCGGGCGGGGAGTTCCAGCAGGCCCCAGCCCGACTCGGCGGCCTCGTCGATCACCCGGTCCGGGCCCGAACCGTCCGACGGGACACCGAAGTTCAGCCGCCGGTCCCCGTGGTCCGTGCCGCTGCGGAAACGGGTGTACGGGTAGAACGCGTTCGAGACGAGGGGTGCCGCCGACGCCGGGAGGCGCCAGGACACCGGCAGGCGGTGCTGCGGCAGTTCGGGGTTGTGCGCCAGCAGGGTCGTCACCGCCGAGGCCGAGGGGTCGTACGACAGGCCCGCCCACTGCTCCGCGCCGACGATCGCGAACGGGTCCAACTGCCCCGGGTCGCCCACGAACAGCGCCCGCTCGAACAGCCCGGCCACGGCCAGCAGCGAGTCCGAGCGCATCTGGTACGCCTCGTCGACGATCGCGTGCCGCCACGGCTCGTCCACCTTGACGTGCGCCCACTTGGCCGCCGTCGAGATGACCACCGGGAGCCCGGCCAGCTCACCCGCCTTCGCCGACTTCCGTACGTTCGGCAGCTCGTCCAGCGCCTTGTCGTACGGGTCCGCGTCACTGCTGTGCAGGCGGCCCACGGCCAGCTCGCCGTTCTTCTCGGCGAGCCGTACGACGAGGTCGTCGACCTGCGCGTTGGTCTGCGCGACCACCATCAACGGGCGCCCCGCGTCGGCCAGTTCGAGCGCCGCGCGGACGACGAGCGTGGACTTTCCGGCGCCGGGCGGTGAGTCGACGACGACACCGCGCGCGGTGCCGTGCAAGGTGTCACGGAGGATCGCGTCCGTCGCGCGGCCGGCCTCGGCGCCGGGGTCGAACACGGCGGTCACAGCACGTCCTCCTCGGTCACCGGATCCGCCGACTCCTGTACGGCGGTCTCCTCGCCCGGCGGGCCGCCGTGCGTCCACGGTGTGTCCTCCTGGTCGGGCAGTTTCGCCCCGCCCCGCTGCTCGTGCTCGAAGAGCGTGAAGCAGATCCGGTCGCCCTTCTCCGGCACCGAACCGACCTCCGGCTCCTTGCCCCGGCCCATCTTGTCGACGACCCGGAGGACGACGAGGGCGCCCTCCTCCTCATGGCCCACGAACTCCGCCGACTGCGGCTTGCCGCCCAGCGACCGGAACACCTTCACCCGCTCCCCGAGATGCGGCCGGTCGTCCGTGCGCACGGTCACCAGCGGGCGCGGACGGGGACTCTTGCCCTCGCTGTACGACATCACCACATCCGTGACCTCGCCCGCGAAGGCCTCCCCGGCGAGCCGCCGCCCGGCCATCACCAGCGGGTCGTCCAGGGCCTCCTGGGCGTCCAGCCGGGCCTGTTCACGCTCACGCGTGGCGAGCTTGTTGGCCGCGGTCACCGCGTCGTCGCGACGCGGCTGCGGCGGCTCACCGGCGGTGATCCGGTCGCGGTGCCCGGTGAACGACCAGCGGTCGCGCGTCCACCGGTCGACGGCGTGCGCGCCCTCCGGCAGCGCCCGCAACAGGTCGAGCCCGTGCCACACCGCGTCCCAGGTGGGCCGGGTACGGCTCTCGACGAGGGCCCTGATCTCCCGCTCGGCGGCGGTGAGTTCACCGAGCCGGTCGTCGGCCTCCAGGCCGTCCTCGGCGGCGGCGAGGGCGGTACGCGCGCGGTCGTAGCGCTCGATCGCCGGGGCGAGCAGCTTGTTGTCGAACGCCGGGTCCGTGGCCGGGCCGGCCGGCGGGCACACCAACTGACCCTGCGCGTCCCGCCGCAGCTCCGCCTCCAACGCGGCCTCGGCACCGGAGACACCGTCCGGCGGGTCGATCCAGGCGAGCAGCGCGCCCAGGTGCTGGTCCTCCAGGCTGGACTGACCGGTCGCCCAGTGCCGGCCGAGCACCTCGGTGAGCGCGAGCAGCAGCGCGGAGCCGGGCACCCGGGCCCGCTCCCCGAAGTGGGTCAGCCAGCGCCCGAGCAACGGCACGTGCGGGGGCGCGGGATGCGGGGTCTCCGGGTCCTGCTCGGCCGTACGGCGAAAGCGCATCGAGCGGCCCAGCAGCCGGACCAGCTCGATGCCCGGGCGGCTCGGCACGATCAACTGCGGGGCGTCCGCGCACAGTTCGACCTCTACCTTGACCCGCTTGCCGGTCTCCGGATCCGTCTCGTTGCGCTCCGCGGCCTCCACGTCGTCCGCGAACGTGTCGATGTACGGCAGGACCACGTCCGCGAGTTCGGCAAGGAACGCGAACCTGAGGTCACGGTCGCGCGGCTGCGGTACGACGAGCAGCCGCGGCGCGTCCCGGTCCGTACCGACGAGCGCACCGAGGGGCGCGCCGGCCTCACCGGCCGTGGTGAGCGGCACGAGGACCAGCGGGTGCTCGGAGATATGCCGGTGGCGGACGGTCGCGGTGGCCTGGGCGCGGCCCGAACTGACGGCCTCCAGGCGGGCGAGGGTGGTGATCAGTGACATACGGCACCCTCCGGGGCAGGCGCCGACACGTCCGCCAGCGCCTCGGCCCGCAACTCGGCCGCTCTGCGGAGTGCCGCCACCGCCGGGTCGTCCGGGTCGCCGGACTCGCCGTGGGCCGCCGCCAGGACCTCGTCGATCGTGGTCAGGTCGCCCAACTCGGCGCGCAGGGAACGGCCCAGAGCGGTGACCGCGCCGGACGCGCGGGAGCGGTCGCGGCAGTGGAAGGCCAGCTCGCAGGCGGCCAGGCACTCGGGGGCGTAGGTCGCCGGGACCGACTCGACGGCCGCGGTGAGTTCGGCGGTCGGGCGGTCGGGGGCGAAACAGGTGCCCTCGGGGAGGGTGTCGGCGATGTCCTCGATGCGGGTGAGACGGGCCAGCTGGCGACTGGTGACCGCACGCTGCTTGCGGACGTCGACGGCCGACGCGGTCGGCAGGTTCGAGAAGTCCTTCGGGCAGACGAGCAGCACGCGCGTGCGTACCCGGGCGACAGGGTCGAGCCGGGCGGCGACCTCCTCCAGTGCCAGCACGTACACCGCCGACTGACGGGCCGCCGCGCCGACCTTCGCCGGGTCCGCCGAACCGTCCAGCATCGGGAAGGACTTGATCTCCACGACCGTCCAACTGCCGTCCGGGTGCACGACCACCGCGTCCGGCTCCAGGAACGCGGGGGAGCCCGCCACGTCCAGGGCGAGCATCGGGTGGTCCAGCAGGGTCCAGGCGGCGGCCTCGGTCGCCTCGCGCAGCGCCAGCGCCGTACGCGCCGCGCGTCCCTCGGGGCCGACCGCCGACAGCTCGGGCACCCGCGCGCGGGTCGGCGGTTCGGCGCCCGGGTCCAGCTTCTCGTGCACCAGCCGCAGCAGCTCCGCGCCGCCGTCCGCCTTCACCCGGGCCTCGAACGCGTTGCCCCGCATGAAGGCGAACTGGGACTGCCCGAAGGCGGACGGCGAGCCGAGCGCGTCGGCCAGCACCGCCTTGTTCACCCCCGCGCCGTCCAGGATCGCCCGCCGCTCGCAGCCCGGGTTCGCGGCCAGGGCCGCCAGGGCGCGCGCGTCCAGCGCCTTGGCCGGGACGTCCGGGCCGCGCAGCTCAGCGAGCCGGTGCCGGAGCGCCGTCCCCCGCGTCCGTGGGGGAGGCACCAGGCTCGGCTCCGGTACCGAGCTGCGACTCGCGCTGCCGTGGAATTCGTTCACCCGGGGAAGTCTGGCATCCACCACTGACAATTGAGGTTTCTGAGCCCACAGAGGCGCCCGGAGCGGCGTCACGGGAACTGGCCGCGACGAGCGAACCACGCTCCTCGAACCGCGCCCTGATCCGGTCCGCGGCCTTCATGACCTGCGGCGCGAGCAGGAACCCGAGGCCCATCACGACCACACCCGCGACCGCGTCGAGGAGGTAGTGGTTCGCGGTGCCCATGACCACGATCGCCGTCAGCAGCGGATAGGCGACACCGAGGACCTTGGTGAGCCGCGTGCCGCCGTAGCGCCACAGCATCACTCCGCACCACAGCGCCCAGCCGCAGTGCAGGCTCGGCATCGCCGCGTACTGGTTGGTCATCCCGCCGAGGCCGCGCGGCGCGCTCGCGTCGCCGCCCCACCAGCCGTACGAGCTGTACTTGGCCATCGTGTCGACGAAGCCGTAGTCCGGGGAGAGGAGCCGGGGCGGGCAGGTCGGGAGCAGGGTGAAGCCGATCAGGCCGATGAACGTGGACGTCATCAGCCAGGTGCGGGCCGCCCGGTAGACCTGTGCACGTGACCGGAACAGCCAGATCAGGATCGCGGGTGTGACCAGGTAGTGCAGCGACGCGTACCAGAAGTCGGCCGGGATGCCGAGCCAGGCCTCGCGCGTGAAGAGCCGGTTCAGCGGGTGCTCGGCGTTGATGTGCAGGAACTTCTCGATACGCAGGACCGCCAGCCCGTGGTCCACGGCGCTGGCCGTGTCGCCCCTGGCCAGCAGGCGGCCCGCCGAGTACGAGGCGTACACCATGAGGATCAGCGGCAGCTCGGTCCACCAGCGCAGCCGGCTTCGCCGGTCCGCCTCGATGCCTGGTGTCTCGGTCTGCGGCATCCGATCGCCCTCCCCCTTCTCTCCTGGTGCGGTGCCCGGTGCTCCGGCTCGCCGGTGTTCGGTCGGGACACTTTACGGCGTATGCGGGCGCCCCGTTTCGGGTGCCCCGGACCTCAAAGACGCAGAGATCGCCCCCCGGGTTGCCCTTCTCCAGGGTGCGCGATGATGGAATGACCCGCCTCTGGTTATCTCCCGGAAAGGTTCCCCATGGCACCGCGCATCCTGCTGGCCCGGCACGGACAGACGGCTTGGTCGCTGTCCGGGAAGCACACCGGCAGGACCGACGTCCCGCTCCTCGAAGAGGGCCGACGCGGCGCCAAGCTGCTCGGCGAGCGACTGCACCGGCCCCCACTGGACGGCCTTCCCGGGGTCGAGGTGCGCACCAGCCCGCTGGCACGCGCGCGTGAGACCTGCGAACTCGCCGGCTTCGGCGACCGCGCCACGGACTGGGACACCCTCATGGAGTGGGACTACGGCGCCTACGAGGGCCTCACCCCGCAGGAGATCGCGGCCCGGCGCCCGGGCTGGCTGATCTGGCGCGACGGCGTCCCCGAAGGGGAGACCATCGCGGAAGTGACCGCCCGCGCGGACGAGGTCGTCGCCTGGGCGCGTTCCGAGGACCGTGACGTCCTGGTGTTCGCCCACGGCCACATCCTCCGCTCGATCGGCGCGCGCTGGCTGGGCCTGCCGATCGACTTCGCGGCGCGGATACGCCTCAACCCGACGTCGTTGTCGATCCTCGGGTGGGCCTACGGCGAACCGGCGATCGAGAGCTGGAACGACCTAGGACATCTAGCCGCGTAAGAGCAAGCTTTTAGGGGCGCGGGGAACTGCGCGACCAGCCCCCACCGGCCCGCGGTCAAAAAACTACGCAGCAGTACGAGGCAAACTCGAATGCCTCTCCAAAAACGCAGACACCCCCGAAGCCCGCCGATGAGGCAACAGCACCCGCGCGGTCCCGGCCAGCATCGTCTGAATCCGCGACGACTGCACCAGGTCCAAAAGATCAAGCACCCGCATCCCCGCGGTCGCCGCCTCGTCGGGCCGCCCCCCGCGCGCGAGATCGTCCGCCAGCTCGGCCGTGTACAGCGCGATGTTCCGCGTGAAGTGCGGATCCTGGAGCCGGGCGGCCCGCCGAGCGTGGCGCGCAGCCCGCGGCCAGTCGCCCAGCGTCGACCAGCACTGCGCCTCAAGCCCCTCCAACTCGGCCTCTCCGTAGAAGCTCATCCACTCGGGGTCGGCGTCCGAGTGGCCCCGCTCGTAGAGGGCCTGCGCGCGGGCCAGCGCCTGTTCGCAGCCGGTGCGGTCGGCGAGGCCCGCCCAGCCGCCCGCCTCGCGCAGCGCGAGCAGTGACATCAGGCGGGCGGAGCCCACCGCGCGGGCGACGCGCTGCGCGGCCTGTGCGGCGCGTACCGCCTCGCGCGGGCGTCCGGCGTCCCGCGCGAGGAACGCCGTATTGCAGAAGGCGTGTGCCTCAAGGCCCGCGTCGCCGGTCATGCGGGCGGTGGCGAGGGCTTCCGCGTAGTGCGAGCGGGCGTCGTCGAAGCGGCCGGAGTCGTGGGCCAGCCAGCCCACCGAGATGGCGAGTTCACCGGCTCCGGAGTGCAGTCGCTCGGCGACGGACTGCCGGGTGGTGCCCGCGTCGAGCAGGGCGTAGGCGGCGCGCAGCGGGGCCGCCGCGCGCCGGTAGAGGCCGTCGGCGCCGTGCCGGTCGTCGAGCAGCCGGATTCTGCGGACGGCCTCTTCCAGGGCGCCCGCCTCGCTCGTACCGGGGCGGCGGACGGAACGTTCCGCTGCCACGGCGTCCAAAGTGAGCCCCAGCGGGCCCAGGGTGCCGGCGGCCACCGTGACGGTGCCGCCCCTCATGAATGCGCGACGCAGCACGTCGCTCTCCTCGTGGTTCTCGTGGTTCTCGTGCGTGTCGTACGGGTCCGGTGTGTCATACGGCTCGTACGCCCCCCGCGTCTCATCGGTCCCACCCGTCTCGCCCGGGGTGCAGGCCAGGCTCGTGGGGTGTGCGGGGGGCGTGTCCTCGGCGGTGCGCGCCCCGCGTCCGCGTACGGATGAGCGGGGCGCGAAGCCGAGATCGGCGAGCGTGCGGCCGGGGAACATGTGCAGGAACACCCGTTCGTACGCGTAGTTGGGGCAACGGATCTCACCGGCCTCGACGCGGCCGACGTAGCGCGCGTCGCAGCTGACCCGCTCGCCGATCTCGCGGGCGGACCGGCGTACGGCCGCGGCGAACTCCGCCGGTGAGCGCTGTCCGCGCAGCCGCCGGAAGGCGAGATTGGGTCTCGGTGGTTGGGGGAACGGGGACGGGGTCACCATTGACGACGCCATGGCCGGGTCCTCTCGTGCGAACCGTCGAACCATGCCGGATTCAGGGCGACTTGTTGAGTGACGCCCTGTTTCCAGCGGGCAAGAACGTACCTGCTGTGCACGACCCGCCACGCAGTGTTTGGCTACAAACCGGATATCTCATCCGAGATCTGCCATGAACTGCCATCCTTTGCGGCTGACTTGGGCCGTAGCCGTTGACGCCTCGACGCGTTGAACTCCATGGACCCGGGAGCCACCCGACTCCCGACCCGCTCGTCCAAGGAGGGGTTCCGTGGTGGAGACCGGGATGGAGACCAGTCAGAGCGTCGATCCTCGAATGCCGAGCGCGGAGTGCAGCGCGCCACCTTTCGCGGACTCCGCCTGCGATCTGGTGACCGTGCCGACGCGGCAGGGGCTTGAGGCCGTCGACATCCTGCGGCGCGGCGCGAGCGACGGGGTCGGCCCCGTCCTGCACGACGACGGCGGCGACACCCTCGGCTTCCTGGTCCCGCCGGGCACGGCGGCGGCCTGGGACGTCCCCGGCAGCATCTGTACGGAGACCAACGGCCGGGGCCTGAGCCTCGCCCCCGACCCCGAGCCCCCGGTCGAGGGCTCCGACTGGCTGCTGCCCCCCGGCGACGCCGACCTCGCGACCGACCCGGCGGTCCTGCGGGCCGCGCTGGGCGAGGCGGCCCGCCTGATCGAGGCGGCGGACGGCTGTCGCTGAGCGCCGACCACCGCACGCCGAGGCCGGACGCGCCGGACCACCCCCGCCCCCCGATAATGGGCCAATGGGAAAGTCCAGGAACACCCGGCGAGGTGGTGCCGGTGCCCCCGAGGCCGTCGTCGAGGCGGTCGACGGCGGGCTGGCCGAGCTGATACCCGACCGGGACCGCGCACGGGCCTGGACCCTGCTGATCGACGGGGCACCGCAGTCCTACGTCGACCTCGACGACCCGGCGTATCTGTCCTTCGAGTACCAGCGCCGCCTCGGCCATGTCATCGACCTCGCCGCACCGGCCGGCAAGCCGATCCAGGCGGTGCACCTCGGCGGTGGCGCCCTCACACTCGCCCGGTACGTCGCCGCCACCCGCCCCCGATCCACCCAGCAGGTCGTCGAGTTCGACGCGGCGCTCGTCCAACTGGTCCGCCGCGAGCTGCCGTTGGACCCGAACGCACGGATCAGGGTGCGCTCCGCCGACGCCCGCGCGGGACTCGCGAAACTGCCCGAGGGCTGGGCGGACCTCGTCGTGGCGGACGTCTTCAGCGGGGCCAGGACACCCGCCCACCTCACCTCCACCGAGTTCCTCGACGAGGTGCGCCGGGCGCTGCGACCGGGCGGGATCTACGCCGCGAACCTCGCCGACGGCCCCCCGCTCACCCACCTGCGGGGCCAAATCGCCACCGTGGCAGCCAGGTTCACGGAACTCGCGCTGATCGCCGACCCGACCGTGCTGCGCGGCAAACGGTTCGGCAACGCCGTCCTCGTCGCCTCCGACCACCCGCTGTCGCTCGCCGAACTCACCCGGCGCGCCGCCTCCGACCCGCACCCCGGCCGGGTCCAACACGGCCGCGAACTCACCGACTTCACAGGCGGCGCCGTACCGGTGACGGACGCGGCAGCGGTCGCCTCACCGGCCCCGCCGCCGTCGGTGTTCCGCTAGCCCGGCACAACTCGCCTCAAAAACCTCAGTAGTTACCCACATCCACCCGCGGCGCCCCGTCGTGCCACGTGCAGATCACCGACACCTTGCCCGTGCCCTTGGTGAACTCCACCCGGAGCCACGAGTCCGTCTTCCACACCTGCATCGACCAGCCCGTACCCGGCGTCGCCGACACGAGCGTCACATAGGCCGGCGCGTAGTCGAGTTCGAGCACCACCCGCCCGCCGTCGGTGTCGTAGCTCTTGACCTGGCCGGAGGTGGCGACGGAGGGGGAGGGCGACGGGCTCGCGGTCGCCGTCTCCGTGGGGGTCGGACTCGGGGTGCGGGTCGGCGTCGGGGTGCTCGACGGGCTCGGGTCCGACTCGGCCCGAACCGTCGGCTCGGCGGGCGGTGTCGCCTCCTGCGCGGTCGCGCCGGCCGCCGCGATGGGCAGGGCGCGCGGGGGGTCGTAGGCCGTGCCCGTCATGACCGTGTGGACGCCCCACCAGGTCAGCGTGACCGCCGCGCCGGTGGCGAGCGACCAGGCCAGCACGTGCACGAATCCGTTGACGAGTCCTCTGGGCATCACGGCCATACTGCCTCACGCGCCCCACGGGTGTCCCAGTGATGGCCATGGCTTTGTCCGCAAGCGGGAGTTGTCCACAGGCCCGGATACGGTTCGCCCGCATGGGCTACGGTGCGGCGCATGGCAAGTGTGCTCGTGGTCGAGGACGACCAGTTCGTGCGCTCCGCCCTCATTCGGCATCTGACCGACGCCGCACACACGGTGCGCAGTGTCGGTACGGCGCTTGAGGCGCTGCGCGAGGTCGCCCATTTCCGTTTCGACGTGGTCATCCTGGACCTCGGACTGCCCGACCTGGACGGGTCCGAGGCGCTGAAGATGCTGCGCGGGATCACCGACGTCCCCGTGATCATCGCCACCGCCCGGGACGACGAGACGGAGATCGTCCGCCTGCTCAACGCGGGCGCGGACGACTACCTCACCAAGCCCTTCTCGGTCGACCACCTGTCCGCCCGCATGTCCGCCGTTCTACGACGCTCCCGCGCCACCTCCGGTGAGGCACCCCCGTCCTCGGTCCTCCGCGTCGGCGGACTGACCGTCGACCCCCTGCGCCGCCAGGCCGACCTGGACGGCGTCCGACTCGACCTCACCCGCCGCGAGTTCGACCTCCTCGCTTTCCTGGCCGGCCGTCCTGGTGTGGTCGTCCCGCGCAAGGAACTCCTCGCCGAGGTCTGGCAGCAGTCCTACGGCGACGACCAGACCATCGACGTCCATCTGTCCTGGCTGCGCCGGAAGTTGGGGGAGACGGCGGCCCGGCCGCGCTATCTGCACACCCTGCGCGGTGTCGGCGTGAAGCTGGAGCCACCGGGAGCGGAGCCGCCGCGATGAGGTGGGCACTGGTCAGGGTCTGTCTGGCGATCGCGGCCATGGTCGTCGTCGCCTTCGCGGTGCCGCTGGGCCTGGTCATCAAGGAGATGGCCCGCGACCGCGCCTTTTCGAACGCCGAGCGGGAGGCCGCCGCCGTCGCCCCCGCGCTGTCCATCACCACCGACCGGGACCAGTTGGAGAAGGTCGTCGCCTCGGCGGGCGCGGACTCCGGGATGGCCGTCCACATACCGGCGGGAGAGGGCAAGGCCGCCCTCGACATCGGGCGGCAGCGCGCCGCGGGCAAGGACATCGCGACCGTACGGAGACTGGGCCGTGCCTCCACCACCGAGGTGCCCGGCGGCTCCGTCCTGCTCCAGCCGGTCGCGCTCAGCTCCGGCGAGATATCCGTCGTCGAGGTCTACGTCCCGGAGTCCGAGGTCAGCAACGGCGTCGGCACGGCCTGGGCGGTGCTCGCCGGGGTCGGCATCGCGCTGATCGTCGGTTCCGTCGCGGTCGCCGACCGGCTGGGCGTACGGATGGTGCAGCCCGCGCAGCGCCTGGTCGAGGGCGCGCACGAACTGGGGGAGGGGAAGCTGGGTTCGCGGGTGCCCGAGGAGGGACCGACCGAACTGCGGCTGGCGGCGGTCGCGTTCAACTCCATGGCCGACCAGGTCGTACAACTGCTCGCGAACGAAAGGGAGTTGGCGGCCGATCTGTCGCACCGCCTCCGCACCCCCCTCACCGTGCTGCGGCTCAACGCGGCCTCGCTCGGGGACGGTCCGGCCGCCGAGCAGACGCGGACCGCGGTCGCGCAGTTGGAGCGCGAGGTCGACACGATCATCCGGACCGCGCGCGAGGCCAAGCCGCAGACCGTGGCGGCCGGGCCCGGCGCGGGGTGCGACGCGGCCGAGGTGGTGCGTGAGCGGATGCGGTTCTGGTCCGCGCTCGCCGAGGACGAGAGCCGCAAGGTGCGGGTGGCCGGGGTGGAGCGCCCGGTGCGGATACCCGTGGCCCGCGCCGACCTGGTCGCCGCCCTCGACGCCCTGTTGGGCAATGTGTTCCGGCACACGCCCGAGGGCACGGCCTTCGCGGTCGACGTGCACAACAGCGAGGACGCGGTGATCGTGCTCGTCTCGGACGCGGGCTCCGGCATACGCGACCCCGAGGCGGCGATGGCCCGCGGGCGCGGCTCCGGCAGCGACGGGTCGACCGGGCTCGGCCTGGACATCGTGCGCAGGCTCGCCGAGTCGACCGGCGGGGACGTCCGGATCGGCTCCTCGATGCTCGGTGGCACGGAGGTGCGGATCTGGATCCAGCTGGACGGGCGGGAGCCGGAGCGCAAGGGGCACCGAGGGGCCGTACGACGGCGTCGGCCCGGCAGATTGGTCTCGACCTTTAACCGGTCCCGATCCCTCCCTTAAGCGCGCCCTAAGATCGCCAACTCCCGTCCGGATCACGCGCTTTGCCCGATTCCGGATCGCTAGCGTGCTGCCGCACCCCACCCCCGTACGGCGAAGGCAGGCACGCGATGAGCACCCACCGGCGCAGGATCAGCAACAGGAACAAGGTGATCGGCGGCGCGGTCGCTGCGGCGGTGGTCGGCGGCGGCGCGATCCTGCTGACCGGCGTCGCCCAGGCGGCGAGTGTCGGCGCGGCCTACACCAGGACCAGTGAGTGGTCGACGGGGTACACCGCCCAGTACGTCGTCACCAACACCACCGGTGCCAGGAAGGCGGACTGGACGCTGGAGTTCGACCTGCCGTCCGGTTCGAAGCTCGGCTCGCTGTGGAACGCCGAGTCGAGCGTGAGCGGGCGGCACGTCACCGTGAAGCCGCCGAGGTGGGACACGGACGGACTCGCGGCGGGCGAGTCGGTCACGGTCGGCTTCGTGGTCAACGGCACGGGCCAGCCGACGAGTTGTCTGATCGACAAGGCCAAGTGCTCGGCCGACGGCACCGCGACCCCCGAGCCGACCGGCCGCCCGACGACATCGACGCCCACACCCACGCCGACCGCCACGCCCACCCCCACCGCGAAGCCGACGCCCACGCCCACCCCGACCCCCACCGCCTCGCCCTCCCAGAGCGGCGGCACCGGCACGACCGCCGCCGGAGGCTTCGCCCCCTACGTCGACACCTCCCTCTACCCGGCCTTCGACCTCCTGGGGAACGTCACCGCGACCGGCGTGAAGAACTACAACCTCGCCTTCGTCCTGGACGGCGGCGGCTGCACCCCGAAGTGGGGCGGGGTGACGGACCTCGCGAGCGACGGCGTGGCCTCCCAGATCGGCGCGCTGCGCGCCAAGGGCGGCGACGTGCGGGTCTCCTTCGGCGGCGCGGCGGGCTCCGAGCTGGCGACGACGTGCGGTTCGGCGAGCGCGCTGGCGAGCGCCTACGGCAAGGTCGTGGACGCGTACGGCCTCACCAAGGTCGACTTCGACATCGAGGGCGCCGCGCTGCCCAACGCGGCGGCGAACACCATCCGCGCCCAGGCGATAGCGAAACTCCAGCAGCAGCACCCGAATCTGGACGTCTCCTACACCCTCCCGGTGATGCCCGAGGGGCTCACCCAGGACGGTGTGAACCTGCTTTCCAACGCCAAGTCCAACGGCGTGGAAATCAGCACGGTCAACATCATGGCGATGGACTACGGACCGGCTTACAGCGGCGATATGGGAACGTACTCAGAGCAAGCGGCTACAGCGACTCAGGCCCAAGTCAAGAGTGTTCTCGGGCTCTCTGAAAGCGCTGCATGGAAAGCGGTTTCCGTCACGCCGATGATCGGCGTGAACGACGTGTCATCGGAGGTCTTCAAGGTCGACGACGCGACCCAACTCGTCGCTTTCGCCGAGGCGAAGGGGCTCGGCGGTATCTCGATGTGGTCCGCGGCCCGCGACAAGCAGTGCGCCGGCGGAACCAGGCCCACCGCCGACGCGACGTGCAGTTCGATCGCGCAGGCTCCGTCCGCGTTCTCCAAGGCCTTCTCCGCCTTGCGGTAGTCGCCCCATGTGCCCCGGGAGCCCCTCGCGCCTCCCGTGGCCCCAGTCGCCCCACAGCGGACGTATGGCCACTCGGCTGTACGTCCGCTTCTCTTGCCGGGGCATGTCGATTACGTTTCGACAAATGAAGGCGGCGGGTGTTGACGCATGACCAGACATGGGACTGTTATTACGCCACCGTGTTTGGTCGCGTTGGTTTCTGGTCGGTTACGAAGACCTGGGGCGTGGCGCATTCCGGCCGAACCCTGTCCGTCAGGAGCCGTTCATGCCCGACTTCTCCCTCCCCGCCGCGAGCCGCCGTTCCGTCCTGCGCGGCATAGGCGGCGCCGCCGTCCTCGGAGCCGGTATACCCCTGCTGAGCGCGTGTGGCAGCAGCGGCAGCGGGTCCGACTCGAAGACCGTGACGCTCGGGTCCAACGCGTCCGACGCCGTGCCGAAGAAGGCGTTCGCGAGCGTCTACGCGGACTTCAAGAAGACCTCCGGCGTTACCGTCAAGGTCAACACGAAGGACCACAACACCTTCCAGGAGCAGATCAACTCCTACCTCCAGGGCACCCCGGACGACGTGTTCAACTGGTTCGCCGGGTACCGGATGCAGTTCTTCGCGGCCAAGAAGCTCGCCACCCCCATCGACGACGTGTGGGCGAAGATCGGGGACAACTTCCCCGACGCCATGAAGAAGCTCAGCAAGGGCGAGGACGGCAAGTACTACTTCGTGCCGATCACCACCTACCCGTGGGCGATCTTCTACCGCAAGAGCCTCTTCGCGGCGAAGGGCTACACCGTCCCCACCACCTGGGACGAACTGGTCGCCCTCTGCAAGAAGATGAAGAGCGACGGCCTGGTCCCGATCGCCTTCGGCGACAAGGACGCCTGGCCGGCGATGGGCACCTTCGACCAGATCAACTTCCGCCTCAACGGCTACGACTTCCACAAGTCCCTGATGGCGGGCACCGAGGCGTGGACCGACCCCAAGGTCAAGGCGGTCTTCGACCACTGGGCCGAGCTGCTCCCGTACCACCAGGACGGCTTCATGGGCCGCACCTGGCAGGACGCGGCCCAGGGCATCGTGGCGAAGAAGTCCGGCATGTACCTGCTGGGTTCCTTCGTGGCGCAGCAGTTCACCGTCAAGGCCGACCTCGACGATCTCGACTTCTTCGCCTTCCCGGAGATCAACTCCGCGTACGGCCAGGACACCGTCGAGGCGCCCACCGACGGCTTCATGGTCAGCAAGGCCCCGAAGAACCACGACGGTGTCGTGAAGCTCCTGGAGTACCTGGGCACCCCGGCCGCCGAGGAGTTGTACCTCAAGACCGACCCGAGCGTGGTCGCCGCCTCCAGCAAGGCCTCCACCGCCGCGTACTCGCCGCTTCAGAAGAAGGCGTTCGACATGATCGGCGCCGCCAAGAGCCTCACCCAGTTCATGGACCGTGACTCCCGCCCGGACTTCACCTCGACGGTGATGCAGCCCGGACTCCAGAAGTTCCTCCAGAACCCCAAGGGCGTCGACAGTCTGCTGTCCTCGATCGAGCGCCAGAAGAAGACGATCTTCGCCTCCTCATGATCTCCGAGACGACTACGACGAGCCCGGAGGCGGACGCCGTTCCGCCTCCGGGCCCCGCGCCTGCCGAGAAGCGGGTCCCGCAGGGCGCCAAGCGCCTGCTGACCCGCCGTGACCGCATCACGCTCGCCTTCATGGCGGGCGTGCCGACGGTCCTGCACGTGGCCCTGGTCTGGGTCACCGCCCTCGCCTCGATCGCCCTGGCCTTCACCAGCTGGGACGGCATCGGCTTCGACTCGATCAAGTGGGTCGGGCTGGACAACTTCCGCCAGTTGTTCACCGACAACCCGCAGTTCTGGCCCGCCCTTGAGCACAACGTCATCTGGTTCGTCGTGCTCATCCTGCTGCCGACGCCCTTCGGCCTGTTCCTGGCCGTGCAGCTGGACAAGAACATCCGCTTCAGCCGCGTCTACCAGACCGCGTTCTTCCTGCCGGTCGTCATGTCCCTGGCGGTCACCGGCTTCGTCTGGCAGCTGATCTACAACCCCGACACCGGCCTGATCAACAGCCTCATCGGGGCCAACAAGCCCGGCCACTACATCGACTGGATCGGCGACCCCAAGCTCAACCTGTGGGCCGTCCTGATCGCCGCCTCCTGGCGGCACGCCGGCTACATGATGATCCTGTACCTGGCCGGCCTCAAGGGCGTCGACCCGTCCCTGCGGGAGGCCTCCGCACTGGACGGCGCGAACGAGTGGCAGACGTTCAAGAACGTCATCTTCCCGACGCTGCGCCCCACCAACACGGTCGTCCTGGTCGTCACCATCATCGAGTCGCTGCGCGCCTTCGACCTGGTCTACGTCTTCAACAAGGGCGCCCAGGGCACCGAGTTGCTGTCGATCCTGATCACCAACAACATCATCGGCGAGTCCAGCCGGATCGGTTACGGGTCGGCGATCGCCGTCGTCCTGCTGGTCATCTCCCTCGCGGTCATCATTCCGTACCTGATCGCGACCTTCCGGAAGGAGCGGCGCGCATGACCACCCCCACCGCCGCGCTCGGCGTGAAGCAGCGCACCCCGCTCCGCCCCGCCCGGGTCCTGCTGCACACGTTCCTCGTCGTCACCTCGCTGGCCTGGCTCGCCCCGCTCCTGTGGGCGGTCTACGCGGCCCTGCGCCCGTACTCGGAGACCAGCAACAAGGGCTATGTCTCCTGGCCGGACACGCTGAACTTCGACAACTTCAAGAACGCGTTCCAGCAGTCCGACATGACGCACTACTTCGTCAACACGGTGATCATCGCGGTCCCGGCCGTGCTGCTCACGCTGCTGCTGGCGTCGATGGTCGCGTTCTACGTCAGCCGGTTCGACTTCCGGTGGAACATCGCCCTGCTGCTGGTGTTCACGGCCGGCAACCTGCTGCCCCAGCAGGTCATCATCACCCCGCTGTACCGCCTGTACCTGCTGATCGACCTGCCCGGCATCACGATGAGCGGCAAGCTCTACGACTCCGCGCTGGGCCTGGTCCTCATCCATGTGGCGTTCCAGTCCGGCTTCTGCGCCTTCGTGCTCAGCAACTACATGCGGATGCTGCCGCACGAGCTGACCGAGGCGGCCCTCGTGGACGGCGCGTCCGTGTGGCGCCAGTACTGGCAGATCGTGCTGCCGCTGTGCAAGCCGGCGATGGCGGCCCTGGGCACCCTGCTCTCCATCTGGATCTACAACGACTTCTTCTGGGCGATCGTGCTGATCTCGACCGGCGAGAACATGCCGATCACCTCCGCCCTGAACAACCTCTCCGGCCAGTACTTCACCGACCCCAACCTGGTCGCGGCCGGCGCCCTGCTCACCGCGATCCCGACCCTGATCGTGTACTTCGCGCTCCAGCGCCAGTTCGTCAGCGGTCTCACGCTGGGCGCCAACAAGGGCTGACGCCAGTCCGGTTCGGCCCTTCCCGTCGAAAGAGAACCACCGTGCACGACCACCCCTTCACCGCGCTGGCCTCCGTCCCCGTGAACCCGCGCACCGCCCGGGTCCACGAGGAGGGCTGGCAGTCCTGGAGCCCGAGCGGCGCCTACCCCCTCGGGGCGCGGCCCCACCGGCCGGCCAACGCCAACTGGGCGACGGTCTGCTACCGCCCAGGCGCCACCGTCCCGGCCGATGTCTTCCAGGGTGAGGGTCTGCTCGCCCTCGACCCCGGCGACGGCTCACCGGCCCGTCTGTGGGCGGCGGTCGACCCCACGGGATCGGTCCCGTCGATCCGGCTGTCGGTACGGGACGGGGTGGCCGAGCTCGCCGCCGACGGTCCGGTGAAGGAGTGGACGGGCACCACCGTCCAGTCCGTCCTGGGGGACTGGGCCGACAGCCTGGCCCTGCCGTCCCCCCGCCCCGCGCCCACGGTCTGGTGCTCCTGGTACGAGTACTTCACCGCCGTCACCGAGGAGGACATCCACGAGAACCTGCGCGCGATGGACACCCTCGACCTCCCGATCGACGTCGTCCAGATCGACGACGGCTACCAGAAGGCCCTGGGCGACTGGCTGACCCTCTCCGGCCGCTTCCGCTCCCGGGCCGCCATCGCCGACACCATCCGCGCGCGTGGCCGCAGGCCGGGCATCTGGACGGCCCCCTTCCTGGTCGACCCGGCCAGCGACCTGGCCGCCGAACACCCCGAGTGGCTGGTCCGCGACCCGGACGGCGGCTTCGCCCACGCCGGCCGCAACTGGGGCCACGACCTCTGCGTCCTGGACCCCACCCACCCCGGCGCGGCGGCCTGGCTGACCGAGGTCTACGCCACCCTCCGCACCGAGGGCTACGACTACTTCAAGACCGACTTCCTCTACGCCGGCGCCCTGGACGGCGTACGCCACAAGGGAGTTGACGCCATCGAGGCCTACCGGGCCGGGATCGCCCTGATCCGCGAGGCGATCGGCCCCGACGCCTACCTCCTGGGCTGCGGAGCGCCGATCCTCCCCTCCCTCGGCCTGTTCGACGCGATGCGGATCAGCCCCGACACGGCACCGCACCGCCGCCCCGAGGCCGACGACCACTCCCAACCCGGCCAGGACTCCGCCGAGTTCACGGGATTCGCCCGCCAGTGGCAGCACGGCCGCCTCTGGACCAACGACCCCGACTGCCTCATGGCCCGCCCGGCCGTGGAGACCCGCGAACGCTGGGCCGCCCATGTCGAGGCCACCGGCGGCCTGATGGCGTCGAGCGACCGCCTGCTGTCGCTCGACCAGTGGGGCGTGGCGACAACTCGCCGCCTGCTGACAGGAGTTGCACGATGACCATTGCCTACGGCGGCGACTACAACCCCGAGCAGTGGCCCGAGGAGGTCTGGGCCGAGGACATGCGCCTGATGCAAGAGGCCGGGGTGACCATGGTCAGCGTCGGCATCTTCTCGTGGGCGCTGCTGGAACCGGCCGAGGGCGTCTACGACTTCACCCTCCTGGACAAGGTCCTGGACCTGCTCCAACAGCACGGCATCCAGGCCGACTTGGCGACCCCGACGGCGGCACCCCCGGCCTGGTTCTTCCGCGCCCACCCGGAGGCACTGCCGGTGGACCGCGACGGCCGGAGACTGTCGTACGGCAGCCGCCAGACGTTCTGCCCATCGAGCCCCGCGTACCGCACGGCGGCCCTGCGCATCGCGGGCGAACTGGCGCGCCGCTACGCCGATCACCCCGCGGTCGCGATGTGGCACATCCACAACGAGTACGGCTGCCACAACCCGGCCTGCTACTGCGACGAGAGCGCCGAGGCGTTCCGGGTGTGGCTGCGCGCGAAGTACGGCGACAGCCTGCCGGCGCTCAACGACGCCTGGGGCACGGCCTTTTGGAGCCAGTGGTACTACGACTGGGCGGAGATCCTGCCGCCGCGCGCGACGGGCGCGGTCCCCAACCCCACCCACCAGCTGGACTGGCGCCGCTTCTGCAGCGACGCGCTGCTGGCCCTGTACAAGGCGGAGCGGGACGTACTGCGAGAGTCGGCCCCTTCGCTGCCCGCCACCACCAACTTCATGGTGATGTTCAACTTCGACGCGCTGGACTACTGGCGCTGGGCCCCGGAGTTGGACGTCGTCTCGAACGACCACTACCTCCGCTCCACGGACCCCGAGTCGGAGATCGACATCGCGATGAGCGGCGACCTGGTCCGCTCGCTCGCGGGCGGCCGCCCGTGGCTGCTGATGGAACACTCCACGGGCGCGGTGAACTGGCAGCCGGTCAACAGGGCGAAGTCGGCGGGGGAGTTGAGGCGCAACGCGCTCGCCCACGTCGCGCACGGCGCCGACGGCATCGCCTACTTCCAGTGGCGGGCGGCGAAGGCGGGCGCCGAACAGTGGCACTCGGCGATGCTGCCGCACGCGGGCACGGACAGCCAGATCTGGCAGGACGTGGTCCAACTGGGCGCGGACCTGCGGGCGTTGGCGGAGGTGCAGGGCAGCACGAGCACGGCGTCGGTCGCGGTAGTCTGGGACTGGAACGCCCGCTGGGCCCTGGAACTCCCGTCCCAGCCCAGCGAGAAGGTCCGCTACCTGGACCAAGTCCGCTCCTGGTACGAGCCGTTGTGGCGGTCGGGCATCGCGGTGGACTTCGTCCGCCCCGACGCGGACCTGTCGCCGTACCGCCTGGTCCTGGCCCCCAGCCTGTACCTGGTGGACGACACCGGCGCGGCCAACCTCTCCGACTTCGCGTCGTCCGGCGGCACGCTGGCGGTGGGCTTCCACAGCGGGGCGGTGGACGAGAACTGCCATGTACGGCTGGGGGGTTACCCCGGAGCGTTCCGCGAAGTGCTCGGCGTCCGCACGGACGAACTGTTCCCGTTGCTGCCCGGGGAGTCGCTCGCGCTGAGCAGCGGCGGCGGTACGGCGTCCCTGTGGTCGGAGCGGGTCGCCCTGGCGGGCGCCGAGGCGATCACGTCGTACGCGGAGGGCCCGCTGACCGGAATCCCGGCGGTGACGCGGAACGCCTACGGCGAGGGCACGGCCTGGTACGTGGCCACCCGCCCCGACCCGACGACCCTCGCGGGACTCCTGGACCTCATCCGCAGGGAGGCGGGCGTGCAGCCGGTACGGGTGACACCGGAGGGCGTGGAGGCGGTGTCGCGGCGCGGGCCGGACGCGGACTATCTGTTCCTCATCGATCACGCGGGGCAGGGAGCCGAGATCCCGGTCGCGACCGACGCGGTCGAACTCCTCTCCGGGGAGCGGGTGTTGGGAGGTTCGGTGAGTGTTCCGCCGGGTGGCGTGGTGGTGGTCCGGGAGTAGAATCGACGGTCGCTCGCCCGACCTGGAACCCGAGTGAGAGGTTCAGATGCTCTACCGGAGCCCTGCCGACTTTTGCGCCGAGTACGCCAAAGCGAACAACGCCGGGAAAACCGATGCGTTCGGCGCGGAGTCCACGCTGGAGGAGGTGACCGTCGTCAGCGAGACCCCGGACACGGCACGGGTGGAGGCGCTCTGGTTCACCTGCGGCCACGACCCGGATTCCGGGTACTACGACGCTTTTGAGCGCACGGCCTTCGCACTGGTCAAGCGGCCCGACGGGTGGCGCCTGCACGCCGAGGAAAATCTCGGCTACGAGTGACAACTGGTCAGAATCCCCCGGGCCCGGGCCCGGGCCCGCCAAAGCCGCCGAACATCCCTCCGCCCGGCCCGTGATGGTGGAAACCGTCGAAGAGCGCGTCCGCGAGCAGCATGCCGCCGACTCCCGCGGCGCCCGCGACAAGGGCGGTCTTCCACCATGGGGTGGTGTACCAACCCCCGGGCATGGAACGGCCGTTGACGACCCCGCCGGGGTAGTAGTACGGCGTATGGGCGCCGGGTTGGGGCGAGGCGGTGTACGTCTGCCCGCCGACCGTGACCTGACCGCCGGCACTCTGCGCGGGCAACTCGGGTCCCGGGTCGAGTCCCAGCGCGCTACGGGCGGTGCGGATGTGGTGCAGCCCCTCGATGGCGGTCTGGGTCACCAGCCCGTACTGCATCGGTGAGTAGGCGACGGCGAGTTGCCCCTCGGCGGCACGGTGCCGCTCGGCCGCGTCGGCGAGGGCCTGCCGGGCGGTGCTGTTCCCACCCGCGTCCAGCGTGGACAGACTCCCGCCCAGCCGCTCCACCCAGCGGGTGGCCTCGGCGCCGGCATCAGCGTCGTAGACCTGCTGCGAACTCCCGGCCCCGTAGCCCGAACTCCCGCCGCCCGCCTGCCGTTTGCCGTAGGCGACCGCGCCGCCGACGATCAGGGCCAGCAGCACCAACACGATGAAAAACATGACATCCTCCCGTCCGCGCCGGGATCGAATCACCCCGTATGGACTGATCAGACGCCTCGGGGCTGAGAGGTCGCTGCGGGGGGTCTGAGGGGTGGCTGTGAATGAGGTGGGTTGGCGGGCGACGTGATTCCTACTCCTTTGATAATCTAGCCGCATGAGTGAGACTCCGTACGGCGTCGGCGAAGGGCCCGCCACCAGGGTCAGCCTGTCCCTCCCGGAAGGGACGGCCGAGGCGATCCGGCAGCGCGTCGGTAAGCGGGAGTTCTCCGCGTTCATCACCGAGGCGGTGGAACGCGAGTTGCGTGGTCGGATCCTGGATGAATACCTGGCCGACTACGAGCAGCGCCACGGGCCGGTCTCAGAGCAGGAGCAGGAGCAGGCACGCCGTGTCTTCGACGAGGTGTTCGCCGAGGAGGGGCAGTGGCCCCCAGCAGGCTGAGCCACGAGGGAACCCTGGTCCTGGACTGCGAAGGGCTGTCCAAGTTCGTCGGTGATCACGAACCCGTCGTCGCTCTTGTCGCCGAGGCGCGCAAGCGGGGCATGGAAGTCGCCATCAGTGCCCTCACCATCGTCGAGTCGGTTCACCGGCGGACGGACCGGGCGCGGCTTGCCTGGGTGTTGTCGGGCATGCGTATCGTGCCGGTCGGTGACGAGGGGGCAAAGGCCGCGTCAGCCCTGCTGGTCGATGCCGGTCTGCACGGTCACAAGTACGCGATCGACGCCGTGGTGGCCGAGATGGCGCTTCGACAGCACCGCCCGGTGGTCATACTCACCTCGGACATCGACGACATGGCGAAGCTGTGCGGGGATCGGGTGCGGCTCGTCGCGGTGTAGTTGGTGCCGGGCACCTGCTTACGGGCGCCGTGACCCATATCCGGCCTCAGCGGTGCAGCGCCCCCACCACACCCTCGACCACCCGCAACGCCTCCCCGTTCCGCACGAGTTCGGCGATGTGCTCGATGTCGGTGTGGAAGACCCGGTCCTCGTCGACGGTGGGTACGGCCTCCCGGATCTTCGCCCGCAGGGCCTCCGCAGCGGGGGAGGGGGTGAGTGGTGCGAGGAGGTCGAGGGCCTGGGTCGCGCACATCAGCTCGATGGCGATGACGTAGGCGAGTTTGTGGGCCGCGCGGTAGGCCTTCAGGGTTGCCAAGTAGGCGTTGCTGACGGCGTCTTCCTGGTTGGCGGAGGTGGTGATGGTGTCGGCCGATGCCGGGACCGCCATGCCGCGCAGTTCCATGGTCAGGGCGGCGGCCGTGTACTGGGCGATCATGTAGCCGCTGTTGAGGCCGGGTTGAGGGGCCAGGAAGGCGGGCAGTTCGCTGAAGTTGCTGTTGACCATGCGGTCGGTGCGGCGTTCGGAGACCTTGGCGAGGACTGTCATCGCGTTGACCATGGTGTCGGCCTGGATGCCGACGTAGGTGCTGTCGCAGTTCGCGCCGCTCAACGCCACCCCGTCCTCGCCCTCGGGGTGGATGACCGGGTTGTCGCCCACGGAGTGCAGTTCCTCGACGATGACTTCCCGCGCCTGTGCGAGTGCCCGCTTCGCGCCGCCGTGGATCTGCGGGACGGCGCGTAGGGAGAGGCTGTCCTGGAGGCGGTGGTCGAGGAACTCGGTGCTTATCGCGCTGGATGCGGTGAGCCGCCGTAGGTTCTCCGCGACCGCGGCCTGCTCGGGGTGGCGTTTGCGCTGCTGCAACCGGGCGTCGTAGGCGCGGACCGTGCCCTTGAGCGCCTGTACCGACAGGCTCGCGGCGATGTCGGCGGTGGTTGCCGCGAGGGCGGCGTCGTGGGCGGCCAGCACGGCTATCGCGGTGACCGAGTGTGTGCCGTTCGTCAGTGAGAGGCCCTCCTTGCAGGCGAGCCGGGTGGGTTCGGCGCCGATACGGGCCAACGCCTCTGCGCCGGGGAGGAGTTGGCCGTCGTACGTCGCCCTGCCCTCGCCCAGGAGTACGAGGGCCATGTGGGCCTCGGGGGCGAGGTAACCGACCGAGCCCTCGCCGGGGACGTGCGGGGTGACGCCGGCGTTGAGCATGCGGCGGATCAGTTCGAGGGTCTCGAAGCGGATGCCGGAGTAGCCCTCGCCGAGGCCGATCAGTTCCATGAGGGCGATGGCTCGGACTATCTCGGTGGGCAGGGGTTCGCCCACGGAGACGGCGTGCGAGCGGACTATGTTGCGCTGCAACTGCTCGGCGTCGGCCGGGTCGATGACCTCGGTGACGTTGTCGCCGAAGCCGGTGGTGACGCCGTAGACGAGGCGGTTCTCGGCGAGGAAGCGTTCGACCAGGGCGCGGGACTTGCGCACGCGGTCGACGTAGGTCGCGTCGAACTCGACTCGCGCGCCGTGGCGGGCGACCGCGACGAACTGTTCGACGGTGATCGGTTCCTCGCCCAAGGTGACAGCGGTCACGGACATCTCCCCGCGCTTGATGTGCATCCATTCACTTGCGTGGCTAATGAATCACTTCATGTAGGACCTGGCAAGGGAGGTGATGGTTCCGGGTTCCCGAGTTGGCCTTGAGATGAACGAACGGATGCTTTGCCCAAGTGCGGGTGGCACATTGCCCGAACTTGGAAGATTCCTTGTACATCGATCGGAACCGCCCTGCCAGGCTTCTCGATCGCCAAGTGTTTGTGATGGATGTGTCAAAACCACGGGGGTGGGTTGTGAGGGAGTCCGGGGACAGACGTGTGCGGACGGCACGCACGGCGTGGCTGGCCGCAGTTGTTCTATTGATTCAACCGGTTGTGGCGGCTGCCATGAATCCGGCGATGGCCGACGCGCGGGCCGCGGGTTCCAGCGCCACGAAGCCGCTTTCGGCTCTCTCCGCCGAGGCGGCTGCCTCGCAGAAGGCCGCGGCGGCCGGTGCTCCGGTGGAGGTCACCGACGACCGCACCGAGTACGAGACGACGTACGCCAATCCGGACGGCACGACGTTCACCAAGGACCAGTCGACCGTGCCCGTGCGGGCGCGGCGGAGCGACGGGTCGTGGACGGCTCCCGACCCGACGCTCGTGGTACGGGCCGACGGGACGGTCGGTCCGAAGGCCGCGGTGGTCGGTCTGGCGTTCTCCGGTGGCGGTGACGGCTCGGGGCTGGTGGACATCACCCGGAGCGGCAAGTCGTTGCGGCTGGGGTGGCCGGGCACGCTGCCCGAGCCCACGCTGGACGGTGCGAGCGCGGTCTACGCCGACGTACTCCCGGGTGTCGACCTGCGGATGACGGCGACGACCGAGGGCTTCCGCGAACTGCTGATCGTGAAGACCCCCGCGGCGGCCGCCGACCCCGCGCTGAAGAAGGTCGCCTTCTCCCTGCGGTCGGACGGGCTGACGGTCGCGCCGACGAGCGGCGGCGGGTTGACCGCCGTGGACGGCGACGCGCGCCCGGTGTTCACGGCTCCGCCCGCGCTGATGTGGGACTCGCGGGGTGCGGACGCCACCGAGGGCACGGGCACCCAGCTGGAGCGGACGGCCGCGGTCACGACGGCCGCCACCTCGTCCTCGTCGGACATCACTTCGGACTCGGCTTCGTCGGGCACCAGCCCGTCTTCGTCGGCCGCCACCTCGTCTTCGTCGGACACCACCGACCCGACCCCGTCTCCGTCGGACACCACCGACCCATCCACCGGCACGCAGGACGACGGCGGCACGGCAGGACCCGGCGACGGTGACGCCTCGGCCGTACTCCCGGTGCAGGTCGGGTCCGACTCGCTGGCCGTGGTGCCGGACGCGAGCCTGCTCGGCAACACCGACAGCGGCGCGTTCCCGGTCTACATCGACCCCAGCGTCGGCCTGGACCAGGCGAGCCACACCTACCTCCGCTCGGACGGTGTCTCCGACTACAACTGGAGCAACGGCAGCGACAACGAGGGCAAGGGCACCGGCCACTGCGGCTCCTGGGACGGCTACTACTGCGGTCCCGGCTACACCGAGCGGCTGTACTTCCAGTTCTCGCCGAGCGGTCTGGCGGGCAAGAGGGTGCTGTCCGCGACGTTCCGGGCCACCGAGAGCTGGTCGTTCACCTGCGACGCGCGCTGGGTCGAGCTGGAGCGCACCACCAACATCTCCTCGGCCACCACCTGGGCCACCCGCCCCAACAACCTGGGGACGATGGCGACCCGCAACATCACGGCGGGCCGGGGCTCCCTGTGCGACCCCTCGCAGCCGGCGGCTCCGATCGAGTTCACCGGTTCGAAGCTGACGGCGGCTGCCACGGCCTTCGCGGCGGGCGGGTTCTCCAAGCTGACGCTGTTGGTGAAGGCCCAGGACGAGACGGACACCAGCGCCTGGAAGAGGTTCCGGGACGACGCGGTGCTGTCGGTGACCTATGTGGGGCTGCCCGCCGTGCCGACCAAGACCGGCATCGTGCAGAAGAACGTCGTCACCTGCGGGAGCAGTACAGACCCGGATGTGATCGGCCTGGTCAAGCCCTACCTGAGCGCGACGGTGCGGACGGCTGCGGGCGGTGCCAGCGGCGCGAGCCTGCGGGCGCACTTCTTCGTGCAGCAGCAGAACAGCGACGGCACCTGGACCCTGGTGACCGAGCCGATCCGGCCCACCAGCGGCTATGCCGGCAACGGCAGTGTGCTCACCTACGAGTCACCGATATCGCTGTCCCAGGGGCCGTTGTACCGGATGGCGGCGTCCACCCGTTCCTTCTACGACAGCGGCGACAGCTATCTGGACTCGCACAGCACGGTGACCACCCAGGACTGGTGCTACTTCACGGTGGACACCAGCGGACCGCTGCCACCCACGGTCACCGTCGCGAGCCCCTACGTCGACTGCACGGACACCGACGTGTGCGATCCCGTCGGCGGACCGGGCACGGCGGCCAAGTTCACCTTCGCGCCGGCCGCCGGTGACACCGACACCGCCTACCGGTACAAGCTCGCGAGCAGCAACGTCTGGACGACGACCACCACCGGCAACACCGTCACCGTCTCCGTCACACCCCGGCTGGCGGGCACCCAGTACCTGGAGGTCGAGGGGATCGACGGCGCCGGACGGCCGGGCCGGTCGGCGTTCCTGAAGTTCAACGTCGCGGAGGGCAACCCGGAGGTCGGCCGCTGGCGCTTCGACGACTCGGCCCCGGGCTCCGGCGCGACCACCGCCGCGGACACGGCGACGGCGGGAACACGGCACCCGGCCACGCTGTACAACACCGGCTCCGGCTGGTCCTCGCTGGCCCGCAGAGGCGACGGCGACCGCTCCCTGTTCCTGAACGACACGTCCGACACCACCCGCCAGTCCGGATACGCGGCCACCGCCGCTCCGGTGATCAACACCCAGTCGTCGTTCACCGTCTCGGCCTGGGCCTACCTGTCGGACACCTCCGACTACCGTACGGTCCTGTCGGAAACCGGCAGCGACGGCTCCGGGTTCGCGCTGTACTACTCGCCGGGCGTCCAGCGCTGGGTGTTCCTGTGGAACTGGTACGAGGGCACCGTGCGCAAGTTCGCGGGCGCCAACGCCGACGCGTCGGGCGTGCCGCTGAGGACGTGGACGCACCTGACCGGCGTCTACGACTCCGACCTGCGCACCATCTCCCTGTACGTCAACGGCCGTGCCCAGGGCCTGCCGGTACAACTGCCCGCCACCTCGAACGCCACCGCCGCCGACGGCACCCTGCAGTTCGGCCGGGCCAACTTCAGTGCGGTCACGCCCAGCTATGTGAACTACTGGCACGGCCGGATCGATGAAGTAGCCGTCTGGCAGCGGGACTTGACGGACGACGAGATCGCCACCGAGGACGGTCTGCTCAACTCCGACGGCACGACGGACGTCGAGTTGATGGGTGCGTGGGACCCGGACGGTGCCACCGGCACCACACTGGCTGACTCCACCTCCGGCTACGGCCGCACCCTCACCCTGTCCGGCGGGGCCTCCCTCGACGGCGAGGGCATCGTCCTGAACGGAACGGACGGCGCGGCCACCGCGCCCGGGCCGGTGCTGGACGACACCGCCTCCTTCACCGCCACCACCTTGGTGGACGTGGACAGCGCCGCCCTGCTGACCAAGCCTGTCGGCTACACGGCCCAGGTCGCCGGTCAACGCGGTCCGGACGGCTCCGCCTGGGGCTTCTGGTACCAGTTGACCAGGTTCGGCACCGATCCGGACACCGGAGCGGCGGTCCCGGTCGGCAAGTGGTACTTCGGCCGACAGAACGCCGACCAGAGTTTCACCGGCGTGGTCTCGGACGAGAACGCCGAACTCGGCAGCCCGGTACGGATGACCGGCACGTACGACGCCCCGTCCGGCACGATCCACTTCTATCTCGGCCCCGACGAGAACGACGCCGACACCACCCATCCCTACACCGCCGTAGCCGGATCCGACGTCTTCGCGGCTGGTAAGGGATACGTCGGCGGGGCCTGGGCCCACTACCTGCCAGGGAAGATCACCGACATCCGGCTCTGGGCCGGTGCCATGGCGGGCCAGCAGCAGATCATCGACACCGTCGGGGACTGACCTCTCTCAAGTCCCTTTGTTCTCAAGTGATTTGGCGTCCATGGGTGACCCGCACGGCGGTCCCGGGACGCGTACCCGGCATGTGTCGTCCCATTCGGCTTGCTCGCATGGAGGTCCCGTCATGAGTTCCGGCATGAAAGCCCGCTGGATCCGCAGCACCCTGCTCCGTGGTGTGTTGACGCCACGGCGTGCGCAGGCACGGCGTGCCCAGGCACCGGGGCGGGACGGCCGTCTCGGCCGGACCCCGGTGGTCGCCGCGCTGTCGATGACCCTGGTCGCCTCGCTGGGCCTGGGAGTTCCGGCGGCCGAGGCCGCAACCGGCGGTCTGGGCAAGCCTGTTGTGCCCGCGCAGCGGGTCGACAAGGTACGGACGCGCACCGACCTGGGTGCGAAGCAGGCCCGCGCCCAGGTCGCGAGAGCCAAGGCGGTCAACGCGGCCCAGGCGAAGCGGGCACGCACTCCACAGCACATCGCCTGGCCCACCGCCGCCACCACGACCGGACAGATCCCCGCGCGGGGCACGACGACGAAGCTGACGGCTGGCGGACTCCCGGTCACGGTCGCCCCGGCCAAGGGGACCGGCACCGCGACCGGCCAGGTCCAGGTGCGGGTCCTCGGGCAGCGGCAGGCGAAGGACGCCGGCGTCAAGGGCGTGCTGCTGACCGCTTCGGCCACCGACCCCGGTTCCGCCCAACTGACCGTCGACTACTCGGAGTTCGCGGCGGCCTACGGCGGTGACTGGGCGGGCCGGCTGCGCCTGGTCCGACTCCCCGCGTGCGCGCTGACCACTCCGCGGAAGGCCGCCTGCCGGATCCAGACCCCGCTCGACTCGCGCAACGACACCGGCGGACAGACCCTGACGGCAAAGGTCGGTCTGGGAGAGGCCGGTGACACGGGCCGGACCTCGCAGGCCTCCCTGTCGGCCGCCGCCACGACTGCCTCGGCGACCGTGCTGGCTGCGACCGCCGCCACTGGGGAATCGGCCTCGGGCTCCGGCAATTACGCGGCCAGCAAGCTTTCGGCGTCGTCCAGTTGGGAGGCGGGCAGCGCGTCGGGCGCGTTCTCCTGGTCGTATCCCATGACCACTCCGCCGTCCGCCGCGGGCCCGGCCCCCGACCTCTCGCTGTCGTACGACTCGGGGAGCGTGGACGGCAGGACGGCGTCGACGAACAATCAGGGGACGCAGGTCGGTGAGGGCTTTGAGGACGTGGGGTCCTCCTATGTCGAGCGGTCCTACGGCTCGTGCGACGACGACGGCCAGGACGGCAAGTACGACGCGTGCTGGAAGTACGACAACGCCTCGCTGGTGCTGAACGGCAAGTCGACCGAGCTGGTCAAGGACGACACCAAGGGCGTCTGGCATCTCAAGGACGACGACGCCTCCACGGTCACCCACAGCGTCGGTGCCGACAACGGCGACGAGGGCGACGCCGGTGTCGACGGCGCGGGCGAGTACTGGACGGTCACCACGGGCGACGGCACGCAGTACGTCTTCGGCAAGAACAAGCTGGACGGCGCGGGCACCCAGCGCACCAACTCGGTATGGACGGTACCGGTGTTCGGGGACGACTCCGGTGAGCCGGGATATGCCGACGGAACCTCGTTCTCCGGTCGCGCGCTGAACCAGGCCTGGCGCTGGAACCTGGACTACGTCTTCGACCCGCACGGCAACGCGATGACGTTCTGGTACACGCCCGAGACCAACTACTACGCCAAGAACGGCGCGACCACCGGCACCGCCCAGTACACGCGGGGCGGTTACCTCAGCAAGATCCTCTACGGCCAGAACAAGGACACACTGTTCACCGGCACCGCCTCGGACGAGGTCACCTTCGACTACGACGAGCGGTGCACCGCGTCCGACTGCTCCTCGCTGACGTCCTCGACGGCGTCCAGCTGGCCCGACGTACCCTTCGACGCCATCTGCGCGTCCGGAGCGGACTGCGACGCGAGCGGCCCGTCGTTCTTCACCCGCAAGCGGCTGACCAGTGTCGAGACCGACGCCTGGTCGGCAACTGACAGTCGTTACACGCCAGTTGACTCCTGGGCGCTCGCCCAGACCTTCCTGGATCCCGGTGACATCGGGAAGGGCGCCGACAAGACCCTCACCCTGTCGAGCGTCCGGCACACCGGGAGGAACGGCACCGCGATCGTCCTGGACCCGGTGACCTTCCAGTACCAGATGCGGCCCAACCGGGTCGACGCGCAGGACGACGACGTCCTGCCGCTGAACCGGCCCCGTATCACGATGATCACGTCCGAGACCGGCGCGATCACCAACGTGACGCTCTCCGACCCGGAGTGCGTGGCGGGCTCGAACATGCCGTCGTCCGAGGACAACGACACGATGAGCTGTTACCCGATCTACTGGCACAAGAACGGCGCCACCGAAGCCACCCTGGACTGGTTCAACAAGTACCGCGTGCTGGACGTCATCACCTCCGACCCCACCGGGCACGGCCTGACCACGGAGAACCACTACAGCTACGCGGGCCCGGCCTGGCACCACTCCGACGACCCGTTCACTCCGGCCGACGAGCGCACCTGGTCCGACTGGCGCGGCTACCGCACGGTCACCTCCATCAAGGGCGCGGCCGGCGGCACCCAGTCCAAGACCGTGTCCGTCTACCTCCAGGGCATGGACGGCGACAAACAGAAGAACGGCACGACCCGCTCGGTCTCCGTCCCGGGCGTCGGCTTCACCGGCCTGACCGTCCCCGACCAGACCGACAGCGACCGCTTCTCGGGCTTCACCCGCGAACAGATCACCTACAACGGCTCGACCCCCGTGGCCGTCACGGTCAACGACCCCGGGTCCCAACTGACCGCCAGCCAGCAGAAGTCGTACGCCCATATCGAGGCCTACTTCATCCGCACCTACCGGACCCAGACCTCGACCTACCTGACGGCCGCAGCCGCTTGGCGGACCCGCTCCACGACGACCTCGTACGACGACTACGGCATGCCCAGCGCGGTCTACGACGCGGGCGACACGGCCGTCACGGGCGACGAGACCTGCACCCGGACCTGGTACGCCCGCAACGACACCCTCGGCATCAATGCCCTGGTCTCCCGCACCCGGGTGGTCGGCCGCGCCTGCACCACCGCCGAGGCCGATCTGAGCCTGCCCACCTCGTCCGCCAGCCGCGGGGACGTGCTCTCCGACACGGCCATGGTCTACGACACCACCGCCGCGACGGCCTGGACGGCCTCGCAGACACCGACCCTGGGCGACATCACCTGGACCGGCCGCGCTTCCGCCTACCCGGCGACGGTCACCAGTGGCGAGCGGTACCCGACCTCCTGGCAGACGGTCACCAAGGGCACGTACGACACCCTGGGCCGCCCGCTGACCGCGACGGACGCGCTGGGCGACGTGACGACCACCGCCTACACCCCGACGACGACGGGCCCGCTCACCAAGACCACGACCACCAACGCCAAGAGCCAGAAGAGCATCAGCTACCTGGACTACGCGACCGGTGCGACGCTCCAGTCCTACGACGTCAACCTCAAACTGACCGAGTCGACCTATGACGCCCTGGGCCGGGTGACGGCCGTCTGGCTGCCCAACCGCTCCCGCGCCGACGAGTACGGCCCCAACTACACGTACGCCTACTCCGTCACCAACAGCGCCGCACCATGGGCCTCCACCTCGTCCATCCGCGGCGACGGCGTCTACAACACCAGCTACACGATCTACGACTCGCTGCTGCGACCGCTCCAGACCCAGACCCCGTCCGCGAACGGCGGCCGGTTGCTGACGGACACCCGCTACGACACCCGAGGCCTGGCCTACGAGACCTACGCCGACCTCTTCGACTCCGGAGCCACCCCCAACGGCGGGTACGCGCAGGCCGTGTCCGGCGGCGCGCCCAAGCAGAGCGACACCGTCTTCGACGGAGCCGAGCGCGCGACCACCAGAACGCTGTATGTCTACGGTGCCAAGAAGTGGTCCACGACCACCAGTTACACCGGTGACTCCACCGCCACCACCGCCGCGGCGGGCGGTTCCGCCGCGCGCACCGTCACCGACGTCTTCGGCCGCACCACCGAGCGCCGTGACTACGCGGGCACCGACCCGGCCGACACCGACTACGGCGCGGGCGTCGGCGCCGCCTCCACCAAGACGAAGTACGGCTACACCCGCGACGGCAAGCCCGACACCGTCACTGGCCCGGACAGCGCCAAGTGGACATACACCTATGACCTGTTCGGCCGCCAGCTCACGGCGACGGACCCGGACGAGGGGAAGACCACCACCTCGTACACGGACCTGGACCAGGTCGCGACCACCACCGACGCGCGCAACTCGACGCTCCTGTACGGCTATGACGTACTGGGCCGCAAGACCGACGAGTGGCAGACGTCGAAGACCGACGCGAACAAGCTCGCCCACTGGGCCTACGACACCCTGCTCAAGGGCCAGTTGGACTCGGCGACCAGCTATGTGGGCGGGCTGTCCGGGACGGCCTACACCAAGAAGGTCACCGCTTACGACACCCTGGACCGGCCCACGACCACGCAACTCGTCCTGCCGTCCAACGACCCGATGGTCAGTGCGGGAGCGATCGCGGCCACGACGAGTGTCTCGACGCACTACAACCTCAGCGGAACCCAGCAGTACATCTCAGAACCCGCCGCCGGCGGCCTGGCCGCGGAGACCGTCAGCACCGACTACGACGAGGTCGGCCTGCCCACCGCGGTCAGCGGCACCAGCAGCTACCTCCTCGGGGCCGGTTACTCCGCCATCGGCCAGATCGACCAGTTCACCCTGGGCACCTCCGCGGCGGCCGGCACGAAGAAGGCCTACATCACCAACATCTGGGAGGAGGGCACCGACCGCCTCAAGCAGTCGGCCGTCACCGACCAGACCCACAACTACGAACTCCAGGAACTGAATTACGCCTACGACGACGCGGGCGACGTCACCTCCGTCACCGACCCCACCACCCTCGGCGGCACCACCGCGGCCGACTACGAGTGCTTCACCTACGACGGCCACCAACGCCTGACCGAGGCCTGGACCCCCGCCACGGCCGACTGCTCGGCCACCGGCCGCACCACTGCGAACCTCGGCGGCGCATCCCCCTACTGGACCTCGTACAGCTACACGGACAACGGCCTGCGCTCGACGGAGAAGACCCACACGTCAACCGGCGACAGCACCAAGAACTACTGCTACGGCAACGCCACCCATCCCCACGCGCTGACCGCCACCACGCTGTCCGCCTGCGCGGGTGTCACCGCCACCTACGTCTACGACGCCACCGGCGACACCACGACCCGCCCCAACGGCACCGACACCCAGGGCCTCACCTGGACCCCCGAGGGCCAACTCGACACCCTCACCGAGAAGTCCAGCACCGGCACCACCAAGAGCACCACCAGCCAGATCTACGACGCCGACGGCACCCTGCTGATCCGCCGCAACGCGAGCGGCGAGAGCGTCCTCTACCTGGACGACGGCACCGAGGTCCACCTCGACACGTCCACGTCGACGGCCAAGTACTGGGCGCAGCGGTACTACAGCGCCGACGGCCAGACCGTCGCCCTGCGCACCAACAAGTCCGGTACCCAGACCCTGAGTTGGCTCGTCGGCGACCAGCACGGCACCAGCAGCCTGACCGTCGACGCGACGACCCAGGCGGTCACCAAGCGCTACCTGACCCCGTTCGGCGCCCCGCGCTCGGGCGGCACGGGCACCTGGCCGGACGACAAGGCGTTCCTGGGCGCCACCACCGACGCCACGACGGGCCTGACCCAGATCGGCGCCCGAGAGTACGACCCGACCACCGGCCGCTTCCTCAGCGTCGACCCGGTCCTGTCGACGTCGGACGCCCAGTCCCTCAACGGCTACACCTACGCCGACAACAACCCGGTCTCCAACAGCGATCCCACCGGCCTCATGCTTGAGGGGGACGGTGGCGGGAGCGCGTCGAGCAGCGACGGCGGGAACAAGCAGTGCCCGCCCTTCTGTAGCGCCGACGGCCAGCCGCACGGCCCCAGCACTTCCACCGGGGGCAGCAACAGGAACCCCGACGGCAGCCGCGCGGGCGGCACGACGAGCAAGGACCCCGCCCTTCCGTCGAAGAAACTCCTGAAGGAATTCAACACCGCCCACCCGTACCCGTCGGTCAACCAGATGGTCAACTGGGGGTCGTACCGCTCGGACCTGTCCTACGAGATGAACGTCGAGGTGTTTCTCCGGGACCGGTGCGGCGATGATCTGCAATGGACGAGCGCGTGCCAGGGCTTCCGGGACCACTACGACAACTGGTCAGCCGTCAAGGACATCTCCATCAATCCCTGCGAGGCGTCCAGCCTGTGCCAATCCCTCGGCGACCTGGCCACCGGAGCACTGGCCGGCGAAGGGCTGACCCGAGAAGGAGAAGGGGGAGGAGAAGGGGGAGAAGAACAAGTCAGGGACGAACCCTGCAGCTTTGCTCCGGAAACGCCGGTCCTCATGGAGGACGGCAAAACCAAACCCATCGGCAAGATCAAGGCCGGCGACAAGGTCGAGGCGGCCGACCCCAAGACCGGCAAGCATCAAGGCGCGCGCACGGTCCAACACGTGTGGATCAACCACGACCACGACCTGGTGGACGTCACCATCCGCACCGAGGACGGCCACACCGCCACCCTCCACACCACCGCCAACCACCCCTTCTGGGACGACAGCACCCACAGGTGGGTGCCCGCGGGCAAACTCCGCAAGGGCGACGCTCTCAACACGGCCACGGACAACCATGCGTTCGTCCTTGCCGCCCGGCCCACACCAGGCACCGCCGACCGATGGAACCTCACCGTTCAGCAACTGCATACGTACTATGTGCTGGCGGGTCAGACTCCGGTCCTGGTTCACAACACTTCGTGTGACTTTATGTCCGGAGCAGTTCCTGAGGCGGAGGCCATCGATCGCGGCTCGTTGGTCAAGATCAGGGAGAAGCAGCTTGAGAAGGCCCTCAAGAGTGTCGATGAGGACCCGCACGGGTTCAAGGCCGACTGGGTTGGAAAGAACAATGTGTCGAGATTCGATGCGATGCGCGATGGCGACAGCAGGATCATCCTCGTAAGCAAGGATGGAAAAATCTTGGTTCCGACGAATTACAGGTACGTGCCATGAGCGCATTTCGCATGTATCTCAGGGTGGTCAGCGAGTCTTTGCAGCCGGAGGAAATCTCCAAGAGACTTGGAGCGGAGCCCGACGAGTCGGCATCGATTGGAAGTCGCAAGCACCCGCAGTCGCCTCCTCGGTCGCACGCGACCTGGATCCGACGCGTCGGGGCGGCGGAAGGCTGCGCGAGGCCAGAGGATCTGGAGCCGGTGGTCGTCGGGTGGGGGCGGGATCTTGCCGGTGCCCTCGGGCGACTCGCCGACTCCGGGGAGGCCGTTGTCTCTCTGGAGATCGTTCAGGAGATCAGAGATCTCGACGACCCACAGCAGAAAGGCATCTTCCTGGGGACCGACCTGCTGGCCTGGATGAGTACGGCCAGGGCATCGCTCGACATCGATCAGTACGTCTATCACGAATGCGGCGATGAATCGGACAGTGCTGTTCCGTAGAGTCAGTCCTCGGCAGCAGGAAGCGCCGAAACCATTTCAGCGGACACGGCCTGATCGGTCAGTTCGGCGTCGGGTTCCGAAGGCGGCGATTTCCCGGCGCAGCTAGGTGGTGAAGCGGGCCCACAGCGCGGAGGCGTGGGCGTTGAACAACACCGCCCTCGCGTAGTCGTACGTTGCCGGATTCAGTGGTGTACCCGGCAGCGGGTCAGCGGGGTCGTGGAGTTTGCGGCATTGACAGGGACGGATGCCGCCGATGCCGATTTCGGTGGGGCGGTTGTGGAGGGGGGCGGTGAGAGCGGCGAAGACGCTGGGGTGGGTGGACGGTGTCGGGGACGTTCTTGCCGCCGGACAGGCACGCACGGATGAGGCGGTGGGTGTCGCCGGCGTAGCGGCGAGAGCAGGCCGGGCGGCGGGAGGCGCGGCGGTCGTCGCACGCGGTGAGCAGGCTGCCCGTGGGCTCGCCGGAGGTGGAGTAGGAGCGCAGCGCCTCACCGGTTGTGGTGCCGATGGTGAAGGTGTGGCCGGTCAGACGTACGGGTTCGGTGCAGCCGGCGTGCGAGCGCACGATTTTGCGCTGAAACTGCTCGGCGTCGGCTGGATCGATCACCGTCGTGACGTTGTCGTCCAAGCCGGTGGTGACGCTGTAGACGAGGCGGTTCTCGTTGAGGAAGCGCTCCATCACCGCGCGTGCCGGGTGACCGTGACGAACTGCTCGACGGTGATCGGCTCCTGGTCCAAGGTGACCGTCACGGACTTGGCAAGGCAGGGAGGGACTTCACCGCGTGCAGGAGGGCGGCGAGGGTGTGGGGCGGGAGCGTGGCGATGTGGTGGGGCCGGTCGCTCTCGCGGAGGTGGATGTGGGGGCCGGTCTCCTCTGCCGCCAGCTCCACGCACTCGCCCTCGCCGCCGGTGCTGAACGACGACTTCTGCCAGACGAGGTGGGGCATGGCGGGTCCTCTCACAGGGCGTACATGACGTGCTGGATCAGGCTCAGCGAGTCGCGTGACTCGTGCGACTCCGGCGCCGATTCCGGGTCGACCGGCGCCAGCGCCAGCTCCGAGAGTCGCTCGAACATCTTGGCGTACTCGTCGAGTTGCTCTCCATCCCGCAGGAAGAGGGAGGTGGTCGGATGCTCCAGGTAGACCGTGTCGAGTTCGAGGGCCCCGCCGCCGAAGAGGACGAAGGAGCGGGTGTGCGCGGAGTAGACGCCGGCTTCGAACGGATAGACCTGAACGGTCACGTGGGGCAGCCGGGAGACCTCCATCAGCCGGACCAGTTGCCTGCGCATGACGGCAGGGCCGCCCACCCGTGTGTGGAGTGCGGACTCGTGGATGACGGCGCGGTACGTGACGGGTGCGGGGCCGGTCAGTACGCGCTGACGGGCCAGGCGGAACTCGGCGTAACGGTCGGCGTGTTGAGGGGCTGACTCGGTGGCGGCCAGTACGGCTCGGGCGTACTCGTCGGTCTGCAACATCCCAGGGATTACGAGGGGGTTGTGGGTGCGCAGCACTGTCGACCGGGATTCCAGCTCGGCCAGGTTCCGGGCCGCAGGGCCGATGGTGTCGTTGAACTCGTCCCACCACCCCTTGCCGCTCTCCTGGGCCATCGCCATGATCCCGTCGAACAGAGGGCCGGGCGGGCAGCCGTATTCGCGCAGCAGCTTGTAGAGCCGGTTGCGGGATACGTCGATGCGACCCGCCTCGATGTTGCTGATCCGGGTGCGGTCGGCGTCGAGCAGTTCGCCGGCCCGGTCACCGGACAGTCCGGCACGGTTGCGCAGCTTGCGGAGTTCCAGCCCGAGCCGCCGCTGACGCTCGCTGGGGTTGTTCCTGGGTGGCATGAGTGACCTCCTCCGGGCAGTCTGCACAGCTGAACTCCCGTGGGTCACAAGGTAGTTCGGTAGTCACTCGCGAGGGTGAAGCGAAAGGGAAACGGTTGCAACTCTGAGAACGGGTTCCCTACCGTCGAAGGCAACGGCGCCACCCGGAAGTACCCCCGCCCTCAAGCCACTTGGCAATGAGGATCCGGACCTGGTCACCGCGTGAGCGGCACCCCACGCTGAAGGAGCACCCCCGATGGTCGACGCCCCCTCACCCCCCACCAACGTCTCCCTCGTCTTCCCGCCCCACCCCGCCTGGGTCCGCACCGCCCGCGAAACGGTCCGCACCCTCCTCGCCACATCCGACCACCCCGAACTCACGGACCCGGCCCTGCTGTTGACCTCGGAAGCAGTCACCAACGCCGTCAACGCCTGCAAGCTGGAGGGCAACCTAACCCCCGTAACTCTCTACGCAGGTTGGTCCAACCCCCACAGCTTCCGCGTCCTCGTCCACGACGAAGCCCCGGGCCTCCCTGCCTGCCGTACCGCCACCCCCACCGACGAGGACGGCCGCGGCATGCAGCTCATCGCCTACGGCGCCGACGCCTGGGGCGTGTGCGCGCACGGGCCCGGCCGGGGGAAGGCGACCTGGTTCGAGCTGGGGAACCGATGACATGGGCGAGGAACCCCAGGCCCCGAAAACCCGGCCGGGGCGCGGCACGTCCCCTAGGCGTGCCGCGCCCCGTCCCCCGGTGTCCCCCGTCGGTCAGGCGCCCCCCACTGTCGGTAGTACGCCCGTCCGCGCCGCCTCCCCGTACCACCTCGCACTCGACTTCGGCGTGCGGGCCAGCGTCGCGTAGTCCACGTACACCGCCCCGAACCGCTTCCCGTAGCCGTACGCCCACTCGAAGTTGTCCATCAGGGACCACAGGTAATAACCCCGCACATCCGCGCCGTCCGCGATCGCGCGCCGTACCGCCGACAAGTGGCCGTGGAGGTACGCGATCCGTTCCGGGTCGTGCACGCGGCCCTCGGGGTCCGGCTTGTCGTCGTAGGCCGCGCCGTTTTCCGTGATGTAGAGCGGGAGGCCCGGGGCCTCCCTCGTGTAGCGCGTGATCAGGTCGTAGAGGCCCGTCGGGTCGATCGTCCAGCCCATCTCCGTGCGCTCGCCCGGAGTTTGGAGGAACGCCACGTCGTCCGCGCCCGGCCAGGGGGAGTGCGCGCTGACGCCGTGGCCGTCCGCCCGTGGGCCCGCCGAAGTCGAGGCGGCGGCCTCCACCAGCGTCGGCGTGTAGTAGTTCAACCCCAGTGCGTCCAGCGGCTGGTGGATCAGCGTCAGGTCGTTGTCCTGGATGTATGACCAGTCCGTGATCGACCTCGTCGCCTCGAACAACGACTGCGGATACGCACCGTGCAGCATCGGTCCGTGGAACACCCCGTTGGCCAGGTCGTCGATTTTGCGGGCCGCCGCCAGGTCCGCCGGGGACTGTGAAGCGGGCCTGACCACCGACGAGTTGAGGCTCACCGCGATCGAGTTGCGGGTCGGGATCGCGGAGCGTAGGGCCGAAGTGGCCAGCCCGTGCGCCAAGTTGAGGTGGTGGGCCGCTCGTAGCGACGCCGCCGCGTCCGTGCGGCCCGGCGCGTGCACCCCCGAGCCGTAGCCCAGGAACGCGCTGCACCACGGCTCGTTGAGCGTGATCCACTGCTCCACCCGGTCGCCCAGCGCCTCGCCCACGATCTGCGCGTACTCGGCGAAGCGGTACGCCGTGTCGCGCTCCGGCCAGCCGCCCGCGTCCTCCAACTCCTGCGGCAGGTCCCAGTGGTAGAGCGTGAGGGCGGGCTTGATGCCGACCGCCAGCAGCTCGTCCACCAGGCGGCGGTAGAAGTCCAGGCCCACCTGGACCGCCGGGCCCCGGCCGGTCGGCTGGACCCGTGACCAGGAGACCGAGAAGCGGTACGCCGTCAGGCCCAGGTCCGCCATCAGCGCCACGTCGTCGCGGTAGCGGTGGTAGTGGTCGACAGCGATGTCACCGTGCTCACCACCGGCCGTACGGCCCGGCGTATGGCTGAAGGTGTCCCAGATCGAGGGCGTACGGCCGTCCTCCCGCACCGCCCCCTCGATCTGGTACGCGGAGGTCGCGGCGCCCCAGAGGAAGGCGGGAGGAAAGGTCACCGGGGTGACGGCGGTAACGGGTTCAGACATGGAAGCGCTCCCATAGGGGGTCGTGGAGGCCGACGAGTAGGAGGAGAGGGGGAGGAGAAGGGGCCGAGTCGGCGCTGCCCGGCCCCGGATCGGTACGTCAGCCCTTGACCGCGCCCTGCATGATTCCCCCCACGATCTGCTTGCCGAAGAGCAGGAACGCGATCAGCAGCGGCAGCGTGCCCAGCAGGGCGCCCGCCATGATCACCGACTGGTCGGGGATGTAGCCGGTGCCGAGGGAGTTCAGGGCGACCTGGACGGTGGGGTTCTGCTGGGTGAGGGCGATGATCGGCCACAGGAAGTCGTTCCAGGCCATCACGAAGGTCAGGAGGCCCAGCACCGCCATCGCGGGGCGCGCCGCCGGGAAGACCACGTGCCAGACGACCCGCAGGCTGCTCGCGCCGTCCACCCTCGCCGCCTCGATCAGTTCGGTCGGCAGCGCCTGCACGAGGTACTGGCGCATGAAGAACGTACCGAACGCGCTGACCAGCGTCGGCAGGATGACCGTCTGGAGGTGGTTCGACCAGTGCAGGTCCGCCATCCACAAGTACAGCGGTACGACGGCCAGTTGGGGCGGGATCATCATCGTGCCGATGGTCAGCAGGAGCAGCGTGCTGGAGAACTTGAACTTCAGCTTGGCGAAGGCGAAGCCCGCGAGCGTGGAGAACAGCACCGTACCGATGGTGATGGAGCCCGCGACGACCGTGGAGTTGAACATCGCGGTCCCCATGCCGGCCTGGTCCCAGGCCGTCTGGAGGTTCTTGAACAGGTTCGCCCCGAACCACACCGGCGGCGGGGTCTCCGCGAGCCGCGTGTTGGTCCGCGAGGCCGCGATCGCCGTCCACACCAGCGGGGCCAGCGAGACCAGCGCGAAGACCACCAGGACGACGTAGGTCAGCGGGCCCGCGTGCATCTGCTTGCCCGCGCCCATCACCCGGCGGCGCGGGGTGCGTGCCGCCGGTACGGGCACCTTGTCCTGAGGGATCGTCAACTCACTTGTGGTCATTGGGACTTCCTCAGCCGTCGGGTGAACAGCAGGTTGATCGCGGCGACGATCAGCAGGATCAGGAACATCGTCCAGGCGATCGCGGACGCCTTGCCGAGGTTGCCGATGATCCAGCCCTGGTCGTACATGTACAGACCGAGCGTCTGGTACTGGTGCTCGGAGCCGCCCTTCGAACCGCTCACCCCGCCGAACAGCAGGGGCTCGCCGAAGAGTTGGGTCGCGCCGATGGTGGAGACGACCACCGTGAAGAGGATGGTGGGGCGGAGTTGGGGGATCGTCACGTGGCGGAACTGCTGCCAGCGGTTGGCGCCGTCGATCGCCGCCGACTCGTAGAGGTCGCCGGGGATCGCCTGCATGGCCGCCAGGTAGATCAGCGCGTTGTAGCCCGTCCAGCGCCAGATCACGATCGACGACACCGCGAACTGCGAACCCCACGTGGATTCACGCCAGTTGACGGGATCGACACCGACGAAGTGCAGCAGCCAGTTGACCATCCCGCCGTCCCACGAGTACAGCAGCGTGAAGACGAGGGTCGCCGCGGCCACCGAGGTGGCGTACGGAGTGAGCATCACGACCCGCCACACGGTCGAGCCGCGCAGCCGGTAGTTGAGCAGATGCGCGATCCCGATCGCCATCAACAGCTGCGGCACGGTGGAGATCAGCCCGATGGTGAACGTGTTCTTCAGGGCGTTCCAGAAGAAGTCCGAGGACAGCAGGTTCCGGTAATTGTCCAGCCCCGCCCACGTCTTGTGGTCCAGCGACGACAACTGCACGTTGTGCAGCGAGTACCAGGCCGTGTAGAGCAGCGGGATGAGGCCGAAGGCCCCGAAGATGATGAAGAACGGGGAGATGAACGCGTACGGCGCCGCCTTCATGTCCCAGCGGTACAGCCGGCTCCGCCACGAACTCGGGCCGGGCGCCGGCGTACCGCGACCGCCGGCGCCGCGGGCCGCGCCCGGCTGGTTGCCGGGCGCGGCGCCGGAGCCCGGCGCGGGGTGTGCGAGGGCCTGCTTGGAGCTGCTCACTGCCCGAGCACGTCCTTGATCTCCTTGGTGGCGGCGCTCCATCCCTGGGCCGGGGTCTTGCCCTTCTGCTCCACCTGGAGGATGCCGATGTCAGTGATCGCGGTGCCGATCGGCTGGTCCTTGATGCCGAAGGTCTGCACCGGGATCGTCTTCGCCGAGTCGGAGAAGATCTGGGTGATCGGCGCGTCCGAGAAGTACGTCGTCGTGGCCGCGGCCGGCTTCAGGTTCGGGTACGCCGCCGGGGTGGACGGGAAGCTGGCCTGCTTGGCGAAGACCTTCTCCTGCTGCTCCGGCGCGGTCAGCCACTTCGCCAGCGCCACGGCGTCGGCCTGGTGCTTGGTCGCCGTCGGAACACCGAGGAAGGAACCGCCCCAGTTGGCCGCGGTCGGCGCCGCCGCCACGTCCCAGTTGCCGCTGCCGGAGGCGCCGGCCTTCTCCTGGATGTAGCCCATCATCCAGGCGGGGCAGGCCACCGTGGCGAAGCTGGCGTTGGCGAAGCCCTGGTCCCAGGTCGGGTCGAACTGCTTCAGCTTCGCCGACATGTTGCTGGTCGCCACCTCCATCGCCGCGTTCCAAGCCGCCTTCACACCGGTCGACTTGTCCCAGATGACGTTGCCGTCCTTGTCGTAGTACCGCTGGCTCTCGCCACCGATGGCCGCGTTGTAGACGGACGACGCGGAGTCCACGAACTTGGTGCCCTTGGGCGCCTTCTTCATGTAGTCCTTGCCGACGTTGACGTACTTCGTCCAGTCGCCCTTCCACAGGGCGGCGAGCTGGGTGCGGTCGGTGGGCAGACCGGCCTTCTTGAAGAGGTCCTTGCGGTAGCAGATCGCCATCGGGCCGGTGTCGGTGCCGAGCCCGATCTGCTTGCCGTCCTTGGTGGTGGCCTGGGCGTTCTTCCAGGGCAGCCACTGGGACTTGTCGACGTCCTTGCCGAGGTCGACGAACTTGTCGGCCTGCGTCTGGACGGCCTCGGTGATGTTGCCGACCTCGATGGCCTGGATGTCGTCGGTGCCCGAACCGGCCTGGAGCCGGGTGAGGACCTTCGGCCAGTACACGTCGGTACGGGTGGTGACGTCCTCCTTGATGGTGATGTTCGGGTGGAGCTTCATGTACTCGTCGTACAGACCGGCCTGCTTGTAGCCGAAGACGCCGAAGGTGCCGACGGTCAGCGTGGTCTTGCCCTTGGCGTCGCCGCCGCTCGTCGAGTTCGACGAGGTGTCGTTCGAGTCACTGGAGCAGCCGGCCAGCACTCCCGTGGTCAGGGCGGCGACGGCCGCGAGGGCCATCAGCCGATGGGACCGTCGGGTACTCGTGCGCATTGCGTCCTCCTGTTGCCTGACGTGCCGACCCCCCGGCCAACTGCATTGTTGGGCCCGTTAGTTCACGCTGCGGCTCGGGCGGGGAACGTGCGGGATGTGTATGTGTCAGGTACCGTGGGAGCGCTCCCACCGGTGATGTGTTGAAGAGTCGTCGGTTCGCGCGGGGGTGTCAAGGGAGCGGACGCGGAGAGATGCGTTCAGTTATTCGTCTGTTAGCTAACCGAGCGGGAGGCGGGGATTCGGCCGGAGGCGGGGCTCCGCACGCCCCTCTTCCCTGATCAGGACTGTTACATTCCAGGCCAACGGGTGGGTCTACAGGAGGCGGAGCCAATGGCAAGCCACGGAGCGCGGGGCCGGAGCGGCGGCCGGCCGACCTTGGAGGAGGTCGCGGCGCGCGCCGGAGTGGGCCGCGGCACGGTCTCCCGGGTCATCAACGGTTCGCCAAGAGTCAGCGACGCGACCCGCGCGGCCGTCGAGGCGGCGGTGGCGGAGCTGGGCTACGTCCCCAACACGGCCGCCCGCGCCCTCGCCGCGAACCGCACCGACGCCATCGCCCTCGTCGTCCCCGAGCCGGAGACCCGCTTCTTCGCGGAGCCGTACTTCTCGGACATGCTCAAGGGCGTAGGAGCCGAACTCTCGGAAACCGAGATGCAGTTGCTCCTGATCTTCGCGGGCAGCGACCGCGAACGGCAGCGCCTCGCCCAGTACTTGGCCGCACACCGGGTGGACGGCGTCCTGCTGGTCTCGGTCCACGCGGACGACCCACTCCCGGACCTGCTCGCGCAGTTGGAGATCCCGGCGGTGATCAGCGGCCCGCGCTCGGCCGCGGAAACCCTCACCTCCGTCGACTCGGACAACTACGGCGGCGCCCGCTCGGCGGTGGAACACCTGCTCGCCCGGGGCCGCACCCGCATCGCCCACATCACCGGGCGCCTCGACGTCTACGGCGCCCAGCGCCGCGTCGACGGCTACCGCGAGGCGCTGCTCGACGCGGGCCACGAACTGGACGAACACCTCATCCAGCCGGGCGACTTCACGGAGGAGGGTGGCCGCCGCGCGATGAAGGAACTGCTCGCTCGCCGCCCCGACGTCGACGCGGTCTTCGCCGGCTCGGACGTCATGGCGGCGGGCGCCCGCCAGGTCCTCCGTGAGGAGGGCCGCGTGATCCCCGACGACGTGGCCCTCGTCGGCTACGACGACTCGGCCATCGCCCGCCACATGGACCCGCCCCTCACCAGCGTCCGCCAGCCGATAGAGGAAATGGGCCGAGCGATGATCGACCTCCTGCTGGCAGAGATCGCGGACCGGCGACCTGCCACGTCCCGGGAACTTGAGCGCCGACAGGCGGTACTGGCAACGGAGTTGGTGACGCGAGCGTCTTCATGAGGGAACGGCCGCTCGGCGAAGCTGTTGCCCGCCCGTGACTTCGCGTCCCCGCCGTCGAGTCGTACCTCCGCACGGTGGGCGCCGGTTCGTGAAGGAGGCCAACTGCCGCCGCCCAGGCCTCACTTGACCGCGCCTGGACCTTCCGTCAGACGGTACGGCACCCGACGATCGTCCCGCAGCGCACCGGAACGCGGTGATGGAGGTGTGGCGGGCTGCCGCGTGATGTGGCCGTTTTCTCCGTGTGCGCCGTGCTGAGGGGGACGAGATCCGGCCGGGCGGGTCTTTCGACGCCGGAAAACGAATCAGCCGGTGACTCCGTTTCCGGAGTCACCGGCTGATTACTCAGGGTGAGTGACGGGACTTGAACCCGCGACTTCCTGGACCACAACCAGGTGCTCTACCAGCTGAGCTACACCCACCATGCCCGGTCGTTCACTCTGGGAGTTTCCGACCGGCCGAGAAAAAGTGTACAGGGTCCGAAGGGGTGCTCGCGCCCGCCTTTATCGCGTGGGCTGGACGTGCTTCGCGGCGATCGTGCGGGCGGTGTCGGAGTCGGGGCCGGGCTGCGGGACGAAGATCGCCTCGCGGTAGTAGCGCAGCTCGGCGATGGACTCGCGGATGTCGGCGAGGGCGCGGTGGTTGCCCTTCTTCTCGGGGCTGTTGAAGTACGCCCGCGGGTACCAGCGGCGGGCCAGCTCCTTCACCGAGGACACGTCCACGATGCGGTAGTGCAGGTACTCCTCCAGGGTCGGCATGTCACGGAGGATGAAACCGCGGTCGGTGCCGACCGAGTTGCCGCACAGCGGGGCCTTGCCCGGCTCCTTGACGTGCTCCCGGATGTAGGCCAGGACCAGTTCCTCCGCGTCGGCCAGTGTCGTACCGCCGGCCAGCTCGTCGAGCAGGCCGGACGCGGTGTGCATCTGGCGTACTACGTCCGGCATCGTCTCCAGCGCCTGGTCCGGCGGGCGGATGACGATGTCCACCCCTTCGCCGAGCACGTTCAGCTCGGAGTCGGTGACGAGGGCGGCCACCTCGATGAGAGCGTCATCCGACAGCGAGAGGCCGGTCATCTCGCAGTCGATCCACACCATGCGATCGTTCATGTGTCTAACCTTAAGGTGCGCGTCGCTCAGCTGAGCCAACCGTGCGGTGACCTTGTGGTGCGGGGGCGCGCGAAAGCCCCCGGAGATCTCCTGACGGAGACCCCCGAGGGCGTGCTCTGGTGCTAGGTCGCGCTGCGCTGGCCGGGCAGGCTCGCCGCCGTACGACTCGTGGCGTACGCCTCACGGCCGTTCTCCGCCGCCGAGGCGGAGGAGGCCGCCGCGGACAGCGCGCTCGCCGCCGTACGACGGGTCTGCATCGGGACCGGGCCCTCCGGGTGGAGCGAGGGCGGCAGGCCCGCCGGGCCCAGGGACGACGGGCCGCCGGGCTGGCCCGGGGCGCCGTCGCCGTCCAGCTGCTTGTCGCCCTGGGGCCTGCGGGCGCGGTACGCGGCCCGGTAGGCGGCGGGCGACGAGCCCAGCTGGCGGCGGAAATGACCGCGCAGCGCCACCGGTGAGCGGAAGCCGCAGCGACCCGCGACCTCGTCCACCGAGTAGTCCGACGTCTCCAGCAGACGCTGTGCCTGGAGCACCCGCTGCGTGATCAGCCATTGCAGGGGAGCGCTCCCGGTGAGCGAGCGGAAGCGGCGGTCGAACGTACGCCTGCTCATGTACGCGCGTGCCGCCAGCGTCTCCACGTCGAACTGTTCGTGGAGGTGTTCCAGCGCCCAGGCGACGACCTCCGCGAGCGGGTCGGCGCCGATCTCCTCTGGTAAAGACCGATCGAGGTAGCGCTCCTGACCGCCGCTTCGGCGCGGTGGGACCACCAGGCGCCGGGCGAGCGCGCCGGCCGCCTCGTTGCCGTGGTCCGTCCGCACGATGTGGAGACAGAGATCGATTCCGGCCGCCGTACCGGCGGACGTCAGTACGTCTCCGTCGTCGACGAACAGTTCCCTCGGATCCACGTGCACCGACGGATAGCGCTTGGCCAGCGTCGGCGCGTACATCCAGTGGGTGGTCGCGGGACGGCCGTCCAGCAGGCCCGCCGCCGCCAGCACGAACGCGCCGGTGCACAGGCCGACTATGCGGGCCCCCTCTTCGTGCGCCCGGCGCAGTGCGTCGAGCGCCTCCTCCGGCGGTGGCGCGGTGATCGACCGCCAGGCCGGTACGACGACGGTGCCCGCCCGCGAGATCGCCTCCAGGCCGTGCGGTGTGGTGAGTTCCAGTCCGCCGGTGGTCCGCAGCGGGCCGTCTTCTCCACCGCACACCAGCAGGCGGTAGCGCGGAACTCCGGCGTCCTGCCGGTCGATTCCGAACACCGACAGCGGTATGGAACTCTCGAAGATGGGGCCGCCGCTGAACAGCAGCACCGCGACGATCTCCTTGCGGCGTCGCCCGGAAAGCTTCCGGGCCGCGGCTTCCGGCGCGGCAGTGGAGTCGTGGCTCATACTGCTAAGCCCCCCTCGGTGGTCGCGGCGCCCCTATCTTGTCGGGCTTGTCGCTCCAGCACGTTTCCCCTCGGTCCTGCACGAGTCCCCCGCCGTAAGACGTCAAGATCGAATCTACTGTGTCCAGTGGTGCCGGGGTGACCAGTTCTGCAACCGGCACATTGTCGACATGGCAACTTGGCGTAAAGCATTCGATCACGAAGCGTTGCACTCGTGGGCCGTGCAGGGAAGTGCGCCTCGTCGTAGTGGCCAATCCCCGTAGGGTGCGCAGGGCCTCCAGGACCCTTTCGGCGCAGGTGGAACCGGGGTTGGGGGGTGGTTCGGGCAACAGATGCACGGTGACCGGAAGTTGGCTGAAAAGCGTCGGGCGCGTGCGCGGAAACCGGTCAGTCGACCGGTGTGCTTCCTCCGGCGTGCCGACCGCCCCGGTGCGCCCCCGCCACGGCCCGGTGACGGTGGCCGCGGTGCGGGGACTCCTCCTCGTCCAGCAGCCGCGCCGTACCCCGCTCGGAGCGGCGCAGCAGCACCCGGCAGGCGGCGGTGACGGCCGCGAGACCGAGGGCCGTACCGGCGGCGCCGGCGAGCGAGGTGCCGTACCAGAGGAGGACCAGGGGGACGAGGACACAGCTGAAGACCGCCCAGCGGACCACATCGGTGGCGGTGTCCGGGCCGGGGTGTGCCTCGGAGGTCGTACGGTGTCCGGACATGGCGTGCTCCCTGGGGCGGCGGTTCGCCGGGTTCAACGCTTGTTCGATGCGTCGGTCACTGTAGGGCAGCCCACGGGTGGACACGGGGATAAGTGAATCCTGTGCAAACCGCCTGTACGGGGCAGCAACCATTGCGTTACGGGCGCCCCCTCGTGCATGCTCCGGGGAACTCCGCCGGAGCGTGTGCGGGATATGGGCTAAGGAGGACTGGCGCCGTACCCTTGGGGGTATGGGGTTGGGAAGATGATTCCCGGACACAGCTCCGGACACAGCTCCGCCGCACACTGTTGTCCCCTCCCAAGAGGATCAAAAAGCCGAGACATCCATGGCCGGTCACGAATCTTTCGAACCCGCGGACCGCAAGCGGCCCGTCGCCGATCCCACGGCGGCCGAGCCCCTGGCGGCGGAACAGCCACGTCATTCCTGCGATCCCGCCTTCAAGCACGGCGTCGTCGTCGGTTTCGACGGCTCCACGTCCAGTGAGCGCGCCCTCGCGTACGCCATCGGCATGGCCCATCGCTCGGGCTCGGGCCTGGTCATCGTGCATGTCGCCAACCGGCTGCCCACCACGGTGTGGGCGGGCTGCGAGCCGCCGGTCTTCGTCGATGTGCCGGATCACCGCACCGAGGTGCTGGGGCTTGAGCTGGCGTGCGCCGAGTACCTCGCCGAAGTGCCCTGGATCCTCGTCGAGCGCGGTGGCGACATCTGCCACGAACTCGAAGAGGTGGGGCGGGAGTACGAGGCGGACGCGATCGTCGTGGGCTCGACCCACGGCATCGTCGGACGCATCTTCGGCTCCGTCGCGGGGCGGCTCGCGAAGCGGGCGCAGCGGCCGGTCGTCGTCATCCCGTAACTCGTAGGTCCAACTCGCCGGTCGGCTCCGAATTCACTGCTGTGCAGAGGTGTTTGTGTCCTTGTGAAGGGCATATATCGGTCACACCGCACAACCGCACATGCATGAAGGGAGCCCGCCGTGGACAATGACGTCTCCGCGGGAAGCACGGGAAGCACGACCTCGATCGTCGGCCGACTCGCCCTGGGAATCACCCTGTTGGCCTTCGGCCTCGGATACACGGATGTCATCAACGGAGTGTCGGCGGCTGACGCCGTGTCACTCGCTCACTACGTAGGCGGAGTTGCGCTCTTCGTCGCCGGGCTGTTCGCGTTCCGCGACGGTGACTCGGCCACGGGGACCGCGTTCGCGGCTTTCGGCGCGCTCTGGTTCACCTGGGCCGTCAGTGCGGGCAACTCCGTGTCGGACAACGCGGCGGGGTTGTTCCTGGTCCTGTTCGCCCTGGTCGCTCTCTCGGTGACCCTCGCGGGTGGGGATCAACTCACCCAGGGGACATACGGGTTGTTCTTCGTCTCCCTTGTGCTGCTTGCCATCGCGCAGTTCGCCGGTAACGACGGGCTGGGCAAGGTCGGGGGGTGGTTCGGTGTCGCCGCGGGGGCTGTTGCCTGGTATTCGGCTACGGCGGCTCTCGCGCACTGGCCGACCGTGCTTCCGCGGCGGGCTGCTGGTCGGGGCGTGACGGCCACCAGTTGACCGGCAGTTGGGAAGGCCCCCCGCGTGTATGAGGCACACGTGGGGGGCCTTTCCGGTTCGTCGGCCACTGCGGGCCGGTGGGGGTTGCTCGCGCAGTTCCCCGCGCCCCTAAAAGCAAAGACCTCTACTCGACCGTGACTGACTTCGCCAGGTTCCTCGGCTTGTCGATGTCCCGGCCCAACACCAACGCCGTGTGGTACGCGAGGAGTTGGAGCGGGATGCCCATCAGGATGGGGTCCAACTCGTTCTCGTTCTTCGGGACCACGATCGTCCGGTCGGCCTTTTCCTGGTGTCGGTGGGCCACCGCGAGGATGCGGCCGCTGCGGGCCTTGATCTCCTCCAGGGCGGCGCGGTTCTTCTCCAGGAGGTCGTCGTCGGGGACGATCGCCACCGTGGGGAGGGCGGGCTCGATCAGGGCGAGGGGGCCGTGCTTCAACTCCGAGGCGGGGTAGGCCTCGGCGTGGATGTACGAGATCTCCTTGAGCTTCAGCGAGGCCTCGCGGGCTACCGGGTAGCCGCGGACTCGGCCGATGAAGAGCATCGAGCGCGCGTCCGCGTACTCGGTGGCCAGCTTCTTGATCTCGTCCTCGCGGTCGAGGATCTCGGAGATCTGGGCCGGCAGCTTGCGCAGGCCCTCGATGATGCGCTTGCCGTCGCGGACCGAGAGGTCCCGGGTGCGGCCGAGGTGGAGCGCCAACAGGGCGAACGCCACTGTGGTGTTGGTGAAGCACTTGGTCGAGACGACACAGACCTCGGGGCCCGCGTGCACGTACATGCCGCCGTCGGCCTCGCGCGCGATCGCCGAGCCGACGACGTTCACCACGCCCAGGACCCGGGCGCCCTTGCGCTTCAACTCCTGTACCGCGGCGAGGACATCGTAGGTCTCGCCGGACTGGGAGACCGCGATGTACAGGGTGTCGGGATCCACGACCGCGTTGCGGTAGCGGAACTCCGAAGCCGGTTCGGCGTCCGCGGGGATGCGGGCCAGCTCCTCGATCAACTGGGCGCCGATCATGCCCGCGTGGTACGAGGTGCCGCAGCCGAGGATCTTGACGCGGCGGATCTGCCGGGCCTCGCGGGCGTCCAGGTTCAGGCCGCCGAGGTGCACGGTGGAGAAGCGGTCGTCGATGCGGCCGCGCAGTACGCGGTCGACGGCGTCGGCCTGCTCGAAGATCTCCTTGTGCATGTAGGTGTCGTGGCCGCCCATGTCGTAGGAGGCGGCCTCCCACTCGACGGTGGTCGGCTCGGACGTCGTACGCGTGCCCTCGGTGGTGTATGTCCGGAAGTCGTCGGCCTTGAGGGTCGCCATCTCGCCGTCGTCGAGGGTCACTATCTGGCGCGTGTGGGTGACGAGTGCGGCGATGTCCGAGGCTACGAACATCTCCTTCTCGCCGATCCCGAGGACCACCGGGGAGCCGTTTCGAGCCACCACGATGCGGTCGGGGAAGTCGGCGTGCAGGACGGCGATGCCGTACGTCCCCTCGATCACCCGGAGGGCCTGGCGGACCTTCTCCTCCAGGGTCTCCGCCTGGGAGCGGGCGATGAGGTGGGTGAGGACCTCGGTGTCGGTCTCGGAGAGGAACTCGACGCCGTCCGCTTCGAGCTTCTTCCGGAGGTCGGAGGCGTTGTCGATGATGCCGTTGTGGACGACGGCGACCTTGCTGTCGGCGGACAGGTGCGGGTGCGCGTTCACGTCGGAGGGGGCGCCGTGCGTGGCCCAGCGGGTGTGGGCGATGCCGGTGGTGCCCTTGAAGCGTGCCGGAACCTTGGACTCCAGGTCACGGACCCGGCCCTTGGCCTTGACCACCTTCAGGCCGGCCGTCTTGGGAGCCGTGATGGCGATGCCCGCGGAGTCGTAGCCGCGGTATTCCAGCCGCTGAAGGCCCTCCAGGAGAAGCGGAGCAACGTCACGCTTGCCGATGTATCCGACGATTCCGCACATATATAGGTATTCCTAGCCGTAGACGATGCGGCGCAGCTGCCTGAGCGTGAGCTCCGGCGGTGCGACCGCCCGGTATTTCAGGTCCGCCTCGATCCGGTCGAAGATCGTCGCGTTGACCAGGCCCTGGGCCTGGAGCTCGCGGTGGCGGCGACGGACGTAGTCCTCGGTCGTCTCGTCGAAGTACGCGAGCACGTCCTGGATCACCCGCAGCGCCTCGCCCCGGTTGAGGGTCGTGGAGCGCGTCAGATGATCAACGAGTTCGTCGTGCACCCGGTTGATCCTGGGGTACCGGGGGAAGGTTTGCAAGAATCCTGCCCGATATCGGGCAGCGGGCTGTTGAATGTCTTATGGGACTCTGTTCGCAAGCTGTCCATCCTGTGTCTTGTGTTACGTCGCTCATATGGACGAGTTTCAGACGCCATGGACATTCCTCGTATGGGAGTACCCGAAGAGCTCGCCGGCCGCATGAGCATGGCTGAGCAGCACGAGTACCTACGCTCGAAATTCTCCCGGCGCACGATGATCAGAGGCGGCGCCGTGACCCTCGGCGCCGTCGCCGGCGGCGTGTTCGTCCCGGGCGCGGTCGCCCAGGCGGCCGTCCCCAGCCAGGCCTCCGCCACCTACGCCGCCACCTCCTCCAGCGAGTCGATCGACGGGGCCCTCGTCTCCCCGTTCGGTCGCCACCTCGCGTTCGGCAACGACCCGAGCACCGAGGTCACGGTCTCCTGGCAGGTCCCGACCAACGTCAAGAAGCCGTTCGTCCGCATCGGCGCGCACCCCTGGGACCTCTCCCGCAAGATCGAGGCCGAGGTGCGCACGCTCTACACCCCGGCGGGCGTCGGCGCGAGCGGCGACCACACCCAGTACTACCTGCACGCCAAGCTGACGCACCTGCGTCCGGGCAAGACGTACTACTACGGCGTCGGCCACGCGGGCTTCGACCCGGCCGAGGCCCACCTGCTCGGCACGCTGGGCACGTTCAAGACCGCCCCCGACAGCGCCGTGCCGTTCACCTTCACGGCCTTCGGCGACGAGGGTGTCGGCTACCACGGCCTGGCCAACAACAGCCTGCTGCTGGGCCAGAACCCGGCCTTCCACCTGCACGCCGGCGACATCTGCTACGCCGACCCGGCCGGTGCGGGCCAGACCGCCGACGCCGGTTTCGACTCGCGCACCTGGGACCTGTTCCTCGCGCAGACCGAGTCGGTCGCCAAGTCCGTGCCGTGGATGCCCGCTTACGGCAACCACGACATGGAGGCCTGGTACTCGCCCAACGGCTACGGCGGCGAGGACGCCCGCTGGAACCTGCCGGACAACGGCCCCGACAAGACGAACCTGCCGGGCGTCTACTCCTTCGTCTACGGCAACACGGCGATCATCTCGCTCGACGCCAACGACGTGTCCTTCGAGATCCCGGCCAACCTCGGCATCTCCGGCGGCACCCAGACCAAGTGGCTGGAGGCGCAGCTCAAGAAGTTCCGCGCGTCCAGGGACATCGACTTCGTGGTGATCTTCTTCCACCACTGCGCGTACTGCACCTCCACCGCGCACTCCTCGGAGGGGGGAGTGCGCAACGAGTGGGTGCCGCTGTTCGAGAAGTACACGGTGGACCTGGTCATCAACGGCCACAACCACCAGTACGAGCGCACCGACGTCATCAAGAAGAACGCCGTCGTCAAGAAGCTGCCGATCGGCGGCACGGCGTACCCGGAGACCGAGGGTGTCGTCTACGTGACGGCGGGCGCGGCGGGCCGCAGCCTGTACGCGTTCTCCGCCCCGGACTCCTACGAGGGTCACGTCGCCGACGTCGACTCGGTCGCCGCCTTCGTCAACACGAAGGACGGCAAGGTCAACGAGACGGTCGCCTGGTCGCGCGTGCGCTACCTCAACTACTCGTTCCTGCGCGTGGACGTCCAGCCCGCCCACAAGGGCCGTACGACCACTCTGACGGTCCGCGGCATCGCCGAGACCGGCGCCGAGGTCGACCGCTTCACGGTCGCCCGCAAGGCCAAGTAGCCCTGAAGTAATCCGAGTTACGCCCGGAAGGCAGGGCGCGACTCATCCGGCAGGCGGTCCTCACATGCGTTTGAGGACCGCCTGTTTGGCCATCGCGAACTCCTCGTCCGTGAGCACCCCGTCCCGGTGCAGCTCGCCGAGTTCGCGCAGCCGCCGCAGCAGCGCGTCGTGGCCGTCCTCCGCCGCGGTCGTCAACTGCGGTGTGGGCGCGGTCAGTTCAGGTCGTACGTCCGTCGCGGCGGCCGGGTGCGGGAGCCGGGCCTGGACGGCCGCGGCGATCAGGGCCATCAGCGGGTCCTTCTTGAAGCCCCACAACTCCACTGAGTTGGGGTCGTACTTGGGCGGCGCCTTGGTCGGCGCGTGGCGCACCGCGAAGCGGATGTAGCCGTTCTCCAGACCGGCCGACGGCCGCCACTCCACGCCGACGAGGTCGGTGACGGCGAGGGTGCGGGCACCGGCCGCGGACTTGGCGTCCTCGGTCTTCCAGTTCCACTCCAGCCGTACGTGCTCGCCGTCGAAGCTCGCGGTGCCGTCCCCGGCGGAGACGGAGAGCGGCACGGCCGGGCCCGGCAGCAGGTACTCGGCGACCGGGTCGGCCGGGACCCCGTCGAGCAGCAGGGCGTTGCGCACCTCGTCCACGAAGTACTCGGCGACGCCGTACCGGTCCGACTCGACGGTCAGTTGATAGGGGTCGTCGCCCTCGGCGAGGCGGCCGCCGGTGGCGTGCAGCAGCGGGTCGGCGCCGTCGCGCAGCCGCAGTCTCAGCCGCCCCGACTTGCGGCCCTGCTCGAACGAGACGCCCGCCAACGCGCCCAGGGGAACGACGAGTTCGCCCAGTGTCCTGCGGAACAGGCCGACGTTCTTGTCCCGTCCGGGAGTCAGCCGCAGGGCGTCGCCGTCGAAGATCCAGGTGCCGTCCTTCTGGATGATTTCCGCCATAGGAGGGATTGTTCCACCGCCGTGGCGACAGAATGGTCTGTACCTGTCCGGCCGCTAGGAAGGGACCGCATGTGAGACACCTTGTGAGACAGCGCCACAGAACGACCCGCCTCCTCGGCTCGCTGCTGCTCGTCGCCGCCGCGAGCGTGTCCGTCGTCGGCGCCGCACCCTCCGCCCCGCCCGCCGCCGTCACCCCGCTGGGCCGGGTGGTCCCGGCGCCCGCGTCCGTCACCCCCGGCGGACAGCCGTACCGGATCACGAGCACCACCCGTATCCGCGTCGGCGAGTCACGCGAGTCGCGCCGGATCGGCGAGTACCTCGCGGGCATCCTGCGCCCCTCCACCGGCTACCGGCTGCCGGTCACCTCCCGGGGCAAGGGCGGCATCCAACTCCGGCTGGCCAAGGGCACGTTCGGCGCCGAGGGCTACCGGCTCGTCAGCGGGACCTCCGGTGTCACCATCACCGCGAGCAGGCCCGCCGGACTCTTCCACGGCGTCCAGACCCTGCGCCAACTCCTGCCCGCCGCCGTCGAGAAGAACTCCGCGCAGCGCGGCCCCTGGCGGATCGCGGGCGGCACCATCGAGGACTCCCCGCGCTACGCCTACCGCGGCGCGATGCTCGACGTCTCGCGGCACTTCTTCACCGTCGCCCAAGTCAAGCGCTACATCGACGAGTTGGCGCTCTACAAGATCAACGAACTGCATCTGCACCTCAGCGACGACCAGGGCTGGCGTATCGCGGTCAACTCCTGGCCCCGGCTGGCGACTTACGGCGGCTCGACCGAGGTCGGCGGTGGCGCGGGCGGCCACTACACGAAGGCCGACTACAAGGAGATCGTCCGGTACGCGTCCTCCCGCTATCTGGAGGTCGTGCCGGAGATCGACATGCCGGGTCACACCAACGCGGCCCTCGCCTCCTACGCCGACCTGAACTGCGACGGCGTGGCACCCCCGCTCTACACGGGCACGGACGTCGGCTTCAGCTCGCTGTGCGTCGGCAAGGACCTCACGTACAGCTTCGTGGACGACGTGATCCGGGAGCTGGCCGCGCTCACCCCGGGCCGCTATCTCCACATCGGCGGCGACGAGGCGCAGTCCACCAGCCACGAGGATTACGTCAAGTTCATGGACCGGGTGCAGCCGATCGTCGCCAAGTACGGCAAGACGGTGATCGCCTGGCACCAGATCACCGGGGCGCATCCGATCAAGGGCGCCCTCGCCCAGTACTGGGGACTCGACGACACCGACGCGGCCGAGAAGGCGCAGGTCGCCGAGGCCGCGAAGAACGGCACCGGGCTGATCCTCTCGCCCGCCGACCGGGTCTACCTCGACATGAAGTACACCGAGGACACCCCGCTGGGCCAGGACTGGGCGGGCCTGGTCGAAGTGAAGCGCTCCTACGACTGGGACCCGGGCAACTACCTTGCGGGAGTGCCGAGTTCGGCGATCCGGGGCGTCGAGGCGCCGCTGTGGTCGGAGACCATCGTGACCGACGCCAATATCCAGTACATGGCCTTCCCCCGGCTGCCGGGTGTGGCCGAGCTGGGCTGGTCGCCGGCCTCGACGCACGACTGGGACACCTACAAGGTGCGGCTCGCGGCACAGGCCCCGCGCTGGGACGCGCTCGGGATCGACTACTACCGGTCGCCCGAAGTTCCTTGGCCCGCAGGCTAGTTGAGGTCTGTTGGTGAATGGGGCGGGCACCCCGGGGGACCGTACCCCGGGGTGCCCGCCTGCTTGTGCGGTCAGAACCCGGCGATGGGGTTCTTCAGGGTGCCGACCAACTGGAGCGCGCCGGACGGGTCCGCCAGGTCCACCATCTGCTCGTTGTCGCGCAGTTGGAGCCGGTTGAGGCAGGACAGCGAGAACTCCGGGGCGAACATGTCGTACTGCCGGAACTTGTCGGCGAGTTCGGGCGCCGCGTCCTGGTACTCGCGGGTGACCTCCGCGACCGTGCGCCAGAAGTCGTCCTCCTCCAGGACGCCTTCGGCGGCCAGGTTGGAGGCGAGGAAGCGGAAGAAGCAGTCGAAGACGTCGGTGAAGATCGACAGCAGCTTCTTCTCCTCGGGGACCTCGACCCGCAGCCGCTCCACGGTCGGCGGCAGCACCGCGTCCGGGTCCATGACGGCGATCTCCTCGGCGATGTCCTTGTAGATCGCGCGCTGGACGACACCGTCCTTGAGGACGAGGATCACGTTCTCGCCGTGCGGCATGAACACCAGGTCGTAGGCATAGAAGCTGTGCAGCAGCGGGGTGAAGTACGCCCGCAGATACCGCCGCAGCCACTCCACCGGGGTCAGTCCCGACCGCTCGATCAGCGCGCCGGCGAAGGACGCGCCCTCGTGGTCGAGGTGCACCAGCGAGGCCATCGTCGCCAGGGACTCGCCCTCCCGGAGCGAGGAGACCGGGCTCTCGCGCCACAGCGCGGCGAGCATTTTGCGGTACGGCGAGTAGCGGTCGGTCGCCGCCTCGTACTCCAGGTGCCGGTAGCCGACGGCGGCCCGCTCGCGGATGATCGACAGGCCGGTGGACTTCAACACCGGGTCGTTGTCGATGAGTTGGGCGAGCCAGTCGTTGATCGCCGGGGTCGCCTCCATGTAGGCGGCCGAAAGTCCGCGCATGAAGCCCATGTTGATGACGGACAGGGCCGTCTTCACGTAGTGCTTCTCGGGGTCGGACCTGTTGAAGAAGGTCCGGATGGACTGCTGGGCGAGGTACTCGTCGTCGCCCTCGCCGAGGCAGACGAGATGGCCGCGGGCGACCTCGGCGGCGAAGGTGACGGCGAGCTTGTTCCACCACTGCCAGGGGTGGACGGGGATGAGGAGGTAGTCGTCGGGGTCGACACCCTTCTCAGAAAGTGTGTCGCGGAAACGGTTCAGTGTCACACTTCCCAGCTCGTCCCGCAGGAAGGACTCGTACTCGATGCCCACACCCGCCGTGAACGCCGCCCGTGAGCGGTGCGCGGCCAGCCAGACCAGGCGGACCGGGCTCGCGGTCTCGGGGGCGTACGAGAGGTACTCGTGCACACCGAAGCCGAGCCGCCCGTTGTTGGCGACGAAGCAGGGGTGGCCCTCGGTCATCCCCGTCTCGATGGCCTGGAAGTCGCTCGTCACCAGTTCGGCGACCGGGAGCTGCGGCTTGGTGAGCTTGTAGCAGGTGCCGGAGAGGGTGGAGGAGATCTCCTCCAGGTAAACCGGCAGGATCGCCTCGCTCAGCCCCAGCGACTTCTGTAGTTCGATGAAGAACTCCAGCGCGGCGAGGGGGAGTTCGGCCCCGTCGCGGTGCCTGCTGATGGAGTCGGCGTCGATCTGCCAGTGGTCGAGGGCGCGGCGGACGGCGGTGAACCGGTAGCGGGTCAGCCCGTCGTCGCTGCGGACGACGTACAAGTCCCCGTCTTTCTCGACTGGTTCAGGTGTGATCAGCCGCTCGTGCGCGAACTCCGCGAGGGCCTTGCGGATCAGCTGGCGGTTGGCCTTCTCCCAGCGCTCGGGGGAGAGATGGGCCACGGCGTCGGCGAGGCTCATACGGACACCGCCGTGGCAGCCAGGAACTGTTCGCGTGTGCAGAAGCTCAACAAGGCTTTCTTCTCCGGCTTTTGGATCTCACGCTCGGGCACGAACCCGACCGCCTCGTTCAGGGCGTGCACGGCGGTGTTGGACACGTCCGGCTCCACGACGACCCGCGCGACGGTCGGGTCCTCGAAGAGACGGGCCATCACGGCGGTGATCACCGCGCGGGTGAAGCCGTGCACGGGTGTCTCGGTGGCCGGCGTCAGGAAGTGCATGCCGACATCACCGGGCAACGGCTCGTACAGACCGACCAGTTCGCGAAACCGAGGGTCGTAGTACTCCATCAGGAAGACCGGCACCCCGTCCTGGAGCCCGAGCAACGCCTGCTGGTGCTCGTCGGCCGCGATCTCCATGTAGGCGCGCTCGACGTCCTCCAGTTTCGCGTCCTGCATCATCCAGTACGCGGCCTTGGGATGGGTGACCCACCGGTGCAGCAACTCGGCGTCCCGCAGCGGGTCCAGGGGGCGGAAGGTGAAGGTCATACGGCGAACTCCTGGAACGCGATGGTCTGTTCGACCGGGTAGTACTCGGTGCCGAGCAGCTCACGGATGATGTACGAGTTGCGGTACGCGCCCATGCCCAGGTCCGGGGACGTGACGCTGTGCGCGTGGACGCCGGCGTTCTGGAGGAAGACGCCCCGGCCCGTGGTGTCGATCGAGTAGTTGCGCGCGATGTCGAAGTTGCCCCGGGAGTCGTAACGCAGCCGCTCGTGCACGGGCTTGAGGAACTCCGGCTCGGCGTACTTGTAGCCGGTGGCGAGGATCAGGCCCTGCGAGCGCAGGGTGTAGTCCTTCTGCTGCTCCTCCTGGCGCAGGCCGAGTTCGTAGACGCCGTCGCGGTAAGTGGCGTCGTTCAGGGAGGAGTTGGTGAGCAGCCGGGTGGGGACGGGTCCGCCGACCTTCTTCTGGTAGAGCAGATCGAAGATGTCGTTGACGAGGTCGCCGTCGATGCCCTTGAACAGGCCCTTCTGCTCGGCCGTGAGGCGGTAGCGGGTCTGCTCGGGCAGCGCGTGGAAGTAGTCGATGTACTCCGGGGAGGTCATCTCCAGCGTGAGTTTCGTGTACTCCAGCGGGAAGAAGCGCGCCGAGCGCGTGACCCAGTTCAACTCGTAGCCGTGGACGTCGATTTCACTGAGCAGGTCGTAGTAGATCTCGGCGGCGGACTGCCCGCTGCCGACCAGCGTGATCGACTCCTTGGCCTGCAACTCCGCTTTGTTCTGCACATAGCGGGAGTTGTGGATGAAGTCGCCGCTCAGACCGGCGACGGCCTCCGGGAGGTAGGGCGGGGTGCCGGTACCGAGGACCAGATGCCGGGCGCGGTAGAGGTCACCGGCCTCGGTCCGCACGACGTAGACCTCGTCCTCGTACGACACCTCGGTGACCGTCGTACTGAAGCGCACGTTGGAGAGCTTGTTGGCCGCCCAGCGGCAGTAGTCGTCGTACTCGACGCGCAGCGGGTAGAAGTTCTCGCGGATGTAGAAGGGGTACAGACGCCCCTTCTCCTTCAGGTAGTTGAGGAAGGAGTACGGCGAGGTCGGGTCGGCGAGGGTGACGAGGTCCGACATGAACGGGGTCTGGAGGTGGGCGCCGTCGAGGAACATGCCGGCGTGCCACTCGAAGTCGGGCTTCGAGTCCAGGAAGATTCCGTCGAGTTCGGCGATGGGCTCGGTGAGACAGGCGAGGCCGAGGTTGAAGGGTCCGAGTCCGATGCCCACGAAGTCGTAGGTCTTGGTGGCGGGTTCAGGAAGCGCGGTCAAGGGACTCTCCCAGGTACTGCTCGGCATGGCCGGCGATCAGGTCGAGGACGGCGGCGATGTCGTCGGCCGTCGTCTCGGGGTTGAGCAGGGTGAACTTCAGGTAGTGGCGGCCCGCGACCTTGGTGCCCGCGACCACCGCGGCACCGGAGGCGAACAAGGCCTTGCGGGCATACAGGTTGGCGCGGTCGATCTCGGCCGGGTCGGTGACGGCGGCCGGGATGTAGCGGTAGACGAGGGTGGAGAGCGAGGGCGCCACGACCACGTCGAAACGCGGGTCGGCGGCGAGCAGCCGCCACCCCTCCTCCGCCAAGTCGCAGACCTCGTCGAAGAGTTGGCCGACGCCGTCGGCGCCCATCACCCGCAGCGTCATCCACAGCTTGAGCGCGTCGAAACGGCGGGTGGTCTGGAGGGACTTGTCGACCTGGTTGGGGATGCGCTCCTGCACCATGCGGCGCGGGTTGAGGTAGTCCGCGTGGTAGGTCGCGTGGCGCAGCGTGTCGGCGTCACGGACCAGCAGGGCGGACGAACTCACCGGCTGGAAGAAGGACTTGTGGTAGTCCACGGTGACCGAGTCGGCCCGCTCGATGCCGTCGATGCGGCCCCGGTACTTCAGCGATGCGAGCAGACCGCAGCCGTAGGCCGCGTCCACGTGCATCCACACCCCGAACTGCTCGCACAGGGCGGCGATTTCGGGCAGCGGGTCGATGGAGCCGAAGTCGGTGGTGCCGGCGGTGGCGACGACGGCCATGGGTACGAGCCCGGCGCTCTTGCAGCGCTCCAACTCCCGGGCGAGCGCGACCGTTTGCATGCGCTTGTCGGCGCCGACGGGTATCGAGACCACCGAGTCCTGCCCGAGTCCCAGCAGTTTCGCCGACTTCTTCACGCTGAAGTGGCTGACCTCGGAGGCGAAGATACGCAGTTTGGCGAGCGTGTCGGTCTTCGCCTCCTCGCGGGCCAGCAGCAGCGCCTGGAGGTTGGACTGGCTGCCGCCGGAGGTGAACACCCCGTCCGCGTGCGGCCCGAGACCGATCCGCTCGTTCGTCCAGTCGATCAGCTTGCGCTCGATGAGGGTGCCGCCGGCCGACTGGTCCCAGGTGTCCAGGGAGGAGTTGACGGCGGAGAGCACCGCCTCGCCGAGCACCGCGGGGATGACGACGGGGCAGTTGAGGTGGGCGAGGTAGCGGGGGTGGTGGAAGTAGATCGCGTCACGCAGGTAGACCTCGTCCAGTTCGTCGAGCACCGCGGCGGTGTCGTGGAGCGGGCGGTCGAGGTCGATGCGGTCGATGAGGGGGGAGAGGGCGTCGACCGTGACGCCGGTGAACGGCCGTTCGGTGGTGGCGAGTTTGGCCGCCACCCGCTCCACGCCTTGAGTCACGGAGCGGCGGTAGTGCTCCGCAGTCGTGTCATTGAGCAGGTGCGAGCGCATGTGGGGGTCCTCCGGTGGGGACGAGCTTGAACTTAGGTAAGGCTAACCTAACTTAGATCTTTCGAGACCCACCCCTCCCGTGACCGGTGTCACTCGTGCACTCCCGCCTCACCCGGCTTCGCGCAACTGCTCCTCGCTGAGCCCCTGCCGCCAGTACCCCACGAAGGTCACCCGCCGCCGGTCGACCCCGCGCTCACCCACGAAGTGCCGCCGCAGCGCCTTCACTTGACCGGACTCGCCCGCGATCCACACGTACGGCCGTTCGGCGGACGGGAGTTGGGCGGCACGCAGGGCGCCGAGGGCCATGGGGGACCCCTCGACGCCCTTGTCATCGCGCACCAGCCAGGTGACGTCGGCATCGGCGGCGGACACCAAGTCCTGGGCATCACCGGCATGTTGGACCTCAAGCCACACCCGGGCAGGCATGCCCGCGGGCAGCGCTTCGAGAATCGCGGACACGGCGGGGACGGCGGTCTCGTCGCCCCAGACGACCACGAGATCGGTGTCCTCCGGCGGCCGGAACCGAATGGCCCGGTTGTCCGCGACGGCCGGCCCGAGCAGCACGACCCGGTCCTCGGCGGAGGCGCGGGAGGCCCACCGGGAGGCGGGCCCGGCGGGCTCGTGCAGCACGAAGTCGATGTCGATCTCATCGGGACCACGACGCAGCGCCCGAAGCGTGTACGACCGCATCACCGCCCGTACGTCGTCGGGGAGTTCACGCCAGGCCGCCCACCACCCGTCACCGAGTTCGTAGGGCACGGCGGGCTCGGACTGGCCCGGGTGGGGAAGAAAGAGCGACAGGGACTGATCACACCCGTCGGAGAAGAAACACGCGAGGTCGTCCCCACCAAAGGAGACACGAACGAGAGACGACCCAAGCCGCTCCGTCCGCAAGACGTGCAGTGAGAAGAAGCGGAACGGGGAGGTCATGGGGTTCCTTCAAAGAAACGGCAGAAGAGGCGCCCCAAAGGGGCGCGGGGAACTGCGCGACCAGCCCCCACCGGCCCGCAGCTCCCCACGAAGCGCAACCACCCCAAATTCAGCTGACCTTCTTCGCGTTCTCGATGGCCTTGGCCAGATCCTCAAGCAGCGGCGCACACTTCGCGTACGACAGAATCGGCTCAGGGTTACGCGCGATGACCTGCCCAGCCTTCACAGCAGGGAGCTTCTTCCACGTGCCCTCGGTGATGTCGGCGGGCTGGATCGCCGACGTCCGGTTGTCCATCATGATGATGTCCGCCCCGTACTTGTCGACGTTCTCCCAGCTCAGGTTCTCGTACCAGCCACCGCTCGCCTTGAGCGCGGCAGCGGACGGCTCGACGAAGTTCACGCCGAGAGCCTTGTAGTACTCAAGGTCGACGGAGAGGTTCGACCCCGAGACGTAGAAGATGTCCTGGCTCGCGGAACCCGCGAGGACCTTGATGTCCGGCTTGGCCTTCGCCGCGGCGCGCAGCCGTGCGGCGGCGTCCTCGAAACGCTTCTTCGCCGCCGTGATCGTGGTCGAAGTGGTGTCCGCGCCAAGGGACTTGGCGAGTTCCAGCATGCGCGCGAGCGGCTGCGGCAGCTGGACGTCGTACACCGAGATGCCGACGGTCGGCGCGCCCACGGCGAGGATCTTCTTCTTCGACTCCTCGGGGACGTACCAGAGCGTGCCGGCCGCGTCGAACATCGTGGTGAGGAGGACGTCGGGTGAGAGGGCCGCGTACTTCTCGATGTTGAACTGGCCCCACTCGTTGCCGATGATCGTGACCTTGCTGATGTCCAGGTCGCCGGCCTGTACGTCGGCCTTGCCGTCCTTCAACTCGGTCGGCCCGAAGACACCCTTCGACTCGATGCCGTAGTCGTGCAGCGCGGCGGCGACACCGATGAAGGAGACGATGTTCGCCGGGGTCTTGGCAGTCTTCGCGGTCTGGCCGCGGTCGTCCTTGAAGCTCCAGGGACCGGACTTCGCGGCCGTCGTCTCCTTGACCGAGCCACCGCTTTTCGCGTCGTCGTCGCCGCAGGCCGCGAGCACGGCGCCGAGGCCGAGGGCGCCGCCCGCGGCAAGGATGCCGCGGCGGGAGAGGTGGGTGGCACGGGCGTTGGACATGTGTGGCTGCTTTCGAACAGGGCGGAGTGCCCGCCGGACAATTCGAAGGTAGGTTAGCCTAACCTCACTAGATGTCCAGCGGGCGGGTGCCCGCCCGATCGGGCCCGCGCCGGGCCCGCCTCGGGCCTGTGCCGGTGCTGTGCCGGGCCTGTGGGCGCGGAGCCCACGCACTTTGGCTTTCAACCTCCTTGTCCCGTCGGTCCGTTGTGATCACGCTCGTTCATAGCGAGCCCCGCGCACTGATGTTCGGCGATATTCGGAGGTGGAGTGGCTACCACGGTGGAAACCACGGATGTGGAAGCGGTGGTGCGAAGTGACGCGGCACTGCTGGAGGACGACCTCGCCGAGTTCCTCGGCTCACTGACCGCCCCGGCGCGGGCGGCGGCCTCCGTCCACGACACGGCACTGCGGCGTTCCCTGTACGAACCGGTCGCCGACGCCGTCGGCTCCAAGATCGGCCAGCAGGCACTGCCCCCCACCGCCGCGACACCCGGCGGCCGGGCCCCGCTGCGCCCCTCGATGGTCTACTGGGCCTACCGCAACTACCGTGGTTTTCCAGGAGAGTCGGCCGCCGGGGACGCTCCGGCCGCCGAGCTGGCCGTCATCCGCCGCACGGCAGTTGCCGTAAGGATTCTGCTGAAGGCCGCCGTCGCCCTCGACGACATCCAGGACGGCAGCGACGTCCGCTACGGCGAACCCGCCCTGCACACCACCCACGGCGTGCCCCTCGCCCTCAACACCGGGGCCTGGTTGATCATGTCCGCACTCCGCCACACGGCCGACCCGGCCGTCGTGGACAGCCTGGTGCGCTCGGTCGGCGACGGCTTCACCGGGCAGGCCGTCGACATGTCCTCGCGTACGGCGCTCACCCGCGCCGAACTGCTGGCCGCGCCGCGCGCCGTCCGGGTCGGCTTCTGGGAGGAGACGGCCGCCCTCAAGACCGGCACCCTGTTCCGGATGCCGCTCGACGCGGCGGTCGCGGGACTGCGGGTGGTCGAGGACGACCGGCTGGCCCTGGACGGCGCGATGCGCCAACTCGGCCTCGCCAGCCAGCTGTTCAACGACCTGACCGACTTCGTACCGGAACTCGGCGGCGCCAACACCCACGAGGACTTCGACGGCCTCGGCAACCGGGTTCTCCTGGAACTCCTGGACGACGTACCGCCCGAAGCGGAATTCAAACGGTACGTTCTCGGACACCCCAAGCTGGAGCGGACGCTGCTCGCGCTCGCCGAGGAGGCCGTGGCCCTGAAGCGTGCCGCGAAGGACGCCGTCCACGGGGTGTGCCGTTCGGAGCGCAGTGCCGCCTACTTCGACGTGACGATCGAACGCAAGGGCCACCTCATCGACCGTCTGCTCGCGACGGTCCGGCAGCGGAGCGGCGTATGACGGACACGGTGAGCCGACGCCTGCGGAACGGCACCCGCAGCTGGCACGAGGCCCTGGAGAGCACCGGATTCGCCACCGCGATGCTCGCCGGGACCCTCCCGCTCGACCGCTACGTCGGCCAACTCGCCGCCTATCGCCTGGTGTTGGAGGCGCTGGAAGCCGAACTCGCCCACGCCGTGTGCCCGTCGGTCGGCTCGGTGTGGTCGCCGGACCTGGTCAAACTCCCGCTCGTCGAGAGCGACCTGCGCCATTTCGCGGCCCTGGGCACCGCCCCTCGACCCTGCACGGCCGCCGAGGAGTTCGCGGTCGAGGTACGGCACACCGCCGCCACCGAACCCACCGAACTCCTCGGCTTCCTCTATGTGTTGGAGGGCTCCACCCTCGGTGCCCTCTTCCTGCTCCGGTACGTCACCGAGGCCTACCGGCTCACGGACGGGAACGGCGCGTCGTACTACGGCAGCGGAGACCGCGCCCGCTGGGCGGCCTTCGCCGAGCGCCTCGACCAGGCACTGGGCGAACCCGCCGTGCAGGACCGCGTCCTGGCCGCCGCCGAGCGGGCCTACCGTCATGTCGCCCTGATCTCGGGCGAGTTGTCGGCAGGCCTCAACAGCGCGGCCCGTGAGGTGGCTTAGGACATGTACGGCGGTGCGGTCAGCCCGTGAGGCCCAACTCACGGGCGATCAGCATCCGTTGGACCTCGCTGGTGCCCTCGCCGATCTCCAGGATCTTGGAGTCGCGCCACATCCGGGCCACCGGATACTCGTTCATGAAGCCGTAGCCGCCGTGCACCTGCGTGGCGTCACGGGCGTTGTCGACGGCGATCGTGGAGGAGTACAGCTTGGCGAGGGCCGCCTCCTTCTTGAAGGGCTCGCCGGCGACCAGACGGGAGGCCGCGTCGCGCCAGGCGAGGCGGGAGGTGTGGGCCTTCATCTCCATGTCGGCGATCTTGAACTGGATGGCCTGGTTGGCGCCGATCGGCCGCCCGAACGCGTGCCGTTCCTTGGCGTACTTCACCGACTCGTCGACACAGCCCTGCGCGAGGCCGGTGGCGAGGGCCGCGATGGCGATCCGGCCCTCGTCGAGGATGCGCAGGAACTGGGCGTAACCGCGGCCCTGTTGGCCCAGCAGGTTCGCCGCCGGGACCCGTACGTCCGCGAAGGACAGCTCACGGGTGTCCGAGGCGTTCCAGCCGACCTTCGAGTACGGCGCCGCGACCGTGAAGCCCGGCGTCCCGGACGGCACGATGATCGCCGAGATCAGCGGCTTGCCGTCGGGCTTGCGACCGGTGACCGCGGTGACCGTCACCAGACCCGTGATGTCCGTACCGGAGTTGGTGATGAAGCACTTCGAGCCGTTGATCACCCATTCGTCGGTGTCCGGGTCCAGGCGGGCGGTCGTCCGCGTCGCGCCCGCGTCCGAGCCGCCGTCCGGCTCGGTCAGCCCGAAGGCGCCGAGGATCTCGCCGGAGCACAGCCGGGGCAGCCACTCGGCCTTCTGGGCGTCGGTGCCGAAGAGATGGATCGGCATCGCGCCGAGGGACACCCCGGCCTCCAGGGTGATCGCGACCGACGAGTCGACCCGGGCCAGTTCCTCCAGGACCAGGCCGAGCGCCAGATAGTCGCCGCCCATCCCGCCGTACTCCTCGGGGAACGGCAGCCCGAACAGGCCCATACGGCCCATCTCGCGGACGATCTCGTACGGGAACTCGTGCCGCTCGTAGAAGTCGCCGATCTTCGGCGCCACCACGTCGTGCGCGAACTCCTCGACCGTACGGCGGAGTTCTTCCAGCTCGGGGGAAAGGCGGTGGTCCATGGCGGGTCACTGCTCCTTGTGGGGCTGTGTCGTTTTACCGAGTGCGCGGACGGTGCGGGACGGGCTGGGTCGGCCCAGCTGTCCGGCCATCCACACGCTGGTGGCGGTGAGACGGGCGAGGTCGACTCCGGAGTCGATGCCGAGGCCCTGGAGCATCCACACCAGGTCCTCGGTCGCGAGGTTGCCGGTGGCGGACTTGGCGAACGGACAGCCGCCGAGGCCGCCCGCGGAGGCGTCCACGGTGGTGACGCCGTGCTGGAGGGCGGCCAGGGTGTTGGCGAGGGCCTGGCCGTAGGTGTCGTGGAAGTGCACGCCCAACACATCGGTGGGGACGTGCTGTTCGTTGAGCGCGGCGAGAAGTTCCAGGACGTGCCCGGGAGTTGCCACGCCGATCGTGTCGCCGAGACTCAGCTCGTCGCAGCCCATGTCGACCAACGCCCGGCAGACACGCACCACTTGGGAGATGGGGACCTCGCCCTCCCAGGGGTCGCCGAAGCACATGGAGAGGTAGCCGCGCACATGGGCGCCCTCCTCCTTGGCGCGGGCCACGACCGGGGCGAACACGGCCAGCGACTCGTCCACCGTGCGGTTGAGGTTGGCCTTGGCGAAGGACTCGGTGGCGCTGGCGAACACGGCGACCCGGTCCGCGTCGAGGGCCAGGGCCCGGTCGAGTCCGCGGCCGTTCGGCACGAGGACGGGGAGACGCACCCCCGGCAGCTCCCGCACGAGCGGGAACAGCTGCTCGGCGTCGGCCAGTTGGGGCACCCACTTGGGGTGGACGAAGCTGGTGGCCTCGATCGTGGTCAGCCCCGCGTCGGCCAGCCGCCGGATGAACTCGGCCTTGACCTCCGTGGGCACGGTCGACTTCTCGTTCTGGAGTCCGTCACGGGCCCCCACCTCGTGGATGCGCACCCGGGCGGGCAGATCGGGGGCCGGTACGACCATCGGGAGTGTCACTGGTCCTCCTCCGCAGGTGTGACGACCGCCAGCACCTGGTCCATGGCGACCGTCGCGCCGGGCGTCACATCGAGTTCGGCGACGGTGCCGGCGTGCGGCGCGGAGACGACGTGCTCCATCTTCATCGCCTCGACCACCAACAGGCTCTGCCCGGCGGTCACTTGATCTCCTACGGCGACCTTCACCACGGTCACCGTCCCCGGCATCGGCGCGGTCAGCGAACCGGCACCGGACCGGTCGGCCCCACTGAGCGAGGCGGCCACCGGATCGTGGTCCCGCACCTGCCAGGCGTCCCCGTCCCGGCCCAGCCAGTCACCGGCCCGCCGGAAGGTGTGCCGCACCCCGTCGAGGGTGACCGCGACCTGGTCGGCGGTGACGGTGTGGCTGCCGCGCGGGACGTACTCCACGGGCTCGGTCACCTTCAGGTGGAAAGCGGCCGGCTTCGGAGTGCCGCCCAGCCGCCAGCCGCTCGGCACGGAGAAGGGATCGGTCCAGCCGTCGTTCGTGGGGCGGAGAGCGTCCAGCCGTACGGCGGCCGCCGCTTCGTACACCTCCTCGGGCACCTCGTCCGGGATCAGGGAGTCCGCCTCGCGCTCGACCAGCCCGGTGTCCAACTCGCCCGCCACGACCGCCGGGTGGGCCAGCAGCCGTCGTAGGAAACCGGCGTTCGTCGGCACGCCCAGGGTGACCGTGTCCGCGAGGGCGGCCCGGAGTTTCCGGAGCGCGGTCGCGCGGTCGGGGCCGTAGGCGATGACCTTGGAGAGCATCGGATCGTAGAGGCTGCCGACCTCGGTGCCCTCGGAGAGGCCGGAGTCGGTGCGGACGCCGTCGCCGGAGGGTTCGTTCAGCTTCAACACCGTGCCGCCGGAGGGCAGGAACCCGCGCGCGGGGTCCTCGGCGCAGATCCGGGCCTCGATCGCGTGCCCGGTGAGCGTGATGTCGTCCTGCGCGAAGGGCAGCCGCTCGCCCGCCGCCACCCGCAACTGCCACTCCACCAGGTCGAGTCCGGTCACCAACTCCGTTACCGGGTGCTCCACTTGGAGACGGGTGTTCATCTCCATGAAGTAGTACGACGACGGGTCGTTCCCGGGGACGATGAACTCCACCGTGCCCGCGCCCGCGTACCCGCACGAGCGGGCCGCCTGGACCGCCGCCTCGCCCATCGCCGCGCGCGTGGCCTCGTCGAGAAGCACGCTCGGGGCCTCTTCCACGACCTTCTGGTGGCGGCGTTGCAGGGAGCACTCGCGTTCGCCGAGGTGGACGACGTTGCCGTGGCCGTCGGCCAGGACCTGGATCTCGATGTGCCGGGGGCGGTCCACCCAGCGCTCGACCAGGAGGGTGTCGTCGCCGAAGGAGGCGCGGGCCTCGCGGCGCGCGGCGGCGATCTCCTCCTCCAGGAGGGTGAGGTCGCGGACCAGGCGCATGCCCTTGCCGCCACCGCCGGCGGACGGCTTGAGGAGGACGGGGGCGCCCAACTCGTGTGCCGCTTTGGCGAGTTCGGGGTCGCGGCCGCCGGGGACGACCGGGACACCGGCCGCCTCCACCGTCTCCTTGGCGCGGATCTTGTCGCCCATGAGGGCGATCGCGTCCGCCGGAGGACCGATGAAGACCAGCCCGGCGTCGGCGCACGCGCGCGCGAAGGCCGCGTTCTCCGCGAGGAAGCCGTACCCCGGGTGGACGGCCTGCGCGCCCGTGCGGGCCGCCGCCTCCAGGAGCCGTTCCACGGAGAGATAGCTTTCCGCCGCCGGTGCGGGACCGATCCGTACCGCCGTGTCGGCCTCCCGGACGTGCCGGGCGTCCGCGTCGGCGTCGGAGAAGACGGCCACCGAGCGCACACCGAGCGAGCGCAGGGTGCGGATCACGCGGACCGCGATCTCGCCCCGGTTGGCCACCAGGACCGTCTCGAACATGTCGACCATGTCGACTGTCTTGGGCATCTCGGGCACCCTCATCACATCCGGAAGACGCCGAACTGGGTGTCACCCAGCGGCGCGTTGGCACAGGCGGTCAGGGCGAGGCCGAGGACCTGACGGGTCTCCAGGGGGTCGATGACCCCGTCGTCCCAGAGGCGGGCGGTCGCGTAGTAGGCGTTGCCCTGGCGCTCGTACTGCTGCCGGATCGGGTCCTTGAAGCCCTCCTCGTCCGCGGCGGGCCAGGACTCCCCGCGCGACTCCAACTGGTCCCGCTTCACGGTCGCGAGGACCGACGCGGCCTGCTCGCCGCCCATGACGGAGATCTTGGCGCCGGGCCACATCCACAGGAAGCGGGGGGAGTACGCCCGGCCGCACATCGAGTAGTTGCCCGCGCCGTAGGAGCCGCCGACCACCACGGTCAGCTTGGGCACGCGCGCGCAGGCGACGGCGGTGACCATCTTGGCGCCGTGCTTGGCGATGCCGCCCGCCTCGTAGTCCTTGCCGACCATGAAGCCGGAGATGTTCTGGAGGAACACGAGCGGGATGCCGCGCTGGTCGCACAGTTCGATGAAGTGGGCGCCCTTCTGGGCGGATTCGGAGAACAGGATGCCGTTGTTGGCGACGATGCCGACCGGGTGACCATGGATGCGGGCGAAGCCGGTGACCAGGGTCTGCCCGAACTCGGCCTTGAACTCCGAGAAGCGGGAGCCGTCGACCACGCGCGCGATGATCTCCCGTACGTCGTAGGGGGTACGGGAGTCGACCGGGACGGCGCCGTAGATCCCGTAGGGGTCGACCTTGGGCTCGACCGCCTCCGTGACCTCCCAGGGGAGCGGCCCGCGCGCGGGGAGCGTGGCGGCGATGTTCCGGACGATCCGCAGCGCGTGCGCGTCGTCCTCCGCGAGGTGGTCGGTGACACCCGACACGCGCGCGTGGACGTCGCCGCCGCCCAGTTCCTCGGCGGTGACGACCTCTCCGGTGGCGGCTTTCACCAGGGGAGGCCCGCCGAGGAAGATGGTCCCCTGATTCCGGACGATGACGGCTTCGTCGCTCATCGCCGGGACGTAGGCGCCTCCGGCGGTGCACGACCCCAGCACGGCGGCGATCTGCGGAATCCCCGCCCCTGACATCCGGGCCTGGTTGTAGAAGATCCGCCCGAAGTGCTCGCGGTCCGGGAACACCTCGTCCTGCATGGGCAGGAACGCGCCCCCGGAGTCGACGAGGTAGATACAGGGGAGCCGGTTTTCGAGGGCGATCTCCTGGGCGCGCAGATGCTTCTTCACGGTCATCGGGTAGTAGGTCCCGCCCTTGACCGTGGCGTCGTTCGCGACGATCACGCACTCGCGTCCGCCGACCCGCCCGATCCCGGCGATGACGCCGGCGGCCGGGGCGGCACCGTCGTACATCCCGTCGGCGGCGAGCGGGGCGAGCTCCAGGAAGGGCGAGCCGGGGTCGAGCAGGGTGTCGACACGGTCACGGGGGAGCAGCTTGCCGCGCGCGGTGTGCCGCTCCCGGGCCCGCTCACCGCCGCCGAGCCGGGCCGCGGCCAGCTTGGTGCGCAGCTCCTCGCCCAACGCGCGGTGCGCCGCCTCGTTGGCCCGCCACGCCTCCGACGCGGGGTCCGCCGCGCTCGTCAGCTCCGGTGCCTCTTGCATTCCGTGGTCCCCTCGCACAGCGATCGGCCGCTCTCGGCTGTTAATGAGCGTTAACCATCTCCTTCAGGTTAACGACCGCTAACGTCCCTGTCTAGAATTGCTTTCATGACCACGAGAACCGACGCCCCCACCCGCCGCGAGCAGATCCTCAAGGAGGCCGCGCGGCTCTTCGCCGAGCGGGGATTCCACGGCGTCGGGGTCGACGAGATAGGCGCGGCGGTCGGCATCAGCGGCCCCGGCCTCTACCGGCACTTCCCCGGCAAGGACGCGATGCTCGCCGAACTGCTGGTCGGCATCAGCGGCCAGCTGCTGACGGGCGCGAAGCGCCGGCTGGCGGAGGCGGAGGGGGTGACCTCGGCGGAGGTCCTGCTCGACTCGCTCATCGAGGGCCACATCGACTTCGCCCTCGACGACCGGCCGCTCATCACCCTCCACGACCGAGAGCTGGACCGACTCCGGGACAGCGACCGCAAGCTTGTGCGGCAGTTGCAGCGGCAGTACGTGGAGTTGTGGGTGGAGGTCGTACGGGAGGTGTATCCCGAGCTGCCCGAACCCAGCGCGCGGTCGGCGGTCCACTCGGTGTTCGGACTGCTGAACTCGACTCCGCATCTGGGGCGGCCGGGGTCGTTGCCGGGGCGGGGGGCGACGGCGGAGCTGTTGCACCGGATGGCGCGGGGGGCGTTCGGAGCCGCTGCCGTCGCCGACTGACCGTCCGCCCGCCGGTCCGGTTCTTTGGCGCGAACCCACCTCCTCGAATCCGGATACGTCATGAACTCCCTGTGCCACCCTGCGAGTTGCAGTTGATCCACATCAGACGGGGATTCCGGGGGACACGGCCGTGGAACGCGATGCCTTCATCTCGTACAGCCACAGACAGGACGTACCGCTGGCGGAAGCCCTGGAGAAGGGGTTGCAGGACATCCTTCGCACGCCGTGGCTGCGCCGTTCGCGGGTGAAGGTCTTCCGGGACACCACCAGCCTCAGTGCCGGTCATGATCTCGACGGCTCCATCAAGGCCGCGCTGGCCGACTGCCGCTACTTCATCTATCTGGCCTCTCCCGAGGCCGCCAGGTCGCGGTGGGTGCGCGAGGAGATCAAGTACTGGCGCCAGAACCACGGCATGGAGCAGTTCCTGATCGCGCTCGGTGAGGGCAGCGTCGTCTGGGACCCGGCAGTGGGCGACTTCGACTGGGCGTGCACCGACGCGCTGCCACCCGAACTGCGAGGTGCCTTCGCCGCCGAACCCCTCTGGGTCGACCTCACGAGGTTCCGCGACGGTGCCGAACGCTCCATGAAGCCCGGTTCCGAGTTCCGGGACCGGGTCGCCGGCCTCGCCGCGCCGCTGCACGGCATGGCGAAGGACGCCCTGGACAGTACCGATCTGCACATCCAGCGCAAGGCGGTCCGCATCCTCCGGCTGTTCGTGCTCGGCCTCCTTCTGCTGTCGCTGCTCGCCGGCGGAGCCGGTCTCTTCGCCTGGCAGCAACGCGGAGAGGCTCTTGAGCGCGCCCGGACGTCGGCCTCGCAGGCGCTGGCGGCCCGGGCCCTCGACACCGTGTCCAAGGACCCGCGCAAGGCCGCCCAGTTCGCCCTCTACGCCCAGGCGGTCAAGCCCACGGGCGAGTCGGCGCAGGCGCTGGCCCAGGCGGTCGCGGCCAACGGCAGCGTGGCCCGGCATCTTCTGGGCGGCCACGAAGTTGTGGCCGACTACCACGGCGCGGGAAAAACCAACGCGATCAACGTGGCGATCAGCCGTGACGGGAGCAGGCTGGCGTACTACTCGGACTTCGACCCCGCCGCCGCGAACAGCGGTACGGGGCAGCTCATCCACCTGTACGACATCGCCGCGGGCCGGGAGCTGTCCCCCCTCGACGGGGCGGCCTGGCCGCTGAACGCCGGCGGCGGTATGGAGTTCAGCGCGGACGGACGGACCCTGGCCGTCGAGGCGCCGTACAACCGGATCGGTCTCTGGGACGTGGCCCGCGGGAAGCTGATCCGGACCATCACGGCCAGTGACGGCAGACAACTGGCCGAGGTGGTCAAGGGCCTTCAGGCGTTCGCCTTCTCCGGGGACGGGCGGCGCCTGGCCGCCACGTTCTACTCGCCCGGCGAGCCGGAGCCCGGATTTCACGTCGCCGTCTGGGACGCCGGGACCGGGCGCCTGCTGACCAAGGAGACCGCGGCCCCGGGGAGCCTCGCCCTGGGTTTCGACGACGCGAACCGGCTCCTCGCGCTCGACCAACGGGCCGCCCGGATCCGCGGCCTCGCCGAGGACTCCGGGTCCTGGAGCGCCTGGCGGACCATCCCCGGCTTCCCCCGCCAGGAGAGGCCGCGGGCGACCCTCTCGGACGACGGCACGAGAGCGTACGCCGGGGGCCAGGTCTGGGATCTGGCCAAGGGGCGGCGCCTGGCCCGCACGGACGGCGAGGGCATCGGAGTGGTCCGCATGCCCGACGACGCGGACGGTGCCGTGTACGCCGCGGAGGACCGGAGCGTGGCCGTGTACGACTCGGCGCTGGGCGGCCGACGTGTTCTCGGCTCCTTCACCTGGCCGGTGACAAGTGTCGCGGTCTCCGGAGACGGCCGGTGGGTGGCCGCCGGTTCCGGGGACGGAGCCGTCTCCCTGTTGTCCACCACCAGCTACCAGGCGGGTGTCCCGCTGCCGAACGAGCAGCACCTCAAGCCCGCCGACCTGGCCTCCGACAACCGCACCGCCTTCCGTGCCGACAGTTCGGGCACCGGCATATGGGCTGTCACCGACCAGGGGGTCCGGAAGGTGGGCCGCATACCGTCGCGCGTGGTCCGACTGGGGTCGGGCGTCAACAACCTGGTCGCCTCGACCGACGGCAGCCGGGTCGTCGTGGCCCAGCAGGGCGTGGTGTCGCTCTGGGACCCGCGCAGCGGCAGCCGGGTGGGGCGCACCAGCCGGGACGGATTCGTGCCGGTGGCCTTCCTGGCGGACGGCGTCCATGTGGTGGGGATGACCGCGAACGCGGTGCGGGTCCTGGACACGCGGTCCTGGAAGGTCCTGCGGTCCCTGCCCGGCGCGGGGTACGAGATCCCCCGCACGGCCGTCTCCGTCAGCGTCGACCGGACCACTGTGGCCGTGGTGACGGACGAGGACCTCATGGTGTGGAAGTGGGACGGGAACAAAGGAGTCCGCCAGGTGCGCAAGGTGTCCATCGCGTCCGTGGAGACCGTATTGGGGCAGGAGATCTCGGTCAGCGCGGACGGAGAACGGGTCGGCCTCTTCGACGGTGACAGGATCGTCTCCGTACTCGACGTGTCCACCGGGAAGTTCGTGCGGGGCACGTCGGCGGCGACGTTCGACACGGTGCCGGTCTTCAGCGGCGACGACACCCTGCTCGTCCAGGCCGGTACGTCGGGCGGGGAGCCGACGCTCCAGTTCTGGGACGCCGCCACGATCGAGTCCCGTGGCGCCTGGACCCTCCCGAGCGGTGGGACCGGCCAGAACGCCACACCCGCCCGTCTGCTTCCCGGCGGCGACGGCTCGGTCGTCGCTTTCGGCGCGGACGGCGGCCTCGTGCGCCAGACTGTCGGCGTGGCCGAATGGCAGAAGGCCCTGTGCGCCCTCACACCGCAGGAACTGCCTCAGGAGGAGTACGACCGCTATCTGGGAGGTCTGGACGTGAAGGCGCCCTGTTCCGGGTGATTGCCGTTCGGGACGGCCTCGCGTGACGAGGGTTACGGGATTCGGTCTGGACGGCTGTTCGTACTCGCCGGTACGGTTGATCTGAGCAAGCGCTTAGAAACGGAACCTTGAGCTAGCTGGAGGTGGCGGCGGTGCGCCGTACGGTGTTTGACGAGGACCACGAGGCGTTCCGGGAGACCATCCGGGCCTTCATCGAGGCCGAGGTCGTCCCGGTCTACGACGAGTGGTTCGCCGCCGGCCAGGCGCCGCGCGAGTTCTACCACAAGCTCGGCGAGCTGGGCGTCTTCGGCATCCGCGTGGACGAGGAGTACGGCGGCGCGGGCATCGACTCGTACAAGTTCGAGGCCGTCCTCTACGAGGAGACCGCGCGCGCGGGTGTCTCCTTCGGCGGCTCCGGTGTGCACGTGCTGCTCGGCCTGCCCTACATCAAGCTGCTCGCCAACGACGAGCAGAAGAAGAAGTACCTCCCGAAGTTCGTCACCGGCGAGGAGATGTGGGCCATCGCGATGACGGAGCCGGGCACCGGTTCCGACCTCGCGGGCATGAAGACCACCGCCAAGCTCTCCGAGGACGGCACGCACTACGTCCTCAACGGCGCCAAGACCTTCATCACCGGTGGCGTGCACGCCGACCGCATGATCGTCTGCGCCCGCACCTCCCCGTCCACCAAGGAGGACCGCCGCCACGGCATCTCCCTCTTCGTGGTGGACACCAAGGCCGAGGGCTACTCGGTCGGCCGCAAGCTCGACAAGCTCGGCCTGAAGACCTCCGACACCGCCGAGCTGGCGTTCGTCGACGTCAAGGTGCCCGTCGAGGACCTCCTCGGCGAGGAGAACAAGGGCTTCTACTACCTCGGCCACAACCTCGCCTCCGAGCGCTGGGGCATCGCCTTCGGCGCCTACGCGCAGGCCAAGGCGGCCGTCCGCTTCGCGAAGCAGTACGTGCAGGACCGGGTCGTATTCGGCCAGCCCGTCGCCGCGTTCCAGAACACCAAGTTCGAACTGGCCGCCTGCCAGGCCGAGGTGGACGCCGCCGAGGCCGTCGTGGACCGCGCGACCGAGGCCCTGGACGCCGGTGAGCTGACCCCCGCCGAGGCGGCCAGCGCCAAGCTGTTCACCACCGAGGTCGCCCACCGCGTGATCGACCGCTGCCTCCAGCTGCACGGCGGCTACGGCTTCATGAACGAGTACCCGATCGCCCGCCTGTACGCGGACAACCGCGTCAACCGCATCTACGGCGGCACCAGCGAGATCATGAAGACGATCATCGCGAAGGACATGGGCCTGTAAGGTCCCGGCAATTCCCGCCCGGTAAAACTGGACGCCATGAACCAGGCACTACAGGAACTCCTCGATCTGCTCGACCTTGAGCAGATCGAGGAGAACATCTTCCGGGGCCAGTCCCGCTCCGCCGTCGTCCCCCGCGTCTTCGGGGGTCAGGTGGCGGCGCAGGCACTGGTCGCCGCCGGGCGCACGGTCCCCGCGGACCGCCACGCCCACTCCCTGCACGCGTACTTCCTGCGCATGGGGGACCCGGGCGCGCCCATCGTCTACAACGTCGAGCGCATGCGCGACGGCCGCTCCTTCACCACCCGCCGCGCGGTCGCCGTCCAGCACGGCCGGCCGATCTTCGCGCTGTCGGCGTCCTTCCAGACGTACGAGGAAGGCCTCGACCACCAGACCCCCATGCCGCCCGCGCCCGACCCGGAGACGGTCCCCACCGGCCGCGAACGGCTGCTCGGCTACGACCACCTCGACAAGGGGATCGTTGAACGATTCCTGGAGGCCCGTCAGGCGATCGACCTCCGGTACGTCGACGACCCGCCGTACGGCAGATTCGGCGAGCCGCGCGAACCGCACTCCCAGGTCTGGTTCCGCACCAACGGCAAGCTCGCCGACGACCCCCTCCTCCACGTGGTCCTCGCGACCTACGTCTCCGACATGACCCTCCTCGACTCGATCCTCCTCGCGCACGGCCGCGGCGGCTGGGCCGTGGGAGACGTCGTAGGAGCGTCCCTCGACCACGCGATGTGGTTCCACCGGCCGTTCCGCGCGGACGAGTGGCTGCTCTACGACCAGGAGTCGCCGTCGGCGTACGGCGGACGCGGTCTCGGGCAGGCCCGGATCTACACCCAGGACGGTCAACTGGCCGTCTCCGTCATTCAGGAGGGCGTGGTCCGGGTTCCTCGGGAAGACTGAGGACATGACAGAAACCGAGGAGACAGCGGCGGCAGAGGAGAGTGAGGGCGGCGGCGAGTCCACCCTCACGGTGATCGTCGCGGCCGTCGCCAACCTGGGGATCGCGCTCGCCAAGGCGGTCGCCGGCGTCATCAGCGGCTCCAGCGCGATGCTCTCCGAGGCGGCCCACTCGGTCGCCGACACGGTCACCGAACTCCTCCTCCTCACCGCCCTCAAGCGCAGCGCGAAACCCGCCGACGAGGAACACCCCCTCGGCTACGGCCCCGAGCGCTACATCTGGGCGATGCTCGCCGCCGTCGCCACCTTCGTCGGCGGCGCCGTCTTCTCGATCTACGACGGCGTCCACACCCTGGTCGCCGGCGAGGACCTCGGCGATCCGCTCATCTCGTACATCGTGCTCGGCGTCGCCTTCCTCCTGGAGGGCTACTCCCTGCGGACGGGCGTACGCCAGGCGCGCGGCGAGGCGGCCCGCTTCGACGCCTCCTTCAAGCGCTACCTCCGCTACACCCCCGACACCGCGGTGAAGGCCGTAGTACTGGAGGACTCCGCCGCCCTCGTCGGCCTGGTCCTCGCGGCGGGCGGCCTGCTCGGCGGACAACTCACCGGCTCCGGCGTCTGGGACGGCCTCGCGTCCCTCTGCATCGGCCTCCTGCTGCTCTACGTCGCCTGGGTGCTCGGCCGCTCCAACGCCGAACTCCTCATCGGCCGCCCGCTGCCCAAGCCCATGCGGGACCGTATCCGCGAAGAGCTGCTCGGGGTCGAACACATCGAAGCCGTACTGGAGTTGACGACCCTCGTGCAGGGCCCGCGCGAGGCACTGGTCGCCGCGAAGATCGACTTCCGGGACCGGTCGAGCGCCGCGCAGATCGAGTGGGCCTGCGAACAGGCCGAACAGCGACTGCGCGAGGCGTTCCCGGCGGTGAGCCGGGTCTATCTGGACCCGACCCCGGGCTATGCGCAGCGACGCGCGGAGGGGCTGAACCCCTGGCCGTGAAAAGGGAGTTGAGCCGTCTCGTCCGACAGGGCGGCGAGGCGACGGCCGCGGACGGACACGCGGCACGGCACGCGCGTGCACGAGGCACTCGTACGGAACAGATGACCGCCCCGGTCGTCGAACTGCCGGCCCGTCCCGCGGTCCGGCGGCACGGAGTGGCGGACGTCGTACGGGGCTCGCGCGGGCCGAGCGGGCCGTCGTACGAGGGCTCGCGCGTGCCGAGCGGGCCCCCAGGTCGATCGCCGGGATCCGAGCCCTAGCTCAGCCCCGCCTCCGCCAGCAGATACGCCGTCATCGGGTCGTAGTACCTGGGGCTGACCACGTGGTCGTCGAGCGGGACGGCCACCTGGAGGGTGCCCTCGGACTCGGCGAGGAAAAGTGCCGGGTCGTTGCTGTCCGCGTAGCCGACGGAGTCGACGCCGTGGCGGCCCGCGTACCCCGCCCAGCCGTGGTCGGCGACGACCAGGTCCGGCAGCGGGCGGCCCTCGCGCTCCAGGGCGGTCAGGATCGCCTTCATCGGCTCACCGGAGTGGGTGTGCCACAGCGTGGCGCCGTGCTCCAGGACGGCCACGTCCGCGAACTGCATGACGTACCCCTCCTCGGTCTGCAACCCCTCCGGGATCACCACGATCTCGCAGCCCGCCGCGCGCAGGGCGGCGGCCGTGGAGTGGTGCACTTCGAGCAGCCCGCCCGGGTGGCCGGTGGCGAAGAGCACCCGCTGCTGACCGTCGGCCGCCTTGCGCAGCCGCGCGGCGAGGCGGTCGAGCGCCTCGACCGTCAGCTCCGGGTCGATGGTGTCCTGGCCGTAGCGGTACTCGGGATCGTCGTTCACCCCCACCCGCTCCGCCATCACCGCGAGCACGTCCTGCTCGTCGGACCAGCGGTCGCCGAACTCCAGGCCGAACCAGTAGTGGCGGTCGCCGTTGGCCAGCTTGCGGTAGTGGGAGAGGTTGTTCTCGCGGGGAGTGGCTACGTCGCCCGCGATACGGGTCTTCACAAGGTGATCGACGAGCTCGGCGCGGCTTGGGGTCCCGGGTATCGGCATGGCCCCATTGTGGAGCAGCGGAGTGTGCCGGTGCCCGGTGTCCCGGACGCTGGGATGTGGATCACTCGGGGGGCGGCTGGGGGATGACTCGTGGGTGACTCGCGGGTGACCGCTCACAGGTGACGCAGGCCGAACCACAGTTCCATCCGTACGTCCGGATCGTCCAGGTCCGCGTCCAGCAGCGCCGCGCACCGGGCGATCCGCTGGCGCACGGTGTTGCGGTGCACGGCCAGCGCGACCGCCGTACGGTCCCAACTCCCGTGCAGGGAGAGCCAGGTGCGCAGGGTCTCGGTGAGCGCGGGGCTCGCGGCGAGCGGGGCGAGGAGGGTACGGGCGTGCGCCTCGGCCTCCCCGTAGGGGACCAGTCCGGCGAGACCGGCGCGGTCGGCGGCGCCGTGCCGGACCAGCGGGGCGCGGGTCGCGCGGGCCCGGGCCAGGGCCCGGGCCGCCTGGGTGTCGGCGGCCGGCCAGTCCTCCGGAGCCACGGGTGCACTGACACCGAGGGTCCAGCCGGACTGCGGGGCGGGTTGCGGGGCGGGTTCGCGATCGGCGGGGACCAGTACCCGTACGACTTCCGGTGTCAGGTCGATCAGCGCGGAGCCGAGGGCGGCGCCCAGCGCGGACGCGGCGACCGGGTCGGACACAGGGGTGTCGGGCGCCGCGTGCACGACGACCCACCGGTCCCCGCCGAGCAGCGACGCGACGTCCTGCGGCGGGGCGCCCAGCAGCAGCCGTACGAGCGCCGACGAACGGTCCGCTCCCGTACGGCTCTGGTGTTCGCCGGTGAGGAGGGAGAGCAGTACGGCGGCCACGGAGGCGATGGTGTGGTCGCCGGGGTCGCGGTGCGGGGCGGCGACCCCTAGGACGAAACCCTGACCGGTACCCAGGGCGTAGGCGGCGAGGTGGGCGCCGGGGACGGTGTCGGTGGCGGAGGTGGGGGAAGGGGCCGTAGCGGATGACGGCGTGGGGGAGGGGGCCGTGGAGGACGAGGACGAGGACGAGGACGAGGGCGTGGCGGAGGCGGGGCTTTCGGCGGGGCGCACCACCCGTGCCAGTCCCGCCAGCGCCTCGCGCGTCGCCCGGGCCTCTGTCCCCGTCGCGCCCCGCCCCGCCGCCGCGATCTCCGTGCCGTCGGGCCCGTACAGCACGGCCCGGCCGCCGACGCGCTGGGCGAGTTGTCGTAGCACCGAAGGGACCGGGTCGGGGCGGGAGGCCGCTGCCGCCAGGCTCTGCTGGGCCTCGGTGACGCGGCGGAGTTCGGCGAGGCGGGCCTGTGCCATCAGCTGCCAGACCGCGCGGGCCACGCGGGAGAAGGGGGTGGGCGGCGGGACCTCCAGGAGCGGCAGGTCGTAGTGGTCGCAGGCCGCGACCAGGGCCCTCGGCACGGTGTCGTGGACGGGCGCCACGCCGAAGCCGAGGGCCACCCCGCCCGCCTCGACGATCCGGGAGACGTAGTCGGCGAAGTACGTGCCCGAGCCGGCCGCCTCCGGGATGTGGACGCCCGCCGTGAGCAGCAGCTCACCGCCCAGCAGATACGGATACGGGTCGGGCATCTCCGACGTGTGCGCCCAGTGGATGACGATCTCGGGGTCGGTGGGTCCCGCGATCTGCCGCAGCCCCAGATCCTCGCGGGCCAGGAGGGCGGAGAGGAGTACGGGAGGTGTAGGGGGCGTAGGGGGTGTGGAGGGCGAAGGGGGTGTAGGTGGTGTAGGGGGAATCGTGAGGTCCGGCATGGTGGACGTTTCCTCCATTGCCTCGTGTCGTAATGGATGAAACGTACACTTCGCAGCCGCTTCCCGGCCACCTACTGTCGACCCGGACCAGGCAGCGACCGCGCGAAGGAGGCCCCCGTATGGCCGTCGACTACACCGTCATCGTCGTCTACCTGGCCGGCATGCTGGCCATGGGCTGGTGGGGCATGCGCCGCGCCAAGTCGAAGAGCGACTTCCTGGTCGCGGGCCGCCGGCTGGGCCCGGTCATGTACTCCGGCACCATGGCCGCCATCGTCCTCGGCGGCGCGTCCACCATCGGTGGTGTGGGCCTCGGCTACCAGTACGGGTTGTCAGGGGCGTGGATGGTCTTCACCATCGGCCTCGGCCTGCTCGCCCTCTCCGTCTTCTTCTCCGCCCGCATCGCCCGCCTGAAGGTGTACACCGTCTCCGAGATGCTCGATCTCAGGTACGGGGGCCGCGCGGGAGTGATCTCCGGCGTGGTCATGTGGGCCTACACCCTCATGCTCGCCGTCACCTCGACGATCGCCTACGCCACGATCTTCGACGTCCTCTTCGACATGAACCGCACGGTCGCGATCGTCCTCGGCGGCTCGATCGTCGTCGCGTACTCGACGCTCGGCGGCATGTGGTCCATCACGCTGACGGACATGGTGCAGTTCGTGGTGAAGACGATCGGCGTGCTGCTGCTCCTGCTCCCCATCGCGGTCGTCAAGGCGGGCGGCTTCGGCGAGATGAAGGCGAAGCTGCCCACCGGGTACTTCGACCCGCTGGGCATCGGCGGCGAGACGATCTTCACGTACGTCCTGATCTATACGTTCGGCATGCTCATCGGCCAGGACATCTGGCAGCGCGTGTTCACGGCGGGCAGCGACAGGACCGCCAAGTGGGGCGGCACGGTCGCCGGTACCTACTGTCTCGTCTACGCCCTCGCAGGCGCCGTCATCGGCACGGCGGCCAAGGTCCTGTACCCCAACCTCGGCAGCGCGGACGACGCCTTCGCGACGATCGTCAAGGACGAACTCCCGGTCGGTGTACGGGGGTTGGTGCTGGCCGCCGCCCTCGCCGCAGTGATGTCGACGTCCTCCGGCGCGCTGATCGCCTGCGCCACGGTCGCCAACAACGACATCTGGTCGAAGCTGCGGGGAGCTGTCCGGCGGGACAGCGAGGAGGAGCAGCACGACGAGGTGCGGGGCAACCGTGCCTTCATCCTCGTCATGGGCGTCGCGGTGATCGTCACGGCGATCGCGCTGAACAACGTCGTCGAGGCGCTGACCGTGGCGTACAACCTCCTCGTCGGCGGCCTCCTCGTCCCGATCCTCGGCGGCCTGCTCTGGAAGCGCGGCACCGCGCAGGGCGCGCTCGCCTCCGTCGCCGTCGGCGGCCTCGCGGTCGTCGGCCTGATGGCGTCCTACGGCATCCTCGCCAACGAGCCTGTGTACTACGGCCTGTTGCTGTCCCTGGCCGCCTATGTCACGGTCTCGCTCGCCACGCCGGCGACCGACGTGGCCGTACTCGACGCCTGGCGGGACCGGCTGGCGGGGCGTGACGCATCCGAAGCCGGGCCCGATCCGGTCGCGGCACACCGGTAAATTCACTGACAGAGGTTAGAAACAACCCCACACGCGACGAAGCGTAGGAAAGAAGGCAGTCCCCATGACCAGCAACGAGACGCCCCGAGGCCCCGTCGACTCCTCGCGCACCCCGCGCTACGCCGGGCCCGCGACCTACGCCCGGCTGCCGCGGCTCGACGAGGTCGGCAGCGCGGACGTCGCCGTGGTCGGGGTGCCGTTCGACGCCGGTGTCTCCTACCGGCCCGGCGCGCGCTTCGGCGGCAACGCGATCCGCGAGGCGTCCCGGCTGCTGCGGCCCTACAACCCGGCGCAGGACGCGTCCCCGTTCGCGCTGGCGCAGGTCGCGGACGCCGGTGACATCGCGGCGAACCCGTTCAACATCAACGAGGCCGTCGAGACCATCGAGGAGGCCGCGGACCAACTCCTGGGCACCGGCGCGCGGTTGATGACCCTGGGCGGCGACCACACCATCGCGCTGCCGCTGTTGAGGTCCGTCGCGAAGAAGCACGGCCCGGTGGCCCTGCTGCACTTCGACGCCCATCTCGACACCTGGGACACGTACTTCGGCGCCGAGTACACGCACGGGACGCCGTTCCGGCGGGCGGTGGAGGAGGGCATCCTCGACACCGAGGCGCTCTCGCACGTCGGCATCCGCGGTCCGCTGTACGGCAAGCAGGACCTCAAGGACGACGAGAAGATGGGCTTCGGCATCGTCACGTCCGCCGACGTCTACCGCCGGGGCGCCGACGAGGTCGCCGACCAGCTCCGCCAGCGCATCGGCGACCGCCCCCTGTACATCTCCATCGACATCGACTGCCTCGACCCGGCCCACGCGCCCGGCACCGGCACCCCCGAGGCCGGCGGCCTGACCTCGCGCGAACTTCTGGAGATCCTGCGCGGCCTGTCATCCTGCAACCTGGTGTCGGCGGACGTCGTCGAGGTGGCACCGGCGTACGACCACGCCGAGATCACGTCGGTGGCCGCCTCCCACACCGCGTACGACCTGATCACCATCATGTCCCGTCAGATTGCCGAGGCTCGTTCGAAGTGACCCACGACCACGACCTGGAACTCCGCCCCACGGCCGCGCAGACCGCCGCCGCGCTGAACCCGCCCCCCGGGCGCAACGGCGGCGACCTGGTCGTGGAGACCCTGGCCGGGCTCGGCGCGACGACCGTCTTCGGCCTGCCAGGACAGCACGCGCTCGGCATGTTCGACGCGCTGCGCCGCTCCGACCTGCGGTACATCGGCCTACGGGTGGAGAACAACGCCGGGTTCGCGGCGGACGCGTACGGCCGCATCACGGGCGAGGCGGCACCGCTGCTGCTGTCGACGGGCCCCGGCGCGCTGACGTCACTGGCCGCGCTCCAGGAGGCACGCGCGGCCTCGGCCCCCGTCCTGGCGATCAGCAGCCAGATCCCGACGGCGGGCCTGGGCGGCGGCAGGCACGGCTATCTGCACGAACTCCCGGACCAGTCCGCCTCGTTCAGGGGCGTGGTGAAGTCGGTCCACACGGTCCGCGCCCAGTCGCAGATCCCGTCCGCGATCGCGGAGGCGTGGAAGTCCGCGCTCACGGCCCCGCACGGCCCGGTGTGGGTGGAGATCCCGCAGGACGTCCTGCTGGCCGAGACCCGCCTCCCCGTGGTGACGGCGGTGGACGCGACCCCGGAGGACTTGATCCCACGCCCCGAACTGACCGCCGTAGCAGCCGACTTGCTGTCGAAGGCATCCCGCCCGGTGATCATCGCGGGCGGGGGAGTGGTACGGGCGGACGCGTCGAAGAAGCTGCGGCAGCTGGCGGAGAAACTCCGGGCGCCGGTGGTCACGACCCCCGGCGGCAAGGGCGCGTTCCCCTGGACGCACCCCTTGTCCCTCCAGTCCTGGCTGGAGGACCGCCACACGACGGACTTCCTGGAGGACGCGGACGTCCTGCTGGTGGTGGGCTCGGGCCTGGGCGAACTGTCGTCCAACTACCACACGTTCAAGCCGCGCGGCCGAGTCGTCCAGATCGAGGCGGACCTCGGCAAACTGGAGTCGAACCACCCGGCGTTGGGCATCCACGCGGACGCGTGGCACGCGGTGCAGGCGTTGTTGGAGACGGTGACGGAACGGACGGACGCGACGGCGGAGGAACGGGTGGCCGAACTGCTGGGCCGCGTCCGGGAACGCATCGCCGCGCAGGAACTGACCCTGGAACAGGGCGTGTTGGAGTCGGTCCGCAGGGCACTGCCCGCCGACTCCCCGTCCTTCTGGGACATGACGATCCTCGCCTACTGGGCCTGGTCGGCGTTCGACGCGAAGGGCCCCAACCACCTCCACTCCGCCCAGGGCGCGGGCGGCCTCGGCTACGGCTTCCCGGCGGCACTCGGCGCGGCCGCGGCGGACCCGACGCGACCGGTGCTGGCGGTGTCGGGCGACGGCGGAGCGCTGTACTCCGTCGCGGAGCTGGCGACGGCGCGCCAGTACGACCTGAACGTCACCTGGCTCATCGTCGACGACGGCGGCTACGGCATCCTCCGCGAGTACATGACGGACGCCTTCGGCGAGGCGACGGCGACGGAACTGACGCGGCCGGATTACGTGGCGCTGGCGGAGTCGTTCGGGGTGCCGGGTGTGCGTACGTCGCCGGAGGCACTGGAGTCGGACCTGGCGAAGGCGTTGGCGGAACCGGGGCCTTCCGTGGTCGTACTCCCGGCTGTGCTGCGGATGTTCGCGGCTACGCACTTGGGCTGACGGGGGGGAGGGGGAGGGCGCCCGTCCTTGCCGGTCCCCCTCCCGCGCTCGCCCTGACCCTCACATCCGCGGGTCCGGCTTCAGCAGGGCGAAGGCCGCGCCGAAGGGGTCCGCGAGCCAGGCGATGCGGCCGACCTCCGGTACGTCCGCCGCCGGCATGAGGACGGAACCGCCGTTGGAGCGGGCCGAGTCGATCGTGGCGTCGACGTCCGTGGAGTGGAAGTACGGTACCCAGCGCGGCTGTTCGCCCTCGCCGGCGTTGAGCGGTGCGACTCCGCCGAAGGAGGCGTCCTGCTGGTCCCCGGCGCTGGTGCTCAGCACGCGGTACGTCATGCCGGGGGCCGGCATGTCCTGGCTGCGCCAGCCGAACAGGCCCTGGTAGAAGGCGATGTCCGCCTCCGGGTCGGTGGCGTGCAGTTCCGCCCAGAGCAGGGTGTTCGGGGCCGAGGTGAGTTCCAGGCCCGCCGTCCGGCCGGGCTGCCAGAGCGCGAACTGCGCGCCCTGCGGATCGGTGGCCTGCGCCAGCATGCCCTCGCCCATGACGTCCATGGGCTCCATCCGCACGGTGCCGCCGCCGGCCGTCACGGCCTGGACGGTGGCCGCGATGTCCTCGGTCTTGAAGTGGATCATCCAGGCGGAGCGCGCCCCTTCCTCGGAGAGCGGTCCGAGGGCGGCGACGGTCTTCCCGTCCACCTGGAAGAAGCCGTATCCGCCCGTCTCGGGCCCGGCGGAGACGAACTGCCAGCCGAACACGGCGCCGTAGAACGCGGCGGCCGCGTCGGTGTCGGGGCTGCCGAGGTCGAGCCAGTTGGGCGATCCGGTGATGAAGTCGGTGCCGAGCATGAAGTCCTCCTGGGCGGGGGGTGGTCCGGGACGGGAGCCACGATGCCGTCCCGGGCGTCGCCCTCCGCGCACGAGCACCGACACGGCTCCGGTTTCCACCGAACGGCCGCGCCCTGTGGGGTCAGCGACCTGCGGAGACCGGCTTCCCCGACCCGCGCAGCAGCGCCGCCCCGAGCGGGGTGAGCGTGTGCAGCACGCTGGTGCCGAAGCGGAGGCTGCTGATGAGGCCCGCGTCCCGCAGGGCCGTGATGTGCTGGCTCACCGTGGGCGCCGACACCCCTGCCAGCCGGGCCAGTTCGCCGGTGGTCGCGCCCTGGGTGATGCCCCGCAGCACCTGTGCCCGGGTCCGGCCGAGCAGTACGCCGAGCGGCCGGTCGGCGGTGACCGGGCGGACCTCGCGCAGTACCGGATAGACGAGCACGGGCGGCAGCGACGAGTCGGCCAGCGCGATCGGCGGGCCCCAGCAGAAGTACGACGGCAGGAGGGTCAGCCCGCGCCCGCCGAGCCTGAGGTCGCGGTCCTCCGGCGGATAGTGCACGTGGAGCACCGGCGCCTCCCAGCGCAACTGTGGTCCCAGCCCGCCGAGCAGTGCGTCCGCGCCGCCGGCCAGCAGGGCCCGCCCCCGGACCGACCGGTCCGCCTCCACCCGGGCCAGCACCCGGTCCCGGTAGGGCGCCACGGCGACGTCGTAGTACCGCCGCAGCGCTTTCGCCAGGTCCTGACGCGTCTCGCGCTCGACGAGCCGTGGGGCCCATGCCGGCGCCCCGACCGACGTGAAGCGCGCCACCTCCCGTCGGACCCGCTCGGCGGGGGTGTCCACCATCGCCCGGAGCCCGGCCGTGAGGCCCTGAACGCCCTCCGCCGGGGTCAGGAAGTCGGGGAAGTACGCCGTTCTCGGGAAGAGGGGCAGCAGGAGGTGCCGTAAGGACCCGTCGAGCGCCTGGTCCGCCAGCCGCACACGGGTCGTCCGATACCACTCCGCATGGGCGCTGCGCCCCTGCTGGGTCTGCAACCGGTGCAGGCTCAGGGCGATCTCCCAGAGCGGATCCGGCTCCAACGCCAGCCGGGTACGGGCCAGATCGGCCTCGGTGAAATGAATGCGCAGCATGACGGTCCCCCCGTCCGGCCGTTGTGGCCGCGCGAGTCATCATGGCCGCCGCCCGACACGGCTGACAACACCTGCAACAGGCGTTATTCAGACATGAGTTGATCCGTCCGGGGATCGTCGGTCTTACCGGGTTTCCGCTGCTGACCTGTGCTTTTCGGCCACGGCCGCAAAGCATGGGAAAGCGGTCGGGCCGCTGCCAGTGTTGCTCGGGTCATCCCGAGACCGACAGAAAAGGTATGTCATGTCTATGACGATACGGCCCAGATGGGCCCGGTCGCGCAGGGCGCTCGCGGCGACCGCCGGACTGGCCGCGGCGCTCGCCGTCGGCGGAGTTCTCACGGCGTCCCCCGCATCGGCCGGCACCAACTGCGCCGGTGGCTACCACTGTGTGTTCTGGTCCAGCTTCAGCAGCGCCAGGCACTCGTACTTCAACAGCGACAGCAACTTCACGAACGACACCTTCAACGACACGACGTACGGCACCGCCGGCTCCGGCACGACCGTGAACGACAACGCCTGGTCCGCCAGCAACTCCAGCACCGGCGGCTACTACTCCAGGTACTACCTGGACATCAACTCCGGCGGCGGCATGCTCTTCTGCGTCAAGCCGGGCAGCCAGGTCCTGGAACTGACCGCCGCGCTGTCGGCCAGCTCCCTCTCACTGACCACCTCGAACCCGGGCGGCTGCTACTGATCCGCGCCTCGTCATGGATCCGGCGGTTCGCCGCCGGATCCACCGTGCCGGGAACAGACCTTGGTAACGAAGAAACAGACCTTGGTGAGAAAGAAACAGACCTCGGTGAGGAGGAAGACCTTGGTTACGCGCAAGATCGCCGCACTCGCGACCGCCGTGGCCGTCATCGCCTGTGCCGCCTGGGTGTTCGTCGGCCGGTCCGGCCCGTCCGCGCCCGCCGGGCAACCGGCGCCGGACATCGCCCGGCTCAGCGCCGACCTGCCCTTCTACGCACTCCTGCACGCGCCCAGCGAGCGGCAGTGGCGGATCGCCGAGGCGGAACGGCGGCTGGCCATCACGTGCATGTCCGCCCGCGGCTACCGGTACACGCCGGACGCCATCCCCCGGCCGAGCGCGGCCACCGCCGACCATCCGCTGCCCTTCGGCCTGGAATCGCTCAAAACCGCCACCGCCGGCCCCGCGCCGTCCGCGTCGGAACGACAGGAGAGCAAGGCCTTCCTCGCCGCGCTCTACGGTTCCGCCGATCGGCGTATCTCCGCCAAGGGCAAGACCATCAAGGTGTCCTGGCCGGCCACGGGCTGCCAGGCCGAGGCCGAGAAACGGCTGCTGGGCTCCGAGCGTCTGCGCTGGCTCCAGGTGAGCATCGAACTCGGTGAGGGCGAGCAGCAGGCCCGCAAGAACCTCGACAAGGACCCGGCCTTCCGCACGGCCAACGCCCGTTGGGCGCGTTGCGCACTGGCCGCCGGAGTCGAGACGGACGACCCCGTCCACCTGCTGAACAGCCTTCCCCGCGACACGGACTTCGCCACCAGCCCCGTCGCCGAGGCCGACATCCACTGCAAGTCCGAGACCGGCTACCTGACTACGGCGTACACGAGACTGGCCGTCGTCCAGCGCGCCTGGCTGGACGCACACCCGACGGAACTGACGACCTGGAAGTCCCTGATGGAACGCCAGGACAGCATCGCGAGAGACGTCTTGGGGTGAGAAAGCCTCGGTTGTCCGGCCGGCCGACGGGGGACCATCTCTGCGAAAGCATGACACTTGAGCGCCAGTTGTCACACTTCTGGAACTCCCCCTGAATCACGGGAAGTCGAACTACGAAAGAAAGACCCGCCATCGTGGGCTTGGGTGGGGTCAGCCAAGAGCAGGGGTCATGAGGTCAAGAACCAGCAGGTTCGCCCAGTCGTTGGTGAACGCGGCGCGCATGCCCTCGTAGCGCACGCTCACGAACGGGTTGGAATGAAACATGACGGCGATCCACCGCAAAGAGGACTCGGCGTCGAGACGGGCGAGGTACCCGATGTTGCCCATCCCGCCGCCCCCGCCGGACATCCATCCTGATCCGTCCGGCAGCGGGCTCTCGAAGTAGGTGTTGACCCCGTCGGTGTCGTGCTCCTCAAGGGCCTGGGCCACATCGAACGGTCCTCCGACACGGAAGGGAATCGGCTGCCCCGCATCCGGGTGGTACGCCCCCGGACCGTCAACATGCAACTCCAAGCCGGTGTCGTCAGGCCGGTACAGCCCGTCCCGGAGCGGCATCTCCCCGACCTTCCAGAGCCCCTCGACCATTCCCATGGCCCAGCCCCTCCGAGTCCTTCTCCAAGGGCGAGGAGAAGAACAACGGGACGCTACGCGCGATGGGGTCCAACGCTACTTCCTCTGGCGTACGCCCCTCCAAGACCGCGAGTGTGCGCAGCACTTCGGCCTGGTCGCCGGTGTAGGCGAGCGTCACGGTGACGACGTAGTCCGGCGTGGGAACGGAGGCGTTGGCCACGGAGGTGATCTTGACGCTATCGGCGGTACCGCTGCGTTGCTCGCGTTCATTGTGGCAGCGACAGCTCCGCCCATGTCGCCTTTCCGATGCCGTGCAGGCGGGGACAGCATCCCCAGCGCTCCGCCAAGGACTGTACGAGGGTGAGCCCCCGGCCTCCTTCGTCTTCGAGGGCAGCTTCTCGGGGCCGAGGCCGGTGATCGCTCGCGTCGGCGACCTCCACGCGCAGCCGCCCGTCGTACGTGGCGAAGCGCACGCCGATTTCGCGGCCGGGCGGAGTTCGTGCGTGCCGGATGGAGTTGGTGACGAGTTCCGAGAGCAACAGTTCAGCGGTGTCCGCGACTTCACCGGTGATCTTCCAGTCCGTGAGTTGCGAGCGAAGGAGCGCGCGTGCGTGTCCCGCACTCCGCGGACTGCGCGGGAGTTGCCACTGAGCTTCCCGCATGTCTGGGCTTGCGGGCTCTGTGGTCGCGGTGTGGGCTGACATGAAGACCTCCACGGCAGGTAACAGGCAGGCCGACATCTCTAGAGATGTGGGCTGTCGTCAGTGAAGCGCTCCGCGTGTGGATGCGTCAATAGATCTCTAGAGATGTGCGAAATTGCTCGTCCCGGCTCGGTGGTCGGCTGTGAGGGTGTGGCGGCTGATGCCTAGGATGTCTAGAGATGACCGGAGGAGAGGCCTGGATGAGCGGCGGGGACACGGGGCGTCAGCCGAAGTACCAGCGCATCGCGGCACAACTGCGAGCGGCTGTCGAGGCCGGCGAGTACGGGCCCGGTGAGCGGCTCCCCGGCGAGAACGACCTCATGGCCGAGCACGGTGTGGCGAGGATGACGGCCCGGCAGGCCCTGGGTGTTCTGCAGACGGAGGGCATCGCGGAAGCACGCAAGGGAGCCGGGGTGTTCGTCCGCGACTTCAGGCCGATCCGGCGGCGCGGGCTCGAACGCCTCGCGCACGCGCAGTGGGGCGAGGGGCGTTCCATCTGGACGACCGATGCCGGAGACCGTGAACTCGTCGTCGACTCGGTCGAGGTGACTGAGGAGGACGCCCCGGCCGCGATCGCGGGAGTACTGAGCCTGGGCGACGGCGAGGAGGTACGGGTTTGTGTGCGCCGTCGCCGGTACGTCCTCGATGGCAAGCCGGTACTGCTGTCCACCTCGTACCTTCCGGCCGAACTGGTCGCCGGTACACGGATCGCGCAGCCCGACACCGGCCCCGGCGGTATGTACGCCAGGCTTGAGGAACTCGGCCGCAGGCCCGTCCGCTTCCGCGAGGAAATCCGCTCCCGCATGCCCAGCGCCCAGGAAGCCGACCGGCTCGCCCTGTCGTCCGGTGTGCCGGTGGTGCTCGTCGTACGCACCGCGTTCGACGCAGAGGGGCGGGTGGTCGAGGTGAACGACATGGTGCTGGACGCGGCGTCGTACATCTTGGAGTACGACTTCGAGAGGTGAACGGACCACTTGCGGGTGCGTGGAGTTCAATTCCGCACCGTTCTGGACGACCTGCTCGAATCTGGTTGGTACACCGGGATGCCCCGACGTCAGGGAGGCTAGGCGCGGAAGTGTGACACTCGGCGCTGAAGTGTCACGCTTCCGCGCGGATGGTCCCTTTGCCGGGTGCCGGTAAAGGGTCGTGCCCCTGATTTGAACTGTCGCCGGCTTACCTCCCGGCGATTAGATCCAATCGATGCGGCGCAACACGGGCACAACGCGAGTCACTGCGTAGAACGCGGCGTGAGCCCCCTCGTCACAATCGGGCTCGAACAGAGCACAGAGCTCGCCCTTGCCTGGCCGGTCGTGCGTGACTACCTCTCCTTTGGGCCCAATGTCGGCGATGCCGAGTCGGCATGCCGCTTGGATGAAGTCGGGATCGCACACGGCGTCGAGGGCGTCGAGTGTGGGTTGTTGCTGGCTGAGGGGCCAGCCGTCGGCCCGGAAGGTGATGGTCCGGGCGGTCATCCAAGTGTGGTGTTCGTTATCGCAGTAGTAGACGCCCGCGCGGCGCCGTTCGTAGAACTTGGCCATCTCTCGCGGCATTTCGGGAACCTGCTCCGGCAAGATGATGCGAATGTCGCGTTCGCCGACCTCCCAGGTGACGTCCCGAACCGTGATGCCAGGGCGCCCTTTGGCGGTCAGCGTCCAGTCTCCGGCGATGCCCTGAGACCGTTCCTTCGTGAAGGTCAGTCCACGAACAGTGGACGGTTGTTCGGGAGGTCTGAGAGTCACGCCCTTGCCAAGCTCGATCTCGGACAAGGAAACCGTCCTTTCCCCAGGGGTCGGTTGCTCCGGTGTCGGCGAGCTGGGGTGCGGAGAGTTGGGAGGTCTCGACCCAACACCCTGAGCCAACCTCATCTACGCACCAACGGCTTGTCGCAACACTTAAGGTCGCAAAGCGACTATAGGGGCCAGGGCTTAGCCGTGTCGGAGGAGTTGGGAGACTGCGCCAAGATCGTGCGGTCTGTCGATCAACCGGTCCTGTGCGGTGCAGATTTTCGGAACGCTGTCTTGTTCGGACTCCACTTGCCAGCCGTCCAGTTGGCTGTGACACCAAACAACGATCGGGCTCCCCGCAGATCGCGAGGAGCCCAACCCGGTACTGCCGGCCTACCAGATCGCCTCCACCCACTCCGGGTGGTCGATGAACGGGTTTCGGTTGTGCTGGTACGTGTTGTAGATGACGTTGTTGCGGTTCTCCTCGAAGGCGCTCGGCGGGTCCGCCTCGTTCCAGGCCTTGAGGACGGAGAGCTTGCCCATGTAGGGGTTGCTGCCGTTGCCGACCTTCTCGTTGGGCTCCAGGTCGGCGAAGCCGTCGTCGCCCTCGTAGCGGACGGCCATGTAGAGGATCATGCGGGCCACGTCGCCCCGGTCCGCCGCGCGCGGCGCGAAGGAGTCGGAGTCGACCGTGCTGCCGCCGCCGTTGGTGACCGCGCTGCCGCCGTTGTCGAAGTCCAGGTTGCCGCGGATGCTGTTGACCTGGACGTCGGCGGGACGCAGGTGGTGCAGGTCCGTGCCGGGGCCGACCACCTCGCCGAAGTCGCCGTGGGACTTGGCCCACGTGTGCTCGCGGTTCCAGTCGCCGACGTCACCGCCGTTCAGGGACTTGGCGCGGGAGACGCCGCTGTACAGCAGGATCACGTTGCTGCTGTTGTTCGGGTCCTGGTCGGTCGCCATGAGGGCGTTCCAGACCGCGGAGTACGAGATCTTCGTGACGTTGGCGCTGATGATCGTGTGCAGCGAGGACTTCAGGGTCGTACCCGTCTTGCCGACCGCGTTCTTGTAGTACGTCGAGTCGTACGCCGTTGTCGTGGCGGAGGCCGGAGTCGCCGTCAGGGTCGGGGCCGCGAGGCCCACCAGGACCGCTGCGGTGGTCAACGCCACCGTTTTCCAGCGGTGCATGCGAGTCACCAACATAAAGAGTGTCCCATCTACGCGGGTTGAATGGGGCGGCAATCGGGAGCGTGGCATGGACATGCAGTCCTGTAAATAAACGAGACGTGTCGATCAGGTGACCGGACGCGACAATTTGCCTCGTGTCTACGCGAGTTGACTGCGCGGAGGCATACGGAAACGGCCCCCGACCGGTGGGTCGGGGGCCGTTCGTCGTTGGCTACGGCAGGTGCGTCAGTGTTACTTCACGTCCGACGGGTCCAGTCGGTACAGCGTCGACGTGTTCGTCGTCGACGTCGTCGAGGTGGAGGACGAAGAACTCGACTCCGTCGTCGCGCTCTTGTCGTACGCGCTCTCCTTCACCGCCGTCGCGTTCTTCTGGACCCACGCGGTGATCTCGGTGTTGAGCGTGCTGTTGCCGCCCATTCCGCCGCCGCCGAGCTGGATGTAGTGCAACTCGCCCTTCTTCACCAGTTCCTTGAGCTTGGCGAGGGTCATCGCCTTGTCGGAGCCGGTGAAGCCCCACATGGAGATGACGGGCTTGTGGGTGCTGAGGATCAGCTGGCCCGCGCTCTGCGAATTGGACACCGCGAGCAGCCACTTGGCGCCGTCCTGGTTCTTCTCCAGGTAGGAGATGAGTGCGCTGGACGTCGTACCGCCCATGCCGCCACCGCCACCGCCGAAGCCGCCGCGCGTAGTGCCGGTCCCGCCGGGCGCCGTACCGCCACCGGGCAACTCCCCGGTCGTACCGCCCTGTTGACCACCGGCCGCGCCACCCGCCGTACCGCCGGTCGCGCCACCAGGCGCCCCGCTCGGCGCTCCGCCGCCCTGCGGCAGCTCACCCGTGCCGCCGCCACCCGGCGTCATCCCACCAGGAGCCGTACCGCCGCCCGCCTGGCCGCCCGCCTGGGTGCCGCCGGGCATCTCGCCGCCCCGCGCCCCGCCGAAACCGCCGCGGTTGCCGCCCCCGCCGGGGCCGCCGCCCATGCCGCCGCCCGTGGACGGACCGGCCGTCGGGTTCGTGCCGCCCATGCCGCCGCCGGAGCCGCTCGACGCGGCCGGGGTCACGGCGTACGCCGTCGGACCGGCGAGCGCGGCGACGATCGCCGCCACGACGGACGCGGTCAGCAGCCGGGCCCGGTTGCCCGAGCCGGAGCGGAACACGAACAGGCCCACGATCGCGAGGACCATCAGCACGCCCACCGTCGGCCACAGCCAGGTGTTCCAGCCGGAGGCCCGGCGCAGCACCACGATCGCCCAGAGTCCGGTGACCGCGAGGCCGGCCGGGAGGACCCAGGACCAGCGCGCGTCGCCGCCGCGGAAGGCACGCCACAGCATCACGCCGCCGCCACCGCACAGCGCCGCGATGCCGGGAGCGAGCGCGGTCGTGTAGTAGGGGTGCATCGTGCCCTGGGCCATGCTGAAGGTGACGTAGTGGAGCAGCGTCCAGCCGCCCCACATGATCAGCGCGGCGCGGGTCGCGTCGGTGCGCGGGGCGCGGCCGACCAGGACCAGGCCGGCGATCAGGGCGATCGCGGAGAAGGGGAGCAGCCAGGAGATCTGGCCGCCGAGGATGTCGTTGAACATGCGGCCGATGCCCGCGGTGCCGGCGAACGTACCGCCGCCTCCGCCACCACCCCCGCCTCCGCCGCCGTTGCCCTCGCCGCCGAAGACGCGGCCGAAGCCGTCGTAGCCCATGATCAGGTCCCAGGCCGTGCCGTCCGTGGAGCCGCCGATGTAGGGGCGGTCGGCGGCGGGGACGAGGGAGACGGCCGTGGCCCACCAGAAGCTGGAGACGGCCAACGCGACCGTGGCCACGGCGAGTTGGACGAGCTTCTTCTTCCAGCCGAGCTTCGACGCGAACAGGTACACGGCGAAGACGGCGGGCAGGGCGATGTAGCCCTGGAGGAGCTTGGTGTTGAACGCGAAGCCGAAGCAGACCGCGGAGCCGACCAGCGGCAGCAGCTTCTCGGTGCGCACGGCGCGCAGGCCGAGCGCCGCGCCCGCCACCATGAGGAGGACCAGGAGGGTGTCGGGGTTGTTGTCGCGGTTGATCGCGACCGTGATCGGGGTGAGCGCGAGGACCAGGGCCGCGATCGTCGCGGCCACATGGCCGAAGTACCGCTTCACGGAGGAGTGCAGGATCCAGATCGTGCCGAGCGCGGCGGCGACCTCCGGCAGCATCATCTGCCAGGTGCCGAAGCCGAAGATCCGGCACGACAGGCCCATCACCATCAGGGAGAAGGGCGGCTTGTCGACCGTGATGAAGTTGCCCGCGTCCAGCGAGCCGAAGAACCAGGCCTTCCAGCTCTGCGTGCCGCTGTAGATGGCACTGCTGTAGAAGCTGTTGAGGCTGGAACCGGTCAGGTTCCAGGAGTACAGCACGGCAGCGAGGACCATGATCGCGACGAGCGCGGGCAGCGACCAGCGGGGCGCCTTCTCGGGCGGTGCCGTCTCGGGTGGGGCCGGCGGCGGCCAGTCGGCGGACGCGGGTTCGGTGTGGGGGTGTGGATCGGTGGCAGATGTCACCCGGCCATCGTGCGAAGGCAGGGTGGGTGCGTGCTGTGCCGGACCTAGTGCTCGGCTGTGAATTCGCAAAGGCCCGGGTAACGGGTCGTACAACCGTTCCCCAACCCGTACAACCTTTCACGCCTTCCTGTGAGTCAACTCATGCATGACTCAGTCTCATTGGACATCCCGCCGAGCCAGAGTGCTGGCGGCCGGCATGGGCGCCGGGGTGCTCATACCCGTGCTGGCCGCCGCGACTCCCGCTGCCGCGGCCACCCCGACGGTCAGCTGTACGTCCGCCAAGGCCGGCCTCGCCGACAAGCTGAAGAAGGACATCACCGCCGCCCTCGCGACCCGTAAGGGAACCGTCGCCGTCGGCCTCTACGACCGCAAGACCAACACCACCTGCACCCTGCGGGCGACCACCGCCTACGACTCGGCCAGCACCGTCAAGGTGACCGTGCTCGCCACGCTGCTGTGGGACGCGAAGAAGCACAACCGCACCCTTACGACGCGGGAGTCGACGCTCGCCAAGGCCATGATCACCAAGTCGGACAACACCGCGACCTCCACCCTGTGGAAGCAGCTGGGCCTGACGAAGATCAAGGGCTTCCTCGCCGCCGCCGGCATGACCCAGACCAAGCCGGGCGCGAACAACTACTGGGGCCTGACCCAGGAGACGGTCACCGACGAGCAGAAGCTGCTCAAGCTGGTCACCGCCAAGAACGCCGTGCTGAGCGACAACGCCCGTGCGTACATCCTGAAGTTGATGAACCAGGTGATCGCCGGCCAGCGTTGGGGCACGCCGTACGGAGCCCCGTCGGGCGCCACCGTGCACGTCAAGAACGGCTGGCTGCAACGCTCCACGCACGGCTGGCGCGTGCACAGCCTGGGCACCTTCAACGGGGGCGGCCGCGACTACATGATGTCCGTGCTCACCCAGGACAACAGCACGATGAGCTACGGGATCACCACGATCCAGGGCGTCGCGAAGGCGATTCACAAGGACCTCGCTTAACCGACCCACAGGGACCTCGCTTAGCAGACCCATAGGGATCTCGCTTAACTAGTAGGCCTCCCGCCCGTCACCCACCCGTCCTACGGTGGCGCCCATGCGCCTGAGAACCGTACTCGCGACCGCGACCGCCGGCCTGGCGGCGGCCACCTGCCTCACCGCCGCCGGGCCCGCGAGCGCCGTCAGCAACTCCAGCACCAACTCCCGTACCGCCAACGCCTGTTCGTCGTCCGTCTCGATCGACCGCTTCTCCGACGTGCTCGACAAGACGACGTACGACGGCACCTTCGTCGGCAACTTCTCCGCGCTCGCCGTCGACAAGGACGGCTCGATCGCCGCCCTGGAGGACCGTTCCTCGCTGTTCGACCTGGACGCGAAGACCCTCCAGCCGAAGCGCGTCGTCCCGCTCGCCGACGAGAACGGCGCCGCCCTCGACTCCGAGGGCCTGGTCATCGACCGGGACGGCACCCGCCTCATCACCTCCGAGACCGAGCCGTCGATCCGCCGCTACTCCACCGACGGCAAGATCCTCGACCGCCTCCCGGTCCCGTCCTCGCTGCTGGTGGCCCCCGCGGGCCGTGCCGTCTCCAACCAGACCTTCGAGGGCCTGACCCTGCTGCCCGGCGGGCACACCCTCCTCGCGTCGATGGAGTACCCGATCGCCGGTGACACCTCCGGCGCCGTCCGCTTCCAGACCTGGACCCGGACCAAGGGCAACCACTTCAAGCTGGCCGCGCAGTACGCGTACAAGACCGACGCGGCCTTCCTCGGCGTCCCCGAGGTGCAGGCCCTCCCCGACGGCCGCCTCCTCGTCCTGGAGCGCGGCTTCACCAGCGGCGTCGGCAACACCGTCCGCCTCTACCTGGCCGACCCGCGCCACGCGACCGACACCAGCAAGATCGACGCCCTCACCGGCCAACCCGGCGTCCGCCTCATCAAGAAGACCCTCCTCGCCGACATCGCCGACTGCCCGTCCCTCGGCGCGACGGCGAAGCAGCCCCAGCCGAACCCCCTCCTCGACAACATCGAGGGCATGGTGATCACGGGACGGGACAAGGGCGGCTACAAGGTCCTGCTGGTCAGCGACGACAACCAGAACGCCGTACAGACGACCCGCTTCTACTACCTCCGGGTGCGCGCCTGACCCACCGGCCCTCCGCCCGTTTGTTGCGGAGGGATGAAATCCGCTCCGCCCCGCGTTGGTGCCTTCCGTAGATCGGCGAACGGAAGGCACCCGCGTGGCAGCGAAGCAGGGGGAACCGCAGGGCTGGGCCCGAAGGCTCGTTGGGTACGCCTGGCGATACCCGAAGGACGTCATACTCGCCCTCGGCGCCTCCCTCGCGGGTATGGCGGTCATGGCCGTCGTCCCCCTGGTCACCAAGGTGATCATCGACGACGTGATCACCGGCCACACCCGCTCCATGGCCCCCTGGGCGGGCGCCCTGATCGTCGCCGCCCTCCTCGTCTACGTCTCCACCTACATCCGGCGCTACTACGGCGGCCGACTCGCCCTCGACGTCCAGCACGACCTCCGCACCGAGATGTACGGGACGATCACCCGCCTCGACGGCCGCCGCCAGGACGAACTGTCCACCGGCCAGGTCGTCGGCCGCGCGACCAGCGACCTCCAGCTGATCCAGGGCCTGCTCTTCATGCTCCCGATGACCATCGGGAACGTCCTGCTCTTCGTGATCTCCCTCGCGATCATGGCCTGGCTGTCGCTGCCCCTGACCCTGGTCGCCCTGGCCGTCGCCCCCGCGCTCGGCTTCATCGCCCGCCGCAGCCGCAGCAAGCTGCACCCCTCCACCTGGTATGCGCAGGCCCAGGCCGCCGCCGTCGCGGGAGTCGTCGACGGCGCCGTCAGCGGCGTACGCGTGGTGAAGGGCTTCGGCCAGGAGGACCAGGAGACCGGGAAACTCCGCGAGGTCGGGCGTCGGCTGTACGCGGGACGCCTCCGCACCATCCGGCAGAACGCCAAGTACACCCCCGCCCTCCAGGCCGTCCCCGCCCTCGGTCAGGTCGCGATGCTCGCCCTCGGCGGCTGGCTCGCGGTGCGCGGTCACATCACGCTCGGCACGTTCGTCGCGTTCTCCACCTACCTCGCCCAACTCGTCGGCCCGGTCCGCATGTTGGCCATGGTCCTCACGGTCGGCCAACAGGCCCGCGCAGGCACCGAGCGCGTCCTGGAGCTGATCGACACCGAGCCCTCGATGACGGACGGCACCAAGGAACTCCCCGCCGACGCCCCGGCGACGGTCGAGTTCGATGACGTCTCCTTCGGCTACGACCACGACCGCCCGGTCCTCAAGGGCCTCAGCTTCGAGATACACCCCGGCGAGACCCTCGCGGTCGTAGGCTCCTCCGGCTCCGGAAAATCCACGGTCTCCCTCCTCTTGCCGCGCTTCTACGACGTCACCCACGGCGCCGTCCTCATCGGCGGCCACGACGTCCGCGAACTCACCCTCGACTCCCTCCGCGCCGCGATCGGCCTGGTCCCCGAGGACTCCTTCCTCTTCTCCGACACGGTCCGCAACAACATCGCCTACGGCCGCCCCGACGCCACCGAGGAGGAGATCCTCACCGCGTCCCGGGCCGCGCAGGCCGACCGGTTCATCGCGGAACTCCCCGAGGGCTACGACACGACGGTCGGCGAGCAGGGCCTCACCCTCTCCGGCGGCCAGCGCCAGCGCGTCGCCCTCGCCCGCGCGATCCTCACCGACCCGCGCCTGCTGGTCCTCGACGACGCGACCTCGGCGGTGGACGCCCGCGTCGAGCACGAGATCCACGAGGCCCTGAAGCAGGTCATGGAGGGCCGGACGACACTGCTGATCGCGCACCGCCGCTCCACCCTCAACCTCGCCGACCGCATCGCCGTCCTCGACGGGGGCCGCCTCGCCGACATCGGCACGCACGAGGAACTCCAGGAGCGCTCACCGCTCTACCGCCGCCTCCTCACCGACCCCGACGAACTCGGCGGCGTCTCGCCCGGCCACGCCCTGCCCGCCCGCGAACCGGCCGAAGACACCTCCGTACGCGCGGAGTTGGACGCCGAGTTCGACGCGGAGCGCGGGCTCACGCCCCGACTGTGGACCGGTGACCGCGAACCCAAGGACACCGCGCTGTCCGGGATGCCCGCGACGCCCGAACTCCTCGCGCAGGTCGACGCGTTGCCCCCGGCGACCGACACACCCGACATCGACGAGGCGCGCGCGGTCCGTGCCGAGGACTCGTACGGACTGCGCCGACTGCTCCGCGGTTTCGGTACCCCGCTGCTGATCAGCCTCGGCCTCGTCGCCGTGGACGCGAGCATGAGCCTGCTGCTGCCGGTCATGATCCGGCACGGCATCGACCAGGGCGTGACCAAGATGGCGATCGGCGCGATCTGGTCCGCCTCGCTGCTGGCGCTCGTCGCGGTGGCCGTCCAGTGGGTGGCGCAGCGCGGTGAGACAAGGATGACCGGACGCACCGGGGAGCGGGTCCTCTACACGCTCCGCCTGAAGATCTTCGCGCAGCTCCAACGCCTCGGACTCGACTACTACGAGCGGGAGTTGACCGGCCGGATCATGACGAGGATGACGACGGACGTCGACGCCCTCTCGACCTTCCTCCAGACGGGCCTGGTCACGGCGTTCGTCTCGGTCGTCACGTTCTTCGGCATCATGGTCGCCCTGCTGGTGATCGACGTACAGCTCGCGCTCGTCGTCTTCGCGACGCTCCCGCCGCTCGTCATCGCCACGTTCTTCTTCCGTCGGGCGAGCGTGAAGGCGTATGAACTCGCCCGTGAGCGCGTGTCGTTGGTCAACGCGGACCTCCAGGAGTCGGTGTCGGGGCTGCGGATCGTGCAGGCGTTCCGGCGCGAGCGCGATGGTGGCCGACGGTTCGCCGAGCGCAGCAGCAGCTACCGCGCGGCCCGCACCCGGGGCCAGTGGCTGATCTCGATCTACTTCCCCTTCGTGCAGTTGCTGTCGTCGGTGGCGGCGGCGTCGGTACTGATCGCGGGAGCGGGCAGGGTGGACGACGCGACCCTGACCACGGGTGCCCTGGTCGCGTACCTGCTCTACATCGACCTGTTCTTCGCCCCGGTCCAGCAGATGTCCCAGGTCTTCGACGGCTACCAGCAGGCCACGGTCTCGCTGGGCCGCATCCAGGAACTCCTCCAGGAACCGACCTCCACCCGAGCCGCCGACGAACCCCTCGAAGTCCTCTCCCTGCGCGGCGACATCGCCTTCGAGGACGTGCACTTCGCGTACGGCGACGATGAAGAGGCCATCGGGGGCGTCGAGTTGAGGATCCCCGCCGGTCAGACGGTCGCCTTCGTCGGCGAGACGGGCGCGGGCAAGTCGACGCTCGTCAAACTGGTCGCCCGCTTCTACGATCCGACGGGCGGCCGGGTCACGGTCGACGGCACGGACCTCCGCTCGCTGGACATCACGTCGTACCGCCACCACCTGGGCGTCGTCCCCCAGGAGGCGTACCTCTTCCAGGGCACCGTCCGCGACGCCATCGCCTACGGCCGCCCCGAGGCCACCGACGCCGAGGTGGAGGCGGCGGCCCGCGCGGTCGGCGCGCACGAGATGATCGCCACGCTGGACGGCGGCTACCTCCACGAGGTCGCCGAGCGCGGCCGCAACCTCTCGGCGGGCCAGCGCCAGCTGATCGCCCTGGCCCGCGCGGAGCTGGTGGACCCCGACATCCTCCTCCTGGACGAGGCGACAGCGGCCCTCGACCTGGCGACGGAAGCCCAGGTCAACCAGGCCACCGACCGCCTCGCAGGCCGCCGCACCACCCTCGTAGTAGCCCACCGCCTGACGACCGCGGCCCGCGCGGACCGGGTCGTGGTGATGGATCACGGGAGGGTGGTGGAGGACGGCACGCACGACGAACTGCTCGCGCTCGACGGGTACTACGCCGAGCTGTGGCGGACCTTCGTGGGCGCTCCCGAGACCGAGGAGCCGGTCGGTACCTCGCGCTGAGGGGGGCGCGCAACCGTTCGACATACGTCTTGCGTCCGTACATCAGTACGCTGTTCGGCTGCTGTGCGGGAGGGATGACTGTGGACATGGGTGCGCTACGACGGCGGGTGGCGCTCGGCACGGCCGTGCTCACCGTGTCCGGACTGCTCGCGCTCGCGGCCCCAGGCAGCGCCCAGGCGGTCTCGGTCTGTCCGGGGCGGGAGGTGGCGACGCTGTCCTTCTCCACCGGCACCGTCCATGTCTTCCGCCGGGGCGACTACATCTGCGCGTACACCGCCCCCAAGACCCCCGGCGCCAAGCGCACGATGTCGGTCAGCGTCCAGGCCCGCGGCAGCCGCCCGGTCGTCGACAAGGGGCGGTACACGCGCCGCGCCGGACCGGTCACCGTGCACGCAGGGCACCGCTGCGTACGGATCAAGGGCGCGGTCGCCGGCGGCTCGGTCGGCTCGGGCTGGATCCTGTGCTGAACCCTCGGCCCGTGCCCTGAGTGAACAATCCCCCCTGGTGTGACGGTAGTTGCTCGGATAGCTTCCGGTTCACAACTGCCTCACAGGGGAGACCGTATGCGCAAGGCGCTCAGATGGCTGCTGGCGCTCACCGTGCTCATAGGCACACTGAGCACAGCCGGGGTGGCCACCGCCGCCCAGGCCGGCCGAACCGGTCAAGTCGCGGACATCAAGGACCAGTTGCTGGCGATACCCGGCATGAGCCTGGTCCAGGAGAAGCCGTACACCGGCTACCGCTACTTCGTCCTGAACTACACCCAGCCGGTCGACCACCGGCACCCGTCCAAGGGCACGTTCCAGCAGCGGATCACCGTGCTGCACAAGGACGTCTCGCGCCCGACGGTCTTCTACACCAGCGGCTACAACGTCTCCACGACCCCCAGCCGCAGTGAACCGACCCGGATCGCGGACGCCAACCAAGTCTCCCTGGAATACCGCTACTTCACGCCCTCCCGGCCCGAGCCCGCCGACTGGTCCAAGCTCGACATCTGGCAGGCGGCCAGCGACCAGCACCGCGTCTTCAAGGCCCTCAAGTCGATCTACACCAAGAACTGGATCGCCACCGGCGGCTCCAAGGGCGGCATGACCGCCACGTACTTCGAGCGGTTCTACCCGCACGACATGGACGGCGTCGTCGCCTACGTCGCCCCCAACGACGTGGTGAACAACGAGGATTCGGCCTACGACCGCTTCTTCACCAAGGTCGGCACCAAGGAGTGCCGCGACCGCCTGGACGCCGTACAGCGCGAGGCGCTGGTGCGCAGGCAGCCGCTGGAGCGGAAGTACGCGGCCTTCGCGGCGGAGAACGGGTTCACCTTCACCACCGTCGGCAGCCTGGACAAGGCCTACGAGGCCGTCGTCCTCGACTACGTCTGGGGCTTCTGGCAGTACAGCCTGCTCTCCGACTGCGACACCATCCCCGCGAACGCGGCGACCGCCACCGACGACGAGATCTGGACCTCGGTCGACACGATCTCCGGCTTCTCCTTCTACACCGACCAGGGCCTGTCCCCGTACACCCCGTACTACTACCAGGCGGGCACCCAACTCGGCGCGCCCACCATCCAGTTCCCGTACATCGAGAAGAAGTACGTCCGCTACGGCTACCAGCCGCCCCGCAATTTCGTCCCGCGCTCCATCCCGATGAGGTTCCAGCCGGGCGCGATGCGCGACGTCGACACCTGGGTCCGCCACCACGCGAGCCACATGCTCTTCGTCTACGGCCAGAACGACCCGTGGGGCGCGGAGCGGTTCGCCGTCGGCAAGGGCGCGAAGGACTCGTACGTCTTCACCGCGCCCGGCCTCAACCACGGCGCGAACGTCGCCGCGCTGACCGCCGACCAGAAGGCGCTGGCCACCGCCCGCATCCTGGCCTGGGCCGGTGTCCCCGCCGCGACGACGGCACAGGCGAAGCCGCTGGCCCCGTACGACGCGCGGCTGGACCGGCAGGGCGTCGAGCGCGAGCCGACGCTGCACCCGTAACACCCTTGCCGCGCCCGGCCGTTGGTGGTCGTTCGACTACACCGGCCGGGCGCAGCCCACGGGTTGGCCGCCGCCGAGCTGGACGTACAGGGCGGTCGAGGCCGGGCAACTCCCGCGTTTCAGCACGGCCTTGACCACCTTGTACTGCGGCTTCCTCTGCCCCGAGCCGTCGCACGCGGTCTCCCGGACCTGGCCGCTGCCGGAGCCGTAGACGCAGTCGCCGACGATCGTGCGCGGCCCGCCCCCGCCGCCCGGGTCGCCGGGGTGCGGGGGTTCGAGGTTGCGCATACAGGCGTAGCCCTTCGGTACGGCGCTGTCGCGGCCCGTGCCCGAGGTGCCCTGGGCGCTGATGTGCAGCACGAAGTCGGTGGTCGCCGGGCAGACGGGACCGCTGCTCACATCGCCGTCGTAGCGGGCGACGACCCGGGCGGCGGCCCGTTCGCTGGTGCACGGCACCTCGGTGAAGCTCGTCGTGCCGAAGGAGCTGCACTCGTCGACGGCGAGGAACACCGCGCCGTAGCCGGTGGGTTGGGTGGTCGAGGACGTCGAGGCCTTGGAGCCGAGGCGGCCGTCACCGGCGTCGGAGCCGTTCGCGGCGGAGCAGCCGGCCAGCAGGGCGGCGAGCAGCGCGCACACCGCCCCGGCGCTCCATCTCTCACCCATCGTTCCCCCCGTACTGCCCCCACCCAGCGTGACCCTCGGTGGCGGGCGCACGCCAGCGGTGTGGGGGGCTTTGGGTCAGTTGGCGGGGGTGGGGCGGGTGGCCGACGTACCTCTAGTACGACAGTCCGTGACCGACCGGATACAGCACCTGCGCCGGGTCGTCCGCGCGTTGCACGGCCACCGGGAGCTTGCCGCGCGGTACCACTCGGCCCGCGATCACCCGTGCCGCCGCCCGCAGTTCGACGTCGGTCCAGGAGTAGGACGCCAAGTAGGCGGGGGCGCCGGGCAGTTGGGCAACATCGTAGGGGTTGCGGACGGCGACGGCCACGACCGGTGTGCCGGTGGCGACCAGTTGCTCGACCAGGGTCTTCTGCGGGTCGGCCGCCGTGACGTTGTAGGTCGCCACCACCACCGCGTCCGCCGCCCGCGCCGCCGCCGCGGCCTTGGTGACGGTCTCGGGGGAGGGGGCCGTGCCAGTGGGCAGGACGGCCGCCGTGAAGCCCAACTCCCGTAGGGCGGTGGCCAGTACACCGGTGGGGGGTCCCGTAGTACCCGAGGGGGAGGCCGGGTCGGCGCCGACCACCAGGACGTTCCCGTGCGTACGGCGGGACAGGGGGAGCAGCCCCGCCCGGTTGACGAGCAGGGTCGTGGTGCGCTCGGCGATGCGGTCGGCGGTGGCGAGATGTTCGGCGCTGCCGACCACGAGGTCCACGCCCGCCCGGCTGACGTACGGCTCCTCGAAGAGTCCGAGTCGCGACTTGAGCCGCAGTACCCGTAGCACCGACTCGTCGATCCGTGCCTCGGGCAACTCCCCATTTCCTACTGCCTTGATGACGGCGTTCCAGGCGATGTCGAGGGAGGGCGGGTCGAGGAGCTGGTCGACCCCGGCCTTCAGCGCGAGCACCGGTACGCGGTCGTCGCCGTACTTCTGGCGGACGCCCGCCATGCCCAGGGAGTCGGTGACCACGACGCCGTCGTAGCCGAGTTCGCCGCGCAGGACGCCGGTGACGATCGGGTGGGAGAGGGTGGCCGGGTCGCCGGAGTCGTCTAGGGCCGGGACCTTGAGGTGTGCGGTCATGATCGCGTCGATCCCGGCCTTGACGGCGGCCCGGAAGGGGACGGCGTCCAGCTTTCCCCACAGTTCGCGGCTGTGCGTGATGACGGGGAACCCGGTGTGGCTGTCCACGGCGGTGTCCCCGTGCCCGGGGAAGTGCTTGGCGGTCGCCGCGACCCGGCTGTCCTGGTACCCCGTGACCTCGGCGGCGACCAGGCCCGCCACCGCGTCCGGGTCGGCGCCGAAGGACCGTACGCCGATGATCGGGTTGGCCGGGTTCACGTTCACGTCGGCGTCGGGGGAGTAGTCCTGGTTGACGCCCATCGCGCGCAGCTCGGCGCCGGAGACCCGGCCGACCGCGCGGGCGTCGGTGCGGGAGCCGCCGGCGCCGAGCGCCATCGCGCCCGGGAAGAGGGTGGCGGGTCTGCCGATCCGACAGACGACGCCGTGTTCTTGATCGGTGGCGATCAGTACGGGCAGCCCGCGCGGCTGGGCCAGGGACGCCTTCTGGATGCCGTTGGAGAGGTCGGCGATCTGGTGCGGGTCGCGGGTGTTGTGCGCCCAGCTGAAGTAGATGACCCCGCCGACCCGGTACTTCGCGATCAGCTCGGCGGCCGTGCGCACCCCGAGTTCGCTCAGGTTGGCGTCGACGTCGGCCTGGTCGGGGGCGGTGGCGGAGTGGCCGTAGACGCGCATCACGAAGAGCTGGCCGACCTTCTCCGCCAGGGGCATGCGGGAGATCAGCGAGCGGAGTGCCGTGTCGTCGGCGTGGGCGGGGGTGCCGACCGCGAGGGACGCGGTGACGCCCATGGTCGCGGCGAGGACGGTACGTCTGGAGGGCATGTGCGCTCGTTCCGGATTCCGGGGCCGGGGAGTTTCCGCCGGTCAGGCGAGTGCACAGTAACCAGGGGAGGGGCCGCCATCGGCGCAGTTGGAGGGGGGCGCGCCGATGACGGCCTGCCGCCGGCCGCGGTACGGAGGAGAGGGTTGGTCAGCGTTCGCAGCCAGCAGCGAGGCCGACGCCGTACCGCGGAGACTCATCCGGCAGCATGCCGGTTGGACGGAGGGGAACGGGCCCGGGTTCCCGTCCGCGGGCCGATTCCCGGAAGTTGGTGAACCCGTGCACAACGGGACGGATGCGGTCACGCACAGGTACGCGCGGGCGAACGGTGGTCGTCCATCCCGTGGACGTCCCGGCGCGACGGGCGGCCACGGGCCGATCATGAGGGCATGACCGTAGTCGACATTCCCGGTTCCAAGTCCGTCACCGCCCGCGCGCTCTTCCTGGCCGCCGCGGCCGACGGCGTCACCACCCTCCGGCGTCCGCTCCGCTCGGACGACACCGAGGGCTTCGCGGAGGGACTGACCCGGCTCGGCTACCGGGTGGGCCGGACCCCCGACGCCTGGCAGATCGACGGCCGCCCGCAGGGACCGGCGGTCGCCGAGGCCGACGTGTACTGCCGGGACGGCGCGACCACGGCCCGCTTCCTGCCCACCCTCGCGGCGGCCGGCCGCGGCAGCTTCCGCTTCGACGCGTCCCCGCAGATGCGCAGGCGTCCACTGGGTCCCTTGAGCAGGGCGCTGCGCGACCTGGGTGTGGACCTGCGGCACGAGGAGGCCGAGGGACACCACCCGCTGCGCATCGAGGCGTCCGGGGTCGAGGGCGGCGAGGTGGTGCTCGACGCCGGCCAGTCCTCGCAGTACCTGACCGCCCTGCTCCTGCTCGGCCCGCTGACCAGGAAGGGCCTGCGGATCCGGGTCACGGACCTGGTCTCCGCGCCGTACGTCGAGATCACCGTCGCGATGATGCGGGCGTTCGGGGTGGAGGTACGCAGGGAGGGCACGGTCTACGTCGTCCCGTCGGGCGGCTACACCGCGACCACGTACGACATCGAGCCGGACGCCTCCACCGCGAGCTACTTCTTCGCGGCGGCGGCCGTGACCGGCGGCGAGGTCACCGTTCCCGGGCTCGGCACCGGCGCGCTCCAGGGCGACCTGGGCTTCGTCGACGTACTGCGCCGCATGGGCGCGGAGGTGACGACCGACGCGCATGGAACCCGGGTGCGCGGCACGGGCGAACTGCGCGGTCTCACCGTCAACATGCGGGACATCTCCGACACCATGCCGACGCTGGCCGCGATCGCGCCCTTCGCCTCAGGCCCGGTCCGCATCGAGGACGTCGGCAACACCCGCGTCAAGGAGTGCGACCGGCTGGAGGCCTGCGCGGAGAACCTCCGGCGGCTGGGCGTGGCGGTGGCGACGGGGGACGACTGGATCGAGATCCGCCCGGGTTCGGGGGCTCCCGTCGGCGCGGAGATCAAGTCCTACGGCGACCACCGCATCGTCATGTCCTTCGCGGTGACCGGGCTGCGGGTGCCGGGTATCTCGTTCGACGACCCGGGGTGCGTACGCAAGACTTTCCCCGGTTTCCACGAGGCGTTCGGGGCGCTGCGGGGGCAGTTGCCGGCATGAGGGGAGCGGTGTGGGGTTCGAACTGAAGGCTCCGGTCCTGACGACGGGTGAGCTGGTGCGGCTGGAGCCGCTCGACCACCGGCACGCGGCCGATCTGGCGGTGGCGGCGGAGGAGGACCGAGGGTCGCACGCGTTCACCTGGGTGCCTCGGGCGGACCAGGTCGGCGCGTACATCGACGCCCGGTCGGCCCGCGCGGCGACGGGCATGCTCGCGCCGTACGCCCAGATCTCGACGGCGACCGGGCGGGCGGTGGGCGCCACGGCCTACTGGGAACCCCGGTCCTGGCCGACGGACGATCGACTCGACGCCGTCGAGGAGTGGGTGGAGTGCCGGAAGGCGTTGGAGGAGCGGGTGTCCGGGGCATGAGCGCGTATCTCATCCTGCACGGCTGGCAGAACCACCGGCCCGAGGGCCACTGGCAGCACTGGCTCGCCGATCGGCTGCGCGCGCTCGGCCACCAGGTGACGTACCCGCAACTGCCCGACGCCGACGACCCCGAACTGGACGTGTGGCTCGGGGAGTTGCGCCGCCACCTTGACGGTCTCGACGGACCGCGGGTCGTCCTCGCGCACAGCGCCTCCGCCCTGCTGTGGCTGCACGCCGTCGCCCGCGGGGTGGTCGGGGACGGTGACGTGGACCGGGTGCTGCTGGTCGCACCGCCGTCCGCCTCCGTCGTCGTACGGCATCCGGAGATCGCCGAATTCGCGCCGCCCACCGGCGAGTTGACGCTGCCCGGAGTCACCCGGCTGGTCGCCGGCGACGACGACCCGTACTGCCCGGAAGGCGCCCGCGCGGTCTTCGGCGACCCGCTCGGCATCCCCACCGAGATCATCCCGGGCGCGGGTCACCTCGACCTGGACGCGGGGTACGGGTCCTGGCCGGCGGTGCTGGAGTGGTGCCTGGACGGGGCGGTGCGGTTCAGGGCTCGATGAGCTTGGAGCTCGCGTCGGGCCTACGCCGAGTCGTTGAGCAGCCGTGCCAGATGGTGGTGACCGGCGGCCAGCAGTTCGGGCAGCGGGGCGGCGGTCTCGTACCAGCGCTTCTCGTACTCCCAGCACAGCCAGCCGTCCCAGTCGTGCCGGGTCAGGAGTTCCACGCACTCGGCGAGTGGGAGGACGCCCGCGCCGAGCGGCAGCGGGGTGGTGTCGTCGGCCGACGCGATGTCCTTGACCTGCACGTATCCGAGATACGGGCCCAGCGCGGCCAGCGTCTCCGCCGGCTGCTCGCCGCCCAGCCAGGTGTGCATGACGTCCCACAGCGCGCCCACCTGACGGTGCCCGACCGGGCCCAGCACGCGGAGCGCGTCCGCGCCGGTCCGGTGCGAGTCGTGGGTCTCCAGCAGGATCCGTACGCCGAGGTCGGCGCCCCACTCCGCCGCCGTGCCCAGGCGGCGGGCGGCGGTCGCGTCGGCCTCGTGGGCGGACTGTTCGGTACCCCCGCCGGGGAAGACGCGGACGTAGGGCGCACCCAAGTCCCGTGCCAGTTCCAGGAGTTCACGGATCTCCGCGAGCACGGTGTCGTCGTCGCCCGGCGCGGCCACCCGTGCGTACCCGGCGAGGCCCAGGACTTCGACCCCGGCCGCCTTGAACTCGGCGACCGCGTCGGCCCGTTGGGCGGCGTCGATACCGGGGTGCACGGGCTCCTCCGGGTGCGCGCGCAACTCGACACCGTGGTAGCCGTGCGTGACGGCGAGGTGCAGCACGTCGGCGAGGGGGAGGCCCGGGACACCGAGGGTGGAGAACGCGAACTTCATGCTCTGGACCCTACTCGTCACTCACGACTTCCGTGCAGGTCCAGGCGCCAGTCCTGGCCGACGAGGTCCTGGCCGAAGGAGCGGTGGGGTTTCTCGGCGACCAGGACGAAACCGTGCCGCTGGTAGACGCGGCGGGCGGCGCCGAGGATGTCGTTGGTCCACAGCACGAGGTCGCGGTAACCGACACCGCGCGCGAACTCGACGACCGCACGGACCAGTTGGTCCCCGATCCGAAGCCCTCGGGCATCCGGCTCGACGAGCAGCAGCCGCAGCCGGGCGGTCCCTGGGGCGTCGTCCCGCACGCACATCACACACCCCACCGGCCGCCCGTCCAGCTCGGCGATCCACACGCGTTCGAGGTGCGGGTCGTGGTCCTCGGCGAAGTCGGCGACGATCCGCGCCACGAGCCCCTCGTAGTCGGCGTTGAAGTCGTACTCGGCGGCATACAACGCCGCGTTGCGCTGCACGATCCACCCCAGGTCACCGGGCCCGGGCTCCCGCAGCACGACGTCCTCGGGCCGGGTGAGCGGGGGGTCCGACAGGAGGGTGCGTACGGTGTGCAGCGCCTCGGAGAGCCGGGGCCGGTCGGTGGCTGGCACGGTCGCGAGGAGCGCGCCGACGGATTCGTCCGCCCGCTCGGCCAGCAGGTCGGCGGTCTCCCGCCCGTGTGCGGTGAGCGTGATCTGCCGCCGCCGCGGATCCCGCCGCGAGGGCGCCCGCTCGATCAGCCCGTCCTGCTCGAACCGGTTCAGGATCCGGCTCAAGTACCCGGCGTCCAGGGACAGTTCGGAACGGAGGTCGGCCGCGTCCGTGTGCGGGGAGTGCGCGAGTTCGTACAGGACGCGGGACTCGGTGAGGGTGAAGGGGGCGTAGAGGTGGCGGCTGTAGTCGAGGGCGCCGATGACGTTCGTGTAGAAGCGGTTGAAGGCACGGATGTCCTGGACGGTCATGATCGATCCCCGGTGCTCGCTCAGGGTAGTTGACTCAGTCAGAGGTATTGCGGTTCTGACGGTAGTACCGGGGAGGACCGCTCGTCCATGGTTTTGCTCCCGGACCCGGAGCGGCTCCCCGTGGGCACCGGCTCAGCCGATCCCCCAAAGCGGCACGCCCGGTATCGCCACGAGGGCGGCGCTGCCCAGCAGGGTGAACCCGGCGTCGGCCCGGGACCGGGCACCCTGCTTGCTGTCGGGGACGACGCTGACCGTTCTGGTCGGCGGGGGCTTCGAGCCGCGCAGCGGAGGACTGGTCAGGTACTCGGACACCTGGCCGTCCGGGGCCGTGTACCGGTACACCCAGGTGTGCGGCATCCGGCCGCCGGGGCGCGCCTCGGACCTGACGTAGTCGGCCTCCACCTCCACACCCCGGGTGAGGGACGCCCACGGGTCACGCGCGACCGAGACGATGTGACCCGTCAGATCGACACAGCCCCACCAGGCGAAGAACCCGAAGCAGCTCAGTACGGCGGCCATGAACCGTCCGGTCGCCAGGACGGCCAGGAAATTCAGTACAACGACCCCGAGCAGTACGCGAAAGGCCGTCTCACCGCCGGTGCGGCGGGTCGGCGGAGCCGCGGTGCGCGAGTCGTCGCTGGAGTGATGCACCGAGCCGAGTGTTCTCCGCCGCTCCGAGGCTGTCGATGCCCACTTCGATGGTGAGTTCCTAGTCCCACCAGAACCGCCACAGATATCGTCCCGGGAGTTCGTTCGCGTACTCCGGGAACGGGGTCGGCGGATCGTCCACGATGCTGTCGGCGGTCGTCAGCACATGCTCCAGGGCGAGCCGTTCCGCCTGCACGAGGTTCTGGGGCGGCCGGGCGACCGACACGGTCAGGGCACCGCTGAACCCGGACAGGACCCGTGCCCCGAACCGTTCCTCCCAGCTCCGCAGCAGCGCGCACAGCAGCGGAAGCGGTCCCCCGGCCGACCACCCGACGATCGCCGGTACGTCCGCGCCGCGGCGGGCGGGCACAAGGGCCAACTGGCAGGTGCCCACGAAGGGTTCGGTGCGGAGCAGCTGCTCCACGGCCCACCCCGCGGTCGCCGCGGGGCTCAGTCCGGCACCGGTCACCGGCTCGGCCGGCGCGAGACCGGGCCAGGACTCGAAGGGCGGCCCCGGATCGTGCGGCCAGGGTGCGATGTCGTCCGGATCGTCGTCGTCAGGCAGGACATCGGCCGCCGGCGGATTCGACCAGTACGGGAGCCGTCGGCGCCGGTACTCGGCGAAGTCCGCCGCGAGCACGGCGTCGAGCCGAATCGCGTCGACCTCGCTCACGTCCTCGGGCCGGTGAGGGGCCTCCCGCCAGCAGATGAACGGATACAGCCCGCTGACCTCGGCCCGCTCCAGCAGCCGGGGCCACAACTCCGCGATGCCGTCGGGCAGTTCGTCGGCGAACCAGACCTCCACCTCCCCCCGGGGCTCGAAGCGACCGGAGGACAGGGACAGTTCGTCGGGCAGTGGGAAGACCATGGCGGGACGATAAGGGGAGGCACTGACAACGAGGCCGGCCGTCGTGGCGGGGTGGGGGGAGGGGGTAGGGGGGTCTCTGAAAAAGTGTGTCACTCTGCGTCGAAAGTGACACACTTTTTAGAAGTAGGTCCCCTCCGGTGGCCCCGGCCGCGCTACTTCCGAGGCACCCCCGAAGAGCCCCGCACCATCAGCTCCCCGCGAACCGTGGCGATCCCGCCCGGCGGCGGCTCCTCGCGCCCCATCGCGATCCGCCCGGCCCGCGCGCCCGCCTCCGACAGCGGCAACCGCACCGTCGTAAGAGAAGGCACCGCGTCCACGCTGAACGGCAGATCGTCGAAACCGGCGACCGAGACGTCGTCCGGGATGCGGCGCCCCGACTCGCGCAGGGCCGCGCACGCGCCCACCGCGACGGAGTCGTTCGCCGCGACCACGGCCGTCAACGACGGGTCGCGGCGCAGGAGTTCGAGCGTCGCCTCGTAGCCGGACCGGCGGTCGTAGCGGCCGTGCACGGTCCACCGGGGGTCCTCCGCGATGCCGTGCGCGGCCAGCGCCTCGCGGTGGCCCTCCAGGCGGTGCCGGGTCGTGGTCCGTTCCTCCGGGCCCGCGATGTAGCCGAGGCGGCGGTGGCCGAGGCCGATGAGGTGCTCGGTCAGTTCACGGCCGCCCCCGCGGTTGTCGAAGGTCAGCGCGAACGCCCCGGTGTCCGGTGCCGGCGGGCGCCCGCACAGCACCACCCGCGTCCCGGCCTCCCCGAGCTTCCGCAGCTTCGCCGCGACGGCGGCCGCGTGCGGCGCGTTCTCCATGGCGCCGCCGGTCAGGACGACGGCCGCCGCCCGCTGCCGTTGGAGCAGGGTCAGATAGGTCAGTTCGCGCTCCGGGGAGCCCCCTGTGTTGCACACCACAGCCAGCCGCTCCCCGCCCGCCCGTCCGCCCGGCCCGCCGATCTCCGCCTGGATCGCGCTCGCCATGATCCCGAAGAAGGGGTCGGCGATGTCGTTGACCAGGATGCCGACCAGGTCGGAGGTGGCCGCCGCGAGCGCGCTCGCGGGACCGTTGAGGACGTAGTCCAGCTCGTCGACCGCCCGCAGCACCCGCTCGCGGGTGGTGGCCGCGACCGGGTAGTTGCCGTTCAGTACGCGCGACACCGTCGCGGGGGAGACCTGGGCGCGGGCCGCCACGTCCGCCAGGGTCACCGTCATGTCGTTCGTCCTCCGGTCGCGCATCTTGTCGTACGCCGTTGTGCACAGGCTGCCCAAAGGAAGCCCCCGTCCGAGCAGACGATAAGGCCATACACCCCCGCCGTTCGCCCCCTCGAACAACTCGACCCCATCACGGTCTTGTACAGACCTATGTGCAAAGGCTAGCTTCTGCATATATAGAAAGCGCTTGCTGCGTTGTTGAGACGTATGCGGACGAAGGGAAACACGTGACACGCAAGACGGTGCGTATCGCCATGAACGGCGTGACCGGGCGTATGGGCTACCGACAGCACCTCGTCCGCTCGATCCTCGCACTACGAGAGCAGGGTGGTCTAGACCTCGGCGACGGAACCGTGCTGTGGCCGGAACCGATCCTCGTCGGCCGCCGCGAGCACGCGCTGAAGGCGCTTGCCGAGCAGCACGGGCTCGACCCGGCGAACGTCTCCACGGACGTCGACGCGGTCCTCGCCGACCCGACCGTCGAGATCTACTTCGACGCCCAGGTCACCTCGGCCCGCGAGGAGGCGCTCAAGAAGGCGATCGCCGCGGGCAAGCACATCTACACCGAGAAGCCGACGGCCACCGACTTCGAGGGCGCCCTCGAACTGGCCCGCCTCGCCGACGCCGCCGGCATCAAGCACGGCGTCGTCCAGGACAAGCTGTTCCTCCCGGGTCTGCTCAAGCTCAAGCGGCTCATCGACGGCGGCTTCTTCGGCCGGATCCTTTCCATCCGGGGCGAGTTCGGCTACTGGGTCTTCGAGGGCGACTGGCAGGCCGCGCAGCGCCCGTCGTGGAACTACCGCTCGGAGGACGGCGGCGGCATCGTCGTCGACATGTTCCCGCACTGGGAGTACGTCCTCCACGAGCTGTTCGGCCGCGTGAAGTCCGTCCAGGCCATCGCGACCACCCACATCCCGCAGCGCTGGGACGAGAACGGCAAGCCCTACGACGCCACCGCCGACGACGCCGCCTACGGCATCTTCGAACTCGACAGCGGAGCCATCGCCCAGATCAACTCCTCCTGGGCCGTCCGCGTCAACCGCGACGAACTCGTCGAGTTCCAGGTCGACGGCACGGAGGGCTCGGCCGTCGCCGGGCTGCGCAACTGCCGTGCCCAGCACCGCAGTTCCACCCCCAAGCCGGTGTGGAACCCCGACATCCCCGCCACCGAGGTCTTCCGCGACCAGTGGCAGGAGGTCCCCGACAACGCCGACTTCGACAACGGCTTCAAGGCGCAGTGGGAACTGTTCCTCCGCCACGTCTACGCCGACGCCCCCTACCACTGGGACCTGCTGGCCGGCGCCCGCGGCGTCCAACTCGCCGAGCTGGGCCTGAAGTCCTCCGCCGAGGGCCGCCGCCTCGACGTCCCGGAGATCTCGCTGTGACCATCCAACTCCCGGACGCGTCGGGGGCCTTGAGTTCCTACGAGCCCCGCTCCGAACCCTTCGCCGTCACCTCCGGCACCCCCTTCACCTCTCGTACGGTGTTCTCGGCGGCGCACGTCGTCGCGGACCCGTTCGCCGACACCAGCCCCGACTCGCCCGCCGCCGTCGACTGGGACGCCACCCTCGCCTTCCGCCGCCACCTCTGGTCGCACGGGCTCGGTGTCGCCGAGGCGATGGACACCGCGCAGCGCGGCATGGGCCTGGACTGGGCGGGCGCGGCCGAGCTGATCCGCCGAAGTTCCGCGGAGGCCAAGGCCGTTGGCGGCCGTATCGCCTGCGGTGTCGGCACCGACCAGATCACCGGCGGCACCCTGGCCGACGTACAGGCCGCGTACGAGGAGCAGTTGGCCCTCGTCGAGGAGTCCGGCGCGCAGGCCATCCTGATGGCTTCGCGGGCGCTCGCGGCCGTCGCGAAGGGTCCCGAGGACTACCTGGAGGTCTACGGCCATCTCCTCCGCCAGGCCACCGAACCCGTCGTCCTGCACTGGCTGGGCCCGATGTTCGACCCTGCGCTGGAGGGCTACTGGGGCTCGTCCGACCTGGACGCGGCCACGGACACGTTCCTCGAAGTCATCGCGGCCCACCCGGACAAGGTGGACGGCATCAAGGTGTCGCTCCTGGAGGCTCAGCGGGAGATCGACATCCGGCGCCGACTGCCGCAGGGCGTCCGCTGCTACACCGGCGACGACTTCAACTACCCCGAGTTGATCGCGGGCGACGACCAGGGCTTCAGTCACGCCCTGCTCGGCATCTTCGACCCGCTCGGCCCGCTGGCGGCGGAGGCGGTCCGCGTCCTGGACACCGGGAACACGGCAGGCTTCCGTGAACTCCTCGACCCCACCGTCGAGTTGTCCCGCCACCTCTTCCAGACCCCCACCCGCTTCTACAAGACGGGCGTGGTGTTCCTGGCCTGGCTCGCGGGTCACCAGTCGCACTTCACGATGGTCGGCGGCCTCCAATCGGCCCGCTCCCTCCCGCACTTCGCCCGCGCCTACCAACTCGCCGACGGCCTGGGCCTGTTCCCCGACCCGAAGCTCGCGGAGGAACGGATGAAGAACCTGCTCGCCCTGTACGGAGTGACCCAGTGAGCGATCCGGAGCTGTCCCGCTTCTCCATCAACCAGATGACGGTGAAGCAGCTGAGCATGCCCGAACTGGTCGACGCCTGCCTGGAGTTGGGCGTCCCCGGCGTGGGCCTGTGGCGCGAGCCGGTCCAGTCGTACGGCCTGGACGCCACCGCGAAGCTGGTCCGCGACGCGGGCCTCGCGGTGACAACGTTGTGCCGGGGCGGCTTCCTCACGGCGCTGGACCCGGCCGAACGCGCCGACGCCCTGGACGACAACCGCCGGGCGGTCGACGAGGCGGCCACGCTCGGCACGGACACCCTCGTGCTCGTGTCGGGCGGCCTCCCGGCCGGTTCGAAGGACCTGCACGGCGCGCGGGAGCGGATCGCCGACGCGCTGGGTGAGTTGGGGCCCTACGCCGAGGAACGGGGCGTACGGCTGGCCATCGAGCCGCTGCACCCGATGTTCGCCTCCGACCGCTGCGTGGTCTCGACACTCACCCAGGCCCTCGACCTCGCCGAGCGCTTCCCTGCCCAGCAGGTCGGCGTCACGGTCGACACGTACCACGTCTGGTGGGACGACCAGGCCCCGGCGCAGATCGCCAGGGCGGGCGCGGGCGGCCGTATCCACACCTTCCAACTCGCCGACTGGACCACCCCGTTGCCCGAGGGCGTGCTCAACGGCCGCGGCCAGATCGGGGACGGCGCGATCGACATGCGGGAGTGGAAGGCGTACGTCGAGGCCGCCGGATACACCGGCCCGATCGAAGTCGAACTGTTCAACGACGGCCTGTGGGCCCGGGACGGCCGCGAGGTCCTGGCGGAGACGGCGGCACGGTTCGTGGAGCACGTGATCCGATGAGCCTGTGAGCGACCCGCTCGTGTCCTGCCCCACTCCGCTCCGGCGGGGTGGGGCAGTTCCGTTCGCCGGAACACGGCGCGACAGGCCACTCGCGGCAGGCGCACACTGCCCACGGACGGTCCGGCAACGCGGGGGCACGGAGCCGTCGCGGCCGTCCGACGGGGGGATGAGACGGTCATGTCCAGTGTCTGTAGACGCGCGGGGGCGCTCCTGGTGCTCCTGGGGCTCGTGGTGATCGGTGCCTCGGGCACCGCCGGTGCGGAACCGGCGGGCTCGGTCGCACCCGCGCCGGCCGGCGCGTACTTCAAGGTGGTCAACCAGAACAGCGGCAAGTGCCTGGACGTCAGGCGTGAGGACCCCAAACCGCTGGCCGGGGTCCAGCAGTACAGGTGCACCGGGACGGACAACCAGCTGTGGACGGCGGTGTCCACCGGCGACGGCTACTACTACCTGGTGAGCAAGGAAAGCGGCCTGTGCATGCAGCCGTTCCTGTTCACCGTCACCGTGGTGAACACCTGCACCGGCGCGACCGGCCAGCAGTGGCGGGCGGTACCCGCGGGGTTCGAGTGGAACGAGCTCCGGTCGCGGCTCCTCGACCAGCAGTGCCTGTGGGTGGTGAGCTCCAGTACGGCCGATTCCGTGGCGACCAGGCTGGCGGCCTGTGACGGTTCGGCCGCCCAGCATTGGCAGTTCGTCACCGTCTGAGTCTTCTGCCCCGCATCGGCGATTCGTCCTGCGGGGCAGTTTCATGTCCGGCGGCGGAATGTGAGAGTCGCCTTCACACAGGTCTCTTTAATAAATGCAGATCACCGCGTGTGTATTGGCCGCAATTCCTGTGATTGAGCTGTCGATTCGTCTTTTCCGGAGTCTTCCGGAACCGTATCTCCCCAGGTCGTGTCTATAGAATCGTGCTCGCCGCGGGGCCGGGAGAAATCCCGGAAACGTGGTAGGCCGGGCTTTCTCTCGCATGAGAGAAGTCTGAGAGCCGCATAAGAGAAGTAATTCTCGGAATCGAACAAGGAGTTATCTGTGAACGTGCGTATCGCCGCCGTCTCCCTGGCTTCCGCCGCGCTCGTCGCCGCCGGTGCCACCGCCGCCGTCGCCGCGCCCGCCCCGGCGCCGAGCATCACGCTCAAGGCCAACCACACCACCGTGAAGCTCGGCGACGTGGTGACCTTCACCGGCAAGTCCACCGGTCTGAAGGAGGGCTCCAAGGTGACGCTCCAGGTCAAGTCGGGCGCGACCTGGAAGTCCCTGCCGGTGACGGCCAAGGTCAACCACAGCGCCTACAAGCTGACCGACAAGTTCCAGAAGAAGGGCGTCTCGGTCCTGCGCGTCAAGGATGGCGCCACGGTGTCCAAGGGCGTCTCGGTCACCGTCCGCTGACCCACCCCTGAGCCCTGCCCCACCCCGTCCGATCCGGGGTGGGGCAGGAGGTCAGGAGTATGCCGTACCCCCATGCCCCTCCCTGTGCCGCAGGGGCTACTTCTTCTTCGCCGCCCGCTTCGTGAGCACCGTCAGCACCACCGGGATCAGCATCTCGACGACCCGTGCGACGGTCGCCGGCGGCAGCCCCGTCTTCTTGGCCACCGCGTTCGCCACCGGCTTGGCCGCCTTGGCCAGCACCCCCGCCATGAGCCCGCCGGTCGCGAAGCCGCCGAGCGTGGCCACGCCCTGGAGGGGAGCCTCCTGGGGTGTCTCGACGGTCGCCGCCTCGCCGGACAGCGCCGAGGCCGTCGTACCGACGACCTCCCTGGCGCCCGCCTCGTCCGTCCCCAGCAGGCCCGCGATCTCCTGGACCTTTTCGCCGCCCAGTTCGTCGAGGACGGCGCCCTGGAAGGTCGTAGCAGAGTCTTCGCTCATGCCTGAAACGCTACGTCTGCCCCGATTGGTTGGCACCCGGAGACCGGCTCGCGGCCGTTTTGAAAAATTCTCAAGACGGCGTACAACCCTCCCCGGAGTCCGCGGGTCCTACTTGGCATCGGGACTCTTGGAGGGGGATCTGGGGGGATCTTGAGGGGTCCTGATGTTGGAGGGGAATAGCCGAGGGGGCTTGGTCGACGGACCAGGCCCCCTCGAATGTAGAAGTGTAGAAGTGTTACGCATTCGCCCGAACTGTCATACTTCTAGAAGAACACCCCGCACCGCAGCAGCACATTCGCGTACGGCCGCGCCTCGCCCGTCCGTACGATCAGCCGCGCACCCGCCGACAGTTCCTTGAGCTTCTCGTGGGAGACGAGGTCCAGGTCGGGGAAGCGGTCGTCGAGGAGGGCGGTCGCGGCCCGGTTGGCGCCGCGGATCTCGCGTGCGGCCGTCGCGCCCTCCACCACCAGTTCGGCCAGCAGCCCGTCCAGCACCTCCGCGAACGACGGCACCCCGGCCCGGAACGCCAGGTCCACCACCCGCGGCCCGGCCGGGATCGGCATCCCGGCGTCGCACACCAGCACCCCGTCCCCGTGCCCCAACTCGGCCAGCGCGCCGGAGAGATGACGGTTGAGGATTCCTGCCTTCTTCACAGCGCGGCGACCTCGTCCGCCGTGGGGAAGGAGTCCTGGGCGCCCTTCCGGGTGACGGCCACCGCACCGACCCGCGCCGCGTACGCCGCCGCCTCCGCCAGACCGGAGCCCGTGCCCAGCTTCCAGGCCAGCGCAGCGGTGAACGCGTCGCCCGCGCCCGTCGTGTCCACGGCGTCCACCTTCACCGACGGCACCCGGGTGACCCCCTCCCGCGAGGCCACCAGCGCGCCCTCCGCGCCCAGCGTCACGACCACCGAACGCGGCCCCTTCGCCAGCAGGATCCGCGCCCAGTCCTCGGGCCGCTCGCTCACACACGCGTCGCCGAGGATCACCCGCGCCTCGTGCTCGTTGACGATCAACGGGTCGCAGGCGGCCAGGACTTCGGACGGCAGCGGCCTCGGCGGCGACGGGTTCAGCACGAACCGGCTGTCGGGCGCCAGACTCCGTACGACCTCCACGACCGTCTCCAGCGGGATCTCCAGCTGTACGGAGACCACCCGGGAGGCGTGGAAGAGGCAGGCGGCGGCCTGGATGTCGACCGGGAACAGCTTCCCGTTGGCCCCCGGTGACACGACGATGCTGTTGTCGCCGGACGGATCGACCGTGATCAGCGCGACCCCGGTCGGCGCACCGCCCACCAGCACACCCACCGTGTCGACCCCGGCCGCCCGCTGCGAGTCGAGCAGCAGCCTGCCGTACGCGTCGTCGCCGACCCGGGCCAGCAGGACCGTACTGGCACCGAGCCGGGCGGCGGCGACCGCCTGGTTGGCGCCCTTGCCGCCGGGGTGGACGGCCAGGTCGGAACCGAGGACCGTCTCGCCGGCGCCCGGCCGCCGCTCGACGTCGATCACCAGGTCGGCGTTGGCCGATCCGACGACCAGCAGGTCGTAGTCGTACATGAAGTGACTCCCCACAGTGGTGACTTGGTGTGGTGACCGGTCCGCCGTCAGCCGGTGAAACCGGCGACGTTCTCCTTGGTGACCACCTTCACGGGCACCTTCACCGTCGTCTCCACCTTCTTGCCCTGAGCCGCGCGCAGCGCGTTGTCCACGGCGATTTTGCCCAACTGGCTCGGCTGCTGTGCCACGGACGCGTACAGCGTCCCCTGCTTCACGGCGGTCAGCCCGTCGGGCGTGCCGTCGAAGCCTACGACCGAGACCGACCTGCCCGCCTTGGAACCGAGCGCCTTGATGGCGCCGAGGGCCATCTCGTCGTTGGCCGCGATGACGCCCTGGACGTCGGGGTGCGCCTGGAGCAGGTTCGACATCACGTCGAGGCCCTTGGTGCGGTCGAAGTCGGCGGGCTGCTGGGCGAGGACCTGGATGCCGGGGTAGGCCTTGAGCCCCTTGGCGAAGCCCTCGGCCCGCTCGCGCGCCGCCGAAGTACCCGCCTGGCCCTGGAGGATGACGATCTTGCCGCTGCCGCCCAGCTTCTCGGCGACGGTCTTGGCGGCGAGTTCACCGCCGGCGATGTTGTCGGAGGCGACGAGTGTGTCGACGGCCGCCTTGTTGACGCCCCGGTCGACCGCGATGACCGGGATCTTCGCCTTGTCGGCGGCCTTCACGGAGTTGCTCGCCGCGTCCGAGTCCACCGGGTTGACGATGATCGCGCCGTAGTTCGAACTGGTGAAGTTCTGGAGCTGGTTGGCCTGCTGGGAGGCGTCGTTCTGCGCGTCGGTGACGGTCAGGTCGAGGCCCAGCTTCTTCGCCTCGGCCTGCGCACCGGCCCGGATCTGCACGAAGAACGGGTTGTTGAGCGTGGAGAGGGAGAGGCCGAGCTTGGGCTTGGACGTCGTGGAGGAGTCGTTGTGCAGGAAGGAGGTCGCGCCGACGATCGCGATGGTGACGACGGCGGCGAGGGCGTAGGTCGTCGCCTGCTTGCCCTTGCCGCCACCGCCACCGCCAACGCCCGCACCGGAGACGGGAGTTGCGCCCGCCTTACGGCGCACGGTGTCCAGCAGGACGGCCAGCGCGATGACGACACCGATGACGACCTGCTGCCAGAAGGCCGATACGGAAAGGAGGTTGAGGCCGTTGCGCAGCACCGCGAGGATCAGCGCGCCGATGAGCGTGCCGGACGCCTTGCCGGTGCCGCCCGCGAGGGAGGCGCCGCCGATGACGACAGCGGCGATCGCGTCCAGCTCATAACCGTCGGCGGCCTGCGGCTGCGCGGAGGAGAGCCGGGAGGCGAGGACGATGCCCGCGGCGGCGGCGAACACACCGGACAGGGCGTAGATCGCGAGCTTCTGCTTGGAGACCCGCAACCCCGAGAGCCGCGCGGCCTCTTCGTTGCCGCCGATCGCGTACATGGACCGCCCGATGTACGTCCGTCCGAGAACGAACGCGGCTACGAGCCCCATCACGATCATCACCAGGACCGGCACCGGCAGCCAGCCGCCGAGCGTGTCACCGAGGTGCGAGACCGAGTCGGGGAAGGCGATCGGCGAGCCCTGCGAGATCACCAGCGACAGCCCGCGCGCCACCGACAGCATCGCCAACGTCGCGATGAACGGCGGGAGTTTGCCGTAGGCGATGAGGAAACCGTTGACCAGACCGGCCGCGATACCCGTGGCGATCGCGAGGACGACGGCGAGGAAGACCGGGACGCCGTGCTGTGTGGCACTCCAGGCGAGCACGGTGGCGGACAGGGCGGCCACCGAACCGACCGACAGGTCGATGCCCGCCGAGACGATCACGAAGGTGACACCGAAGGCGAGGATGGCGGTGACGGCCGCCTGCACACCGACGTTGAGGAGATTGTCGGTGGTGAGGAAGTCGCCGGAGAGCGCCGACATGGCGATGACGAGGACGATGAGCGCGGTCAACGCGCCGTTGTCGAGCAGGAGTCGACGGATACCGGAGGCGCCACTCGCGCCCGTCGCGCCCGGCGTGCTCTTGAGCGTGTCAGTGGCCACGGTGGTCCTCCACAGCGGTAGTCGCTTCAGCGGTGGTCGTTTGGGTCGGTGTGCTGACGGCGAGTGCCATCACGGAGTCCTGCGTGGCCTGTTCGGCGGAGAGTTCACCGGCGATACGCCCCTGGGCCATCACCAGCACCCGGTCGCTCATGCCGAGAACCTCCGGCAGATCACTGGAGATCATGAGCACGGCGGCACCGGCGGCCGTGAGTTCATTGATGAGTTGATAGATCTCGACCTTGGCGCCGACGTCGATCCCGCGCGTCGGCTCGTCGAGGATCAGCACCTTGGTGTCGGCGAGGAGCCACTTGCCGATGACGACCTTCTGCTGGTTGCCGCCGGACAACGTCCGTACCTGCTGCCCAAGTCCGGCCATCCGTACGCCCAGTTGCTCGGCGATCCGCGCGGCGGCGACCCGCTGCCCCTTGAGGTCGACGAGCCCGCCGTGGGTGGCGGCCCGCATGGTGACGAGCCCGAGGTTCTCCTCCACGGACTGGTCGAGGACGAGCCCCTGCCCCTTGCGGTCCTCGGGCACGAGCCCGATCCCGGCGGTCATGGCCGCGTTGACGTCGTGCGCGCGCAGCGCGGAGCCGCCGACCTTCACGGTCCCGTGGTCGTACGGGTCCGCCCCGAAGACGGCCCGTACGACTTCGGTACGACCCGCCCCCACGAGCCCGGCGATCCCGACGACCTCACCGGCCCGCACCTCGAAGCTGATGTCGTGGAAGACCCCGTCCCGGGTGAGCCCCTCGACCGAGAGCAACGCGCCGCCGGTGTCGGCCCGTTGACGCGGATACTGCTGCTCGATGGACCGCCCGACCATGAGCCGTACGAGCTCGTCCTCGGGGGTGGAGGCGGGCACCTGCCCGACGGACCGACCGTCCCGGATGACGGTGACGCGGTCACCGAGGGCGGCGATCTCTTCGAGGTGGTGGGTGATGAAGACGATCCCGACCCCGTCGGCGCGCAGTTGACGCACGATGGAGAACAGCTTCTCGACCTCCTCGGAGGTCAGCACGGCGGTAGGTTCATCCATGATCAGAACGCGCGCGTCGAGGCTGAGCGCCTTGGCGATCTCGACCATCTGGAGCCGAGCGATACCGAGTTCACGGACGCGAGCCCGCGGCGACACATTCACGCCCACGCGCTCCAGCAGTACGGCGGCGTCGGCCTCCATCCGCTTCCGGTCGATCATCCCGAGCCGACGCGGCTGCCGTCCCAGAAAGATGTTCTCGGCGACCGTCAGATCGGGAACGAGGTTGAACTCCTGGTAGATGGTGGCGATCCCGAGCCGCGCGGAGTCCTGCGCACTGTGGATGCGCACCTCCTCGCCACCGGCCAGGATGCGACCGCCGTCGGGACGGTAGGCACCGGAGAGCATCTTGATGAGGGTGCTCTTTCCGGCGCCGTTCTCACCGAGCAGCACATGGACCTCGCCCCGGCGCAGATCGAAGTCGACGCCGTCCAGCGCGACGACACCGGGGAAGGTCTTGCGGATGCCCTCGATGCGCAGCAACTCGTCGTCGTTGCTCACGACTTGCTCCTTCGAACAGAGGAGTGGATGGGGGAGGGGACGGGGGGCTGCCCGGTGGGCGGCTCGCCGCACGAACGCCGTACGACCAGCCGGGCGGGAAGGGTGACGGACTCCGGCACCCGCCCCTCGATCCGGTCGACGAGGGCGCGCACGGCGGCCCGCCCCAACTCGGGGGTCGGCTGGGCGATCGCGGTGATCGGCGGATCGGTGTGCACGAACCACCGGATGTCGTCGAACGCGGCCAGCGCGAGGTCCTCGGGAACACGGAGCCCACGCGCGCGTACGGCGTCCAGGGCGCCGAGCGCCATCAGGTTGTCGGTGGCGAAGACGACCTCGGGCGGCTCGGCCAGATCGAGGAAACCTTCCGTCACCCGCCGCCCGCTCTCGGCCTGGAAGTCGCCCTGCCCGATGTAGGCGTCGGGGAGCGGAATCCCGTACTCGGCGAGCGCGTCCCGGAAGGCGGCGACGCGCTCACTGCCGGTGGTCGTGGCGGCGGGGCCCGCGATGATGGCGAGCCTGCGATGCCCGAGCCGGTGCAGATGCGCGACGAGATCCCGGATCGCGGCCCGCCCGTCGGCCCGCACGACGGGCACGTCGAGCCCCGGGATCCACCGGTCCACGAACACCATGGGCGTCCCGGCACGGGCGGCGTCCAGCATCCCCGGGGAGCCGCCGTCGGTGGGGGAGACGAGGAGCCCGTCGATACGACGGTCCAGCAGCGTCCGCACGTGGTGGTCCTGGAGCTCCGGCCGCTCGTCGGCGTTCCCGATGATGACGCTGTACCCGAGGGCGCGGGCCTCTTCCTCCACGGAACGGGCCAGCTCGGTGAAGTAAGGATTCAGCACGTCACTGATGACCAGGCCGAGGGTGCGGGTCTGATCGGTGCGCAACGACCGGGCGACGGCGTTCGGACGGTAGTCCAGCGCGTCTACGGCGGCCAGCACGCGGGTGCGTGCGTCGTCGCTGACCGACGGGTGATCGTTCAGCACCCGCGACACCGTGGCCACGGAGACCCCGGCCTCGGCGGCGACGTCCTTGATGCTCGCCATCGCCGTTCCACCTCCTCGTGGAATCGATTACATGGAGGATTGGAATCGATTACATCGGAGTTAACAAGGGGGTGTGACCGGATTGTGATGTGAGGGATGGGGGTATGGACGGCCCTTCTCGCGCAAGTTTGTGCAAGTTCCTGGCCTCCACGTGGCGTCGGACGCAAGATCGGGAACAGATGTTCCGGCAATGCGAGGAGGCAGCGATGGCTCTGATCAAGCTAGGCCAGGACCTGGAGAGCCCCGACGGCAAGTCGCCCACCATCTACCTGGACGACGAGAAGGGCACCTATCTCGTCCAGGGTTGGAAGGTGGTCGACGAGGGGCGGCGCACGCAGTTGGACCTGCCCGGTCACGAGGACGTGATCGAGATCCCGAAGCGCATGGTGCAGTTCTTCCCGGAGGTGAACGGCGGTGGCACAGCCGACTCTTGAGGACCGGCTGAGGCGCTGTACCCGTTCCGCCGTGCACTTGGAGATGCGTGACGGGTACATGCGCTCCGACCCCAGATTCATCGCCTGGCAGAACGGCGTCCGTGACGACCCGGCGGACAGCGACCCGGAGCGTCGCCCGTGGCTGAGACTTGTCGCCGATCTCGTGGCCCAGGGGATACAGGTACGGCGGGCCCGGATCGTGTCGGAGCCGGTGTCGGACTACATCAGGTTCGAGCACCACCTGACTGCCCCGAACGTAGAGGTCGGCGAACAAGTTCGCTGGCTACCGCGCCGCCATGTGTCAGGCCTGGCCCTGCCCGGCAATGACTTCTGGCTCTTCGACGCGGGCACCGTGGTTTTCCACCACTTTGCCGGTGATGGCGAACTCGCGCCGGATGACGAGGAGTTCACCGACACTCCGGCGGTTGTGAAGCTGTGCGGGGACGCGTTCGAGGCCGTGTGGGACTTGGCGGTGCCACACGCGGACTACCGGCTCACCTGATCGAGAATCCCAAGCGTGACGTCATCATCAAGTGTCCAGCAAGCGCGTGAGGCCCTCGGCCGGCGTCTTCGCGAGATGCGAAACGACGCCGGTCTTTCGGCGCGTGCACTGGCCCGGCTCGCCGACTGGCACGAGTCGAAGTGCTCGCGGTTGGAGAGGGGACACACACCACCGTCCGACGCGGACATCCGAACCTACACAACGCTCTGCGCGGCTCAGGGACAGACCGCAGACCTGATCGCCACCGCACGAGGTATCGAGGGTGCCTACGTCCAGTGGCGACGTATGGAGCGGGCGGGCCTGAAGCGCGTCCAGCAGTCCGTGGCGCCGCTGTTCGAGCGCACGCGCCGCTTCCGCGTCTACCAGTCCTGGGTGATTCCCGGCCTGCTCCAGTCAGCCGCGTACACGCGTGCCGTGCTGAGCACCGTGGCCCAACTCCGGGATGTGCCGGACGACATCGACGACGCTGTGGCCGTCCGGATGGACCGACAGTGCGTCCTTCACACCGGGGACCATCGATTCGCGATGCTCGTCGAGGAGTGGGTGCTGCGTACCGTCATCGGCGACAGCGCGACCATGGCCGGAGCGCTCGGCCATCTCATCTCCGTCGCGTCGCTGCCCTCGGTCAGCCTGGGCGTGATCCCCCTGGGCACGCCACGCGGAGCCGGATGGCCGGTGGAGTCTTTCACCGTGTACGACGACGCACAGGTCAACGTGGAACTCGTCTCCGCGCACCTGACCGTCACGCAGCCCGGCGAGATCGCGGAGTACACCAAAGCGTTCGCCGAACTCTCCGCCATCGCCGTGTACGGCACCCGGGCCAGGTCACTCATCACCGCTGCTCTCGACGACCTCGCATGATCGCTGCGCAAGTCCGTACAAGTTCGTAGCCCGAAGGTCATCACCGCTTTCAACCTGGTCCCATGGGCACAGAGCAACAGCAGACGTATCCCGATCCGATTCCGGTGGAGCTGCCGACCGGCTTCAACGCTTGGCTGCTCGACTGCGTACCGGCCCCCGGCTGCAAGGTGTGCGCCGCGAACTGGAAGCAGCTCAACGCGGCCAAGGACGCCGGAGACATTACGCAGGCGGCGAGGCACGCAACGGAGATCCGTGACCACGCGAGCGGGGTCCACTGACAGGCTCGCACATCGAACGGCGACCCATGAACTCCCGCTCGTGACACGGGCGGCGGCCCCTGCACCGAAGGGTGCGTGACCCTGGCCCGGATCGCTGAGGACGCCTGGGCGTTGGGCGACAGCAAGCGGCCGGGCGCGGAGCCGTTGCGGTTCACCACGGGGGAGTTGGACGCAGCCGGTATCGATCCGGCGCGGTTCGGTCTGAACGTCTGATCCACCCCCCTCCGCCGGCCGGACCGAGGTCATTGCCATCCCAGCCCTTGGGCCCGGCTCGGCCGGTCGGCACTTCTCGAAACGGGAACGACTGGTGCACCACCACGGCTATCTGTGGACCGGCCCGAAAGCGCGTTTCGACCAGGAGGCGCTACGGCGACCCCCGCATCCGGAGCCTCCACCCGCCGGAAGCAAGCCGGAACTGATCCAGCGCTACCGCGAAGTGACCGCGGAATTCCCCACGTTGGACCTGCCTCCGTTGGAGACGGCGTACTGGCTCATCAAGCCGCGTTCGTCGGTTCGCGGCACGTGGGACGAGGCGAAGGAGGCGGCGTCATGGCTCGGGGAGCGGGTGGCCGAGTTCGCACCCCGGTTCCTTGCCGAAGCGCAGCGCGACACCACCCGCCTGGCCCGACTTGTGAACTCCGCTGCCGAGCGGCTGGAGTCGGGGGCCGATGTCTCGCTCGGGTTCTACCTCGAACGCCCCGCGTATCTGTCCCTGGCCCTGGTGACGTGCTCCCCGAACCGTGCAAGGCACGAACTGACCTGCCCCGCACGGTAGTTCCAGCGGAGCATCACCTTAAGCTACCGCAAGCTCGCACCATACGAGCTTGCCTCGCCTGCCGTTTCGGGACAGCGGCTGCCACCCCCACTCGTCGGCACACGCCTGCACGAGTGCGAGACCGCGACCGTCCTCCGAGTCGCCGAGTTCCTCCAACGACCGTGGCGCCTCCGGCGGTTCGGGATCGGCGTCCCAGGCCCCGAGCCGCAGCACCCCTGCCGCCCACTCCACCCGCAGCGCTGCGGATCCCTTCGTGTGCTGTACGGCGTTGGCGATCAGCTCCGTCGCGAGGAGTTCGGCGGTGTCGGCCAGGCGGATCAGGCCGTGCATGGTCAGGATCAGGCGGAGGGTACGGCGGCTGACGGTGACGGCGCGCAGGTCGTTCGGGATGTGGAGGCAGTACTCCCAGGGCGCGGGCGGGTTTTCGGGCATGCGGCAACTCCGGCTCAGTGGTGGGGATTTCGGAGGACTGCGGGGTGTCGCGGGCGGTGGCAGTGCCACAGCCGTCGTGGCAGGACGGAGTGGTGCGCTTCCGGTGTCCCGGGGTTCCGCAGTGTGTGCGTCGCGTCACCGACGGTAGACCTAGTATTTTAAGTTCTGCAAGCCGATCGCGTAATCTGACCCCCGAACGAGTCGCGCTCAAAGGCGCGCAGGGGAGGAGCGATCGTGGCATTGAGGCGCGAGCCAACGGCACGTCAGATGCGGCTGGCGGTCGAGTTGCGCAGACTCCGCGACGCGGCAGGTCTCGCGGCCCGCGAGGGGGCGGCGCTGCTGGGAGTGAGCCCGGCGCAGATCAGTCAGATCGAGGCAGGCCTTGCGGGCGTGAGTGAAAAGCGGCTACGTCTGCTCGCGGCCAACTACGCAGCCACGGATGAGGCGTTCATCGACGCCCTCGTTGCCATGGCGACCGACCGGACGCGAGGCTGGTGGGAGGAGTACCGGGGATCCCTGCCCATGTCCTTCCTCGACCTGGCGGAGTTGGAACACCATGCGGTGTTCCTCCGGGAGATCCAGTTTCAGTACATCCCTGGTCTGCTCCAAACCGAGGCCTACGCTCGCGCGATCTTCTCCGACAGGATCCCTGAACTCCCGCATGAAGACGCGGAGTTGCGCGTGAGACACCGAATGCAGCGCAAGGTGATTCTCGAAGGTCCCGACCTCAAGCCGTACCAAGTGATCATCCATGAGGCGGCACTTCGTGTCCGAGTCAGCGACCGTGCCGCCTCCCGGGCCCAACTCGCCGCCCTTCTCGAAGCCTCAGAGGCGGACAGCGTCACTGTGCGGGTCACCCCGTTCGATCTGGACGGCTTCGGCGGTTCCTGGACCGCCGCGATGCTGGCGGGCGGTGCCGTACCCAGGCTAGACACGGCAGTCGGGGACGCGCCTCATGCCGCTGCCTTCATCGATTCCGAGGCTCAGCTCGGCGTATTTCGAACGCTCTTCCGTAGAGTAGAAGGCATGTCACTCGACCCCGAGCGATCGCGTGACTTCATCAACGGGTTGGTCAAAGAGCTGTGAGGCGCCCCATGGACACCCGCGACCACTGGCGGAAGTCGTCGTACTCCGGCGCCGGGGACGGCAACTCCTGCGTAGAGATCGCCAACCGCCCCGCCCACATAGCTATACGCGACTCAAAGACCCCGGCCCGAGCCATCCTCACCTTCCCCACGCCTGCCTTCACCGCCTTCATCCACAGGCTGGTCAAAGAGCTGTGAGGCACCCCATAGACACCCCTGACCATTGGCGGAAGTCGTCCTACTCCGGCGAGGGCGACGGCAACAGTTGCGTGGAGATCGCGAACACTCCGACCCGCGTAGTGGTCCGCGACACGAAAACCCCCTCCAGGGCCACGCTCACCTTCCCCACCCCCACCTTCACCACCTTCGTAGAAGCCCTCAAGCAGCACCCCCTCCGCCGACTCCCCTGAGCACTGTCACACCCTCCCGGTACCGTCGGACCCATGCCCACCCAGCCGACGTCCCCGGGGAACCCCACAGACGAGCGCCGCCTCGCCGTCCTCGAAGGTGTCCTGGAGCGGATCACCTACGCCAACGAGGAGAACGGCTACACGGTCGCCCGCGTCGACACCGGTCGAGGCGGCGGAGACCTGCTGACCGTCGTCGGCGCGCTCCTCGGCGCCCAAGCCGGCGAATCCCTCCGTATGGAGGGGCGTTGGGGGTCCCACCCGCAGTACGGCAAGCAGTTCACCGTCGAGAACTACACAACCGTCCTCCCCGCCACCATCCAGGGCATCCGCCGCTACCTCGGCTCCGGTCTCGTCAAGGGCATCGGACCCGTCTTCGCCGACCGCATCACCCAGCACTTCGGCATGGACACCCTCCAGATCATCGAGGAGGAGCCCAAGCGGCTGATCGAGGTTCCGGGGCTCGGGCCCAAGCGGACCAAGAAGATCGCCGAGGCCTGGGAGGAGCAGAAGGCGATCAAGGAGGTCATGCTCTTCCTCCAGACCGTCGAGGTGTCCACGTCCATCGCCGTGCGGATCTACAAGAAGTACGGCGACGCTTCGATCTCCGTCGTCAAGAACCAGCCGTACCGCCTCGCCTCCGACGTCTGGGGCATCGGCTTCCTCACCGCCGACAAGATCGCCCAGTCCGTCGGGATTCCCCATGACAGTCCGGAGCGCGTCAAGGCGGGGCTTCAGTACGCCCTTTCGCAGGCCACCGACCAGGGCAACTGCTATCTCCCCGAGGAACGGCTCATCGCCGACGCGGTGAAGCTGCTCCAGGTCGACACCGGGCTCGTCATCGAGTGTCTCGCCGAACTCGCCCTCCCGGACGAGGAGTCGGGCGACCCCGGTGTCGTACGGGAGAAGGTTCCCGGGCCCGACGGCGACTCCGAACCCGTCACCGCCGTCTACCTCGTCCCCTTCCACCGTGCCGAACTCTCCCTCGCCGCCCAGCTCCGCCGCCTTCTGCACACGACCGCAGACCGTATGCCCGGCTTCCACGACGTGGCCTGGGAGAAGGCGTTGGGGTGGTTGAAGGGGAGGACCGGGGTGGAGCTCGCGCCCGAGCAAGAAGCCGCCGTACGGCTCGCGTTGACCAAGAAGGTCGCCGTTCTCACCGGTGGGCCGGGCTGCGGCAAGTCGTTCACCGTGCGCTCGATCGTCGAACTTGCCCGCGCCAAGAAGGCCAAGGTCGTCCTCGCCGCCCCAACCGGCCGTGCCGCCAAGCGACTTGCCGAACTCACCGGCGCCGACGCCTCGACCGTTCACCGTCTCCTCGAACTCAAGCCCGGGGGCGATGCCGCCTATGACAAGGACCGGCCCCTGGACGCCGATCTCGTCGTAGTGGATGAAGCCTCCATGCTTGATCTCCTCCTCGCCAACAAGCTCGTCAAAGCCGTACCCCCGGGGGCACACCTTCTCTTCGTCGGTGATGTGGACCAGCTCCCCAGCGTCGGCGCCGGTGAGGTGCTGCGGGACATGCTGGCCGAGGGCGGGCCGATCCCGGCCGTGCGGCTCACGCGTGTGTTCCGGCAGGCCCAGCAGTCCGGCGTCATCACCAACGCGCACCGGATCAACTCCGGGCAACACCCCGTCACCGACGGCATGAAGGACTTCTTCCTCTTCGTCGAGGACGACACGGAGGAGGTCGGCCGGCTCACCGTGGACGTGGTCGCGCGCCGGATTCCGGCCAAGTTCGGGCTCGACCCGCGCCGGGACGTGCAGGTGCTCGCGCCCATGCACCGGGGACCGGCGGGCGCGGGCAACCTCAACGGGCTGTTGCAGCAGGCGATCACGCCCGGTCGGCCGGATGTCTCCGAGAAGCGGTTCGGTGGGCGGGTGTTCAGAGTCGGCGACAAGGTCACCCAGATCCGCAACAACTACGACAAGGGTGAGAACGGCGTCTTCAACGGCACAGTCGGCGTCGTCACCTCACTCGACCCGGTGGACCAGCGCCTCACCGTGCTGACGGACGAGGACGAGGAGGTTCCGTACGAATTCGATGAACTGGACGAGTTGGCGCACGCGTATGCGGTGACAATTCACCGTTCGCAGGGCAGTGAATATCCGGCCGTCGTGATCCCGGTCACCACGAGCGCGTGGACGATGCTTCAGCGGAACCTGCTGTATACGGCCGTGACCCGGGCGAAACAGCTGGTCGTGCTGGTCGGCTCGCGCAAGGCGATCGGACAGGCCGTGCGTACGGTGTCGGCGGGGCGGCGCTGCACGGCACTGGACTTCCGACTGACCGTAAAAAATGATCGATCAAATGAGTCGTGAAGGTCACACAGCACTTCCTGACAGCGGGGTGGAGGGGGCAGGATGGGCAAGTTGGCGGCACTGAGTGCCGCCGATAGGCCCAATGGTCGACCCCGAGTGCACTCTCCTGCGCCAAATGGGGGATGGTAGAGACAGTCAGGGCAACCTCGAAGAAGAGGCACAACGTCGGTGAGGGATGACGTGAGCGACAACTCTGTAGTACTGCGGTTCGGCGACGGCGAGTACACCTACCCGGTGATCGACAGCACCGTCGGCGACAAGGGCTTCGACATCGGGAAGCTCCGTGCTCAGACCGGTCTGGTGACGCTGGACAGCGGTTATGGGAACACCGCCGCCTATAAATCCGCCATCACCTACCTCGACGGTGAGGAGGGCATCCTCCGGTACCGCGGCTACCCGATCGAGCAGCTGGCCGAGCGCTCCACGTTCGTGGAGGTCGCCTATCTGCTGATCAACGGCGAGCTGCCGACCGTCGACGAGCTCACCGTGTTCAAGAACGACATCACGCAGCACACCCTGCTGCACGAGGACGTCAAGAACTTCTACAAGGGCTTCCCGCGCGACGCCCACCCGATGGCGATGCTGTCGTCGGTCGTCTCGGCGCTGTCCACCTTCTACCAGGACAGCCACAACCCGTTCGACGAGAAGCAGCGCAACCTCTCCACGATCCGGCTGCTCGCCAAGCTTCCGACGATCGCGGCGTACGCGTACAAGAAGTCGATCGGCCACCCGTTCGTCTACCCGCGCAACGACCTCGGCTACGTCGAGAACTTCCTGCGCATGACCTTCTCGGTCCCCGCCCAGGAGTACGACCTCGACCCGGTCGTCGTCTCCGCGCTCGACAAGCTGCTGATCCTGCACGCGGACCACGAGCAGAACTGTTCGACCTCCACGGTCCGCCTCGTCGGCTCCTCGCAGGCCAACATGTTCGCCTCGATCTCGGCCGGCATCAACGCGCTGTGGGGCCCGCTGCACGGCGGCGCCAACCAGTCGGTCCTGGAGATGCTGGAGGGCATCCAGGCCAACGGCGGCGATGTCGATTCCTTCATCCGCAAGGTGAAGAACAAGGAGGACGGCGTCCGCCTGATGGGCTTCGGCCACCGGGTGTACAAGTCCTTCGACCCGCGCGCGAAGATCATCAAGGCTGCTGCGCACGACGTCCTCTCGGCCCTCGGCAAGTCCGACGAGCTGCTGGACATCGCGCTGAAGCTGGAGGAGCACGCGCTGTCGGACGACTACTTCGTCTCGCGCAACCTCTACCCGAACGTCGACTTCTACACTGGCCTGATCTACCGGGCGATGGGCTTCCCGACCGAGATGTTCACGGTCCTGTTCGCCCTGGGCCGCCTGCCGGGCTGGATCGCCCAGTGGCACGAGATGATCAAGGAGCCCGGTTCGCGTATCGGGCGTCCGCGGCAGATCTACACGGGTGTCGTCGAGCGGGACTTCGTTCCGGTCGAGGGTCGCTGAAGCGAGTAGCTCCGCTGGGTCCGTTGCGTGTTTGCTGCGGGCCCGGTGGGGGCTGGTCGCGCAGTTCCCCGCGCCCCTAAAAGCAGCAGTTCACGGCGCCCCTAAGAGAACAGGGCGCCGTACCGGCGCAACCCCGGACCACACCAAGACCGCGCCTCTTCAACTCCCTCGCGCTACGCGGCGAGTGAGCCGAAGGGGCGCGTCGTTGTCGAGAGGCCGAGCGCGCGGAGGCCCGCAGGGTCGAGCACGGTCGTACGGACATCACCCCCGACCCGGACGAGATCGCCTGGCACGCGTGGGTCGCGGAGGGCGAGTTGCGGGAGATGGCCCGGTGGCCGACGTTCGT
>NZ_JBSFCQ010000008.1:170481-422301 GCF_053891435.1 Streptomyces sp. NPDC002276 | reverse complement strand
CGCCGGCCGGGCCCCCCGAAATTGGGGCGCGCGCGGCGCGCGGCGGCCGCCGCGAACGACGCGACGGGATCGGGGTCGTGGCACAGCACCTGGGTCGCGCCCGCGTACACCGCCGCGTTGAGGTGCATCAGGTGGTAGAGCGGCAAGTGGTTGAGGCAGACGCTGCCCGCGTCGAGACCGAGCACCTCGGCCGCCTGCACGGCGTTGGTCACCAGATTGCGGTGCGTGAGCTGCACGCCCTTGGGCGGACCCGTGGTGCCGCTGGTGAACTGCACGCAGACGACCGCGTCAGGATCGACCACGGCCGGCTCGGGCAGTGCCTCCGTGGAGAGCGCCCGCGGCCCCAGGAGGTCGGCCAGCGGGCGCGTGCCTTCCGGCAGTGTTCCGGCCCGGTCCGCATCGACCACGTACACCTCCCGCAGCGTGGGAAGGCTCGCCCGTACCGTGCCGAGCCGCCGCGCGGTCTCCGCGGAGACCAGTGCGATCTCGATACCGGCGGTACGGAAGACGTGCTCCAGGACGGCCTCGCGGACCAGCGGGTTGACCATCACGATGCGGTTGCCGCTGCGGCTCGTGCCATAGAAACCCGCCGCGAACACCGCGTCCAGCACACCGGCCACCCCGACCGTCGTCCGGCGGCCGCCCGTCAGCCGGGTCAGGGCGCCGGCGATCCGGCCCGCGCGCGCGTCGAGTTCGGCGAAGCCGATGGCTCCGTGCTCGTCCCGGACAGCCACCCGCTCCGGGAAACGGTCGGCGGCCCGGCGCAGCAGCCCGTCCAACGCGACCACCGGAACGGGCGGAAGCTCAGACACCGGCACGCTCCTCGGCGTACGCCTTGGCCAGGCGCAGATTGCTGACGCTGTTGGCGCTCAGCACCCGGCGCAGGTACTTGCGCGCGTCGAGGACGGTCGTGCCCTCCCCGAGGATGTGCAGGGCCGAGGGCTTGATGGTCGCCGTGTGCCTGGCCTCCGCGACGACGCCCTCGGGCGTCCGCGTGAACCTCCAGTGCCCGGTGTGGCCGTCCAGCAGCGCGGGCAGTTCGGTCTGCTTGTACACGATGATGTGCGGCTCGACCGTGACCCGGACCGAGCGGGTGCGGTGCGCGGCGCCGTCCGGCGTCGAGGTGAGCATGTCGAAGAACTGGACGCCCGGTGCGGGCTCCTCCAGGTCCAGCTTGGCGATGTGGGGGATGCGCTCCTCCCACTTGTCCGCCTCCCACAGGTAGTCGTAGGCGTCCTTGATGTCGCCCGCGATGAACAGCGCGTCCGTGAAGGAGATGATCAGCCCGTCCAGTTCCTCGCGGTTCTCGGCCGCGTGGCCGAGAGTGCGCAGATAGTCACGGGCCCCGGTGCGCAGGCGGGCGGAGACGTCCTCCGCCCGGGCTTCCTCGCCCTCGGCCAGGGTGAAGTCGTGGCGCATCTCCACCAGCGTCTTGCCGTCCTGCTCCTGGAACGTCCACCCACCGCGGAGCGACGCGAACGGCGCCTCGGGGTTCTCGTGCACGAAGGAGATCCGGCGGCCGTCGGCGTCCCTGGTACGACGCACCGCCCAGACGCGCACCGCGTCCCGGCCGGCGACCGCCCAGTGCCGGACCAGTTGTCCGTCACCGAAGTCCTCGGTGACCTCCGCGTGGACGGCGGGCTCGTGCAGTTGGGTCCAGCCGACGACGTCCTCGACCAGAGAGCGGACCTCGTCGAGCGGAGCCGCGACGAGTGTCTCGTCCCGGACTGAGTGCTGCTGGATGTTCGGCATCGTGTCCTCCTGCGCCTTCGACGCGTCGCCCTGCGGGGTTCGCTGCCAACGCTCCGCCTCGCCGCTTGAGCCGCATTGGATTTCGGCTGGACGACGGAAGAACCGGGCCGCGCTGGACAGCGACTCGAACGGGTCTCGACCTCGGTGGCCGACGGTGGCCGGACGCGACGCCACGCGGCCCCTGGGCTCGGCGTCGCCGCCCGGACAGGCTCACGAAACGGAGACACCGTGACCGCGCAGACCGATACACAGCCTCACTCCGCCGTCGGGTTCGGCGCCCTGTACGCGGAGATCCAGCAGTTCTACGCCCGACACATGCACCTCCTGGACGGCGGCGACGCCGACGAGTGGGCGGCCGACTTCACCGAGGACGCCTCGTTCTCGGTGCCGACCCTGCCGGCGCCGGTGGTGGGTCGCGCGGCTCTGGCGGCCTCGGTGCGGCGCACCGGCGAGCAACTCGCTGCCGCCGGTGAGCAGCACCGGCACTGGCCCGGCGTCTTCGACGTCCGCCCGCAGGACGACGGCTCGGTGATCGTCCACTCGTACACGACCGTGTTCGCCTCGCCGCTGGGCGGTGAGTCCCGCGTCCACCGCGTCTGCACCTGCACCGACGTCCTGGTCCGCCGGGACGGCAGGCTGCTGGTCAGCACCCGCGAGGTCGCCCGCGACGACCTGCGCTGACCGCGCCCGCCCCGACCGGGGCTCCTGCGGCCTTCGAGCCCAGTTCGAGAGGGCTCACGGAGCCTCGTCGCCAGGACATACACGTGGCAGGAGAGCACCCATGACCATGAGGAAACCAAGCGGTGAGGCTCGATGAACCGTCGGGTCGTGATCACCGGTATCGGCGTCGTGGCTCCGGGGGCGGTGGGCGCCACGGCGTTCTGGGAGCTGATCACCTCGGGCCGTACGGCTACTCGGAGTATCAGTCTCTTCGACGCCTCCGCGTTCCGCTCCCGGATCGCCGCCGAGGCCGACTTCGATCCGGCGCGGCACGGCTTCGGCCCTGCCGAGGCCGAACGGCTGGACCGCGCGACGCAGTTCGCCATCGTCAGTGCCCGGGAGGCCGTCGCCGACGCCGGCCTCGACGGCGGGAACGACCCGCTGCGTACCGGCGTGTCGCTGGGCAGCGCGGTCGGCTGCACGACGGGGCTCGACACCCAGTACAACGTCGTCAGCGAGGGGGGCTCCGACTGGCACGTCGACCACACCCTCGCCGTCGAGCATCTCTTCGACTACTTCGTGCCCAGCTCCATGGCCGCCGAGGTCGCCTGGAGCACCGGTGCGCAGGGCCCCGTGGCGCTGATCTCCACCGGTTGCACCTCCGGCCTCGACTCCATCGGCCATGCCGTGGATCTCATCCGGGAAGGCAGCGCCGACGTGATGGTCGCCGGCGCGACCGAGGCACCCATCTCCCCCATCACCGTCGCCTGCTTCGACGCGATCAAGGCCACCTCGCCGCGCAACGACGATCCGGCCACCGCCTCCCGGCCGTTCGACCGCAGCCGCAACGGCTTCGTGCTCGGCGAGGGCAGCGCCGTGCTGATCCTGGAGAGCCTCGACCACGCCCGGCGCCGCGGTGCGCATGTCTACGCGGAGATCTCGGGGTTCGCCAGCCGCTGCAACGCCTACCACATGACGGGCCTGCGCCCCGACGGCACGGAGATGGCCGCGGCCATCCACACCGCACTCGACGAGGCACGCCTGGACTCCACGGCCGTCGACTACGTCAACGCACACGGGTCCGGCACCAAGCAGAACGACCGGCACGAGACCGCCGCCTTCAAACGCAGCCTGGGCAGCCACGCCTACCGGGTCCCGGTGAGCTCCATCAAATCCATGATCGGGCACTCGCTCGGGGCCATCGGCTCACTGGAGGTGGCCGCCAGCGCCCTGGCCATCGAACACGACACGGTGCCCCCGACGGCCAATCTGCACGATCCCGACCCGGCCTGTGACCTGGACTACACCCCGATCACGGCCCGCGAGCAGCGCATCGACACGGTGCTGAGCGTGGGCAGCGGGTTCGGCGGGTTCCAGAGCGCCATGGTCCTGACCGCTCCCCGGCTCAAGGAGGCGGCGTGAGCACGTCCGCCACCCCGGCGGGGCAAGCGGTGGTCACCGGCATCGGGGTCGCCGCTCCCAACGGCCTGTCCGTCAAGGCCTGGTGGGACGCCGTGCTGCGCGGTGACAGCGGCATCCGCCGGCTCGGCCGCTTCGACCCCGCTCGTTACCCGGCACGACTCGCCGGCGAGGTCCGCGACTTCGTGGACGCCGAACACATCCCCGGCCGGCTGCTGCCGCAGACCGACCGTATGACCCGGCTCTCCCTCGCCGTGGCCCAGGAGGCCATCGAGGACTCCGGTGTCGACCTCAAGCAACTGCCGGAATACGGGGCGGGCGTCATCACGGCGAGTTCGGCCGGCGGATTCGAGTTCGGTCAGCGCGAGTTGCAGGCCCTGTGGAGCAAGGGCGGACAGTACGTCAGCGCGTACCAGTCCTTCGCCTGGTTCTATGCCGTCAACACCGGTCAGATCTCCATCCGGCACAACCTGCGCGGGCCCAGTGGCGTGCTGGTCACCGAGCAGGCGGGGGGCCTCGACGCCGTCGCTCAGGCCCGCCGCCGGCTGCGCCGCGGCGGCAGTCTCATGGTCACCGGAGGCGTCGACTCGACGATCTGCCCCTGGGGGTGGACCGCGCATCTGGCGGGCGGCCGGCTCTCCGCGTGCGAGGATCCGGCCCGCGCCTATCTGCCGTTCTCGGCAGCGGCCAACGGCGAGGTGGTGGGAGAGGGCGGTGCCCTGCTCGTCCTGGAGAACGCCGCCGCGGCGCGGGCCCGAGGCGCCCACGTCTACGGAGCCTTCGCCGGATACGCGGCCACCTTCGACCCGGCCCCCGGATCCGGCGGCGGCTCCCGCCTCGGTCAGGCCGCCGAACTCGCCCTGCGTGACGCCGGACTGGCTCCGGACCAGGTGGACGTCGTGTTCGCCGACGCCGCGGGCGACCGGGACCTGGACCGTGCCGAGGCCCAGGCCCTGGCCGGACTGTTCCGCCCGTACGGCGTGCCGGTCACCGCGCCCAAGACCATGACCGGACGGCTCTCGGCCGGGGGCGCCTCGCTGGACCTGGCGGCCGCCCTGCTGGCGCTGCGCGACCAGGTGGTGCCGCCCACCGTGAACGTCACCGAACCCGCCGACGACTGCCCCGTCGACCTGGTCGTCGATCGCCCCCGGCGGCTGCCGCTGCGCACCGCACTCGTACTGGCCAGAGGACGAGGCGGATTCAACGCCGCCGCCGTCCTCCGTGCCGTCGACTGACGGCGGCCGGGACGACGACCGAGACACCGCTTGAGACACCGCTTGAGACACCGTCCGAGACATCGATCCCGAGGAAGAGAACCCCATGTCACAGCAGATGCAGTTGGAAGACCTCACCACGGTGCTGCGCGAGTGCGCGGGTGAGAGCGAGACCGCCGACCTCTCGGCCGCGGCCCTCGACGCCTCCTTCACCGACCTCGGCTACGACTCGGTCGCGGTCCTGGAAACCACCGCGCGCATCGAGCGCGAGCACGGCATCGCCCTCGACGACGAGGCCGTTTCCGAGGCGGCCACCCTGCGGGCGTACCTCGCGCTGGTCAACGAAGCCCTCACCGCCGACCGGGTCGCCTGAGCCGCCTCGATTCGTCCGGGAGGCGAACTGTGACCACTGACCACCGCACCGCACCGAGGCTGGCCGGCCGCACCGCACTGGTGACGGGAGCCACCCGGGGGGTGGGCCTCGCCATCGCCCGCAAACTGAGCGCGAGCGGCGCCGAGGTCCTCGTCAACTACGCCGAGGACGAGGCGAACGCCGCGAAGGCCCTCGACTCGCTGGCCGGCCTCCCCGGCCGGGTCGATACCGTCAGGGCCGACGTCACCGAAGGCATCGAGACGCTGTGCGACGAGGCACAGCGTCGCTTCGGTCATCTCGACATCTTCGTCCACAACACCTCCTACTTCCGGCCCGCACCGACCCTCACCACCGGCACCGCGCTCGTGGACCGCTCCCTGGCCGTCGCGCTGCACCCCCTGCTGACAGGGGCCGCACGCCTCGCCGGGCTGATGGCAGGCCGCCGCGGCAGGATCATCGCCGTCTCCAGCACCGGAGCACGCAGGGTGGTTCCCCAGTACGCCGGGGCGGGCGTGGCCAAGGCCGCCCTGGAGTCCCTCGTGCGCTATCTCGCGGTGGAACTGGCGGGACGCGGCATCGCCGTCAACGCGGTCGCCGCCTCCAAGATCGACAAGGGGGACGGGTCCGTACCGCCGGAGCTCGCGAAGGCGCTCACCGCCCGCACGCCCGGGGGGCGGCTCACCACCCCGCAGGACGTCGCCGACGTCGTCGCTCTGCTCTGCGCCGACGAGGCGGCCTGGCTGCAAGGCCAGGTCGTGACGGTCGACGGCGGCCTCAGTCTGGTGGCGGGCTGAGATGTCCACCCCGAAGAACGGAACCACCGAAGCGGTGGACGACCTGCGCACCGACGTCTGTGTGGTGGGCGGCGGGCCCGCGGGGCTCGCCCTCGCCCTGATGCTGCTGCGCTCGGGGGTGCGGGTCACGGTCCTGGAGAAGTCCACCCGGTCCGAGCGCGCGTTCCGGGGCGAGATCCTCCAGCCCGGAGGACAGCGCGTCCTCGACCAGCTCGGCGTGCTCGCCGCGGCGCGCGACGCGGGCGCGTGCGAACTCGACGGATTCCAGTTGGTGGACCGCAGCCGCGTACTGCTCGACATCGACTACCGACGGCTGCCGGCCCCCTACGACCATCTGCTGGCCGTACCCCAGCACCACCTGCTCGACGCCCTTCTCGGGCAGTCCCGCGAGCTGCCCGGCTTTCGCTACCTCGACGGCCACCGGGTCGGCGCTCTGTTGGAGTCGGACGGCCGGATCACCGGGGCCGTGGCGCACGGTCCCGGCGGCAGCCGTCGGGTGCTTGCCCGTGTCGTCGTCGGCGCGGACGGCCGGTTCTCCAAGGTCCGGGCGCTGGCGGGGATCGGCGCGGGCCGGGTGGAGGCGTTCGGGCACGATGTGCTGTGGTTCAAGGTGGACGCGCCCGACCGCCGTACCGGGTACGTACGCATCCACCGCACCGCGGGCAGTCCCGTTCTCGTCCATGACTCCTACCCCGGCAAGTTGCAGATCGGCTGGACCCTGCCGCACCGGAGCTGGCCCGAACTCGCCGCACGCGGCATCGGTGAGGTCAGGCGCGAACTGATCACGGCGCTGCCGCAATTCGCGGATCTCATCGACAGCGCCGTCGGCAGTCTGTCCGACCTGAACCTGCTCGACGTCTTCGCGGGCAAGGCCGACGAGTGGACGCGCGACGGGCTCGTGCTGATCGGCGACAGCGCCCATACGCACAGCCCGCTGGGCGCCCAGGGCATCAATCTCGCGCTCCAGGACGCCGCCGTGCTCCACCCCGTACTTGTCGAGGCCCTTTCGGCCGACGCCTTCGGGCGGGAGCGGTTCGCGCCCTTCGTGGACGCTCGGACGCCTGTGGTCGACGCCGTGATGAAGATGCAGGAGATGCAGGCGAAGGGCATGTTCGGCACCGGTGGTCCGGTGGCCGACCTGCTGCGTTCCGGGATCGCCCGGCTGATCCGCCACAGCCCCCTCGGCGCGCGGATCACTCGTCGGGTGGCCTACGGCCATCCCCCCGTGGACGTACGCACCGATCTGTTCACCACCGGCCCGACCGTCCGTGCGGACCGCACGGGAAGTGCGAAGGGATGACCCGCATGCGCATCATCGATCTGTCCTCGCCCGTGGACGCCACGGCCTGGGAGCCCGACCCCGTGGTCCACGAAGTCCTCACTCCGGCCGAGGGGGCCCGGCACATGAGCGAGGAGATGAAGAAGCACTTCGGAGTCGACTTCGATCCGTCGGTGCTGCCCGACGGCGAGCTGTTGTCGCTGGACACCTTCACCCTCACCAGCCACACCGGAACCCATGTGGACGCGCCGTCCCACTACGGCTCGAAGGCCGACTACGGCACTCCGAGGGACATCCACGAAATGCCGCTGAACTGGTTCCACGGCCCCGCGATCCGTTTCGACCTGCGTGACCAGCCGGTGGGAGCGGTGGGGGTCGAGGTCCTCGAACGGGAGATCGCCCGGATCGGCCGTGCCCCGCGGCCCTACGACATCGTCCTGCTCAACACCGGAGCCTGCGACCACATCGGCACCGAGAAGTACTTCACCGACTTCACCGGACTCGACGGCGAGGCCACCGACTTCCTGCTCGATCTCGGTGTGAAGGTCATAGGTACCGACGCCTTCAGCCTCGACGCGCCCTTCGGCCACATGATCCGCCGGTACCAGGAGACCGGCGACCGTTCCGTCCTGTGGCCCGCGCACTTCGCCGGCCGTCGGCGCGAGTACTGCCAGATCGAACGCCTGCACAACCTGGACGCTCTGCCCGGTGACTTCGGCTACACGGTTTCCTGCTTCCCGGTGAAGCTCGTCCGCTCGGGCGCCGGCTGGGCCCGGGCCGTGGCTCTGGTGGAGGACTGAACGCCTTTCCCGGACGTCTTTCCCGGACGCCTTCCCGGACCGACGACTTCGGGCCCGGTGAGGGCCCGGCCACTGGGTGGCCGGGCCCTCACCGGGCCCTTTCTCATGAAACCGTCAGCACACGCTCAGTCCGCCGTCGACCCGCAGCACCGCGCCGGTCAGATAACCGGCCTCGGGCCGGACCACCTGTGTCAGCCACCAGGCGATCTCCTCGGGCTGGGCGGCCCGGCCGAGCGGAACGCGGGAGAAGTCCTGCCGCTGCTCGGGCGGAAGACCCGACCGGGCCACGGCGAGAGCCGGTGTCCGGGTCGGCCCCGGAGCCACGGAGACGACCCTGATGCCTCGGGGAGCGAGTTCCACCGCCCAGGTCAGGGTGAGGAAGTCGAGACCCACCTTGGTGCTGCCGTACACCGAGTTGGCCGGCCATCCGCGAGTGGGCGGATTGGAACTGATGTTGACCACCGTGGCTCCGGGCGGCATGTGCGGCACAGCGCACTGGGTCAGGAAGAGCGGGCCCAGCAGATTCGTGGCGACCTGCCGCTCGGCCTGTTCGCGGTCGATCTCACCGAGCCGGGCGCGCCACGGGACGGCGGCGTTGTTGATCAGTACGTCGATACCGCCGAAGGCGTCGAGCGCCGCCTGGACGATCCGCTCGGGAGCGGCACGGTCGACGAGGTCGGCGACAAGTATCCTGATGCCCGGGTCGTCCCCGGCGGTCTCGGCCAGCCGCTCGGCCGTCCGGCCCACGACGAGCACCCGGGCGCCCTGGGCCGCGAATGCCCGGGCGGTGGCCCGGCCGATGCCGGAACCACCGCCGGTGACGACGACGCTGGGTGCGTGGTCGGTCGTCAATGCCATCGTCATCCTCCGGCCGGGACGACCGACGGCCTGGGGTTGGGCACGATGAAACGTCCGCCGCGCGCTATGAACGCCGCTTCCTTGGCGATGATCTCCTCACCGTAGTTCCAGGCCAGCAGGAGGAAGTAGTCGATGTTCTGGGACTTCGCGTAGGCGGGGCTGTGCACCGGAATGTGCGTGCCGGGCAGGACCAGGCCCTGCTTGAAGTCGGTCGTGTCGCAGCAGAACTCCAGATCATCCTTGGTGAGCCCGCAGACGTTCAGGAGTGTGTTGCCCTTGGCCGGGGCACCGTATCCGGCGATCCGTTTGCCTTCGGCCCGCAGTGAACGGATCAGTTCGGTGAGCTCGCCGGTGATCTGTTCGACATGGTCGGCGAACCGCTGGTAGGTGACGTCCTCCTGTAGTCCGGCCTGCTTCTCCAGGGCGACGAGTTCGTCGACGACCGGGCGCGTCGGCCGGGATCCGTCGTCGAGGCCCACCAGGACCAGAACGGACCCGCCGTGCACGGCGAGCCGTTCGACGTCCACCACGCGCAGGCCGTACCGCTGGAAGAGGGTGACGAGGGTGCCGATGCCGAAGTAGGACAGATGCTCGTGGTAGATCGTGTCGAACTCGTTGCGTTCGAGCATGTCCACCAGATACGGCACCTCGATCGCGAACAGGCTGTCCGGCCCCAGCAGGCTGCGGACGCCCTCGGCGACCGAGGCCACGTCGTCGATGTGCGCGAAGACATGCCGGCCGAGGATCAGCTGGGGCGTGCCGTAGGTCTTCTTGATGAGCGCGGCCGTGTCGACCGAGAAGAACTCCGGCAGCGTCTCGATGCCTCGCTCGTTGGCCACGGCCGCGATGTTGCGGGCCGGGTCGATGCCGAGGGTCCGCATCCCGGCGTCCTGGAAGGCCTTGAGCTGCGAGCCGGTGTTGCTGCCGATCTCCAGGACGAAGCTTCCCTCGGGGATGCCGAAGCGCTCGACGCAGACCGAGACGACATGCCCCATGTGCTTCTTGATCGTTTCCGAGTCGGAGGTGGTGTAGGGGTACGTCCGGTACAGCACCTCCGGGTCCACCACGTGCGTCAGGCTCATGAGGCGGCAGGAACGGCAGGAGACCACGGCCAGCGGGTAGCGGGGCTCGTCGTCGTAGGAGTCGGCGGGCGGGAGGAAGCTGTCCGCGAGGGGCACGGGGCCGAAGTCCACGACCTGCTGCCAGTCCTGCTCTCCGCACACCCGGCAGGCGGTCACTTCGCGCGCATTGCCAGAGATGTCCATGCGGTCGACCTTTCTGATCATGGTGAAGGGTGGCTTCTTGTACGAGGCTCTGTTCACAGGGCGAAGCGCCGGGCGGTGGCGGCGACCCGCTCCACCAGGTGCGCCTGCCGTTCGACGTCGTGAGCCGGTCCGGCGACGTCGCGTCGGCGGATGGCGGCGGCGAAGTTCCCGAAGAGCGTGGTGAACTGCTGGTCCGCGGCGAGCCGGTGCCGCTCGGTCCGCCCGGAACGCTCCAGCACGAGGACCGGGGCGAAGTCGTCCGGAGCGCTGTAGGCCCGCTCCAGAGTGATCCGTCCCGCCGTGCCCCACAGGGTGTAGCCGCAGCGGTACGAGTGGACGAAGCCGAAACCCACCTGGGCACTGATCCCGCTCGGCCCGGTCAGCAGCGCGGCTCCGGCGACGTCCACCTGATGCTCGGTGTCGACGCGCAACGTGGCACCCGTCACCTCCAGGTCGTCGCCCAGGAACATCCTGGCCGCCCGAAGCGGGTACACACCGGCGTCCAGCAGGGCCCCACCGCCCAGCTCCGGCCGGTAGCGGATATCCGTGGTCGGCAGCGGGGGAAAGGCGAACTCCGCCGACAAGGAACGCAGTTCCCCGATCGCGCCGTCCGCCAGCAGAGTCCGGACCGTTTCCTGCTGGGAGTGGTGGACGAACGCGAAGTTCTCCATCACCACCAGCCCCCGCCGGCGCGCCAGCCGGGTCAGTCGGTCGGCCTCCTCGGCCGTGACGGCCGCCGGTTTCTCCACCAGGACGTTCAGCCCTGCCTCAAGGGCACGGAACGCCCACGGTGCGTGCAGCGCGGCGGGCAGCGGTATGTACACCGCGTCGAGATCCCCCCTCAGGAGCAGTTCCTCGTACCCGGCGACCGGCTCGGCACCGAACCGGCGCGCGAAGTGTTTCGCCTTGCCCGGGTCCCGGCTGGCGACCGCGGTGAGGGTGAAGTCCCGCAGCCGGGCGAGCGAGGGCAGGGCGCGGCGCTGTGCGATGTCGGCGCACCCCAGCAGGCCCAGACGCAGCGGGGCGGGGTCCTCGGACACGGCGCTCACCAGACGGACTGGAGGCAGGCCACGAGGCTGCGGGCCTGAACGTTGAGGTAGTTGCTGTGCTGGAGCAGCGTCACCAGCTGCCCCACCGTCATCCATCGGTAGTCCTCCGGCACGGCGGGATCACCCTCGGCCTCGACCACCATGTAACGGCTCAGCGCCTGGTAGAAACGTCCTCCCTCCTCGGACTGGACGACGTCGTAGAGGATCTGTTCCGGGCGCGCGGCAAGCACCTCGTCCAGGAACTTCGGCCGCTGCTCGGGCGGCAGCTGGGCGTAGGTGTCGGGCACGCACTGGACGGTGGGCCCCAGTTCGATGACGTCGACGTATCCCGGTTCCGGGTGGGCGTGGGCCAGTACGTGCAGGACGCCGTTGATCCGCTTGGCGAGGAAGGCCACGACTCCGGTGCCGCGCGGGCTGATCAGTGGCTGGGTCCAGCCACCCACCTCACGGTTGCCGGCCTCGACCGACACGGCCATGACCGCGAAGTGCCGACCGCTCGTGTGACGGATCTCGTCCGCCTCTCGCACCCAGTGATCCACCGCCACCAGCGGCAAGGGCTCCACGGAGACCTCGCTGCTCGCCCTGATCCCGTTGTACCAGCGCAGGATTTCGGGCAGCGAGTGGGCCGCGGGAGCCTCCGCGGACAGCGAAGCGGCCAGTGCCGCCGCCCCGCCCCGCGGGCCGTTCGCGTCCGCCTCGGCGCCCCGGCCGGCGGTGTCGGAGAGCGGCAGACAGGCCAGGACCGTGCGGGTGTCCATGTTGACCAGGTCCCGGACGCCCAGCAGTCGGCGGACCTGCCCCAGTGTCAGCCAGCAGTAGTCCTCGTGCTCGGGGACATCGCCGACGGCCTCCACGACGAGGTTGCGGTTGCGCTTCCGGTAGAACCAGGTGCCGTGTTCGGACTGGAGCACGTCCACCAGCGGCCGTCCCTTGCCCGGATCCGTGAAGTACTCCAGGTACCGGACGGCGCTGCCCTTGTGCACTCCGGTGTAGTTGCTGCGCGTCGCCTGCACGGTCGGGGACAGTTGCAGTCCCTCGGCATTGCCCGGCTCGGCCTTCGCCTGCATCAGACAGTGCAGTACGCCGTCGATCTCCTTGACCAGGATGCCGAGGAAACCGACTTCCGGTTGGTTGATGATGGGCTGGGACCAGGAAAGCGGGGTCTCGCCCTCGTAGCTCGTCCGTACCCCTTGGACGGAGAAGAAGCGGCCACTGTCGTGCACCAGGTTGCCGGTCACGGGCTGGAATCCCCAGCTCTTCAGATCGGCGAAGGGTATGCGCTGTACATCCATCCGGATCGCCTGGCGGCGTTCGTCGAACCACCGGTTGAAATCCGCCATGGACAGCACGCCGCCGTCGACGGCGGCCGCCGAGGCGGCGATGCGTTGATGATCCCTCCCGTCGGGGGGCACGGCTGCGTGCTTCCTGCTCATGATCGCTTGTGTCATCGGTGTCTCTCCCGTCACAGGTATCGACAGCGCTCTGGCTCACCGTCGGCACTCGGTCTGGAGCACCGCTCAAGTCCTGGTCGGCGGCCGCGGGCGGGCACGAGGGCTCCGCCAGGGCTTGAGCCGCCTTCGATGCCAGGACCTCAGCGTGGTCCGCGTGGAGTTCCGAAACCTCGGCCGAAGCGGCCTTTCAGTGAGCGAGATCGTGTACGGCAACCTGCTGTACCCCCAGGACGACACACCCGACGAGGTGGTGCTCTCCGCGATCAGAGCCGCGCGGGACGTGGGCGTGACCACGTTCGACACCGCGGACGTGTACGGGATGTTCCGTTCCGAGACCCTGCTGGGCCGGGCGTTGGCCGGATCCCCCCGTGAAGAGCTGGTGCTGTGCACCAAGGTGGGGATGCCGACTGGGCACGGGCCCAACGGGCAGGGGCTGTCCAGGAAGCACTTGACGGAGTCGGTGGACGGCTCACTGCGCCGGCTGCGTGTCGACCACATCGACGTGTACACGGCCCACCGTTACGACCCGGCGACTCCGCTCGACGAGCTGATGTGGACGTTCTCGGACCTGGTGCGGGCGGGGAAGATCCTCTACGTCGGCATGTCGGAGTGGCCCGTGGAACGGATCACCGAGGCGGCCGGGATCGGTGCCCGTCTGGGGGTGCCCGTGATCGCGCACATGCCCCGCTACTCGATGCTGTGGCGGACGCCGGAGGAGAAGGTGATACCGGCCTGCCGTGAGCTGGGCATCGGTCAGATCTGCTACTTCACCCTGGAGCAGGGTGTGCTGACGGGGAAGTACGCGCCGGGTGCGCAGCCGCCGGCCGGCTCCCGGGCCACCGTCCCCAAGGGCGGCCGGGCACCTTTGATGCGGCGCTGGCTGGACGATGCCTCGGTCCTCGCCCGGGTCGCACGTCTCGGCCCGCTGGCCTCGGAGGCCGGCCTGACCACGACCCAGCTCGCTCTCGCCTGGGTGCTCCAGAACCCCGGCGTCAGCGGGGCCGTCATCGGCTCGTCCACCAAGGAACAGGTCGTGGACAACGCCAAGGCGGCGGGCGTCCGCCTGGAGGCGGACCTGATGGCCCGGATCGACGAGGTGCTGGGGGACTCCCCCGTCCACGACGAGGAGTGAACCACGCGCCGTCGAGCCCGCACGTCCCCCTTCCGACGCGACCGGAGAGGTACCTCACGGATGCGCATTCTGTTCACCACGTTCCCCTGGCACTCCCATCATTTCCCCATGGTCCCGCTCGAATCGGCGGCCCTGGCGGCCGGTCACGAAGTGCGGGTCGCCAGCTCGCCCAGGCTGATGCGGATGGTGTCCGAGTCCGGTCTGCCCGGTGTACCGGTCGGCCGGGACGTCGATCTCGCCTCCCTGTCCAAGGACCGCAACCGGGCCTCCTGGCACCGTCAGGAACGGTGGCCCGACGACTGGCCCGTCCACCCTGAGCTCCTCGACGACGCGCAGTTCGCCCTGATCGAGAACCTGGGGCGGATGCAGGCGCTGATGGCCTCGGCGATGCTCGACGACCTGCTCGATCTCGCCCGGTACTGGCGGCCCGACCTCGTGGTGCACGACGCCGTCACCCTCGCCGGGCCCGTCGTCGCCGCGGCGGTGGGCGTTCCCAACGTCAGCCATCTGTGGGGCACTCCGGGTCTGCAACGCATCGAGATGCGACGGCTGGGAGACGAACCCCTGCCGGAGTACGCCCAGTTGTACGAGCGGGCCGGGGCACCCGTGCGCACGGAGCCCACCGCCTGGATCGACCCCAGCGCGCCGGGCATCCGCTACCCGGGCGGGCCGACCTGCCGCCAGATGCGGTACGTCCCCTACAACGGACCGGGCCTGCTGCCGGACTGGCTGCTTCAGAAGCGCTCCGGCAGCCGGATCTGTGTCACCTGGGGGGCCACGGGCGCGGCGCTGCACGGCAGTGGCTCGGAAGTCGAGCGAGTGCGCCAATGCGTCGACGCGGCCGCCGAGTTGGCCGACGAGGTCGTGGTCGCGGTGACCGGGGAGACCGCACAGGCCCTGAGTTCCGTGCCGCTGCCCACCCGGGCACGGGTCGCGGTCGGGCTGCCGCTGCATCTGCTGGTGCCGTCGTGCGACCTCGTGGTCCACCACGGCGGCGCGGGCACCAGCATGACCGCGGCGGGCGCCGGCGTACCCCAGCTTCTGATCACCACCCGGCCCGAACCGTCGGTCAACGGCACCCGGCTGGCCGCGTCGGGCGCCGCCCGGCATCTGATGGCCGACGAGGTGTTCGCCGACCCGGACGCGACGGGCCCGCTGCACGCCGAGATGGATCGTCTGCTCTCGGACCCGGTCCACACGGCCGCCGCGCGCCGGCTCGCCGACGGCATGCGCGTTCAGCCCACACCGGCCGAAGTGGTCACGGATCTGGCGAACCTCGCCCGCTCCCGGTGAGGGCGCCGGCGACAGCAACGTCCCCGACAAGGAGGAGAAGGACATGCGTGTTCTGGTAGCCACATCCCCGTGGCCCACCCACTACTTCATCGTCCAGCCGCTGGCTTCGGCGTTCCGCGCCGCGGGCCACGAGGTCCTGGTCGTGGCCCAGCCCTCCATGGCCGACCTGGTGACCCGGTCCGGCCTGCCCATGGCCGCGGTCGGCACCGACGTCGACCTGGTCGCGATCCGCCGCAGCACCCTGGACCAGGAGTTGCAGGCCCGCGAGAAACCCGAGGACGCCGATCGGGCGGCCGACGGGGGCCAGGTCTTCGACACCTGGCAGCGGGCCGCCTTCGCCAACCTCGACCAGGTGCTGGATCTGGCCCGGAACTGGAAGCCCGACCTGGTGATCGCGGACACCATGTGCCCACCCGGGCTCGTCGCCGCGCAGGAACTCGGTGTACCGGGGATCCGCCACCTGTGGGGCTGGGACTTCTTCGGTTCCCAGGGAAGCGAGCAGATCCTGGCCTCGCTGCCGGGCTTCTACGACCCCTACCGCGCCCTCGGCCTGGATGTCCAGGGCGATCCCGCGCTCCGTACGGTGGATCCCTGCCCTCCCAGCCTGCAACCGCCCGCCTCACCCGCCCGGCTACAGGTGCAGTACGTGCCGTACAACGGCGCCGGCACCTCGCCCGGCCCCGAAGTGCGCCGGAAGGACAAGGGCACGCCGCGGGTCTGCGTCACGTGGGGCAGGTCGATATCCCGGATCATCGGGGAGCGCGCGTTCCTCGTGCCCCGTGTCATCCGGGCGCTCGGCGGGCTGGACATCGAGATCCTGGTCGCCGTCGACAGCGCCTCCCGCGACCAGCTCGGCGATCTGCCGGCCAACGTCCGCGTTCTTGAGTCGCCGCCTCTGCACCTGGTGCTGGACGAGTGCGATGCCATCGTCCACCAGGGAGGTTCGGGGACGGTGCTGAACGCCATCCGCGCCGGCCTGGGCCAGCTGGCCATCTCCCACATGGCCGACCAGGACAACATCTCCACCGCGCTCGCCGAGTCGGGCGCCGGCATCCATCTGCGCGGCGAGGAGGCCGACGAGCAGGCCATCCGGGCCGCGGTGACCCGGCTGCTGGAGGACCCGCGCATCCGTACGGCCGCGGATCGGCTGCGCGACGAGATGCTCTCCCAGCCGACCCCCGCCCACGTGGCCTCGGCTCTCACCGAACTGGCTACCGCCCACACCCACAACTGAGGAGGACAAAGCATGACAGAGACACATGTTTCAGCAGTCGACGAGTTCACCCTGATGAACATGGCGCAGGCGGTGCGCCGGGCCGGCGTGCTGTGCGCCGGACTCGACTTGAACGTCTTCGACACCTTGGCGAAGGGCCCGGCCGACCCCGAGACGGTTGCCGGAGAGCTGGACGTACCGCTGCGGGGAGTCCGCGTACTGCTGCGGGCTCTCGCCGCCATCCAGCTGCTACAGACGGACGGCGAGCGCTTCTGGCTGGCCCCGGGCGCCGACCGCGTCCTGGTCCGGTCGAGCCCGGGCTACTTCGGTGACCTGCTGCGGCTGGCGGTCAGCCGTTACGAGTGGGAGGCGATGGGCCGGCTCTCCGAGGCGGTCAGGCAGGGCGGCACCATACTGAACACCAACGCCGAGACCCCGGGGTACGGCTTCTGGGAGGACCTGGCCCGCAATCCGACCCCGCACACGCCCCCGGTCGCCGACCTGCTGGCCGAGACGCTGGCCGAGTGGGCGACGGACCGCGAAAGCCTGGACATTCTGGACGTGGCCTGCGGGCACGGCCTGTACGGCTACACGGTGGCACAGCGCTACCCACAGGCCCACGTCCGTTCCGTGGACTGGGCCAACGTCCTGGAGTACTCCCGGGGACACGCGGAGCGCCTCGGCGTTCTCGACCGGGTCGAGCTGACCCCCGGTGACATGTTCGAGGTGCCGTTGGGCGGCCAGTACGACCTCTCCCTGATCACCAATGTGCTGCACCACTTCTCCCCCGAGCGGGCCGGGCAGATGCTGAGCCGTCTGGCTCAGGTGACCCGGCCGGGCGGGCGGATCGGCATCGTCGCCATCACCGCCGACGGCCGTGACCCGGCCTCCGACCCGGTGCCCCACCTGTTCGCGGCACTGATGCTGAGCCTGACCCACGAGGGCGAATCGCACCCGCTGGAGACGTACCGGGAAATTCTGGCGGCCGCGGGCTTCGGGGAGCCGCAACTGCACCAGTTGCCGGGCGTACCCCTGCGTCTCCTGCTCGCCGAGCGACTCTGACGCGCCTCCCGTTTCCTCCGGCCGACCGAAAGGCTTCCGATGACGAACGTCACGCCGCAGGCACCCTCACTCGACGAGGCGCGGCAGATACTCCAGCTCAACGTCGCCTACACCCGGGCCCGGGTCCTGCACACGGCGTTGGAGCTGGGGCTCTTCGAGTTCCTCGCCGCCGGTCCCCGCACCGAGGCGGAGATCCGGGCACACGGCGGGCTGCACTCCCACCTGGTGAGCGACTGGCTCGACGCGCTGGTCAGCCTCAGGCTGCTGACCAGCGACGAAGGCGCATACGCCAACTCCCCGCACGCCGACCACTTTCTGGTTCCCGGACGCGCGCACTACATCGGTGGCGCCGTGCTCCAGCACGGCCGGGTGCACTACGAACTCTGGAACCGGTTCTCCGAGGCCCTGCACGACGGCAAGGCCACCTCGGGCCGGAACATCACCGCGGGCGCGGTGGTGGACGAGCAGCCGGATCTGGACCGGGCCCGGCGGTTCCTCGATCACATGGACACCTTCAACCAGTTCGTGGCCGCGGAACTGAGCCGTAGCCTCGACTGGAGCCGGTGGACGACGTTCGTCGACGTCGGAGGAGCTCGCGGCAACCTGGCGGCACGGCTCGTCACGGACCATCCCCATCTGAAGGGGACGGTCTTCGACGTTCCGGGGATCAAACCGCTCTTCGACGAGCACATGGCGGCGCACGGCACGGCGGACCGGGTCGGTTTCGCCGGCGGCGACTTCTTCAGTGATCCACTGCCCGCCGCGGACGTGATCCTGTTCGGGCACGTGCTGCACGACCACCCCGAGGACTCCCGCAGGACGCTGCTGGCCCAGGCCTTCAACGCCCTTCCGCCGGGCGGCACGCTGCTGGTCTACGACGCGATGCTCGACGCCGACTCGGAGGCGGGAGCGTATCTGCAGAGCCTGGTGTGCTCCGTCATCCTGGACGGCGGCTCCGAGTACCGGGTGCGGGACATCTCGGCCTGGGCGCAGCGGGCCGGCTTCGAAGTGGAACAGGTGATCTCGCTGGACACGATGACGCACGACCGGCTTCTGGTGGCCCGGAAGCCCGGCTGAACCACGTCGAAACGGCGGTCCCGCGAACACGTCGGGACCGCCGTTTCGGTGTGCCGGGCTCAGCCGAACTCGGCGGCGAGCCGCACGGCGACCTCGCCGGGTGTCGGCCGGTCGAGCTGCTCGGCGGCGACCTCGGCGGCCCGTGCCTTCCAGCGGGGTTCCGTGAGCAGCGCCCGGCAGGCATCGAGAACCGGTGCCGCATCGAGGTCGAGTCCGGGCCGGACGACACCCAGCCCCGCCGCCTCGATGCGCTGTGCGTTGTCCGGAGCGTCGGCGATCGGGATGGTCAGCACGACCTGGGGCACCCCCGCGGCCATCGCGGCCATGGTCATGCCGGACGCTCCGTAGTGGACGAGTACCGAACAGCGGGGCACGACCTGGTCCAGCGGCTGCCAGCCCACGGACAGCACACCGGGCGGCACCGGCCGGAGCTCCGCCGCACCCGCCGGGTCCATGCCCACGACGACGTCCACGCCGAGCGCGGGGAGCGTGTTCAGCAACCGGGTCGTCAGGGCGCGCAGCCGGTCCGGCGCCAGGGTGGGCAGCAGACTGCCGAAGGTGAGGCACACCAGGGGGCGGCGCCTGGGCTCGTCCAGCCAGTCGGGCAACTCGGCGGGGCCGGTCACTGATACGTGACGCATGGGATCGCCGAGCACGCCCGGGCGCTGGAGGCTGGGCGAGCAGGTGTCCAGGACGCGGGCCGCCCCGGGGAGCCCAGGCAGCCCGAACCGCGTGATCTCGGGCTCCAGTTCCTCCTCGGCGGCCAGCGCGAACTCGGGGCTGGGCCGGATGCCCCAGCCGTGCTCGATCCAGGGTATGCCCAACCGCGCGGCAGCCAGCGGGCCCGCGAACTCCACCGGATCGCTGACGACCAGGTCCGGTCGCCACCGGCGCATCACGGCGACCGTCTCGTCGAGATTCCGGGCGGCCAAGCGCCCCCAGCCGTGGCCGCTGCGCCACATCCGGTCCTCTTCGGGGGTGTGCGGAACCGGCCGGCCGGCCCGGTCGCGGGCCATCATCTCGCGCAGCTCCACGGACGGCAGCGCGGCGACGGGCAGTCCGCGCTCGTGGACCCGGGGGGAGAAGCCCTCGTCCGTGGCCACCAGTACCTCGTGTCCCTCGGCGCGCAGCGCCCAAGACAGCGGGAGCAGGGGGTTGAGGTGCCCGAGCAGCGGAATGGAACAGACCAGAACCTTCATCGTGACCTACCTTCAGCCCAGGTGGGAGCCACGGCCCCCGGCCGTCGACCACGCCACCACGACGCGGGCACTCCCTGCGCGAACCCTGCTGGGAGCGGGTCGGGCCGCCCTGGAGCGACGCTGGAAGAAACCGGCCCCGCCCGGGCTCATGTCAGCCTCCAGCGCGTCCGCCTAGCGTCTGTCGAGTTCCCGTCGTACTGGATCAGGGGCTTTCATGCGCATCTTGTTCGTGACGTCCGTCTCCAGCTCCCACCTCGCTCCGATGGTTCCGCTCGCCTGGGCCCTGCGCACCGCCGGGCACGACGTCCGCGTGGCATGCGATGCCGACACGGTCCCCGCCGCTCTGGCGTTGGGCCTCGCCGTGGTGCGGGTGAGCATGGACGGGGACTTCACCCGGCGGCACCGCGAGAGTGTGCGGGGAATTCCCGGCGAGCCCTACTACCGGGAGAGGGAGACTCTCCCTCGCATGTTCGCCGAGAACGCCGTGGCCATGCACGAGGGACTGGCGGCACTCGTCGACCGCTGGCGACCGCACGCGGTCGTGCACGAGCCGGTGTCCTTCGCCGCCGAGACGATCGCCGCCGCCCGGGGGATACCCACCCTGCGTCATCTGTGGGGACCGGACGTCTTCGGCACGCCTCAGGGGGGCTGGCTGCGCGAGCGGGCACGCGAGATGGTGGCGGCCGAGGTGCCCGGGAGCGTGTGGCCGTCGGAGGCTCGGGAGTTGGTGATCGACCCCTGTCCCGCTCCGATGCAGCGGCTGGGGCCGGGCGCGGAAGTCCCGATCCGCTTCGTACCGGTGGACCGTCCCGGAACGGTGCCCGCCTGGCTGCTCGGCCCACCCGAACGCGAGCGGATCTGCGTCACCTGGGGGACCTTCACCGACGGCGTGCCGGGTGGCCATCCCCTGATGCGCGTGGTCTACGGGCTCGCGCGGCCCGGCACGGAGGTGGTGGTCGCGGTGCGCGCCGAGGACCTTCCCCGGCTGGGTGAACTTCCTCCCGGGGTACATGCGGTCACCGGTGTCCCGCTGTACGCGGTGCTGTCCTCGTGCACCGCGGTCGTCCACCATGGCGGGGCCAACACCGCGCTGGGCGCCGTCGCCCGCGGGCTGCCCCAGCTGGTCGTGAGCGACACCTTCGAACGGGCCCTGAACGGAGGGCGGCTGGCGGAAGCGGGGGTCGGCCTGCACCTGGACTCTCAGGACGCGGATCCGGACACGGTGGAGACGGCGCTACGCCGTCTGATCACCGAGGACCAGTACGCCCGCGCCGCCGCGGCCCTCCGGTCACAGACCCTGTCCCGTCCTTCTCCGGCCCAGGTCGCCGGCGGATTCGAGGAATTGGTCGCGCGGTGCTCCGTACCGTCCGAACCGATCACGGAAGGCGCATGATGCGGAACGACAACACAGCGGACCGCGGCTTCACCACGGATGTCGTGGTGGTGGGCGGTGGCCCGGTCGGCCTGATGCTGGCCGGGGAACTCCGGGCCGGCGGTGTCGAGGCCCTGGTTCTCGAAAAACTCGTCGAGCCCGCCGAGCACGACCGGGCGGGAGCCCTGCACACCAGGACCGTGGAGATGCTGGATCTGCGTGGGTTGCTGGACCGCTTCCTGGACGGGACCCAGCTCGCCGAGGGGCTGCCCTTCGCCGGAATCTTCAGCCAGGGCCTGGACTTCGGCCTGATGGACACGCGGCACCCGTACACCGCCCTGGTCCCCCAGTCACGCACCGAGGAACTGCTGGCGGAGCACGCGGACCGGGTCGGGGTGGAGCTCCGTCGCGGCCACGAGGTGACCGGGCTGCGCCAGGACCCGGAGGGCGTGGAGGTGACGGTGGCGGGGCCGCGGGGTCCCTACCGGGTCCGGGCCCGCTATGTCGTCGGCTGCGACGGCGGGCGCAGTGCGGTACGCCGGCTGGCCGGTATCGGTTTCCCCGGCACCGAGGCGACCGTCACGGCTCTGATCGGCTTCGTGCACACGCCCGAACGCGAGGTGCCACGCCGCTGGGAGCGGACCCCCGACGGGATTCTGATCCTGGCCTTTCCGCCGGAGGGCGGCACGGGCCGGGTGGTCGCCATCGAGTACGGGCGTGAACGGGACGCGGCCGAGGGGCCCGTGACCCTGGATCAGCTCAACGCCGCGGTCGAACGCGTGCGGGGTACGCCGTTGAAACTCACCGAGCCGGTGACCTGGCTGTCCCGGTTCGGTGACGCCAGCCGGCAGGCGGAGCAGTATCGCAGCGGCCGCGTGCTGCTGGCCGGTGACGCCGCGCATGTGCACTTCCCGATCGGCGGCCAGGGGCTGAACACCGGCTTGCAGGACGCGATCAACCTGGGCTGGAAGCTGGCGGGCCGGATCCGCGGGTGGGGTTCGGAGGAACTGCTCGACACCTACCACGACGAACGCCACCCCGTCGCCGCACGGGTCCTGCTCAACACCCGTGCGCAGCTGGCTCTGATGCGGCCGGACGAGCAGCACACCACCCCATTGCGCGGCTTCGTCGAGGAACTGCTCGGCATCGACGAGGTCAACCGGTACTTCGCCGGAATGATCACCGGCACCGCCGTGTGCCATCCGACGTTCGTGACCGAGCCGTCGGCGGCCCATCCGTGGACCGGCCGTTTCGCGGGTCATCTGGTGCTGTCCGAGCACCCCGGCGGGGAGACTCCGATGGCCGAACTGCTGCGCGGGGCAAGGCCCTTGCTCATCTGTCCGACGGCACGGGGTGAGCTGCGGGAGGCGGCCCGGCCCTGGGCCGACCGAGTGTCCGTGATCACCGGAGTGACCTCCGCTCAGCCGTCGGCCGAGGCGCTGCTGATCCGCCCCGACGGCTATGTCGCCTGGGCCGGTTCGGCGGACGAGACGCCCGACGGGTTGGTCACGGCGCTGGGTCGCTGGTTCGGTCCGCCCGCCGGTGATCGCCTTGAACCACAATAGCCGAACCCTTATATTCGGAACCGACTATTGGAATCCGAGGAGGGGTACATGGGATCCGGAGAGCACAGCATCGAGGTGGTCGGTGCCCGCACCCACAACCTGAACGGCCTGGATGTGTCGGTGCCCAAGGGGAAGGTCGTCGCGTTCTCGGGGGTGAGCGGCAGTGGCAAGACCTCACTGCTGATCGACACCATCCACGCCGAGGCCCAGCTGCGGTATCTGGAGGGAATCAGCCCGTTCGTCCGCCAGTTCATCACCCCCCGGGACCGTCCTCAGGTGAGCCGGATCGACGGACTGCCGCCCACGCTCGCCGTCGACCAGCGCGTGCCGGCCCGCAGCCCGCGGTCGACGATGGCCACGGTCACCGGCGTCAACGACTACCTCGGCCTGGCCTTCGCCCGGCTGCCTCCGCTGGGCCGGGACTGGGACCCGGCCCTGGGGACGGTGCTGAAGGCGGCTCAGTTCAACCCCGGCGCGCCGGAGGGGTGTTGCCCCGAGTGCCGCGGGAGCGGGGGCAGGGCCAGGGCCGAGGAGGCACTGCTGATCACCGAGCCGGGGCTGCCCCTGCTGGCCGGGGCCTCGCCCTGGTTCGACATGGCCCGCACTCCCGAGCGAGCCGCGATGACAGCGCTGGCCCGGCGGTTCGGGACGGATCTCGCCCTGCCCTGGCGGGAGCAGCCCGGGGATTTCCGGGACGCGGTGCTGTACGGCACCGGCGAGGAGGAGCTGGAGATCGCCTACGAGACGACCATGAAGAAGAGCGGCACCGCGGTCAGCGTCCGCAACAGCCGTTCCTGGCCGGGAGCGGTCACCGAGGCCGAGCGGCTGTACACCGGCGCCCCCAGCCCGGCCGTCCGGGAGTCCTACGCGCCTTTCGTCAGGAACGAGCCGTGCGGCGAGTGCGAGGGGACGGGCCTGGGCGCGATCGCCCGTACGGTCCGTCTCGGCGGGCGGCGCCTGCACGATCTGCTCGGCAGCCCGGTCCAGGAGGTCCTCGGCTGGGGCGAGGACCTGGCAGCGACCCTCGGACCGACCCAGCAGGAAGCGGCCCAGGCCGTACTGCCCGCGCTGCGGGCGCGGCTGCGGCTGCTGGTCCAGCTCGGCGTCGGACACATCCAGCTCTCCCGCCCGGCCCCGACGCTGTCCGGCGGGGAGCTCCAACGCGCCCGGGTGGCAGCCCAGTTGTGCACCAATCTCTCGGGCGTGGCGTTCATCCTCGACGAACCCTCCTCAGGACTGCACCCGGCCGACAAGGCACTGCTGGGCGAACTCATCGAAGAACTGCGCGGCGCCGGGAACACCGTTCTCATGATCGAGCACGACCCCGAGCTGATCAGGCGGGCGGACTGGGTGATCGACGTCGGTCCGCGGGCCGGACGCGGCGGTGGCCGGCTCGTGGCCCAGGGCACGCCACAGGACGTGGCGGACTCGGCCGAGTCGCTGACCGGGCACTACCTCGCCCTGCGCGGCGGACGGGTGCGGCGTGACCGGCGCCCGGTCCGTGCCGACCGGATGCTGACGTTGACCGACGTCACGGTGCGTACGGTGCGTGCCGACCGGATCGACATCCCGCTGGGGGCACTGACCTGCCTCACCGGAGTGAGCGGCAGCGGCAAGAGCACGCTGCTCGTCGAGGGCGTGGCCGACGCGGTGCGGGCCCGGCTGAACGGCACGGCCGCACCCGGTGTGGGCGGGGTGACCTGGACGGGCCCGCTGCACTGGACGACCGTGGTCGACCAGGAGCCCATCGGCCGCACCCCGCGCTCCAACCCGGCCACGTACACCAAGGCCTTCAACCTGATCCGCGACCTCTTCGCGGCCACCGACGCCGCCGCGCGCCGCGGGCTGACGGCGGCCTCCTTCTCCTTCAACTCGCCGGGCGGCCGCTGTGAGCCGTGCACCGGGTACGGCGTGCGCCAGGTGGACATGAACTTCCTGCCCGATGTCTGGGTCACCTGCGACGTCTGCGAGGGCAGGCGGTACGGGCCCGATGTGCTCGCGGTGACCTACCAGGACCTGGCCATCGACGAGGTGCTGGACCTGACCGTCGACGAGGCGGCCCAGGTGCTCGACACGGCCGCGCTGCGACCGGTCCTCACGGCTCTGCGGCAGACGGGTCTGGGCTATCTGCGGCTGGGTCAGAGCGCCACGGTGCTCTCCGGCGGGGAAGCACAGCGGCTGAAGTTGGCGACAGCTCTGACCAAGGGCTCGCGACAGCCCGGCCTCGTCGTGCTGGACGAACCGGTCACCGGCCTGCACCCGGCGGATGTCCAGGTTCTCGTCGACGCGTTCGACGCACTTCTCGCCGCGGGCAACACCGTCACGCTCGCCGAACACGACCTGCACCTCGCGGCCGCCGCGGACTGGCTGATCGACCTGGGGCCCGGCAGCGGAGAGGCCGGCGGCAGGATCCTGCACTGCGGCCGTCCGGACGCTCTCGCGCCGGATTCCGGCCCTACGGGGGAGTACCTGTCGCGGCTCCGCTCGGAGTCCGCCACGGCTTGACCATCAGCCGACGTGCCGGCCGGTCCGCAATCTAGTCGATGCCGTATAGTCGGAACCGACTAAAGGAGTGGAAAGATGGCGACACCCAAACGACCGGTCTCCAACCTGCTCGGGCTGGCGGTCCTCGGACTGCTCCTGGAGCAGCCGATGCATCCGTACGAGATGGCCACGACCCTGCGGCAGCGCAACAAGGACACCAGCTTCAAGCTCAAGACCGGTTCGCTCTACGACGTCATCGAATCGCTCGCCCGTGCCGGCTGGATCGCGGAGCACAGCACCGAGCGCGAGGGACGCCGACCGGAGCGCAAGGTGTACGCCCACACCGAACTGGGACGCGAGGAATTCATGAGCTGGCTGGACGAACTCGTCCGCACGCCGGTGAAGGAGTACCCCAGCTTCCTCGCCGCGGTGAGCTACCTCGGCGCCCTGGGACCCGAACGCGCGGTCCTGGCCCTACAAGAACGCATCGCGCGGCTCGACGAGGAGATCGACCAGGCCCGCCGGGCACACGCCGAGGTACTGGCCCAGCAGACGCCACGACTGTTCGTGATCGAAATCGACTACGCCCTGACGATCGCCGATGCCGAGCGGGACTGGGCCCGCAGGATCGTCGACGAGATCCAGGACGGCACCCTCACCTGGCCCGAACTGACCACCAAGGAAGGCCGTCAGGTATGGACCGACCAGGAGGACAAGCGGGAACGCGAAGGACTGAAGGCATGACCCCACCATCCGCGCCCTACCGGCGCGCCGTACACGATCCGTCACGAGAGGCGTTACCCATGATCGAGGCCAAGGGGCTGGCCAAGACCTTCCACACCAAGCAAGGCCGCGTCGAGGCGGTGGCAGGAGTCGACTTCACCGTGCGGGCGGGGGAGATCGTCGGCTTTCTCGGCCCCAACGGTGCCGGCAAGACGACCACCATGCGAATGCTCACCACCCTGCTCGGCCCGAGTTCGGGCACGGCCACCATCGCCGGCTGCGACCTCCTGCACGAAGCGGCAAAGGTCCGCATGCACATCGGCTACGTCTCCCAGACCGGAGGCTCCAAGCCCAGTTCCCCGGTCCGCCGGGACATCGTCCTACAGGCACGCCTCTACGGTATGAGCCGCCGCGCGGCCGAGGCCCGTGCCGACGAACTGATCAGCCAGCTCGGTCTCGAAGACCTGGCGGAACGTGTGATCCAGACCCTCTCGGGCGGCCAGCGCCGCCGCGTCGACATGGCACTCGGTCTGGCGCACCAACCGAAACTGCTCTTCCTCGACGAGCCCACCGCCAACCTCGACCCCGAAAGCCGCAACACCGTCTGGGAGCACATCCGCCGCCTGCGCGACGAGCAGGGCACCACCGTGTTCCTCAGCACCCACTACCTGGACGAGGCCGACAACCTCTGCGACCGGGTCCTGATCATCGACAAGGGCCGCATCATCGCCGAGGACAGCCCGCAGAACCTGAAGTCCGCCATCGCCCACGACACCATCGAGATCGAGGTCGACGGCGAAGCGGCACGAGCCGCCGACCTGATCGGCGCCCACCCCGAGGTCCACGATGTGACGGTGAACGGGAGCGGTCTCACGGTCAGTTGCCGAGGTGCCGAGCGCATCCTCGCGGACCTGCTGCGCGAGTTGGAGTCCGCGCACATCCGGGCCGAGTCGCTGCGCGTGGCGAGGCCCTCGCTCGACGACGTCTTCATGACCATGACCGAGCGCCGTCCGCAGTCCGACGCCGACGCCGTCCACGCCTGAGGAGAATCCCCATGATGCACACGATCCGGGATGCGGGAATCGTCTTCCGGGACGAGGCCTCGGCCGCGGCGCAGAAGAGAATGGGCCTCCTCATCGGCCTCGTCCAACCGTTCGTCTACATGGCCCTGTTCGGCCCGGTCCTGGTCAAGATGCTGCCCGAGAGCGGCGCGTCCGCCTGGCGGGTCTACATTCCCGGCCTGCTCGTGCAACTGGGTCTGTTCGCCACCGGCTATGCCGGGTTCGGCCTGATCCCCGATGTCCGCTCCGGCTATCTGGAACGGCTCCGGGTGACCCCGGCGAGCCGGCTCGGCCTGCTGCTGGGGCGGGTGCTCTGGGACGTGCTGGCCCTGCTCGTCCAGTCGTTCGTCATCGTCCTCATCGCCCTGCTGTTCGGCCTGCGCGCTCCCGTGGGAGGCGTCCTGGCCGCCATCGCCATGATGATGCTCGTCGGGGTCAGCCTGGCCTTCCTCTCCTACTCACTGGCACTGAAGCTGACCTCGGAATGGCTCTTCGCGCCCGTCCTCAACGCCATCGCTCTACCGCTGATGCTGCTGTCCGGCATCCTCCTGCCCCTCTCGTACGGTCCCGACTGGCTGAAGGCCGTCGGCTCCGTCAACCCCTTGCGATACGCGGTGGAGGCCATGCGCGGATTCTTCGCCGGCCAGTACGGCTCACACACCGCCCTGACCGGACTGGCCGTAGTGGTGGGCCTCATGGTCGTGTCGGCGACGGCCGGTACCCGCGTCTTCGCCAAGTACAACGCCTGAGTTCTCCCCGGACCTGAAGAGGGCTCACCGCCGCCCCACCCGCCGCCGCAAGACCAAGCCACAGGGCATCTGGAGCCCCAAGGGCTATGCCACCGGGCCGGAAAAGACCGAGCCCGATGAGTGAAACTGCCCACACTTCAGCAGCCCACCAAAGATCAACAACCACAAAGATCGACTGCCCGGCGGCTCACCGGCCACCGGGCAGTCATACGTGTAAGCACCGTCACACAGCACCCGCCCTGCCCAGGCACACCAAAACGGGCTCATCGTGATCACGATGAGCCCGTTTCGTCGGTGCTACCAGGACACTCGTCGGTGTCCGGTTGTGGGGAACCGACGGAATGCTCTGGTCAGGCATTACGCCGAGGCTCTTGGAGATCGTTTCCCGCGACCTTGGTGACCATTTCCCACAGCCCTGGCCAGAGACCGTTCCAATGAGACTCACGACCGGGAAACGGCGCCACGTCCGCCGCCGCGGGATCCACTCGCCTGAAGGCGCAAGGCCAGCACTGTCATGTAGGAAAGCAGCGCTACCAGCCCGGCCATGAACAAGCTGAAGACGGTATCCGCCATCGTGCTGGTCAGGTCCTTCGGCGCCGTACTCATGATGAACAGCGGCACGGCCACACCGACCACCGTGAAGAAAATCAGGATGACAAGGCCGAGGGCGAGTCCCTTCGGTCTGACGATGGCTTCCCGAGCCTGCCTCAGCCGCGCAACCTCGCCCTCAAGATCTTCCAGTTGTTGCTGCGACCGCTCTTCCTGGGCTTTTAGAGCATCTCGTCGCATGCCGCGCCGCAAGATCACCGCGTCAGACAGACTCGCGCTGGTCAGCATCGAAGGAAGACGACCAGAACCGAGGCCGGGCAGGTTCCGGCTCCTGACAGGAGGCAGGGTGAGTACCGCGAACTTGATCTCCCACGCTTCCTCGATCTCGATCTGAAGCTCGGGGTGGGTCCGCCGGAAGTCCTCCCAACCGGTGGGCTCAGGCATCCCGTCGGAGGACAACAACGCCCTGCAGGTCTCCTCGGCTCGTGACAACTCCTCCGCTACCACAGCGGCATGGTTCTCGATCTCTGCGTCCGTCAGAACCGAATACCGGCCCACCTCGCGCAGTCCAGCAGCATCAACGACACCGTTACTGACAGCCACGATCACCTCTCTGCTGAAGAAGTAGTCAAGGTCGAAGTGCAGCCGCTTCCTGTGCGCCTTCTCTGCTCGGGTCTTCACTACCGCGAGTCGTGCCTCGGCATCGACCAGCACACGCTGGGCGCCCTCCTGCTCGGACCCCAGAGTCACGAACCTGGCGACGAGAAGGCCTCCCACGATGGCGACAAGGGCTGAACTGGCGGTCGTGATCGTGGACAGAAACGGAGCGGGATCCGTCGGCACGCTTGGCATGGCGAACAAGCTACGGCGTTCCGCTGAAGGCGAAGGCCCTTCACGTCCTGCATGGAGCAGCTCCAGGAGGGCTACGTGCAGAGTGTCGCCGCGACCGCAGGCTGCCTGTTCATCAGGCAGGAACGAGACATGTTCGGCATGGACGCCATGCTCGTGCGTCCGTCCACAGACCCTGCGGGGGAAGAAACCAGCTTCTATGTCCAGCTCAAGAGCACCACGATGGTGGCGCCCAGCCCGGACGCGGAGGACTTCAGCTACCGCTTCAACAAGCGGGAGTACATGAGCCGGCTCGCCGCGCCACGACGAACGGTGAAGGCAGTGCTGATCGTCATGGCCGTGCCGCCGGGCCAGGCCGACTGGACAGATGTCCGGCACTCCCATCTCGCTGTCAAGCAGGCTTGCTACTGGATCTGCCTGGAGGGGTATGAAGTCCCCGACGTCCAGAAGCCCTCCGTGAGAGTTCCCACCGCCAATTTGTTTGACGCTCAAGCGCTGACCGCCATGATGGGAAAGATCGAGAGGGGTGAGCCACTCCATGACTGACCTTTCGTCGACTGATCTCGATCTCTGGCGCGTCGACCCCGATCGACTCACCGCACTCCTCATCGAAGCGGGATGGCACGTCGTCGGCCGGCGATCAGGCATCTACAACCGGCTCGCCCCTCCAGGCGAGACCGAGGGCCGACTGGGATCGTTTGTCATCCCTCTGGACCGCGAGGCGCCGGAATTCGTCGAACTCATGCAGCACGTCCTTCGTCAGGCCAGTGCACCCACTTTTCGGAGCTTGTGGGCGAGGAGTATCGCGCCAAGGCAACAAGCGGATCCCTCGCTGGTTTCGACGAGGGCGTTCGGCATGGCGTCTCCTACGAGATGGCGACTGCGATTCTCGGGATCACAGAAAATTCCGACGGTTCCGACATCACGATCGAGTGGGACACATCGGTACCAGGGGACGTAGAAGATCAGATCTCACGCTACGAGTTTTCTGGCGGAGATACTCCCATCCTGGAGAAAGCGGCACACAGACTAGCTGCCGCAGAGGAGTCGACTTTCACATCTGTAGTTGGACGAGTACATCTACTCGCCCGAAAAGAGGCCGATAGTCCAGGCGTATTCGGGGTTGAAAACCTACAAGGTAATCAGCCGAAGAAGGTACGGGTCCGACTGGCTGACGATGATGAGTACCACGAGGCCATTCGCGCCTACGAGGAGAACCTTGCTGTCCAGGTGAGCGGAAAACTGGAGAGAGAGGGAAACCTGCACTGGCTCTACAATGCGCATCTGGTGCGCACTGTAGGCCACCTGGAGGAATTCACCAACACGCGCCATAGCGAGTCAGGACACATCGAGGGACAGACCAGCCTTGATGATCTGAGCTGACGCGAGTTCATCTATTCGAGTTGCCTCAGTGGACGATGGAGAAATGCTCCTGACCGCCAGGTCACCATCTGGCGGGCGTAGGTCCGAACTCAGCCGTGGTGCCAAGGCCGGAGCACACACGTGTCCCAGGAGAACCTGCGTAGCCGCGCCTGCTGGACGAGCGTGGCTGTGTCGCCGTACGAGTTGTTCAGGTGCCGTCCGAGAACGACTACCGCCACGCTCCCCGCCCCCGCTGCCTTCAGTGCCGCAGAGGCGGACTGAGCATGGTTTCCGCTGGTCCACGTGTCGTCGATGACCAGGACGTTCTCGCCCCAGAGTGCGGCCGAGGTATAGCGCGAGCGCGACGGATTCCGACCAAGAGCGGCTGCGTCCGGAGCTGATCTGAGCAGGTCGCGATAGCGGTCGCGGGTGGTTTCGACCATCTCGGCGGCCATGGTCCGCAGAGGGTGGTTCTCTCGGCCGCTTGTACTAGGTGCCGTAGTGACGATGTCGAAGCGGGGCACGGCGCAGTGGGCTGCAACGCAGGCTTCGTGAAGGGCGAGAAAACGCCACAGAACAGCCGCAAGGCCTGTTCGAAAGTACAGCTGCTGTGGGCCGGGGGCGTTCTTGTAGCGCCACAGTTCGTTCGCGTACTGCTCGCCTTTGAGGGCCAGACTCACCGGGACAATCGCGTCGGCGACACCCGGGCCGAGAAGGTTACTGGTCTGCTGGCACTGCCTGCAGCTCGGATAGCCAGGATTCGCGGTACCACGACAAACCTGGCATACGCCCTGACCGGACAGTAAGGGATGGACAAGGAAGTTGGCGTAGCGGTCGGACAGGCCGACAACGGTTGCCACCCGGGTCCGCCGACTATGCCCAGGTAAGCTCGCCCGTGGTGGGGACGAGAGAGTCGAGTACGTTGAAGACGTCATCCGCGCCGTCGATGACAGTCGTATTCGGCCTGGTCGCGTACTCCCGGGCCCACTCATGGATCATCAGAGAGCGCATCAGGAAGACCCGGCGCCCGTGCTCCAAGGCGAGACGAGCCTGCATACGGGCTCCGCTTCGATACGCGGCCTCAACCACAACCGTGGCCAGGCTGTAGCCGCTCATTACAGCATTGCGCATGGGGAAAGACGCCTTCGACGGCGGTGCGTCGGGCCAGAACTGGGAAAGAACCAGCCCTTTCTCGGCAATCTCCTCCTGCAGACCTGTGTTCTGTGTCGGGTAGGAGCGGCGCAAACCAGTACCGATGACTGCGACCGTGCGTCCGCCAACTGCAAGAGCGGTTCCGTGTGCGGCGGTGTCGATTCCGGCAGCCAACCCGCTGACCACCGTGACACCACGCTCAGCGAGCCCTCCCGCGATGGCCTGGGCGTGGGCGATTCCCTCCGGTGTGGGCCTGCGAGTCCCGACGACGGCAACCCGCAGGTCGTCCTCAATATGCGCGCCACGCAGAAACAAGAACGGTGGGCGCTGGTGCACCAGCCGCAGACACAGCGGATAGTCCTCATCCATGATCGTCACCAGCCGCATGCCTTCGCGTCCCCAGGCAGCGATCTCGGCGGCGATCGACTCCAGGTCCACGGCCGGCTCGGTGTCGAAGAGGGCGCCTTGCCCCGAAGCGTCGAGCGCGCTCTCCAGGACGTCCCGCGCGCTGCCGACGGTCTCGACCTGGTCGGTCAGCTGGGGCCATGAGCGGTCCCCGCGCCGCAATAGTGCGACGAGCGCGGCGTGCTCCAGCTCCTGGTCCATGCCATGAGTATAGGAACGGGCCACCTGAGCGGTAAGGGAATGGAGGGACCCGGACCGCAAAGACTCCGAGGAAGACCAGGTCACTCGTTGATCCGCCGCGCCGCTGCACCGACGACTTCCTTCGGGCTGTAGGTGCGCAACAGTTCGTTCAGCGAGCACTCCAGTTGGGCCCGGCGCGTCGACCGGTCGCGGGCCAGTGCCTCTGTGATCGCCTGCTGGAGGTACTCCTCCGGAGTCTTCCGCTCGGCGGCGGCACACTTCCGGATCCGCTCCTGGAGTTCTGCACTCATGGGGATGCTCATCAGGTACTTGCCGTCGGGTCCCGGAAACAGACTGCAGAGCACGTCGATCGGAAGCGAGTCCTCCAACCGCTTCCAGATCTTCCGCATGGCCCGCCGTTCATCCCTGGCGGACACCAGGACTACGAGGCATCTGCCGTCGTCAGCGGCCGCCATAGGCAGGGAACGGGCCTGCTGCGCTGCCTTCACTTCGACGGCTTCAACCGTACGGGTCAGGGTGATCTCGATGGCGTGCAAGGTCATTTCTTGCCCTCCTGCTCCTACGAGTTCGGTGTCGGTGTCGGTGTCGGTGTACGAGATACGGCGCGGACGGTCATTCGAGGGAGATCTCGCCGTCCGGCAGCCACCCGTCCCAGTAGCCGTCCATGAAGTCGAGCGGCTCAGCGGGCTCGACCAGTTCTCCGGACGACCGCAGTTCGGCCGTCGTCCGCCAACGGGCTTCCGGGGCGAGCGCGAAGCGGACGGCCGACGGCCAGCTCTCCGCGGCAGGCCGCACCACGACGACGTACTCAACGCCCTGCGGTGCGTCCTTGCGGGAGAGCCGGCCGATGAGCGGCGGGATGCGAAGTGCGGGGAGATGAGCATCTCGACGCAGATGCCGGGTTGCCGCGCGGCGGATGGTCTCGCCGGGGCGCATGGGGAGTGTCGGCACGGTCCAGCGGCAGGGTTCGCTGTCAGGCTCTGCCGGCATCAGAAGGAGCCGGCGTTTCGGGGAATCGATGAGGACTGGACGTACTACGTCGCGGCCATCCGAGGTGGGCATCGTCCATGCCCCAACTCTTCCTTGCTGTTATTCGAATAGCACAGAGTGCACCTGCCACAGGATTCCCGTCGTGAGTACCGCCAAGAAGACGGCGCAGAAGCGTCGCCCACCGCGCCGCACCCTGACCGAACCCGTGGTGCAGCCAATCCCCGGGGAGTCACTGACCAGCTGGATCGGCGCACTCGCCCATCAACAGGATTTCGAGATGAAGCCGCTCCTTCGGGAACTTCACCTCGACAGAGTCGGCGGACGTTCCGGGGCAGAACTGCGGTTGTCCGATCCTGTGGTTCGGCGGATGGAGAAGTCCCTTCGTCGAACCGCTGGTGCACCGCGAGTTGATCACTCTGGGCGGGTGGCTCTGACGGCGCCTTGATTTTCAGGTGGGGAATCGGGGGCTGCCATCACCGGGCCGTGCGATCCCGCCCAGGGAACTGGGGGGGCACAAGGAGGGAGAGGACTACCAGCACACCGAACACCAGGCGTATCCGCCAAGAGGCAGGGCGGCGGGGCTCCGGCGAGCGGGTCAGTCCTGGAGAGCACCGATGCGCCGCAGCCACGATCGGACCTCGGCGTTGGCCTTGCCGACTTCCTCGCCGCGTACCGCGAGCCCTTCCCCGATGGTCGCGCCTGGGCAGAGCGCCGCGTAGTCGCGCTCGGTCGTGCCCAGTCCGCTCATCGCATACGTCGTGACCGGATGGACCGTCCTGCCGCGGAAGTCGTAGCGTTCGGCGAAGGTCGACATGATCATGGGCGCTCGGACGTTCCAGATGGGGCCAGCCAGCAGGACGACGTCGTAACGGTCGATCGAGGACAGGGGGTTGGCGATGGCCGGCCGGGCGTCGGCGTCCTGTTCGCGGACGTTGCGCGCGACCGTGGCGTCGTAGTCGTCGGAGTAGGCATCGGCGGCTTCGATGCGGTGCACGTCGCACTCGATGTGCTCGCTGATCATGCGGGCGAGGACCTCGGTGTTTCCGGTCTTGAGGTCGGTACGTCCGCCGTTGTAGTAGTTCTCGCCCGCCCGGGAGAAGTAGGCCAGCAGTACCCGTTTACCGGACGTGGACGTCGCCCCGGTTCTCTCACTGGCCTCCGGCGTCGTCGCCCCGCTCGGCTGCGACGGGGAACAGCCCGTGATCTGGACACCGGTCATGGCGGTGGCTCCTCCCAGAAGGGCGCCACGAAGGAGCGTGCGTCGCCCCAGCGTGGCTGGATTCCTCTTCGCAGTGCTGGATCCGCGCGCTGTCATCCACTGCTTCCGTTCAGGGAACGGACCGCGTCGAGATCCGCGCGCACCGCCCGCGGTTCGGCTTCGACGGGGAGGTCGGCCGGGTCCAGCACGCCGTCCACGGAGCCGGGTTCGTCGTTCTTCAGGGCGCCGAAGAGTCCGGCCCAGTCGGACGGCTCTTCGCCCTCGGTGGCGATGAGCTCGAACGTCTTACCCAGTGCCGTGTCCGTCAGCAGGCTGCGTACCAGCGTCTCGGCGATCTGGTCGCGGGCGATCCCGCCGTCGGCCGTGCCGCCCTGCTCCAGGACGAGGCGCCGCTGGGTGGGTCCTGCCTGGTCGAACCAGCCCGGTCGGACGATGGTGTAGGGGAGGCCGCCGGCCCGCAGAAGGCGCTCGGAGCGCCGCTTCCAGGGGGAGTTGCCCGGGATGTCGCTACGGGTGGCGTAGATGGAGGTCATCAGTGCCACACGCGGCTGGGCGCCATCGAGAGCCTGTAGAAGGTTGCGTACGCCGCCGTAGTCGACACGGCGGCGGGTCTCGGGGTCGCCGCCGGAGCCGTGGGTGAGGACGATGGCATCGGCTCCGCCGACCGCGTTCCGCAGGGAGGCGGGATCCTCAAGGTCGCCCTGCACCAGTTCGACGCCGGGGAGCAGTCGCTCGGCGCGGCGGACGTCGCGTACCAGTGCCCGCGGGCGCAGGCCGTGCCGTTGTGCGGCCTCGACCGCGAGCCGCCCGATGCTGCCGGTCGCGCCGACCATGAGGACGTCGGTGATGTGCTGCTTCTGGGGCATGGTGAGGTCCTGGTCCGTGAGGTGGGTGCCGTCTGACGGCGTCAAGGAGTACCCCTCCCGGGCGGGTGCTCGGGGCCGTACGGGAGGAGTGCTCGCGCGAGAGCTTGTCCGGTGCGGTGGCGCGGCCGCCTGTCGGCTCAGGCCTCCAAGCGCCGTGCGCTGAGCCAGTTGACCATCGCCGGGTCGTGGTGGTCGAAGAACAGCGTCGCCCCGGTCTCCAGCGTGGCGATGGCCGCCATCTGGTCGCCGGTGAGCTCGAAGTCGAAGATGTCGAAGTTCTCCGCCATGCGGTCGGCACGGACCGACTTGGGGATCGCGACGACGCCGCGCTGGGTCAGCCAGCGGAGCACGACCTGGGCCACGGACTTGCCGTGCTTCGCGCCGATCTCGCTCAGGACCGGGTGGGTGAAGATGTCGTTCTTGCCCTCGGCGAACCCGCCCCACGACTGGATCTGGACCCCGTGCTCGCGCATGAGCTCCTGGTCGGCCGTGCGCTGGAAGAACGGGTGGGTCTCGATCTGGTTGACCGCCGGGGTGATCTCGTTGTTGAGGACGAGGTCGAGGAGCCGGTCGGGGTAGAAGTTGGCGACGCCGATCGCCTTGACGCGGCCCTCGCGATTGAGGGCCTCCATGGCGCGCCACTGGCCGTACACATCGCCGAAAGGCTGGTGCATCAGGTACAGGTCGAGGTGGTCCAGGCCGAGTTTGGCCAACGACGTCTCGAACGCCCGCTTGGTGTTCTCCTCGGCGGGAGCGTCCTGGACCCACAGCTTGGTGGTGACGAACAGCTCCTCGCGGGGGATGCCACTGTTCTTGATCGCGCGGCCGACGGCCTCCTCGTTCCCGTAGGCGGCAGCCGTGTCGAGGAGGCGGTAACCCGCGGCGAGGGCATCGCTGACGGCCTGCTCGGTCTGCTCCGGCGGGATCTGGTAGACGCCGAACCCGAGGATCGGCATCTCGACGCCGTTGTTGAGGGTGACGGTCTGCATGGGGCGTTCCTTACCTTTCGCGGGTTCTTCGAGCATCCCGCCTTCGCGCCCCAGGTGGCAGGTCGAGCTGTGCCGGGGAGCGGCGTTCGGGGTAATGACAGGGCCCCCCACGCGCCTGCCGCCCAGGTCAGCGCGGGGTGACACTGGCGGCATGGCATCCGAGCAGAGCACGGCCAGGGGCGACGGCGGAGAGCTGGGCCGGTTCCTGCGCGCGCTACGTACCCGGACGAGCCCCGACCAGGTCGGTCTCACCGTGGGGACCGGCCTGCGCCGCACCCCCGGTCTGCGCCGCGAGGAAGTGGCCACGCTCTCCGGCATCAGCATCGACTACTACGTCCGCCTGGAGCGCGGCAAGGAGACCCGTCCCAGCCCGGCCGTACTCGACGCTCTCGCCCGTGCCCTGCGTCTCGACGACGCCGAACACCAGCACCTGCGCGAACTCGCCACCCGAGCCGCGCAGTACGCCCCCGAGCCCTCGCCGCCCAGCCGCACCGTGCCCCCGCACCTGAAGCTGGTCCTGGAGACACTGCGGCCGAGCCCCGCCTACGTCATCAGCCGCAGCATGGACCTGCTCGCCTGGAACCCCGGCGGCCTCGCCCTGTTCGCGGGCCTCGCCGACTGGCCCGCCACCCAGCGCAACATCGCCCGCTACCTCTTCCTGCACCCGACCGCGCCCGCCCTCTTCCCCGACTGGGACTACCAGGTACGCGGCTGCGTCGCCCGGCTGCGCGCCCAGTCCGGCATCGACCCGGACGCCCCCGACCTCACCCACCTGGTGGGCGAACTCCTGCTCAAGAGCCCCGACTTCGCCAAGCTGTGGGAGCGCTACGACGTCGTCGGCCGCAAGAAGATCCAGAAGACCTTCCACCACCCCGAGGTCGGCGTCCTCACCCTGAGCGGCCAGAGCATGCACCTCGAAGACACCCCCGGCCAGCGTCTCGGCGTGTACACCGCCGAACCCGGCACCCCGGACCACGACGCGATGCTCCTGCTCGACCTGACCGCTCCCCGGCCGGCCGCGCATCCGGACGTGACGGCCGAACAGCGACGGCGTACACGGTCGTGACGGAGACACCTTCCGGCTCCCTGGACTTGGTGGCCGAGGGCGGCCTTGCCGGCGTCGGCATGAAAAGCCTGGCCGTCGGCGCTATCGGTTGGCCATGGGGGTGCCAGTGGCCAACCCGGTCCCGTTCTGGGGCTGGTCCATGTCGAGGAGCACCATCACGTCATGGGCGGGGGTGCCTGGTTCGGCGTAGTAGAAAATCACTCGGTGACCGTCGGTGCCGTCCAGGTCGAGGGCTTGAAAGCCGAGCGTGAAGACGCCGAACTCCGGGTGGTGGAAGGTCTTTGTGCCTGTGGTGTGGCCCTGGACGTCGTAGTGCTCCCACAACTCGGCGAAGTCCGCGCTCTTGTCACGCAGTTCAGCGATGAGGTGGCTGAGCCCCGGGGTGTCGGGGGCGGTGCCGGCGAGTGCGCGCAGCCGGGCCACGCAGCCGCGGATCTGGTTCTCCCAGTCGTCCGGATACAGGGCGCGAGCCCCTGGATGCAGGGCGAGCCACCGTACGACGTTGCGTTCCTCGGGCGGGGTGTCCTTCATACCGGGCAGCAGGCGCAGGCCGCCGGGGGTGGCGGCGAGCAGTTCGTAGGTGCGGCTGACGACGTGGACGGGGTGGGGCCGCAGTGTCCGGAGGAGCAGTTCGACGCCCCGGTTCACGGCCGGACGCTGCCCGGCACGATCCGGCTGGCCGCCTCCGTTGGCGCCACGGGCCGTCCTGGCGGCCAGGTCGCGCAGGTAGGCGCGCTCCGTCTCGCCCAGCCGCAGAGCGGAGGCGAGGGCCTCGACGACGGACGGGCTGGGCCGGGTCTCCTTGCCGCGTTCGAGCCGGGCGTAGTAGTCGATGCTCACCCCGGCGAGCGTGGCGAGCTCCTCGCGACGAAGGCCTGGTGTCCGGCGCGGCCCCGGACCGATGGACAGGCCGACGTCCGCAGGCTTGACCCGGGTTCGGCGGGCCCGCAGGAAACAGCCCAGCTCACTGTCGGCGCTCCGGCCGCCGGTCTGCCGCTCGGGATCCATTCGTTCAGTCTGGCACTTCCGTGAGTCCTGCGTTCGGTGGCAACGGTCGGACGCACATCCGCGCTGCGCCCCGGAAAGGGCACTCCCGCCCTCCGACTCCCTGCCGCGATCATGCTGCCGACGCCGATCCCGCCGGCGGACTTCAAGAACGGCCTCAGCCCGCCGTGTCTTCCGTGGGTGGAGCCGAGCCGGTGCCGTTCGCGCGCTGGTGGGCGACGATGCCGGGCAGTTGCTCGTAGATGGCGTCGATCAGGTCGCAGATCCGCTCGGCGATCGGGCGGCCGAGAGCGGTGAGTTCGTAGTCGACCCGCCTGGCGACCGTGGGGTGCGGTGTGCGGGTGACGAGGCCGTCGTCCTCCAGTCGCTGGAGGGTCTGCCACAGCATGCGGTCGGAGACCCCGGACACGTTACGACGTACCTCGGCGAACCGCAGGGGGCCTTCGACCAGGGCGGCGAGGGTCAGGGCGCCCCACCGGCCCGTCGCGTGCTCCAGCACCTCCCGCGACGTGCACTGCGGATCGAACACGCTCATCCCGGCCACGCGGTCCGTCCCTCGGCTCATGCGTTCATGCTAAACGGGCAATGTACTTATTCCTAGTAAGTACTATATTTTCGTAAGCATGAGCCACCACGGGCTCCCGAAGGGAGAAGTCGTCCGATGAAATTCCTCCTCCTTGGCGCTACCGGCGCCACCGGCACCCTGTTCACGGAGCGTGCCACCGCGGCCGGACACCACGCTCGGACTCGGCAAGGCCAAAGACCCGGGCAACTTGATCGCCGACACCACGCTCGCGCTGGTCCGGGCCGCCGAGGACAGCGGAACCAAGCGCGTACTGATCATGTCGGCGTTCGGGGTCGGCGAGTCCCTGGCCAAGGCCTCCGCGTTCGCCCGGTTCCTCTACAAGGGCGGCAAGGCCACCTTCGCCGACAAGGCCGCGGGCGAGCGGATCCTCACCGCCTCCGGCCTGGACTGGACGCTGGCCTATCCGGTGCTGCTCACCAACAAGCCCGCCACGGGCAACGTCCACGCCGTCGACCTGACCGCACTCGACCGCGTGCCCGGCCTGCCCAGGATCTCCCGGGCCGACGTCGCCGCCTTCCTGCTGGAGGCCGCCGTCGAAGGCGCGTGGTCCCGGCGCACCGCAGTGCTCACCGTCAGCCGCTGACCTCTCGTCACCCCACCACACACACCCACAAGGAGATCGCCCCATGACCAAGACCCTCGGCCTCATCGGCGCCGGCAACATCGGCAGCGCGCTGGCCCGCCTGGCGGTCGCCGCCGGCCTGAACGTCGTACTCAGCAACTCCCGCGGCCCCGAGACCCTCGCCGACCTCGTCGCCGACCTCGGCGAACAGGCCCGCGCGGTCACACCCGCCGAGGCCGCGCAGGCCGGTGACCTGGTGGTGGCGACCGTCCCGCTGAACGCATACGGGCAACTCCTCACCGCCGCCCTGGCAGGCAAGACCGTCATCGACACCATGAACTACTATCCCGAGCGCGACGGCAGGATCACCGAACTCGACTCCGGCGAGCAGACCTCCAGCGCCCTGGTCCAGCGACACCTGGCCGACTCCCAGGTGGTGAAAGCCTTCAACAGCATCGACTTCGTGCGCCTGTTCAGCTCCGCCCGGCCCGCGGGCGCCGACGACCGCAGCGCCCTGCCCATCGCCGGTGACGACCCGGCCGCCAAGGCACAGGTGGCCGAGCTGCTGGACGTCCTGGGCTACGACGCCGTGGACATCGGCACGCTCGCCGACAGCTGGCGCAGCGAGCCGGGCACCCCCGTCTACGTCCAGCCGTACCTGCCGGCACGGCCTGAGGGGCTGAGCCAGGAGGAGGCGGGGCGCTGGTTCTTCGAGGCCCCGGGCGTCCCGGTGCCCGCCGACACGGTGCGGGAACTGACCGACACCACCGTCCGGCGCGCCGCGGGCGACGCCAGCGCGACCCTCGGCTAGGGCGGCCTGTCCGGCGGGTGGGGGGCCGTGCCACAGCCTGGAACACGGCTCCCCCGTACAGCCCGGCCTGTCACCGACCAGGTCAGGCCCCTACCTTGGCATTGGGCCAAGTGGCCACGCGCGACACTGCGGATCGAGGACACCGGACACATCGCGTGGGCTCGCACAACGCCGACGCGGGGACACCGAATCGAACGCCGCCGACGTGGCCGAGCCCGACGAGCTGCCCGCTCTCGTGGACGGCCGCCAACGGATCCGCCTGGTGGGTGCGCCGAGCCCCGGGACGCGAAACTGCAGCAGGGAAGATCAACTTTTGTGCTCTGTTCGCCGCTTCCGCGTCCTGACCGGATCCACGGCGCCTGCGACGAGCAGCCGACCGGTCCGCCCACCCTGTCCCGGGCACCCGAACCCACCCCGAGAACATGGATTGAAGGAGCCGAAGCATGAGCACGGACAACAGGCCCGCGAAGGAGATCGTCGTCGTCATCGGCCCCGGCAGCATCGGCCTGGCCATCGCCCGCCGCGTCGGTTCCGGCCGCACCCTGCTGCTGGCCGCCCACGACGAGAAGGCCTCGCAGGTTGCCGCCGAGCAGTTGCACGGCGAGGGCTACGACGTCGCCGTCCAGGCCACCGACATCTCCGACCTGGCCCAGGTCGAGGCGCTGGCCGCCACGGCGACCGGGATGGGCGCGGTCACCCAGGTGATCCAGGCCGCCGGCGTCTCGCCCACCCAGGCGACCATCGAGCGGCTGCTGCACGTCGACCTGCTCGGCACGGCGTACGTCCTGGACGCCTTCGCCCGGGTGATCGCGCCCGGCGGGGCCGGCATCGTGGTCGCCAGCATGGCCGGGCACCGGGAGAGCCCCTACGCACCCGAGATCGAGCACGCGCTCGCGACCACCGAGACCTCACAGTTGCTCGCGCTGCCGTTCCTTCAGCCGGAGCAGCTCGGCTCGTCCGTCCACGCCTACGCCATGTCCAAGCGAGCCAACTCGCTGCGCGTGCAGACCGCCGCAGCCGCGTGGGGAAAGCGTGGCGCCCGCGTCAACGCCGTCAGCCCCGGCGTGATCATCACCCCGCTGGCCCTCGACGAGCTCTCCGGCCCACGCCGCGAGTGGTTCGACAAGGTGCGCGAGACCTCGGCGGCCAAGCGGTTCGGCACCTCCGAGGAGGTCGCCGCTGCCGCCGCCTTCCTGCTCGGGCGTGACGCCGGCTTCATCACCGGCGCCGACCTCCTGATGGACGGCGGTGTGACCGCGGCCCTGCGCGCCGGTGAGCTGACGACGCCGTAACGAGCCGAGAGCCACGGCCGCCAGTCCGCCCAGATCCGCGCCCGCAGTCCGGGTGGGGCGGTTCAGCCTGTGCGGTCCCGGCGCATGGGCCGTCGATCGAGAGTGCCGCGCCGGGACAACTGAGGCGGCGGCGTGACGGCCCTGACGACGGTGGTGCCGCGCCCGGTTGAGGCCGTGGTGGTCGAGGTGCCGAGGACGTTTCGGCTCTCGATGAGGCCTCCGCCGTCGACGACGCTCACATCGTCGTCCTCGTCCGGCCGGAGTCGCGGGCCCCGCGCGGTGCGGCGGTTTCCGGCGCGCGAAGGATGGCTGATCGACCGGGGCGCGGGGCGAACGCCATGGCCGTAGAACTCGTCGTCGGGCCTGTGATGCCCGTGAGCGTCCGAAGCGGAGCGGGTGGCAACAGGTCCACTCGCGTTCGACTGTCAGGGCGAGGCGGGGTGCCCCGCCTCAGTCGTCGACCGGTCGTCGCCCGCCGACGTCCCCTTGGCGAGGTGCTCCTGCCCCAGCAGGTCGAGCAGGGTCATCGCGTCGTGATCGGCGGTACCGGGCTCGGCGTAGTACGTCACCAGGCGATGGCCGGGGGTGCCTTCCAGCTCCATGGACTGGTAGCCGAGGGTGAGGTCGCCCACCTCGGGGTGGTGGAAGGTCTTGCGGCCGTGGGAGTGCCCCTTGACGTCGTAGCGCTCCCACAGGCGGGCGAACTCCGGGCTCTTGAGGAGGAGTTCACCGGCGAGCCGGGTCAGGTCCGGGGCATCGGGATCGGTGCCGGCCAGGGCACGCAGCCGCGCCACGCAGCCGCGGACCTGGAGGTTCCAGTCGTGGAACAGGTCACGCGAGGCGGGGTGGAGGAAGAGATAGCGGGCGATGTTGCGCTCCCTGGCCGGCCAGTCCTGGATGCCGGGAAGGAGTCGCATTCCGCCGGGGTTGGCGGCAAGCAGGTCGTTGGTACGGCTGACGACGTGCGCGGGATGGGGGCGCAGGCTCTCCAGGAGCAGCTTCACACCGGGCCGGACGGTGCGGCTGGGGGCGGCGGGCGGCTCGGGCGCACTGCGCGCGGCACGGGCGGCCAGGCTGCGCAGGTGCTCGTGCTCGTCGTCCTCCAGCAGGAGGGCGCGGGCGAGGGAATCGACCACGGACGCGCTGGGCCGGGTCTCCTTGCCGCGCTCCAGGCGGACGTAGTAGTCGATGCTGATCCCGGCCAGGGTGGCCAGTTCCTCGCGCCGCAGCCCGGGCGTACGGCGCAGACCCGAACCGGCCGTCAGACCGGCCTCCTCCGGGGCCACGCGGGCCCGGCGGGCGCGCAGAAAGGTCCCCAGCTCGTTGCCCCCGCCGTTCCGCTGCTCGCTGTTCATGTCTTCCAGTCTGCGGGCCCCCACCACCTCCTCGGCATATGCGTGGGGGGCCCTGTCACACCCCGGAATACCGCTCCCCTGCACAGCCCGCCCTGCCACCCGGCGGGTGATGGGGGAAGGGTCGATGTCATCGGAGATTTCCGTTCGGCGTCCCGCGCCGGGCGGCTCGACGCCATGAGCGCGATCGTGCACCTCAAGGACATCGTCGAGGACAGCAAGGAGCAGAGCGTTGGAAATCCTGAAGAAGCAGCCCACCGTCAAGGCACCCGCCGACTGGTTCACCGGGGACGTCTGGTTCGACGTGATCCACGCCGGCGAGGAGCCCTCACGGATGCGCGCCAACATGGTGCGTTTCTCGCCCTGCGCGCGCACCGACTGGCACTCGCACGTCCTGGGCCAGACCCTGCACATCGTCTCCGGCACCGCCCTGATCGGCACGCGCGACGGCACCGTCATCGAGGCTCACCCGGGCGACACGATCCACACGCCCCCGGGCGAGGAGCACTGGCACGGCGCGACCTCCGACCACTTCATGACCCACCTCGCGATGTGGGAGGGCGCAGGCGACGGCGGCCCGGAGACGACCTGGCTGGAGAAGGTCGACGACGCCGAGTACAACGCGCCGCGCAGCAGTACCCGCTGAACAGCGACCCCCTGGGAGAAGGCTCATGCGAGCAACAGTGATGTACGGCGCCGGCGATGTCCGCGTCGAGAACGTACCCGACCCCAAGATCCAGAACTCCACGGACGCCGTAGTACGCGTCGTGCGCTCCTGTGTCTGTGGCAGCGACCTGTGGCCGTACGGCTCGATGCCCGCCTCCGAGGAGGGCCGGCGCATGGGTCACGAGTTCCTCGGTGTGGTCGAGGACGTCGGCTCCGACGTGTCCGGGCTGACGAGCGGTGACCTGGTCGTCGCACCCTTCGTCTGGGCGGACAACACCTGCGACTTCTGCCGCGAAGGCCTTCAGACCTCCTGCCGTCACGGCGGCCAGTGGGGCCCGAACGGTGTGGACGGCGGCCAGGGCGAGGCCGTCCGCGTGCCGCAGGCGCAGGGCACGCTGGTCAAGCTGCCGGTGGCCGAGGACTCCGCCCTGCTGCCGTCTCTGCTGACTCTGTCCGACGTGTACTGCACCGGCCACCACGGAGTCGTGACGTCCCGGGTCACCCCCGGCAAGTCCGTCACCGTCATCGGTGACGGTGCGGTCGGACTGTGCGCGGTGCTGGCCGCCAAGCGGCTCGGCGCCGAGCGGATCATCCTCATGGGGCGGCACACGGACCGTACCGACCTGGGCCGCGACTTCGGCGCCACCGACATCGTGCCCGAGCGCGGCGAGGAAGGCGTCGAGCGCGTGCGGGAGCTGACCGGCGGCGACGGCACGCACGCGGTGATCGAGGCCGTCGGCGCCACGGAGGCGATGGACACGGCGCTGAGCATCGTCCGCCACGGCGGTGTGATCAGCCGGCTCGGCGTCGCGCAGTACACGGAGATCCCGCTCGGGTTCGAGTCGATGATGGGCAACATCACGGTCACCGGCGGCGCCGCCCCGGCCCGTGCCTACATCGAGGAACTGCTGCCCGACATCCTCGACGGCACGGTCGAGCCCGGCCGGGTCTTCGATCACACCGTCGGCTTCGACGGCGTACCGGACGGCTACCGGGCCATGGCCGACCGGACCGCTCTGAAGGTCCTGATCCGGCCCTGACCCGGTCGACAGCCCCCGTCGGACGTCAGTTCCGCTTCTCCTCGGCGGGTTCGGCGTCCGGCCCGTCCGACCCGGTGGCGACCATGTCCAGCAGGACCATCTTGTCGTGGTCGGAGGTGCCGGGCTCGGCGTAGTGGGCGACCATCCGGTGACCGGGGAAGCCCTCCAACTGCATGGACTGGTAGTCGAGGGTGAGGGTCCCGACGTCCGGGACGTGGAAGGTCTTGCGGCCGTGGGTGTGCGCCCGGACGTCGTAGCGGTCCCAGAGCTGTACGAACTCCGGGCTCTCGGCCAGGAGTTCGTCGACGAGCCCGACGAGGTCGGGGGCGTCCGGGTCGGTGCCGGCCAGGGCGCGTAGCCGCCCCACGCATGCGCGGACCTGCTCGTCCCAGTGGTCGAACACGGTGCGGGCGCCGGGGTTGAGGAAGATCCAGCGCGCGACGTTGCGCTTCTCCACCGGCCACTGCTCCATGCCCACGAACAGCCGTAGCCCGCCCGGGTTCCACGCGAGCAGGTCCATCGTGCGGCCGACCACGACGGCGGGGTGAGGCCGCAGGCTCTCCAGCAGCAGCCCGACCCCGGGCCCCACCGAAGAAGTGGGCGCCGTCGGTGGCCCGGCCGCGGTGGGGCGGGCGGCGCACACCGCGAGGTCCCGCAAGTGCTCGTGGGCGTGTTCGTCCAACAAGAGGACGCGGGCGAGCGCGTCGACGACGGACGGGCTGGGGTGGGACTCCTTGCCGCGTTCCAGGCGTGTGTAGTAGTCGATGCTCACACCGGCGAGGGTGGCCAGCTCCTCACGGCGCAGCCCCGGTGTGCGCCGCAGGCCGGGGCCGGCCTTGAGACCGGCCTGCTCGGGTGTCACGCGGGTGCGGTGGGCGCGGAGGAAGCGCCCCAGTTCGGTGCCGTCGCTGCCGTCGCGCTGCTCACGTGCCATGCGGCCAGTGTGTCAGGGCTGGCAGGACTGAATCCATGGGTCGGCCCTGGGGGGCCCTGTCACACCCCCGAACAGCGCTCCCCGGCACAGCTCGGCCTGCCACGCGAGACGTCCGGCACGCAGGCTGGATGACGGTTCGAAGAGCTCATTCCGTACCGCCCCGTCGTTTCCTCATCAGGAGATCCACCCGTGTCCAGTTCTGTCGCATCGGACAAGCCGTCGGCGCCGGCCGATACCGCCGCCGGGCAGCCCCGCACCGCGAACGGTGCCCGGTGGGCGCTGGCGGCCGCGCTGCTCGGCTTCTTCGTGATGACGCTCGACGCCCTGATCGTGAACGTCGCGCTGCCCGAGATCGGACGCGGCTTCGGCGGCGGGATGACGGGACTGCAGTGGGTGGTGGACGGCTACACCCTGATGTTCGCCGCGCTGCTGCTGTCCGCGGGATCGGTGACCGACCGGATCGGCGCGGGCCAGGCGTTCGGGGCGGGACTCGTGGTGTTCACCGTCGCCTCGGCGGCATGCGGATTCGCACCGAACCTGGGCGTGCTGGTCGCGGCCCGGCTGGTGCAGGGCGCGGGCGCCGCGGTGATCGTGCCGGCCTCGCTCGCGCTGATCCGCGAGGCGTTCCCCGACCCCGCCGCGCGTGCCCGGGCGATCTCGGTGTGGGCGATGGGCGGCTCGGTGGGCGCCGCGGCCGGACCCGTGCTGGGCGGTGTGCTGAGCGAGCTCAGCTGGCGGATGATCTTCTTCGTCAATCTGCCGGTGGGCGTGCTTGCGTTGTTCCTGCTCACCCGGACCGCCCGCTCGCCCCGCCAGAGTGACACCCCGTTCGACTGGACCGGGCAGATCGCCGCGGTGGCGGCGATGGGCGGCCTTACCTACGCCGCGATCGAGGCCGGTGCCGTCGGCCTGCTCGCACCGCGCGTGCTGCTCGCCCTGGCGGTGTCCGTGCTGGCGGGTGCGGTCTTCCTGCTGGCCCAGGCGCGCGGCCGTCACCCGATGGTTCCGCTGGAGCTCCTGCGCGCCCGGACGATGGCACTCTCGGCGACCATCGGGTTCGCGCTCAACGTCGGCTTCTACGGGATGATCTTCCTGCTCGGCCTGTACCTCCAGCAGGAACAGGACCTCTCGCCGATGGCCACCGGGCTGGCGTTCCTGCCGATGACGCTGCTGACCGCGGTCGTCAGCCCGACCGCCGCCCGACTCACCGCACGCTTCGGGCCGCGCATGCCGATCATCACCGGGCAGCTCCTGATGGCCGCGGGCCTGGTGGCGCTGTGCGTTCCGCCGGCGTCGGCGCCCGCCTGGCTGCTGGTCCTGCTGATGATCCCGGTCGGAACCGGCGGCGGCCTCGCCGTACCGGCGGTGACCTCACTGCTCCTCGACCGGACTCCCGCCCAGCGCGCCGGCACCGCGAGCGGCGTACTGAACGCCTCCCGCCAGCTCGGAGGCGCCCTGTCGGTGGCCGTCTTCGGCGCCCTGGTCTCGAACCACACCCACTTCCTGCACGGACTGCGCACCAGCCTCCTGATCGCCGCGCTGCTGGTGGTCCTGACCGCGGCGGCCTCCGTACTCCTCAAGGAGAAGACCTCATGACCTCGACATCGGCGCCATCGGCCTGGACGAGCCAGGAGCTCGACAGCGTCGAACACGCGGAGGAACTGGAGATCGCGTCCCTGCGGCGCGGCGGCGAGCTGAGCAGCCGACGGACGATCTGGGTGGTCCGGGTCGGCGACGGCATCTACGTCCGCTCCGTCCACGGCCCCGGCTCCGACTGGTACCGCGGCACCCGAGCCCGCCAGGAAGGCCGTATCCAAGCCGGCGGGGTGTCGAAAGACGTGACGATCGTCGACGCCGACGACGAGGTCAACGACGCCGTGGACACCGCCTACCGGACCAAGTACGGGCACTACGCCGCGTACATCGTCAAGGCCATCACCAGCCCCGAGGCGAGCTCCACCACGTTGCGCCTCGAACCGCGCTGACCGAATTCCCTTACGCACAAGCGCAGTTGAAACAGATCCACCAGACCGGAGAAGTCATGCTCACCGTCCCTGCCTACGCCGCCACATCCGCCACGGAACCTCTCACCCCCACGACCGTCGAGCGCCGTGACGTCGGCCCGCACGACATCCTGATCGAGATCAGGTTCGCCGGCATCTGCCACTCCGACATCAGCAACGCCCGCAGCGAGTGGGGCCCGTCCACCTACCCCCTGGTCCCCGGCCACGAGATCGCCGGCGTGGTCACCGAGGTCGGCGCCGAGGTCACCCGGCACGCGGTCGGCGACCGGGTCGGCGTCGGCTGCATGGTCAACTCCTGCCGCGAGTGCGCGTCCTGTCTGAAGGGCGAGGAGCAGTACTGCCTCAAGGGCAACACCCTCACCTACGGCTCCGTCGACCAGGACGGCACGGTCACCCAGGGCGGCTACTCCACCCATGTCGTCGTGACCGAGGACTTCGTCGCACGGATTCCCGAGGGCATCGGCCTCGACGAGGCCGCCCCGCTGCTGTGCGCGGGCATCACCACCTACTCCCCGCTGCGCCGCTGGGGCGCGGGCCCCGGCAAGAAGGTCGCCGTCATCGGTCTCGGCGGTCTCGGCCACATGGCTGTGAAGCTCGCGCACGCGATGGGCGCCGAGGTCACCGTGCTGTCCCAGTCGCTGAAGAAGATGGACGACGGCCTGCGCCTGGGCGCCGACCACTACTACGCCACCAGCGATCCGGCGACCTTCGAGCAGCTGGCCGGCACCTTCGACCTCATCGTCAACACGGTCAGCGCGAAGCTCGACCTCGACGCCTACCTCGGCCTGCTGGCCGTGAACGGCGCCCTGGTCAACGTCGGCGCCGCCGCCGAGCCGCTGTCGCTCAACGTGTTCTCGCTGATCATGCGCGGCCGCTCCTACGCCGGTTCCCTGATCGGCGGCATCCGCGAGACCCAGGAGATGCTCGACTTCTGCGCCGAGCACGGCATCGGCTCCGAGATCGAGGTCATCCCGGCCGAGAAGATCAACGAGGCCTACGAGCGTGTCCTCGCCTCCGACGTGCGCTACCGCTTCGTGATCGACACCTCGACGCTGAACTGATCGCAGCGGTCTCAGACCACCCCGTACGAGGAGCCGCGCCCCCGAGAGCACTCGTACGGGGTGCCGCGTGAGGGGCCTTGACACACCCTGGAACACCGGCTCCCGGCATGGCACGGTCTGCCGTGGTGCGAGAACGGTGACCAGGCTCGATGCTCGTGGAAGATCCTCCCGCACCCGCAGAAGTCCGCCTCCCCGTTTCCCTTTCCCGCCCCACAGACACAGCCGTACGAGAACCGAGGAGATGACCGGATGACCACCACCGCTCCCTGGACCGACGACGAACTCGACCGCGTCGGAGCGGCCGAGGAACTGGACGTCGCCTCCCGGCGGCCGGACGGCGAGCTGAGCGGCCCGCGCACCATCTGGGTCGTGCGCGTGGGCGACGACATCTACGTCCGCTCCGTCAACGGCCCCACCTCGGCCTGGTTCCGCGGCACCCGGGCCCGTCACGAGGGCCGTGTCGAAGCCGGCGGGGTCGAGAAGGACGTGGCGTTCGAGGACGTCGACGGCGAGATCAACGACGCGGTCGACGCCGCCTACCGCAGCAAGTACGGGCGCTACTCCGCCAACACCATCCAGCGCATCACGAGCTCGACCGCGGGCTCGACGACCATGCGGCTCCTGCCTCACTGACCGACGCGGGAGAGGAACGATGTTCACCGTCAAAGCCCCTGAGGCCGCTGCGCACTGCGCCCCGACCAGGGACGAGCACGGTCCCCACGATGTCGCGCGGTCGACCGTACGACCCCCGAACCGGCCGGGAGACATGCCGTGATCGGTCTCGAACTCGTAGTTGTCCTCGGTCTGGCGGTGCTCCTGGGCAACGTCGCGGGTGACCGCTACCGGATCGCCGCGCCTGTCGTGCTGCTGCTCTTCGGCGCGCTGCTCGGCTTCGTGCCCGCGCTGCGCGAGGTGGAACTGCCGCCGGAGGCGGTGCTGCTCATCTTCCTGCCGGTGCTGCTGTACTGGGAGAGCCTGACCACCTCCCTGCGGGAGATCCGGCGCGATCTGCGGGGCATCATCCTGATGAGCACCGTGCTGGTCATCGGCACCGCCGGCGCGGTGGCGACCGTGGCACACCAACTGGGCCTGGCCTGGGGACCGGCATGGGTGCTGGGCGCAGCCGTGGCCCCCACCGATGCGACCGCCGTGGGCGTCCTCGCCAAAGCGCTGCCCCGCCGCAACGTCACCCTGCTGCGCGCCGAGAGCCTCATCAACGACGGCACCGCGCTGGTGGTATTCGGGCTGGCCGTCGGCATCACGGTCGGCGAGGAGCACTTCACCGTCCCCCACGTCACCTGGCTGTTCGCCCTCTCCTACCTCGGCGGAGCAGCGGCCGGAGCCTTGATCGCATGGCTGGTGATCAGGGCTCGGCGGGTCTTCGACGACCCCCTGCTGGGCAACGTGGCCATGATCCTCACCCCCTTCACCGCCTATCTCCTCGCCGAACTCATCCACGCTTCCGGGGTCCTCGCGGCCGTCTCCGCCGGGCTGATCATGAGCCAGGCCGGACCGCGCATGGCCGCCGCCGCGATGCGCCGCCAGGCGGAGGAGTTCTGGTCGCTGGCCACCTTCCTGCTCAACGGCTCCCTGTTCGTCCTCGTCGGGCTTCAGGCACAGGCGGCCGTACGCGAGCTGCACGGCAGTGATCTCACCCGCGCCCTCATCGCTGTCGCGGCCGTCTCCGCCGTCCTCGTCGCCGCGCGCTTCGCCTTCAACTTCACCGTCCCCTACCTCATCCGCCTCCTCGACCGCCGTCCCCAGCAGCGGCTGCGCCGCATGAACTACCGCGCCCGGGTGGTCACCTCGATCGCCGGCTTCCGAGGCGCGGTCTCCCTGGCCGTGGCCCTGTCGGTGCCGACGGCGCTCGACTCCGGCGCGCCCTTCCCGGACCGGGACACGATCGTCTTCGTCACCTCCGGAGTCATCGTCACCACGCTCACGGTCCAGGGCCTGCTGCTGCCGGCTGTGGTGCGCTGGGCCCGGCTGCCGCGCGACACCTCGGTGGAGGAGGAGCGCTTCCTCGCCGAAACGACCGCCACGGAGGAGGCCCTCAAAGCCCTCCCCGCACTCGCCGAGGAACTGAACACCGACCCGGCGGTCACCGAACGCATGCGCGAGGAGTACGAGACCCACCTGCTCGTCGTCCGTGCCAGGGACGGCGAGACAGACGACGAGGACGAGGACGTCCTGCGCCACGACCGGCACTACACCGCACTGCGTCTGGCCCTGCTGGCCCACAAACGCGCCACGGTGCTCCGCCTCCGCGACGACCACGAGATCGACGACACCGTGCTGCGCCAGGTCCAGCGCCGCCTCGACCTGGAGGAAGTACGGCTGTCCCGACGGCCGGCCGCCGAATGACCCCCACCAGGACAGGAGAAACCATGCCCGCATCCCCGGACGCGAACGCCCGCGACGAGGTCCTGGCCGCCTACCGCGCCCACCTGCGGGCGATGGCCGACGGCGACACCGACGCCCTGGGCGACCTGCTCGACGACGGCTTCACCCTCACGCACATCACCGGCTACCAGCAGCCCAAGGCCGAGTGGCTGTCCCAGATGCGGGCCGGCCAGTTCGTCTACCACCGCGTGACCGAGAAGAACGTCACCGTCGACGCGGAGGGCGACACGGCCCGCCTCGTAGGCCGCATCGTCACCGAGGCGACGGTCTACGGCACCCACGCCGACTGGCCACTGCAATTCACCATGGACTGGGCCCGGAGCGGCGCAGAGTGGATCGCCCTGCGCTCCGTGGCGACAACCTGGTGACCCCTGCGTGGCCGGCGCGCCGGATCAGAGGTGCTTGGCGTAGAAGTCCGTCAGCTTCGCGAGGACCTGTGGGACGAACTCCGGCTTGTCGTAGAGGTCGATGTGCGTGGCGCCGTCGATGACGAACACCTCCCTCGGCTCCTTCGCCTGGGCGACGGCCTCCTCGCTGAAGTAGCGGGTGTCCGCCTTGGAGCCGGCGATCATCAGCAGCGGCCGCGGCGAGATCGACTCGACGTGCGTGAAGGCGTCGAACGCCATCTGCTTGTCCAGGCTGGTGAAGACGTACTTCCCCGGCGCGTTGGGGTGCTGCCCGCGGGGGGTGCAGTAGTAGTCGTAGCCCTCGCGGTACAGCTCCGGTGTGTCCGGCGTGATCTCGTCGGCGAACGCGGGCACGAAGTTGATCATGCGGAGGGGCTCGCCCGCCGCCTCCTTGGTGCGCTGCTCGCCGATCTCCTTGAACCGCCGCACGCGGAACTCCTCGGAGAACAGCCCGCGCGGCACGCCCTCACGGCGGGCGGAGCCGACGTTGAACGCGCTGACGGTGCCGACGGCCTTGATCCGTACCTCGGTCTGCGCCGCGTTGACGGTGTAGCCGCCGCCCGCGCAGATGCCCAGGGCGCCGATGCGGTCCGGGTCGACCTGGGGGTGGTTGCTGAGGTAGTCGACGGCGCAGCGGATGTCCTCGACGCGGTCGCCGGGGACCTCGTACAGGCGCGGCTCGCCGCCGCTCTCGCCGTAGTGGGAGGCGTCGTAGGCCAGGGTGATGAAGCCCTGTTCGGCGAGCTTCGCGGCGTACAGGCCGGAGGTCTGCTCCTTGACGCCGCCGAAGGGGTGGGTGGCGACGACGGCAGCGTACGTCTTGCTTTCGTCGAAGCCCGGGGGCAGGAAGAGGTTGCCCACCACCTGGTGCCGGCCATGCGGGAAGCTGACCTTCTGGGTGGTCACGCCGTCGTTCTGGGCAGCAGGGGTCATCGGGTCAGGCCCTTCTTGGCGAGGAAGTCGGAGATCTGGTCGGCGATCTGCACATTGTTGAGGTCCGAGAAGAGGAAGTGGGAGTTGCCGGTGATGCCGATCTCCGGCAGGTGGACGAGGGTGGCGTCGCCGCCGTGGCGGTTGACTGCGTCGACCCAGAGCCGGGCCATCGCAAGCCGGACGCGCCAGTTGTCCCGGCCGGCGATGTCGGTCGGCTCGGTCGGGATGTTGTCGCCGTAGTAGACGACGATGGGGACCTTCGTCAGCCGCTGGAAGTCCTTCAGCGGTACGGCCTCGCCAGCGAGGGTGCCCGCGGAGCTCGGCATCGGGTCGGGTGCTTCGCCCTCCGGGAAAACGAAGCCGCTGCCCGGCTCCAGCGCGACGACCGCCTTGATGTTCTTGTTCCTCATCGTCGTGTGCCAGCCGAAGCCGCCGGCGTGCGAGTGGGTGACGAGGATGCCCGGGCCGATCTCGTCGAAGAGCGCCGAGACCCCGTCGGCGAGGACCTCTCCGTCGATCGGGCCGGTGTCGGGGAGCATCGACCGGAAGAACTGTTCGCGCGCTTCCGGGCCCTGCGGGAACTGGCCGCCGGGGTAGGTGTCGGGCCAGAGGCCGAACCGGAACTGGTTGTAGAACCATTGGTCGGAGGTCGAGGCATCGGTGGCGGTACTCACCGTGGTCTGCCCGGCACTGCCCCGGCGCGGCTGGTCGAGGGTGTACACGGTGAACCGGCGGCGCAGGAAGATGGTCTGGAAGCCTTCGCGCCCGTCCGGAGTGGTTCCCCAGCCGGTCCCGGACTGCTTGTAGCCGTGCCACAGCACCAGCGGCAGGGTGCGTGCGCGCACCGGCTTCTGGAAGAAGACGCGGGCGTGGTCGCCGTGCAGCGTCTGGCCGGCAGGGTTGGTCGGGTTGCGGGGATCGAAGGTCCCGGGCGTGGTGATCACGGTGCCGCCGACCGCGAAGCTGCCCTGTTCCTGGATCGTCAGCGGTGCGGAACCACCCCGGCCTCCGCCCGCACCGGATGCCTGCGCGTCGGTGGCCAGTCCGACCGCCGGTACCGCGGCGGCCGCGGTGAGCCCCATGACGATGTCTCTACGCTTCACGGCCGTTTCCTTCGTACTCGTCGTCGCTTACGTGCTCGCCCCACTCGACGTCGGGCACGGCGGGATCTCCCGTGCTGTCCGAGAGGGCGAAATGGGTCATGAAGTGGCCGGGGGCGGCGCCGTGCCAGTGCCATTCGCCCGGTGGTGTGTGGACGGTGTCGCCCGGCCGCATCACCAGGACCTCGCCACCGCGGCTCTGCACCAGGCCGATGCCCTCGGTGACATGCAAGGTCTGCCCGAGCGTGTGCCGGTGCCAGGCGGTACGGGCGCAGGGCTCGAACCGCACCACGGCCGCCCGCAGTCGTGAAGGCGCCTGGGCCTCCGTGATCGTGTCCACCCACACTTCGCCGGTGAACCGTTCCGCAGGGGCCTTGGCCGAGGGCTTCCTGTCGAGGAACCTCATGGGACCCCGCCCCCCGCTACTTCGTCTCGTCTTCGACGATGGCCTTGAGCTGGGTGAGCGCGCCCATCCCGCTCGGCCATCCAGCATAGAACGCCAAATGGGTAAGGGCTTCGACGAGTTCCTCCCTGGTCAGCCCGTTCTCCAGCGCCAGCCGCAGATGGCTGTTCAGCTGTTCGGGGCGGTATGTCGCGGCCAGCACGGAGACGGTGATCAGGCTGCGATCGCGCGGGGACAGGCCCTCGCGCTTCCACACGTCGCCGAACAGCACGTCGTCGGTCAGCTGAACCATCTTCGGCGCGAGGTCACCGAGCAACTGCTGTGCCCGCGAGGGTTCCTGTGCCATGTGTGTGCCGCCCTTCCTCGTATTTCGTCTCGCGCTCGGACACCATCGGGCGGCAGTGTCAGGCTCGATGCCCGCTGTACCGCTTGAGCTACGGCGGGCCGACCGGCCCGCGCGTCGGCGGTCCGGCACCTCCGTGCGGGGAGGGAGTGGCCTGCGCCTGAAAACTCAGCCGCTGCCCTGAATCGCAGCCCCGATTCGATATCTTCGCGACGCGGCGAAGGTCCGGCGACCGGAGGCATTTCACGCGGATGACGTCGTTGCCCGGACAAGTGATCTTCGTTTCGCGTACAGCTTGCTCGACGCCGACGGCGCGTGACAGACCGTGCCGTGCCGGGGAGCAGCATTCAGGGGCATGACAGGGCCCCTCAGAGGTTCGGCGGGCGAGCGCACACTGGTCGGTTTCACGTACCGGTTTCGCACCGCGACCGCATCCCGCGGGGTGGAGCCGCGTCGGCGACGAAGTACGCCGCGTCGTCCGCCTCGCCGATCCCCTTCTGCCCTACCGAGCCCGTAAACTGCTCACCGCGCTGGCCCAGTTGGCACTCTTCTGCAACGGCGAGGGCCTGCCGGGAAAAGCCGAGGTGTGGCTCGCCCGGGAGGTGATCGAGCGGTTCATCGCGATCGGCTGCCCCAACGTGAGGGAGAGCACCCGCGGCAACTACCGGACCAGACTGCTACGGCTGAGCGAGATCGTCCTGGGCGGCGAATGCCGGACCGGAAAGCCCGCCAAACTGTCGGCCTCGGTTCCCAACAGCCCGTACAGCCGGACGGAGCTCGCGGACCTGTGGGGCTGGACCAGTGGGCAGCCCACCGAGGAGCTTCGATGGGGCTGCAAGACGCTCATGGCACTCGGTCTCGGTGTCGGCCTCGACTCACCGGAAGTCATCCGGGTCCGCGTCCATGACGTCCGCAGATCCTCGGAAGGTGCCGGCCCAGTCGTCGTGGTCACGCGCGGCTCCCGGAAACGGGAAATCCTCTGCCGCCGCCCCTGGGAAGCAGTCCTGGCCTCCGCCGCCGACCGTCTTGAGACCGTCGGCGCCGCGCAGTACCTGTTCCGCCCCAACTCCTACAGCCGTGGCACCAACAGCGTCACGAACTTCCTGGCCCGCACCCAGCCCAGCCCGAACGTCCCTCGCCTGGTCATGGGCCGCCTCAGGTCCACGTGGCTGGTCGAGCTCTTCGAAGCGCGGCTTCCCATCACCGTCATCGTGGCGGCGGCCGGCGTCGACACCCTCCACGGCCTCTCCCGCATCCTGCCGTTCCTGACTGCCATCCCCGCCGAAGAAGCCGCCCGCCTGCTGCGAGGCAGCCAATGACCGCGCCGCGCAGCCTGCCCACCGATCGCCACGAGCGCCTCCTGGCGATGCGCACCGAGCGCCGGTTCATCGACGACGCCGACGTCGAAGCCGCGATCGAGGAAGTCGACAACAGCCAACTCGTCCCGCTGTTGGAGGAGTTCGTCCACCTCCCGCGCGGCCGCCATCGCACCCTGCATCTCAGAAGCCTCCTGGTCGGCCTGCACCTCTGCACCCAGGACACCGTCGGCAAGATCGTGCTGGAACGGGTCACGGACATCCTGCACTTCCGCGTCAGCCCGCGCCTACGCGCCCGGCTCGGCATACCCGAGTACGAAGACCACGACCGGGGATTCGAGGCGGCCTACGCCGTTGTCCGGCGTCTCTTCCACTCCATGAAGGACGCCATGAACCCCTCCCCACTGCCGCCCAACAAGCACCTCTCACGCGGCGAGGCCCACGCACTGACCGCAGCGGCGGACACGGACGACCTGGCGGAGCACGAACGGCGTCTGGCCCTGTTCACCGAGTCGTGCCGGATGCCTCCGTACGTCCTCTCCACAGCCTCCTGGCGGAGCTGGCAGAGGTCTCCATGGGCATCGACGCCACCCCCATCCGCACGTTCTCGCGCGGTCGTGTCACGAACGGGCCCGAACTCGCAACCGACCCCGCCGCCGGCTGGTACGTACGCTACGGCGACCACCGCGACCCCGACGCCCCGGTCTCCGACTCCATGCGCCCGCCTCCACCGCCCGCCAAGAAAGGCAAAACCCAGACCTCCAAGCGCAAGAAGAAGTATCTGGCGCCGGCCTCCTGACCCGAGCCGGCACCACCCCAGCACCACCCGGAAAACAACCAGCATCAGACGAAGCAGGGCCCCGACCGTGAGATACCTCACCGCCGGGGCCCTGCCACGTCCTCGTCCGGGCCGCAGCCCGGCACACCAACGAGAAACAGGCCCTCACCATGACTTTCGTCACTGGTGAAGACCCGTTCCGTCGGTTCTTCGTTGTGCGCGAGGGGGGAGTTGAACCCCCACGCCCTTTCGGGCACTGGAACCTGAATCCAGCGCGTCTGCCTATTCCGCCACCCGCGCATTGGGTGTGTCCTCGGGCTGTTCCCCCAAGGGGCTGGCGCCTTCCGACATGCAGAAGATTAGCACGGTGCCCGGGGTGGATTCACATCGCTTATCCGCACCCCGTGACCTGCCCCGGGGACCACCGGAGCCCCCTCCGAACACCCCGCACCCCCCGCTACGTATCAACGTGGGCAGGTTCACGTATCAACCTCGTACCGGTAGCGGCCATCTCCCCAGGAGGCGGGCAAGGTCCACAGTCAGGTGCGGGACACTTGTCTGCGGCCCCCTCTACGATCCTGGGCAGGAGTAGTGGCAGGAGTAGTGCAGAAGGAGTTCGACGGGCCGACAAGGGGGAACCAGCCGATTTACCGGCGCGTGGATACGATCAGTAAGCAGTACCAAGGCAGCCGGCACGGCGGTCGGTACGACAAGCAGTGCGGCGACGACGGAGGAGGTGCCCCATGGGAGTCCTGAAGAAGTTCGAGCAACGCCTCGAAGGTCTGGTCAACGGCACCTTCGCCAAGGTGTTCAAGTCCGAGGTCCAGCCCGTCGAGATCGCCGGCGCGCTCCAGCGCGAGTGCGACAACAACGCGACGATCTGGAACCGCGACCGGACCGTCGTACCCAACGACTTCATCGTGGAGCTGAGCACGCCGGACTTCGAGCGGCTCAGCCCCTACTCCGGCCAGCTCGGCGACGAGCTCGCCGGCATGGTGCGCGACTACGCCAAGCAGCAGCGCTACACCTTCATGGGACCCATCAAGGTCCACCTGGAGAAGGCCGAGGACCTCGACACCGGTCTGTACCGGGTGCGCAGTCGTACGCTCGCCTCCTCCACCAACCAGCAGGCACCCGGGGCCGGCGCCCCGGCGGCGCCCCCGGCTCCGGCCGCGGGACGGCCCGGCGGCTACGGCTATCCGCCCGCCGCCGCCCCCGCGGGCGCGCCGCCCATGCCGCCCTCGCCGCCGCCGGGCCGTGGTTCCGCGCCGTATCTCCAGTCGGCCCCGGCCGCCCCGGCGGCAGGCGCGCGGATGCGGTACTGGGTGGAGATCAACGGCGCCCGCCACCAGATCTCCCGCGCGACGTTGGTGATGGGCCGCAGCACCGAAGCCGACGTGCGGATCGACGACCCCGGCGTATCCCGCCGGCACTGTGAGATCCGGACCGGAACGCCCTCGACGATCCAGGATCTCGGATCCACCAACGGCATCGTGGTGGACGGGCAGCACACCACCCGCGCTACGCTCCGCGACGGCTCGCGGATCGTCGTGGGCAGCACCACCATCATTTACCGGCAAGCCGAAGGGTGAAGCGGGGGCAATGTCAGAGCTGACCCTCACGGTCATGCGGCTGGGTTTCCTGGCCGTACTGTGGCTGTTCGTGATCGTGGCCGTGCAGGTCATCCGCAGCGACCTGTTCGGAACGCGTGTCACACAGCGCGGCTCGCGACGGGAAGCCGGACGACCGCAGCAGCAGGCCGCCCGGCAGGCGGCGCCTCCGCAGCAGCGCCAGCAGCAAGCGAGCGGGGGCGGCCGGCGGGGCCGTAACGCCCCCACCAAACTCGTCGTCAGTGAGGGAATCCTCACGGGTACGACCGTCGCCCTCCAGGGCCAGACCATCACCCTGGGCCGGGCGCACGATTCGACGATCGTGCTGGACGACGACTACGCCTCCAGCCGGCATGCCAGGATCTACCCGGACCGCGACGGCCAGTGGATCGTCGAGGACCTCGGATCCACCAACGGCACGTACCTGGACCGGTCCCGGCTGACGACCCCCACACCGATTCCGCTGGGCGCGCCGATCCGCATCGGCAAGACCGTCATCGAGCTGCGGAAGTAGTGCCACGTCATGAATGAGCGCGAGCGGAGCGAGCACGCACCGGCGGACCGCCTGGCGGACCCCGGCGCGCTCCCGACCGGAGGGTGGGCACCGTGCGGATGTACCCGGAGCCGACGGGCGAGGTGCGCATGAGTCTGTCACTGCGCTTCGCCGCCGGATCGCACAAAGGCATGATCCGCGAGGGCAACGAGGACTCCGGCTACGCCGGTCCGCGTCTCCTCGCGATCGCCGACGGGATGGGCGGCCAGGCCGCCGGTGAGGTCGCCTCCTCCGAGGTGATCTCGACCATCGTCTCGCTCGACGACGACGTGCCGGGCTCCGACATCCTCACCTCGCTCGGCACCGCCGTGCAGCGGGCCAACGACCAGCTGCGCATGATGGTCGAGGAGGACCCCCAGCTGGAGGGCATGGGGACCACCCTGACCGCCCTGCTGTGGACCGGGCAGCGGCTCGGCCTCGTCCATGTCGGGGACTCCCGCGCCTACTTGCTGCGCGACGGCGTACTGACCCAGATCACGCAGGACCACACCTGGGTGCAGCGCCTCGTCGACGAGGGCCGGATCACCGAGGAAGAGGCCACCACCCACCCGCAGCGCGCGCTCCTGATGCGCGCGCTCGGCAGCGGCGACCATGTCGAGCCGGACCTGTCGATCCGTGAAGTCCGCGCCGGCGACCGGTACTTGATCTGCTCGGACGGGCTGTCCGGAGTCGTCTCCCACCAGACGATGGAGGACACCCTCGCCAGCTACCAGGGCCCCCAGGAGACCGTGCAGGAGCTGATCCAGCTCGCGCTGCGCGGCGGCGGCCCCGACAACATCACGGTGATCATCGCCGACGTCCTGGACCTCGACACCGGTGACACCCTCGCCGCGCAGCTGTCGGACACCCCGGTGATCGTCGGCGCGGTCGCCGAGAACCAGCTCCACCTGCACGACAACGGCATCATGCAGACCCCGGCGGGACGCGCCTCCGGGCTCGGCCGCCAGGTGCCCGGACAGGGCGGCGGGGGCGGCGAGTTCGGCCCGCCCGGCTCCGGCGACACCACCGGCTACGTCCCCTCGGGCAGCTTCGGGGACTACACCGACGACGACTTCGTGAAGCCCTCCAAGGGCCGCAAGTGGCTCAAGAGATCCTTCTACACCGTGCTCACGCTGGCCGTCATCGGCGGCGGTCTCTACGGCGGCTGGCGCTGGACGCAGACGCAGTACTTCGTCGGCACCAACGGCGAGCACGTGGCGCTCTACCAGGGCATCAGCCAGGACCTCGCCTGGGTCTCGCTCTCGAAGGTGGAGAAGGACCACCCCGAGATCGAACTCAAGTACCTGCCGCCCTACCAGCAGAAGCAGGTCAAGGCGACGATCGCCGAGGGCGGTCTCCAGGACGCCCAGAAGAAGATCGCCGATCTGGCCGTCCAGGCGTCCGCGTGCAAGAAGGAGTCCGAGCGCGCGAGCGCCTCGGGCACGACCGGCACGACGGCGGGTCAAGGCCAGGCAGGCGGCACCACGGGAACCACCAGCACCTCCCTCACGTCCAAGGCCACGCCGTCACCTTCGGCCTCGACGTCCCCGTCCCCGACCAAGTCTGCAACTCCCAGCCCCGGTCCCAGTCTTTCGGAGGAAGAGCAGCAGGTCGTCTCGCAGTGCAGCAAGTAATAGGCAAGCCGTGAGAGGCCCCGTCACACGATGAGCAGTTCAACCAATTCGCCGACGCACCACACGTCCACGATCGGCTCCATCGGCGCACCGAGCAGACGCAACACCGAGTTGGCGCTCCTGCTGTTCGCAGTCGTCATCCCGGTCTTCGCCTACGCCAACGTGGGCCTCGCCATCAACGACAAGGTGCCGGCCGGTCTGCTGAGCTACGGCCTGGGCCTCGGCCTGCTGGCCGGCGTCGGCCACCTGGCCGTGCGCAAGTTCGCGCCGTACGCGGACCCGTTGCTGCTGCCCCTGGCCACCCTGCTCAACGGCCTCGGACTGGTCGTCATCTGGCGGCTGGACCAGTCGAAGCTGCTCCAGTCGATCAACCAGGCGGGCAACGCGGCGCCCCGGCAACTGCTGTACACCGCGATGGGCATCGGACTGTTCGCCGTCGTGCTGATCTTCCTCAAGGACCACCGCGCGCTTCAGCGCTACACGTACATCTCCATGGTCGGCGCGCTGGTCCTGCTGCTGCTGCCGCTCGTGCCGGGTCTCGGCGCCAACATCTACGGCGCGAAGATCTGGATCTCGGTCGGCGGATTCTCCATCCAGCCCGGTGAGTTCGCGAAGATCGTGCTGGCGATCTTCTTCGCCGGCTACCTGATGGTGAAGCGCGACGCGCTCGCGCTGGCCAGCCGCCGCTTCATGGGCCTGTACCTGCCGCGCGGGCGCGACCTCGGCCCGATCCTGGTGGTCTGGTTCATCTCGATCCTGATCCTGGTCTTCGAGACGGACCTCGGCACCTCGCTGCTGTTCTTCGGAATGTTCATCATCATGCTGTACGTCGCCACCGAGCGGACCAGCTGGATCGTCTTCGGTCTGCTGATGTCGGCGGCGGGCGCGGTCGGCGTGGCCAGCTTCGAACCGCACGTCCAGCAGCGTGTGCAGGCCTGGCTCGACCCGATGAAGGAGTACACGCTCAGCCAGGCGCAGGTGGCCGGCCACTCCGAGCAGTCGATGCAGGCCCTGTGGGCCTTCGGCTCCGGCGGCACGCTGGGCACCGGCCTCGGCCAGGGCCACTCCGACCTCATCCGGTTCGCCGCCAACTCCGACTTCATCCTCGCCACCTTCGGCGAGGAACTGGGCCTCGCCGGCATCATGGCGATCCTGCTCATCTACGGCCTGATCGTGGAGCGCGGTGTCCGCACCGCCCTCGCCGCCCGCGACCCCTTCGGCAAGCTCCTCGCCGTGGGCCTCTCCGGCGCCATGGCCCTCCAGGTCTTCGTCGTCGCCGGCGGTGTGATGGGCCTCATCCCGCTGACCGGTATGACGATGCCGTTCGTCGCGTACGGCGGTTCCTCCGTCATCGCCAACTGGGCGCTGATCGGCATCCTGATCCGCATCAGCGACACCGCCCGCCGGCCGGCCCCCGCGCCCGCCCCCAGCCCCGACGCCGAGATGACCCAGGTGGTCCGCCCGTCATGAACAAGCCCCTGCGCCGGATCGCGCTCTTCTGCGGTCTGCTGGTCCTCACTCTGCTGCTGCGCGACAACTGGCTCCAGTACGTCAAGGCCGACAGTCTCAAGGACGACCCGAAGAACCGCCGTGTCACCATCGCGCGTTACTCCACCCCGCGCGGCGACATCATCGTGGACGGCAGTCCGATCACCGGTTCCACCGAGACCAGCACCTCCGGGCTGAACGACCTCAAGTACAAGCGCACCTACAAGAACGGCGCGATGTGGGCGCCGGTCACGGGATACGCCTCGCAGGCCTTCGGCGCCAACCAGCTGGAGTCCATCGAGGACGGCATCCTCTCCGGCACCGACGACAGGCTGTTCTTCCGCAACACCCTCGACATGATCACGGGCAAGGACAAGTCCGGCGGCGACGTCGTCACCACCCTCAACGAGGCCGCGCAGAAAGCCGCGTGGAGCGGTCTGACGAAGCAGGGCGGCAAGGGCGCGGTCGTCGCCCTCGACCCGTCCACCGGCAAGATCCTGGCGCTGGCGTCCTACCCGTCGTACGACCCGTCGTCGTTCGCCGGGAACTCCACCACCACGGACGCCAAGGCCTGGCAGAAGCTGCAGAAGAAGTACGACCCGAACGACCCGATGCTCAACCGGGCGCTGCGCGAGACCTACCCGCCGGGCTCCACCTTCAAGGTGGTCACCGCGTCGGCCGCGCTGGAGAACGGGCTGTACGACTCCGCCGACTCGGCGACGGACTCGCCGCTGCCGTGGGTCATGCCGGGCACCACGACCCAGCTGAAGAACGAGGGCAACATCCCCTGCAAGAACGCGACCCTGCGCGTGGCGTTGCAGTACTCCTGCAACACCGTGTTCGGCAAGGTCGGCGCCGACCTGGGCAACGCCAAGATGCTGGCCGAGGCGAAGAAGTTCGGCTTCGACGCCGAGCAGTTCACGCCGGTCCGCTCCAGCGCCTCGATCTTCTCCGACAACATGAACGCCTCGCAGACCGCGCTCTCCTCGATCGGCCAGTTCAACACCGCGGCGACCCCGTTGCAGATGGCCATGGTCGCCTCCGCGGTCGCCAACGACGGCAAGCTGATGAAGCCGTACATGGTCGACAAGCTCCAGTCGTCGAACGTCGACACCATCGCGCAGACCGAGCCGCAGGAGCTGAGCCAGCCCCTGTCGTCGAAGAACGCGCAGATCCTCCAGTCGATGATGGAGACCGTCGTCAAGGACGGCACCGGCAAGAACGCGCAGATCAGCGGCGTCACCGTCGGCGGCAAGACCGGTACCGCCCAGCACGGCGTCGCCAACAGCGAGAACCCTTACGCCTGGTTCCTGTCCTACGCCAAGCTCGCCGACGGCAGTTCGCCGGTGGCCGTGGCCGTGGTCATCGAGGACTCCAGCGCCAACCGTGACGACATCTCCGGCGGCGGCCTCGCGGCCCCCATCGCGAAGAGCGTGATGGAGGCGGTCATCAACAGCAAGAAGTGACCCCGCTCACGTCCCCTTCACATCGGTGCACGTTGCGATACCGGTCCTGTATCGGGTGACGGGCTTGGCCAGGTCACACAGAGCCAGCCGGGTACGGTAGGCCCGGACGGCTAGCCTCCGACCGCACACCCGTGCGGGTCGGGACCGACGGAGAGGGCTGGTAGGGAACTATGGAAGAGCCGCGTCGCCTCGGCGGCCGGTACGAGCTGGGCCAGGTGCTCGGCCGTGGTGGCATGGCGGAGGTCTACCTCGCCCATGACACACGCCTCGGCCGCACGGTGGCGGTGAAGACGCTGCGCGTCGACCTTGCGCGCGACCCTTCCTTCCAGGCCCGGTTCCGCCGGGAGGCCCAGTCGGCCGCCTCGCTCAACCATCCCGCGATCGTCGCGGTCTACGACACGGGCGAGGACTACGTCGACGGGGTCTCGATCCCGTACATCGTCATGGAGTACGTCGACGGTTCCACCCTCCGTGAGCTCCTCCACAGTGGCCGCAAGCTGCTGCCGGAGCGCTCCATGGAGATGACCATCGGCATCCTCCAGGCCCTGGAGTACTCGCACCGCAACGGCATCGTGCACCGCGACATCAAGCCGGCCAACGTCATGCTGACGCGCACCGGCCAGGTCAAGGTGATGGACTTCGGCATCGCCCGCGCGATGGGCGACTCCGGCATGACGATGACGCAGACCTCCGCGGTCATCGGCACCGCCCAGTACCTCTCCCCGGAGCAGGCCAAGGGCGAGCAGGTCGACGCCCGCTCGGACCTCTACTCGACGGGCTGTCTCCTCTACGAACTCCTGACCGTACGGCCGCCGTTCGTGGGCGACTCCCCGGTCGCGGTCGCGTACCAGCACGTGCGCGAGGAGCCGCAGCCGCCGTCGGTCTTCGACCCCGAGATCACGCCCGAGATGGACGCGATCGTGCTGCGGGCCCTGGTCAAGGACCCCAACTACCGCTACCAGTCCGCCGACGACATGCGCATCGACATCGAGGCCTGCCTCGACGGCCAGCCGGTCGCGGCGACGGCGGCGATGGGTTCGGTCGGCTACGGCGGTTACGGCGACGACCAGGCCACCACGGCCCTGCGCGCCGACCCCGGCGCCACCACGATGCTGCCGCCCATGAACCCGGACGACGGCGGCTTCGGCTACGACGACCGCCCCGACCGGCGCCGCCAGCAGAAGAAGAAGTCGAACACCTCGACGATCCTGCTGGTCGTGGCGGCCGTTCTGGTGCTGGTGGGCGCGATCCTGATCGGGAAGTGGGCGTTCAGCGGCAAGGGCGGCGCGGACAAGCCGTTCGCGGCGCCCAACTTCGTCGGCCAGACCTACGACACGGCGAAGACCATGGCCGTCAACTCCGGCCTGAAGCTGGCCGAGCCCACCCGCAAGGCCTGCGCGAACGCGCCGAAGGGCAGCGTCTGTTCGCAGGACCCGAAGGAGGGTGTCGACGTCAACAAGGGCGACACCATCAACCTGGTCGTGTCGACCGGTGCCCCGAAGGTGGTCGTACCGAGCGTCCTCGGCCAGAACGTCGACGACGCCACGGCGACGCTCGAAGGCGACAAGTACGGGTTCAAGGTGGAGACGAAGCAGAAGGTGTCCGCCGAGGACCCGGGCACCGTCCTGGACCAGGACCCGAAGCTCGGCGCGGAGGTGGAGAAGGGCACCACCATCACCCTCACCGTCGCCAAGGCCCAGGCGAAGTCCACGGTCCCGGACGTCAGTGGCAAGAGCTGTGACGACGCCAAGGCGCAGATGACCGCGAACAACCTCGTGGGCAACTGCACCGAGGTCGACACCAGCGACCCGAACCTGGTCGGCAAGGTCGTCTCGACCGATCCGCAGGCCAACACCCAGGTCGACAAGAACTCCACGGTCAACATCCAGATCGGCAAGTCGACGCAGGTCCAGGTCCCGGCTGTGCTCGGCCAGACGGTGAAGAACGCCAAGCAGACGCTTCAGGCACAGGGCTTCACCAACATCCAGTTCGCCGACGGCAGCGACCAGAGCGACAACGCGCTCGTGAGCGGGATCGACCCGGGTGTGGGCAACACGGTCGACCCGAGCAACACGACGATCACCCTCACCACCGTGAGTGTCGGAAACGGCAACAACAACGGCGGGAACAACGGGGGCTTCTTCGGGGGCACGAACGGCTAGCGGTACCCCGCGAGATACACGCGAGAGCCCCGGCACCCTCTACAGGGTGCCGGGGCTCCGTCATGCCGGCGGTCTCAGCGCAGTTCCTTCGGCGGGGTCCGTGCGCTGTCCACCTTGTCGACGCGGACCAGTTCGCCCCACACCACATACCGGTACCGGGACGTGTAGACCGGTGTGCAGGTCGTCAGCGTGATGTAGTGGCCGGCCTTCTTCTTGCCGGACTCCACGGGGATCTGGGCGAGGGTCTTCACGTTGTACTTCGAGGTCTCGGGAAGGATGTCGTAGACCTTGTAGACGTACCACTTGTCCTTCGTCTCGAAGACGATCGCGTCGCCCTTCTTGAGCTTGTCGATGTTGTGGAACTTGGCGCCGTGGCCGTCGCGGTGGGCGGCGAGCGTGAAGTTGCCGGTCTTTCCGGTGGTGGGGAGGGCGGCCTTGACGGGGTCGGTGTAGTAGCCGGCGACGCCGTCGTTGAGGACGTCCGTCCCGGTGCCCTTCTCGACCAGCACCTCGCCGTTCTTCATGGCGGGCACGTGCAGGAAGCCGATGCCGTCCTTGGTGTCGAGCGCGCCGGGGCCGGTATCCTTGTCCTTGGACCAGTTGTCGCGGACCTTGTCGGCCTGTTTGTCGGCCGTGCGGTCGGCGACGACGTTCGTCCACCACAGGGAGTAGACGACGAAAAGGCCGAGGATCAGGCCCGCCGTGATGAGGAGTTCACCGAAGAGGCTGATCAGTTTCGCGACCGGGCCGGTGCCGCGGGGGCGGTCCGGCGGCGACGCGGGCGTGTCGGTCTGATCTTCGGTGTCGTCGGTGGTCGCTGCCACGTTCATCTGCCCCTACTCGATGAGCGCATCCGGCTTGCCCTTGCTGCGCGGCCGTTCCTCGACCATCTTGCCCCAGACGATCAGCCGGTACTTGCTGGTGAACTCCGGCGTACAGGTCGTCAGCGTGATGTAGCGGCCGGGTTTGGTGAAACCCGAGCCCTTGGGGATGGGGTCGATGACGCTGGTGTTGCTCGGCGCCGTCACGGGCAGCGTCTTCGTCATCTTGTAGACGTAGTACGTGGTCTGGGTCTCGACGACGACCTCGTCGCCGGGCTTGAGCTGGTTGATGTACCGGAACGGTTCGCCATGGGTGTTGCGGTGCGCCGCCAGCGCGAAGTTGCCGGTCTTGGCGTCCGGCATCGCGGTCTTGAGGGCGCCCTCGCTGTAGTGCCCGACCATGCCCTTGTCGAGCACCTTCTTGTTGCTGACGCCCTCGGCGATCGGCGCCACCACGTCCAGCTTGGGGATGTGCAGGATGGCGAAGCCCTGCCCCGGCGAGAACTCCCCCGGGGCGCGCTTGCCGCTCGCCCAGTCGTTCTGGAGCTGGCTCGCCTCGCTGCCGGCCTGCGCGTGCGCCCGTACGTTCGTCCACCACAGCTGGTAGGTGACGAACAGCAGCATCAGCACGCCGGTGGTGATGAACACCTCGCCGATCGCGCGGCTCGCGACGACCGCGGCACCCGGCTTGTTGGCCCGCTGCCGCCGCCGTGCCTCGACCCGCGAGACGGGCGCGCCGGATCCGCCGGAGGCACCGGCAGACGCGCCGACGGCACCGGATTCGAGCCCCTCGGCGGTCTCCTCCGCCGACCCGGGGCCCCCATGACGCCCGTGACGGCCCTTGGCGGCCTTTCTGCGGGCCGCACGGCCACCCGACGGGGTTCCTGTGACGGAGGAGGCGGATGGGGCGTCAGAGGCCGGTATGGACCGGCCGTGGCCTCGCCGTACCGGCGGCTCCGGTATCCGCAGCGCCATGGTCTCTTCGTCGATCGGACCGTACGGCACGCCGGACGCGCCCTGGGCCGACGCGTCGTACCACTCCTCGAACGCGCCCGGCTCCCCGTACGGCTGCTCCCCGTACGAGGCCTCGGACTCGCGCTCGGGGCGCAGCGCGGTCACGCCGTGGCCCTGCCCACCACCGGGGCGAGCCCCGCCGACCTCGCCACGGCACCCTGGTCGCCGCACTCCACCAGCCAGTTGGCCAGCATCCGGTGGCCGTGCTCGGTGAGCACCGACTCCGGGTGGAACTGGACGCCCTCGACGGGCAGTTCGCGGTGGCGCAGGCCCATGATGATGCCGTCGTGCGTCCGGGCGGTGACTTCCAGCTCGGCCGGTACAGTCGCCGGCTCGGCCGCCAGGGAGTGGTAGCGGGTCGCGGTGAAGGGCGAGGGCAGTCCGGCGAAGACGCCTCCGCCCTCGTGCTCGACGAGCGAGGTCTTGCCGTGCAGCAGTTCGGGGGCGCGGTCCACGACGCCGCCGTAGGCCACCTGCATCGACTGCATGCCGAGGCAGACGCCGAAGACGGGCACCCCGGTCGAGGCGCAGTGCCGCACCATCTCGATGCAGACGCCGGCCTCCTCGGGGGTGCCGGGGCCGGGCGAGAGGAGGACGCCGTCGAAGCCGTCCTGGGCGTGCGCGGTCGACACCTCGTCGTTGCGCAGCACCTCGCACTCGGCGCCCAGCTGGTACAGGTACTGGACCAGGTTGAAGACGAAGCTGTCGTAGTTGTCGACGACGAGAATCCGTGCACTCACTGGTTGTCCACCGTCACATCGTTGAAGGGCAGCAGCGGTTCGGCCCACGGGAAGACGTACTGGAAGAGGATGTAGACCACGGCCAGGGCAAGGACGAGCGAAATCAGCGCCTTGACCCACGCGTTGCCCGGCAGATGCCGCCAGATCCAGCCGTACATGCCGTCCCTTCCGTCGCACCACGGCACCAGACTCACGCCGTACGCCACCAGACTAACGGCGCAGCGCGGCTGGTTTCCCGGCCTCCACAGGCTGTGTGGAGTCAAGGTGTGCCCAGACGATCAGCCGGTGGCTGTGCCCCCACTCCGGATCGCACGTGGTCAGCGTGAGATAGCGGCCCGAGGCCGTGTACCCGGACTTACGTGGCACAGGATCGATCACCTCAATGTCAGTCGGCACTGTTTTGTAAGGCCCTTTGTCGATCCGATACGTGAACCAGGTCGTCCCGTCGGTCAGCACGATCGCGTCACCCTTGCGGAGCTCGGGAAAGTTCACGAAGGGGTTGCCGTAGGTCCGCCGGTGCCCGGCCACCGCGAAGTTCCCGACCTGCCCGAGTCGCGCGGTTCCGGCGTAGTGCCCGAGCCCCTTCTGGAGGGTGCTGACGTCGGTGTCCTCAAGAACCGGCTTGTTCCACGTGAAACCAAGCCGCGGGATGTACATGATCGCGAAGGGCCTGCCGTCCTTGTACGCGGCCGGTTTCGCCGGGGCGGTGGGTGTGGGGGCCGCCTTGGGGCGGGCGGTCTGCCGCGACCACTGGTTCTGGAGCTGGTGGATCTGATCGCTCATCGTGTGGTCGGCCTTCACACCGGTCCAGAAGAGCACGTAGACCACGAAGAGGACGATCAGGGTGCCCACGGTGATGCAGAGTTCGCTGACGCTCCTGACGATCACGCGCACCGGCAGCTCCCGTACGGACGCCTACTCCACTGGCTTCGCGTAGTGCAGATCCACTGTGCCCGAGTACCCGGGAAGAGTCACCGTCCCGTCGTCGGTCACTTTCCACCCGAGCCCGTAGACGTTGACGTACACCATGTAGTTCTGGATCGCCTTGGACGCGGCCAGCGCCTGCTGGAGCTTCCCCGGGTCGCCGACGGCCGTGATCTTGTACGGCGGTGAGTAGACCCGGCCCTGGAGGATCAGGGTGTTGCCCACACAGCGCACGGCACTGGTCGCGATCAGCCGCTGGTCCATGACCTTGATGCCCTGGGCGCCGCCCTGCCAGAGGGCGTTCACCACGGCCTGGAGGTCCTGCTGGTGGATGACCAGGTAGTCGGGCTGCGGCTCGGGATAGCCGGGGAGCTTGGCGGTGGCGTTGGGCGGGGCGTCATTGAGGGTGACGGTGACGGCCTTGCCCTTGAGCTGCTGCGCGCCCGCGCTCCGCTCCAGCTTCGTCAGCTTCTCGTCGTCGGCGCCCGTGCCGGTGTCGTCCTCCTTGCGGAGCGCGTCGACCTCGTCGCGCAGGACGCTGTTGGCGTCGTCGAGCCGGCCGTTCTTCTCGCTGCGGTTCTGGATGAGGTCGGACAGCTTCAGCAGGGAGGCGTCCGTGCGGATGTTGGTGCCCTTGGCGGTGTTGAAACTGGTGAAGAAGATGAGCCCCGCGAGGGCGAAGACGGCCACCGTGAGAATCCGCACGGGACGGAAACGGCGGATACCGGCAGGACTGGTACCCGTCCCGGGGGAGTCGGCAGAATTGCTCAACGTACCCTTATCTCCTTCGGCGCCGCGGAAGCACTACGCTAACGGACGCCCGGGGGAGCACTCAGTGTCCCCTTGTACGCTGCCCCGGAGCCCGCCCCAGTTCCCTGCGCGGCCACGCAGCGCATCGACAGGAGAGACCCTCGTGCCGAAGTCACGTATCCGCAAGAAGGCCGACTACACGCCGCCGCCGGCGAAGACGGCGACCGCCATCAAGTTGAACAGCCGTGCCTGGGTCGCTCCGGTCATGCTGGCCATGTTCGTCATCGGACTGGCCTGGATCGTCGTCTTCTACGTCACCGACGGCTCCATGCCCATCGACAGCCTGGACAACTGGAACATCGTGGTGGGCTTCGGCTTCATCGCCGCCGGGTTCGGCGTCTCGACCCAGTGGAAGTAGCTCTGCCCACGGCTTTCCACTGAGTTATCCACAGGCCAGAGAAGTATCCACAGCGAGCCTGGGGAAAAAGAACGACGATCTGTGGATAACCCACTGGGTGTTGACGCTGGTGTGACTGACACACCGGCAACCGCAAGCCTGTTCGCCCCCTGCCTGACCTGCACAAACACGGGTCGGTGACAGGGGGCACAGCTGTTCTCCACGGTATGCACAAGATCCGCCACGCACTGTGGACAACGGTTTGATATCAGCTGAGCTGAGCCGTCCTGATCAGCGTCAACACCACGACGATCACGAGTACGACCGCACAGGTGCCGTACTGGATCAGGGCCCGCCGCTCGCGGGGGGCGTGGACCATCGCGTAGCCCGTGATGAATCCGGCTACGAGGCCGCCGATGTGGGCTTCCCAGGCGATGTTCATTCCCGGGTTGAAGGTGAAGATCAGGTTGATCACCAGGATGGCGATGAGCGGCCGCAGGTCGTAGTTGAGGCGGCGCAGCAGAATGCCAGTCGCTCCCAGAAGGCCGAAGATGGCGCCGGAGGCGCCGAGCGAGGGCTGGTTCGGGGCGGCGATCAGATAGGTGAGCGCGCTGCCCGCGAGACCCGAGACGAAGTAGAGCGCGAGATAGCGGGCGCGGCCGAGGGCCGCCTCCAAGGGACCGCCGATCCACCACAGGCTCATCATGTTGAAGATGATGTGGATCGGGCTGGCGTGCAGGAACATCGCGGTCAGCAGCCGGTACCACTGCCCCGCGGATACGCCGTCGTAGGGCGGCAGACCGGTGGCCGAGACCTTGCCGATCAGATCGAAATTGTCCGTGAACTGGCCGCCAACCCGCTGAACCAGATACGCGGCGACGCAGATCCCGATCAGGATCTTGGTCACGAGCCGCGGGTCCGCCGCCACCCTGCCGCCGGCGATCGTGCGGGGCTGGGCCGCGGTCGGGGCGTGCCCCGTGCCGGAGCCGCCGCGCACGCACTCCGGGCACTGGAAGCCGACCGAGGCGCTGACCATGCACTCGGGGCAGATCGGGCGCTCGCAGCGGGTGCAGCGGATGCCGGTCTCGCGGTCCGGGTGGCGATAACAACCCGGCAGGCTCTGGGCGTCCGGGGGCCGCTGTTCCTCCGGGCCCTGCGGGCTGCCTGGCGCCTGGTCCATGGGGTCCCCTCAATCCTTCGTACGCAATGCACCGCCCCGCCCATCCTTACGGATGAACGGGGCGTTTGGTTCCCGTCGGTAAGAGCCGGTGTCCTGCCCTAGCGGGTCTCGACGACGACCGACTCGATGACCACGTCCTGGAGCGGGCGGTCGGTGCGCGGGTTGGTCGCCGCGGTCGCGATGGTGTCCACGACCTTCTGGCTCGCCGGGTCGGTGACCTCACCGAAGATGGTGTGCTTGCGGGTCAGCCAGGCCGTCGGGGAGACGGTGACGAAGAACTGCGAGCCGTTGGTGCCCGGACCGGCGTTGGCCATGGCGAGCAGATAGGGCTTGTCGAAGCGCAGGTCCGGGTGGAACTCGTCCGCGAACTGGTAGCCGGGGCCGCCGGTGCCGTTGCCCAGCGGGTCCCCGCCCTGGATCATGAAACCGCTGATCACCCGGTGGAAGACCGTGCCGTCGTAGAGCTTGTCCTTGGACTTCTCGCCCGTCTCGGGGTTGGTCCACTCACGCTCACCCGTGGCGAGCTCGACGAAGTTCTGGACCGTCTTGGGAGCGTGGTTCGGCAGCAGCCGGACCTCGATGTCGCCAAGGCTGGTCTTCAGGGTGGCGTAAAGCTGCTCAGCCACGATCTGCCTTCCGTTGTCTTTCTGTGACCCCCAGATCCTCGCACGCCGACCGCGCCGAGTCGCCCGCTGTCCCAGGCCCTGTCCGGCGGGTCGGGTCCGGTCGGGGCGGGTCGGGTCAGGGCGGGTCGCAGAAATCCGGCCGAGTGACTCCGGGACGGGGGCAGGCGGCGAGGATCCGTGGCATTGTCGACGACAAGCCCCCGTTCCCCCAGTTCCCCCGTATTCATCCGCTATTACCCGTGATCGTGACCCGGATGCCCGCCCTCACATGCCCGGTAGCCGTCTGGCAGGCATGATCCCTATTTGGGTGGACAGACGAAGAAACGTACGCCACCGAGGAGGAGGAACCCGTGACCCGCATCGACAGCGTGCGCTCCGCGACCGGCTCGGCGAAGGACAGCGTGCTGCACGCCGCGGAAGTGGTGGCGCCCTACGCCGACACGGCCAAGGACAAGGCCGCGTACTACGCCCACGAGGCACGTGTACGACTCGCGCCCAAGGTGTCCCTGGCCGCCGACCAGGCCCGTGTGCAGTACGACGCCCATCTCGCACCACGTCTGGAACTGGCCCGCACCCATGTGCCGCCGAAGGTCGACCAGGCGGCCCAGGAGGCCGCCGTCCGCACCCGCAGGGCCGCCCAGCAGGCCGCCGAGTACTCCCGGCCGCGGATCGAGCAGGCGGTCGCCGCCGCCGGTCCGGTCAGGGACGAGGCAGCCGCGCGCGGTGCGGCGGCGCTCGCCGCGCTGCGTGGCCAGGTCTCGCCCGAGGAGATCCAGAAGCTGGTCCGCAAGCACGAGCGGCGGGCGAGGGCGGGCCGGCTCGCGAAGGGGCTGGCGGTGCTGGGCATCCTGGCGGGCGGTGCTTTCGCCGCCTGGAAGTGGTGGGACAAGCAGGCCAACCCGGACTGGCTGGTCGAGCCCCCCGCCGCGACCGAGGTGCCCGAGACGGGCCGTCTCTCCTCAGTGGACGGCAGCGGTCGGTCCGTGCTCGACCCCGAGGTCCAGGCGAAGCAGGCCGAGGACGAGGCCGCGGAGGCCGTGGACCGCGACGAGCACCGCTGACGTCCCGACATCAGACGCACCGTCAACATCGAGGTGGGGCAGGAGACTTGAGGGTTTCCTGCCCCACCTCGATGTTTCACGTGGAACAGTCGCGCGGGCGGAGGAACTCCCTTGATTTACGCAATCTGCCCGCGATGACGTTTGCAACGCCCCAGGTGAACAAGTACCGCAGGGACTCCCTTAACGGACCGCACACCCCTGACTACACGATCGTATTCAGCCAGCTCACACACGTCCCGCACACGGGGACACACGTTCCCCACACTGTGCCGACCACCGCCCCACCACCCCGGCGGACCTCACCCGGCACCGATATTTGCGCAAACAACTGCAACGACGAGCCGCCATTTATATGACGCACGTCACCTCGCGAGCACAAACAAACACCGGCCGGACGCCACTGAGGGCGACCGGCCGGTGCGGGATGTGGAGCCTAGGGGAGTCGAACCCCTGACATCTGCCATGCAAAGACAGCGCTCTACCAACTGAGCTAAGGCCCCGCTAGGGAAGCATCCGACCGGTGAACCACACACCGGCGGGCTTCGGAGACCAGCGTACCGGGTCACCCCCGGTATCTCGCAAAAACTTGGGGCTCCCGGTGGACGACCACTCTCCGTAAGATGCTCGTCGTGGTTCGCTAGAGCGAACCGCGGTTTTGGGGAAGCGATGGGGAGACGCAATGGACGCCGCACAGCAGGAAGCCACCGCCAGAGCGCGGGAGCTGCAGCGGAATTGGTACGGGGAGCCTTTGGGGGCGCTCTTCCGTAAGCTCATCGACGATCTTGGCCTCAACCAGGCTCGTCTCGCGGGGGTGTTGGGACTGTCCGCGCCGATGCTGTCCCAGCTGATGAGCGGTCAGCGGGCGAAGATCGGCAATCCCGCGGTGGTGCAGCGGGTGCAGTTGTTGCAGGACCTGGCGGGACAGGTCGCGGACGGCAGCGTGAGCGCGGCCGAGGCGACCGAGCGGATGGACGAGATCAAGAAGTCCCAGGGGGGCTCGGTGCTCAGCAACACCACGACCACGACGAGCAGTTCGGGCGCGCCCACGGTCAAACGGGTGGTCCGCGAGATCCAGTCACTGCTGCGCTCGGTGGCCGCCGCGGGCGACATCATCGACGCGGCCGACACCCTCGCCCCGAGCCACCCCGAACTGGCAGAGTTCCTCCGGGTGTACGGCGCCGGCCGTACCTCCGACGCGGTCGCGCACTACCAGTCCCACCAGAGCTGAGCACCACGGCCCGGCCGTCGATCGGGGGTTCGACAGCCGGGCTCACGGCAACTGCCGCGAGCGGGACGCGAGGGGAACACAAGGGGGAGTCGTATCGCTCGTCTCGGGGGAAGCAACGGAGGTAGCCACAGGGGGAGGAGCGACGTACAGCCATGGGTGAGGTCTTCGCCGGCCGGTACGAACTGGTCGACCCGATCGGGCGCGGAGGTGTCGGCGCGGTCTGGCGCGCCTGGGACCACCGCCGGCGCCGCTACGTCGCGGCCAAGGTCCTGCAACAGAGCGACGCACACTCGCTGCTGCGCTTCGTACGCGAGCAGGCGCTGCGGATCGACCACCCCCATGTGCTCGCACCGGCCAGCTGGGCCGCCGACGACGACAAGGTCCTGTTCACCATGGACCTGGTGGCCGGCGGTTCGCTGGTCCATCTCATCGGGGACTACGGCCCGTTGCCCCCCTCGTTCGTCTGCACACTGCTCGATCAGCTCCTCTCCGGCCTCGCCGCGGTGCACGCGGAAGGTGTCGTGCACCGGGACATCAAGCCCGCCAACCTGCTCCTCGAAGCCACCGGCACGGCCCGTCCACGGCTGCGCCTGTCCGACTTCGGCATCGCGATGCGGCTGGGCGAAGCGCGCCTGACCGAGACCAACCTCGTGGTGGGCACGCCGGGTTACCTCGCGCCCGAACAGATGATGGGCGCCGAACCCGACTTCCCCGCCGACCTGTTCGCCGTAGGACTGGTGGCGTTGTATCTGCTGGAGGGGGCCAAGCCGGACGCCAAGGCGCTCATCCAGTACTTCGCCGAGCACGGGACCCCGGGGGCGCCCAAGAGCGTTCCCGAGCCGCTGTGGCAGGTCGTGGCGATGCTGCTACAGCCCGATCCAGGGGCTCGCTTCCGTACGGCCACGGGGGCGCGCAAGGCGCTCGCGGCGGCCGTGGAACTCCTGCCGGACCCCGGCCCCGACGACGAGTTGATCGAGATCTTCGACCAAGTGGGGCCGCTGCCAACGGGGTTCGCACCCGAGGGACCGCTGACGCGGGCTTCCGGGGTGGACACGGGGTCGACACCGTCGCGTGGGACGGGACCTGAGACCGGTGCGAGTACGGGTACAGGTGCGGGTGTGGGTACGGGTGTGGCTGCGGGTACGGGTGTGGCTGCGGGCGGCGCGGGCTCCGGCCTCCTCGACCCTCAACAGGACGTCGTCCCCCAGCCGTCCATCCCGACCCCAACCCCGACCCCGACCTCAACCCCTACCCCTACCCCCACACCGACCACGATGTCGGACACCGGCAGCTTCCATCTGCCGCCCCCGCAGACTCCGCAGATCCCCTATGTCCCCCATGTCCTGCCCTCCCCCCAGCCGCGCGGCGAAGCCTCCACCGCTTCATACACCGCCCAGGTCCCGCTGGTTCCGCCCACCGCGTCGCCGTTCCCGCAGCACCGTGGCAGGCGTGCCCGGCGTCGCCCCGGGCCGCCCGCGAAGGTGGCTATACCGGTCCTGCTGCTGGCGCTGGCCTGCTACGCCGTGGGGTTCTGGGCGCTGGCCCGCGTCTGACCGACAGGTGTCAGGAGGGGTACGGCGGGCCGCTACGTCGCGGTCCGGCGCCGGGCCGCCACCGTCCACGCGCCGAGCGTCGCCAACAGCACGCTGCCCGCGCCGATTCCGGCCACCGCGAGCACCTTCATCGCGGTGTCGCCTCCCCCGCCGCTCCCTGTCACGGCCGCCGCGCGGTCCTGTGCGGTGAGGTCGAAGGCGTTCCGGGGTTCGGACCGCCCCGCGTACCCGGGCCCCGAGTGCGCCGTACCGGCGACCCGCACGCGCAGCGTCACCTGGAACGGCCCCTGGCCGAAGTCGTCGGCCACCTGCGGGGCCAGGTGCACGACGAGGTAGTACGACCCGGCGAAGCGCATCCCGCTCGCGTGGTCGACGACGAAATAGCGGTTGCGGTACTCGACGGGCGGCAGGGCGTCGAGGGCGGCCGATCTCCGACCGCCCTGATAGCTGACGCCCGCCTCGTCGACGGAGGCCCGCACGGGGTTGTAGAGCGCCAGGTCGAGCGCGCGGCTCACATAGCCGCTGCCCGCGTCCGAGGCCTCCAGGTCGGCGGTGACGGACAGCTGCCGGCCCCAGTCGACCGGCACCTTGTAGAAGAGGGTCCCGCCGGGCGCGATGTCACCTCGCCAGACGCCCTGTCCGACGGCGACCGCCCCGGCGAACCCCGAACCGCCCGCACGGCTCCTGACCTCGCCCGTGACGGGCTCGGGCGAGGCGGAGTTCCAGTCCTGGGGCGCGTCGGAGGTACCGGCCTCGGTGAGCGGCGGCTCCGACACCACGGTGAGTTCCAGCCCCCAGGTGTCCGACGAGGAAGTCGACGCGTCGACGCGTTCGACGACCACGTAGTACTGGCCGTCCCCCTTGCACAGCGCGTTGCCCGGCTCCCGCACGGCCCAGGCGGCCACCGGGTACGGGCTCCTGCTGGCCCCGAAGGTGGCGCTCCGGTGGGTGCAGGCGGTTCCGGCGGCGTTCCGCAACGACACCCTGATGCCGTCGGTGGCGGCGACCGTGGTGCCGGCCGGGGGCACGGCGGTGACGGAGGCGTAGACGTCGGACACGGCGTCGAGCGTGAGGCCGTAGTAGAGGGTGGCGCCCTGCGGAAGGGAACTCCGGTACGTCCCCCCGGTTTTCAGGCCTACGGCGTCCGCCGGACCGGTCGCGCCGTTGACGGCCCGGTCGCCCTTGTCGTACCCGTAGGAGCCCGGCGCCCCGGCCGCGACGGCGGGCTGCCCCACCAGGGCGACGGTCGCGCACAGCACGGCGACGACGACACCGGCACGTCGTACGACACCGGGGGTACGGCCGCCCTGTGCTCGCGTCCACGCCCACGCCCACGCCCACGTGCGCGTCCGGGTCCGCCACCACGCCGTACGCCGCCGCCCCATCACGCGCCACCCCTCGTCGTTGCTCCGGACGTGGCCCATCCTGCCCCGCACGCGCGCGTGGCATCCCGGCAATTAGTGCAAGCGTCCGAAACGCCCGGGTCGTGGCGGCGGTAACCGGGTTCGCGTGACGGCGCAACACAAAGCCCCGACCGCCAGGCGGTCGGGGCGTGCTCAGAACTGGATCTCGGTACTCACGAACCCGTGGGCACGGAGTCGGTCGCCTCCGTCCACAGATCCTGCTCGGCGCGATCCGCCTGGATCTGGCGGTACACGAGGAGCCCGCCGATGGCGGCCAGTGCGACCAGGAGAAGCTTCTTCACCGCGCGACCTCGTCTTTCCTTGACGTAGGGGACCTCTGTCGCCCGACTATACACACCGACCGAGACCGATCGGTGACCTGCCTCCGCGGCCAACTCCCGCCCGGGACAGCGCAGTAGAAGCGGATGGAACCGCTCCGATCGGAGGGTGATCACACCCCCACGGACCGTTAATTTGGCCCCGATTCCTCCTCTTCCTTCACTTTCCTTCCCTCTTGCACCCATCCGAGTGGTGTTCATCAGAACATCGACGCGCCACGACCGGCGGTCCCACACTTCGCGACGCCCATACACATCATGAGGAAAGTACGCAAATCGCCCAACCTGAAAGTGAGGGGCCATGACCCAGATCAAGGTCATGAAGCTGTGGACCGCCTTCGTCACCGCCTTCATCTCGCTGTGCACCGCGCTCGGACTCATCACGATCACCGCGACGGCCGCCACCGCGGCGACGCTCCGCTCCGGGGCGACCGCCACCAGCGCCACCGCACAGCCGGCGGCACCGACGATCTCCCCCTGGTCCGTCACCAGGTCCCTGCCCCCCACGATGAAGCAGCGCATCCGGGCCGAGGCCCACGGCAAGTCCCCCAGCTGCCGCCACCGCCCGCCGACGGACACGGACGAGGCCACGGAGACCACCACCGACTCCACCGACCCGGCCCACACCGAGCAGACGGCACCCCTGGCGGCCCCCCTCCAGCGCTGACGCCCGACCCGCGCCACCGCACCACTCACCCACCGCCCCGACATCTCTGACACAGCGGCGAACTTGCGTACAACGCTCCAGAGAAGCCCCTGAAGTGAATACCCCCGGCCGGTCGCGGTCGGGGGTCTCAGTGCTGCCATTACTCGGCCATGTTGCCCCGGCGCTCTTGTCCGTCACCTGGTCTGCTGCTGCCATGTATGTGCGGACGGCACATATTCGGGGGCGGGCCAATGGGCGATCTCACGGTGAATCTCACGGTGAAAGCGTGGAAACGACACGGCAAGGATCGGCTCTACGTCAACCTTCCGGATGGCACCACCGTCGCCTGGGCGGACCGGCCGACGAAGGTGGTCACGATCAAGGAGCAGCGGTATCAGGGCGAGGCCCTGGCCCTGCTGCGGCACCATCTCGGCGCTTCGCTGACTCTTCGTTCCACTGCGCCCACACACTCGGCTGAACGCCCGGAAGCACCCCCCGGAGAGCCTGTTCGGCACCCCGAGCCGACCGCCCCGCGCCTCCCCGCTCGGCCGGTGGAGCTGCCGAAGGCGACCGTCGCCGACGATCTCGCGGAGAACCGCCCGGGCGCGGCCCTGATCGAGGCGATAGCCGCCCGTGGCCCGTCGCCGGCTCAGCGGCTCTTGACGAGGGTGCTGAGACGCCCCTCGGAGTGGGACAGCTGGTACGTCGGACTCGAAGGGGAACGGCGGGTGGGCCGGGAGCTGGCGCGGCTCTCCCGTCATGGCTGGCGCGTCCTGCACGGCGTACCCAAGTCCAACGGTGGTGACATCGACCACTTGCTGATCGGCCCCGGCGGAGTGTTCAGCATCAACACCAAGTGCCACCAGGGCGCCTCGGTCTGGGTGGGCGACACCATGGCCAAGGTCAACGGGGGTCAGCCGACCCCGTACGCCAGGGCGAGCAAAGCAGAGGCTGCCTACGTCCAGGGCGTGTTGGAGCGGCACTGCGGTTTCCCCGTCCCGGTGGAACCGGTCCTCGTCTTCGTCGGCGTGACCTCACTGCACCGCGCCGCGACGCAGTACACCGTACGGATCTACCAGGAGCGCGAGGTGTCCGCGCTCGGTCCCCTCACCGGCAGGCTGACGGCCAAGCAGATCGAGCAGGTCTACGCCGTCGCGCGACACCGCCGCGTCTGGCTGCGGTCCTGACCCGCGGTTCAGCGGCCGTAGACGCCAAAAACCCCCAACCACGACTGGCTGGGGGTCTTCGTGCTGGTGGGGCTAACAGGATTTGAACCTGTGGCCTCATCCTTATCAGGGATGCGCTCTAACCAACTGAGCTATAGCCCCGCCGCGCTCTGCGGAGTGTGTCCCGCGCGCTGACTCCTGAAGATTAGCGCACGACATGGGCAGTCCCAAAATCGATAGTCACAGGACCGCCGACGGAGGTTTCAACCCCCGTACACCCGCGTTCTCGTCCGACTTCTCACTCGTCCTCGGCGAGCGTCAGCTCGATGCCGCCGACGAAGCCGGCGGAGAGGTTGTAGATGAACGCGGCGAGCGTCGCGAGGGCCGTCGCCAGGACGACGTCGATGACCGCGATGATCCCCGAGAAGGTCAGGACGTGCGGGAGGGACAGGAAGGACTGAAGGTCGAAGCCGTTCGACTCGTTCGAGCCGGTCGCCTCCGAGATCGTGCCGCCGACCGTCGAGAAGACCCCCATCGCGTCCATGACCATCCACAGCACCGCGGACGCCACGACCGTGCAGATGCCCAGCGCGATGGAGAGCAGGAAGCTGACCTTCATCACCGACCACGGGTCGGCCTTCGCCACCCGCAGCCGCGCCTTGCGGGTGCGCGGCGCGGTGCGCGCGCCCGTGCGCGGACGCCGTACGGCACCGCTCTGGGCGGCGGCGGGCGGCTGCGTGGGGTAGGCCTGCGGCGGGTGGTACGGCCCGGCCGCCTGCTGCGACTGGCGCTCACCGGGCAGCGGCGAACCCGGCAGCGGGGACGCCGTCGGCGGTGCGGGCGGCTGGGGCGCCTGCTGCCCCTGGGCCGGAGCCTTGGCGCCCGCCCCGGCCGACTGCTGCTGCTGCTGCTGAGTGCCCGGACCTCGGGTGTCCGTCACGGTTCCCCCCTGGGATCCCTGGGATCCATGTGCGTCGGGCGCGTGCGAGTCGGCCTTCTTCACGTCGATCGCACGCAGTTGGGTCGTGTGCGGATCTGTCGCGTTCGCGGCGGAGCCACGGCCGCCGCCGTCCGTGTCCGTACCGGTCGATCCGGCGCCCGTGGCTCCGCTCACGATGACTCTCTCCTCGTGCTACTCGACCGAGGGTGCGTCACCCTCGTCAGTGCCGGTGGTCGCGACACCCTCGGCGGTCTCGTCGACGGCTTCGTCGCCGACGACTTCCTCCGCCTCGGATCCCGCCTCGGCGTTACGAGCGATACCTACGACGGCATCGCGCTTGCCCAGGTTGATCAGTTGGACGCCCATGGTGTCACGGCCCGTCTCCCTGACCTCGTTGACTCGCGTACGAATCACACCGCCGGACAGCGTGATGGCGAGGATCTCGTCGGTCTCCTCGACCACCAGCGCGCCGACGAGAGAACCGCGGTCCTCGACGATCTTGGCGGCCTTGATACCCAGGCCGCCGCGACCCTGGACGCGGTACTCGTCGACGGCGGTCCGCTTCGCGTACCCGCCGTCTGTGGCAGTGAACACGAACGTACCGGGTCGAACAACATTCATCGAGAGAAGCTGGTCGCCCTCGCGGAAACTCATGCCCTTGACACCGGAGGTGGCACGCCCCATGGGGCGCAGGGCGTCGTCGGTCGCGGTGAACCTGATCGACTGTGCCTTCTTGCTGATCAGCAGCAGATCGTCCTCGGACGAGACGAGTTCGGCGCCGATCAGTTCGTCGTCGGAACCGTCCTCCGTCTCACGGAGGTTGATCGCGATGACACCGCCGGAACGGGGCGAATCGTAATCCTTCAGAGGCGTCTTCTTCACCAATCCCCCCTTGGTCGCGAGGACCAGGTAGGGCGCCGCCTCGTAGTCACGGATCGCGAGGATCTCCGCGATCGCCTCGTCCGGCTGGAAGGCGAGCAGGTTCGCCACGTGCTGGCCGCGCGCGTCGCGGCCGGCGTCCGGGAGTTCGTACGCCTTCGCGCGGTAGACGCGGCCCTTGTTGGTGAAGAACAGCAGCCAGTGGTGGGTCGTCGACACGAAGAAGTGGTCGACGATGTCGTCTTCCTTGAGCTTCGTGCCGCGTACGCCCTTGCCGCCGCGCTTCTGGGAGCGGTAGTCGTCCGCCTTGGTGCGCTTGACGTAGCCGCCGCGCGAGATGGTGACGACGATGTCCTCTTCGGCGATGAGGTCCTCGATGGACATGTCGCCGTCGAAGGGCACCAGCATCGTCTTGCGGTCGTCGCCGAACTTCTCGACGATCGCCGCGAGTTCCTCGCTGACGATGCCGCGCTGGCGGACCGGGGAGGCCAGGATCGCGTTGTACTCGGCGATCTTCGCCTGGAGTTCGTCGTGCTCCTGGATGATCTTCTGGCGCTCCAGGGCGGCCAGTCGGCGGAGCTGCATCTCCAGGATCGCGTTCGCCTGGATCTCGTCGATCTCCAGGAGGCCCATCAGGCCCGTGCGCGCGATGTCCACGGTGTCGCTGCGCCGGATCAGCGCGATGACCTCGTCGATGGCGTCCAGGGCCTTCAGGAGGCCACGCAGGATGTGCGCCCGCTCCTCGGCCTTGCGCAGCCGGAACTTCGTACGGCGGACGATGACCTCGATCTGGTGCGCCACCCAGTGCCGGATGAACGCGTCCAGGGAGAGGGTCCTCGGCACGCCGTCGACCAGGGCCAGCATGTTGGCGCTGAAGTTCGACTGGAGATCCGTGTGCTTGTAGAGGTTGTTCAGTACGACCTTGGCGACCGCGTCCCTCTTGAGGACGATGACCAGGCGCTGGCCGGTACGGGACGACGTCTCGTCGCGGACGTCCGCGATGCCGCCGACCTTGCCGTCCTTCACCAGGTCGGCGATCTTCTGCGCGAGGTTGTCGGGGTTGGTCTGGTAGGGCAGTTCCGTGACCACCAGGCACTGGCGGTTCTGGATCTCCTCGACCTCGACGACCGCGCGCATGGTGATCGAGCCGCGCCCGGTGCGGTACGCCTCCTCGATGCCCTTGCGGCCGACGACGAGCGCGCCGGTCGGGAAGTCGGGGCCCTTGATGCGCTCGATCAGCGCGTCGAGCAGCTCCTCGTGGGAGGCCTCGGGGTTCTCCAGGCACCACTGGGCGCCCGCCGCGACCTCACGGAGGTTGTGCGGCGGGATGTTGGTGGCCATGCCGACCGCGATGCCCGCCGAGCCGTTGATCAGCAGGTTCGGGAAGCGGGCGGGCAGGACGGTCGGCTCCTGGGAGCGGCCGTCGTAGTTGTCCGTGAAGTCGACGGTCTCCTCGTCGATGTCACGGACCATCTCCATGGACAGCGGCGCCAGCTTGCACTCGGTGTAGCGCATGGCGGCGGCGGGGTCGTTGCCCGGGGAGCCGAAGTTGCCGTTGGAGTCCACCAGCGGCATCCGCATCGACCACGGCTGCGCGAGGCGGACCAGCGCGTCGTAGATCGAGGAGTCGCCGTGCGGGTGGTAGTTGCCCATGACGTCGCCGACGACACGGGCGCACTTGTAGAAGCCCTTCTCGGGCCGGTAGCCGCCGTCGTACATGGCGTACAGGACGCGGCGGTGGACGGGCTTGAGGCCGTCCCGGACGTCGGGCAGGGCGCGCGACACGATGACGGACATCGCGTAGTCGAGGTACGAGCGCTGCATCTCCGTCTCAAGCCCTACGGGCTCGACGCGCTGGGTGATGACGCCCTCTTCAGGCGTGCTGGGAGTGTTCTCGTCGGCCATTGCTGGTGAAGATCCTTCCTGATGCGGTCAGCTGAGACCGACTCAGATGTCGAGGAAGCGGACGTCCTTGGCGTTGCGCTGGATGAACTGGCGGCGCGCCTCGACGTCCTCGCCCATGAGGACCGAGAACAGGTCGTCGGCCTGCGCGGCGTCGTCCAGGGTGACCTGGCCGAGGACGCGGTGCTCCTGGTCCATCGTGGTGATGCGCAGCTCCTCGGCGTTCATCTCGCCGAGACCCTTGAAGCGCTGGATCGAGTCTTCCTTGATGCGCTTGCCGTTCTGTCGGCCCAGCTCGATCAGGGCGTCGCGCTCGCGGTCCGAGTACGCGTACTCGAAGTCGTCACGGCCCCACTTGATCTTGTAGAGCGGGGGGCGCGACAGGAACACGTGCCCGGCCTCGACCAGCGGCCGCATGAAGCGGAACAGGAAGGTCAGCAGCAGGGTGCTGATGTGCTGTCCGTCGACGTCGGCGTCCGCCATCAGGATGATCTTGTGATAGCGCAGCCTGGCGATGTCGAAGTCCTCGTGGACTCCGGTGCCGAAGGCGGAGATCAGTGCCTGGATCTCCTGGTTCTGAAGGATCTTGTCGATCCTGGCCTTCTCGACGTTGAGGATCTTGCCGCGGATCGGGAGGATCGCCTGGTACTGCGGGTTACGGCCGGACTTGGCCGAGCCGCCGGCGGAGTCGCCCTCGACGATGAAGATCTCGCACTTGGTGGGGTCGTTCGACTGGCAGTCGGACAGCTTGCCCGGCAGGGACGCGGTCTCCAGGAGGCCCTTGCGACGGGTGAGGTCGCGGGCCTTGCGGGCCGCCACGCGCGCGGTGGCCGCCTGGATGCCCTTGCGGATGATGTCCGAGGCCTCGTTCGGGTTGCGGTCCAGCCAGTCGTTCAGGTGCTCGTAGACGGCCTTCTGTACGAAGGTCTTTGCCTCGGTGTTGCCGAGCTTGGTCTTGGTCTGGCCCTCGAACTGCGGCTCGGCCAGCTTCACCGAGATGATCGCGGTCAGACCCTCGCGGATGTCGTCGCCCGTGAGGTTGTCGTCCTTCTCGCGGAGCAGCTTCTTGTCGCGCGCGTACTTGTTGATCAGTGACGTCAGCGCGGCCCGGAAGCCCTCTTCGTGCGTGCCGCCCTCATGCGTGTGGATGATGTTGGCGAAGGAGTACACACCCTCGCTGTAACCACTGTTCCACTGCATGGCGACCTCAAGGGAGAGGCTCTTCTCCCTGTCCTCCGCCTCCAGGTCGATGACCGTCGGGTGCACCACGTCTCCCTTGCGGGAGTTGAGGTACGTCACGTAGTCGACGATGCCGCCCTCGTAGTGGTACGTGACGGTCTTTACTTCGTCCTTCTCGTCCGCACCCGCCTCGTCGGCACCGGCCGTGGCCTTGGCCAGCTCGCGCTCGTCAGTGAGTTTGATGGTCAAACCCTTGTTGAGGAACGCCATCTCCTGGAAGCGCCGCGACAGCGTCTCGAAGGAGTACTCGGTGGTCTCGAAAATGTCCGGGTCGGCCCAGAAGGTGACCGAGGTGCCGGTCTCGGACGTGGCCTCGTGCTGCGCGAGCGGGGCCGTGGGGACGCCCAGCTTGTAGTCCTGGGTCCAGCGGTAACCGTCGGTCCTGACCTCGACGGCGACCCTGCTGGACAGCGCGTTCACTACGGAGACGCCCACGCCGTGCAGACCGCCGGAGACCGCGTAGCCGCCGCCCCCGAACTTGCCGCCCGCGTGCAGCACGGTCAGCACGACCTCGACGGCGGGCTTGCCCTCGGACGGGACGATGCCCACCGGGATGCCGCGGCCGTTGTCGATGACGCGCACGCCGCCGTCGTGAAGGATCGTGACGTCGATCGTGTCCGCGTGGCCGGCCAGCGCCTCGTCGACGGAGTTGTCGACGACCTCCTGCACCAGGTGGTGCAGGCCTCGCTCACCGGTCGAGCCGATGTACATACCGGGTCGCTTGCGGACCGCGTCCAGCCCTTCGAGGACGGTGATCGCGCTGGCGTCGTACGAGCCGGTGACCTCGCCGTTCGAGGAGTGAGCCTCGCCGTCGGCGCCGGCGTCGGTGGACGGGATGTTCTCGTTGGGGTTGCCGGAATCGGCCACGAAGCGCCCTTTCTGGCACAGCACAAGCCAGGCTCAGGCTGGTGGCCGGAGCGGCTGCGGCGTGTTGCGTTGGTAAGCCTTAGTCAGCGTTGCTCGGTGTCTGTCCCACAAGTGGGGCGGGATTGCTTCCAGTCTACCGGTAGCGCCGACAGTGATGGGGGTTTGCCGGTACCTGAGTCCGCATGTGCCGCCCTCAACCGGTCTCTCCCGACTCCCCATATGCGGAACGGGGCTCAAAGAGGCTCACAGCGGCACTCAGCGCTTCCGGGTATGAACCCTTTGCTACTCCTGGGTCAGGTCGCTATTCGCAACCGCGTCCGGTCGCCCGCCGACACCCGCGCTGTGATGTCAGTCACCCGTAGGTGTCGCCGGGACCCGTGCTGCCCGGAGCCCGCAGCGGGCCGTAGCGGCGGGGCGGTCCACCGGGGTTGAGCACCTTGATCATCCGTACGGTGCCGTGCCCCAGATCCTCGTTCAGCCTGGCCACGAGCGTGGGCGTGAGGTGCCGCAGCTGGGTCGCCCAGGCCGTCGAGTCGCACTGCACGACCAGCACCCGCTCGTCCTCGTCGTACCGCTCCGGTACGCAGTGCTTGGCCAGGTCCTCGCCGACGATCTGCGGCCAGCGGCCCATCACACCGCCCACCGCGGCCGGTGTCTCCCAGCCGCGTTCGTTCAGCAGCCGGTTGATCGCAGCACCGAGCGCCATCGGGTCGCGGCCGTCGGCGCGCGCGCCGGAGCGCAGGCCCCCGCGCCGCGCCTGCTTCTTCTGCTGCGCCGCGTCCCCACGCGCGCGTGCCTGTTCCTTCGCGGCGCGCAACGCCACGCGCGCGAGGTCGACGCCGGAGGGCTCGACGGCCTTCGGGGGTACAGGTTCGTCCTCGGTGCTCATACGCGCTCCACCGCCCCCTCCGCCACTCTGTACCGCGTCCCCGCCAGTACGTGCGGTACGTCGTCGTCGACCGCGGCCGTCACCAGCACCTGCTCGCCGGGCGCCACCAGCTCGGCCAGCCGCTCCCGGCGGCGCGTGTCCAGCTCGGCGAACACGTCGTCGAGCACGAGCACCGGCTCATTGCCCTCGGCCCGAAGCAGGTCGTACGACGCGAGCCGCAGCGCCAGCGCGTACGACCAGGACTCCCCGTGCGAGGCGTACCCCTTGGCCGGCAACTGACCGAGTTTGAGAATCAAATCGTCCCGATGCGGTCCTACGAGGGTGACGCCCCGTTCGATCTCCTGCTTGCGCGCCTCCGCGATCGCCGCCATCACCTGCTCGTAGAGGTCCTCGCGGGTGTGCGCCTCACCGGGCGCCGACGGCTTGTACTCCAGGGCCACCGGGCCGCCGCCGGGCGCCAGTTGCTCGTACGCCTTGTCCGCGAGGGGCTGCACCGCGGCGATCAGATCGAGCCGCTGGGCGAGCAACTCGGCGCCCACGCGCGCGAGATGCTGGTCCCACACGTCGAGCGTGGACAGGTCCATCGACCGCCCGCCGTGCCGCCGTGCCAACGCGGCCGACTTCAGCAGGGTGTTGCGCTGCTTGAGCACCCGCTCGTAGTCGGACCGCACACCGGCCATACGCGGCGACCGCGCGGTGATCAGCTCGTCCAGAAAACGCCGCCGCTCCCCGGGATCCCCCTTCACCAGGGCGAGATCCTCGGGCGCGAACAGCACGGTCCGTACGATGCCCAGGATGTCCCGGGGCTTGGACGGCGAGGAGCGGTTGATACGGGCCCGGTTGGCGCGGCCGGGGTTCAGCTCCAGCTCGACCAGTTGCTGCCGCTCGCCCTGTCTGACCTGCGCCCGGATGATCGCGCGGTCGGCGCCCACCCGGACCAGCGGGGCGTCGGTGGAGACGCGGTGGCTGCCCAGGTTGGCGAGATAGCCGATGGCCTCGACGAGGTTGGTCTTGCCCTGGCCGTTGGGGCCCACGAACGCGGTGACGCCGGGGTCGAGTGGGACGTCGACCCCGGCGTAGGAGCGGAAGTCGGCCAGCGACAGATGCGTGACATGCATGGTCGTTCACCGACCTCCCCCAGGTTGTGGATCCACGGGCCCGGGGCCTGTGGATCTGTGGATTACTTGGTCTCGACGGCGTGGCCGCCGAACTGGTTGCGCAGGGCCGCGACCATCTTCATCTGCGGCGAGTCCTCCTGGCGGGAGGCGAACCGCGCGAAGAGGGAGGCCGTGATCGCGGGCAGCGGCACGGCGTTGTCGATGGCCGCCTCGACGGTCCAGCGGCCCTCGCCGGAGTCCTCCGCGTAGCCCTTGAGCTTGTCCAGGTGCTCATCGCTGTCGAGGGCGTTGACGGCCAGGTCGAGCAGCCAGGAACGGATGACGGTGCCCTCCTGCCAGGACCGGAACACCTCGCGCACGTCGGTGACGGAGTGGACCTTCTCCAGGAGCTCCCAGCCCTCGGCATAGGCCTGCATCATGGCGTACTCGATGCCGTTGTGGACCATCTTCGAGAAGTGCCCGGCACCGACCTTCCCGGCGTGCACGAACCCGAACTCGCCCTCCGGCTTGAGCGCGTCGAAGACCGGCTGCACCTTGGCGATGTTCTCGGCGTCGCCGCCGACCATCAGCGCGTAGCCGTTCTTCAGGCCCCACACACCGCCGGAGACACCCGCGTCGACGAAGCCGATGCCCTTGGCACCCAGCTCCTCGGCGTGCTTCTCGTCGTCCGTCCAGCGCGAGTTGCCGCCGTCCACGACGACGTCACCGGGCTCCAGGAGTTCGCCCAGCTCGTCGACGGTCGACTGGGTGGCGGCACCGGCCGGGACCATCACCCACACGACGCGGGGGCCCTTGAGCCTGTCCACAAGCTCTCCCAGGCTGTGGACATCGGCGAGGTCCGGGTTGCGGTCGTATCCGATGACGGTGTGGCCTGCGCGGCGGATGCGCTCGCGCATGTTGCCGCCCATCTTGCCGAGGCCGACGAGACCGAGCTCCATCAGTTGTTCCTTAGGGTGCGACGTGGCATGAGGGCACTTGCGTACCTGTGTCCGAGCCTAAACCCGGACGGTCATGCACACCTGTGGGCATACGCGCTCATAAGAACCGGGCGGTATGCCCCGACCTGCGGTTGTTCTCGTCGGTACGGGTCAGCCGCTGAGGCGGACCGGCATGATCAGGTACTTGTAGGCCTCGTCCGCCTCGGCGTCCAGGGCAGGCCTGCCGCTGAGCAGCGCGGGCTTGGTCGAGGTCGTGAAGGACAGCTGGGCCACCGGGGAGTCGATGGCGCTCAGGCCGTCCAGCAGGAACGTCGGGTTGAAGGCGATCGACACGTCGTCGCCCTCAAGGTTCGCGTCGACGCGCTCCACAGCCTGTGCGTCGTCGCTGGAACCGGCCTCCAGGATCAGCACGCCCTGCTCGAAGCTCAGCCGCACCGGAGTGTTCCGCTCGGCGACCAGGGCCACGCGCTTGACGGCCTCCACGAAGGGGGCTGTCTCGATCACGGCGATGGAGTTGAACTCCGTCGGGAACAGCGAGCGGTACTTCGGGAGGTCGCCCTCCAGGAGACGGGTCGTCGTACGACGCCCGGCACCCTCGAAGCCGATGAGGCCTTCTCCCGCGCCCGAGCCGGACAGCGCCAGGATCACGCTGTCGCCGCTCGTGAGGGCCTTGGCGGTGTCCAGGAGCGTCTTGGCGGGCACCAGGGCGACCGCGGACGCCTCCGGGTCCTCCGGCTTCCACAGGAACTCGCGGACCGCGAAGCGGTAGCGGTCGGTGGACGCCAGCGTCACCGTGTCGCCCTCGATCTCGATGCGCACACCGGTGAGGACGGGCAGCGTGTCGTCGCGCCCGGCGGCGATGGCCACCTGGGCCGCGGCCGAGGCGAACACCTCACCGGGGACGGTGCCGGTCGCGCCCGGCATCTGCGGCAGCGCCGGGTACTCCTCCACAGGGAGTGTGTGCAGCGTGAAGCGCGAGGAGCCGCAGACCACCGTCGCCCGTACACCGTCTGTGGAAATCTCCACCGGCCGGTTGGGAAGGGCTCGGCAGATGTCGGCGAGCAGCCGGCCGGAGACGAGGACGGTGCCCTCCTCCTCGACCTCCGCGTCGACCGACACGCGCGCGGAGACCTCGTAGTCGAAGCTGGACAGGCTCAGCTGCCCCTCCTCCGACTTCAGCAGGAGGCCGGCGAGGACCGGCGCCGGCGGACGGGCCGGGAGGCTGCGTGCCGCCCAGGCAACTGCCTCCGCGAGTACGTCGCGTTCCACCCGGATCTTCACTGTTGCCGCCTCCTGCTGTTGCCGGCGCTTCTCGGCCTGCCTGGCTTCGTCGTCTGTCTCGGTGTCATCGGTCCCTGTGAGGGGAAGGACAACCGGGGAACAGTCTGACGCACAGCACTGACAGTAGGTGCCGCTCGGGGTCAAGTCGTGACGAGGGGCGGTCGGGCGACGAAGCGAGAGTTGTGCACAGGCCCCGCTTCGAAACGGTTTCCCAGCTCTCTCTAGTTGCTAGTAGTAGTAGGGGCTGTGGATACCGTGGATAACCCCGTTTTCCCAGCTCAGAGCGGGAATTTTGTCCACCGGTCCTGTGGGTGACGGCGGTGGACAACCTCGGGTTTCTGTGGAGAACGGAAAGTTCTGCACACCCCATGCACAGCCGAGGGCCACTTCTCCCCAGCGCCGTCCCCAGCTTTACCCACCTTTCCCACAGCCCAACCCGGCACCTTCGTGTGACGCCTTTCACTCGACACGGTGAGGTGGCGCGTCGCGTTGCCGAACAGTGGACAGCGGTGTGGAGAAGCTGGAGATCGCTGGGGACAACCGGCCCCAGCCTGTGGGTTGTCGGTGGACAACTCCGTCCCCAGCCTGTGGATCACGGATTTGTCCACAGCCTGTGGAGATCTTTTGTCCACGAATCCACAAGCACCTGACCTGGACTGATGGTCTCTCACCCGCGAGGCCTGTGGACACGTTCTGGACAACTTCGCGGTCCCCAGGATGTGGACGGAAGAAAGTCACCAAATCTGTGGAGGGCGGCCGTAACCCGGCGGGTATTCGAACAGCGGGTGGTCTGCGCACAGCTGTGGATGAGCGACGGACACGTCCGGGATCGGCTCCGGAGGCCTCTGAAAGCGGCTCAGGAGTCGCCTCCCGGCATGACGAAGGGCGCCCAGGGAGAGATCCCGGGGCGCCCTCGGCGTCGTAACTCCGCTGCTGTCAGCCGTTCTTGATGCGGTTGGTCAGTTCGGTGACCTGGTTGTAGATCGACCGTCGCTCGGCCATCAACGCCCGGATCTTCCGGTCGGCGTGCATCACGGTCGTGTGGTCGCGCCCGCCGAACTGCGCGCCGATCTTCGGCAGGGAGAGGTCGGTCAGTTCGCGGCACACGTACATGGCGATCTGCCGGGCCGTGACCAGCTGGCGACCGCGTGAACTGCCGCACAGGTCCTCGACCGTGATGCCGAAGTAGTCGGCGGTGGCGCCCATGATCGCCGACGCGGTGATCTCCGGGGTCGAGTCCTCGCCGCCCGGGATGAGGTCCTTGAGGACGATCTCGGTGAGACCGAGGTCCACCGGCTGCCGGTTGAGCGACGCGAACGCCGTCACCCGGATCAGCGCCCCCTCCAGCTCGCGGATGTTCCGCGAGATGCGGGAGGCGATGAACTCCAACACCTCCGGTGGGGCGTTGAGCTGCTCCTGCACCGCCTTCTTACGAAGGATGGCGATACGGGTCTCCAGCTCGGGCGGCTGGACGTCCGTGGTCAGGCCCCACTCGAAACGGTTCCGCAGCCGGTCCTCCAGCGTCACCAGCTGCCTGGGCGGCCGGTCGGAGGACAGCACGATCTGCTTGTTGGCGTTGTGGAGCGTGTTGAAGGTGTGGAAGAACTCCTCCTGCGTCGACTCCTTGTCCGCGAGGAACTGGATGTCGTCGACAAGAAGGATGTCCATCTCGCGGTACCGCTTGCGGAAGCTGTCGCCCTTGCCGTCGCGGATCGAGTTGATGAACTCGTTGGTGAACTCCTCCGAGCTGACGTACCGCACGCGCGTGCCGGGGTAGAGGCTCCGCGCGTAGTGCCCGATCGCGTGCAGCAGGTGCGTCTTTCCGAGCCCCGACTCCCCATAGATGAAAAGGGGGTTGTACGCCTTCGCGGGCGCCTCGGCGACGGCGACCGCGGCCGCGTGCGCGAAGCGGTTGGAGGCACCGATCACGAACGTGTCGAAGAGGTACTTCGGGTTCAGTCGCGCGGTCGGCTCACCCGGGCCGGCCGCGGGCGCGGGCTTCGAGCCCAGCGGTCCCGGCGACCCCGGTCCGCCGCGGTGCAGATGACCGGAGTTCGACGACGAGCGCGAGTCGGACAGATCGCGGCGCGCGTCGCGCTGGTTGTACTCCGCGCGGGACTTCTCGTACTCGGCCCGCGACTGCTCGTACTCCGCGCGCTGCTGCTCGTACGACGGACGTTCCATCGACTGCGGGCGGTACTCCTGCCCCGGCGGGGCGTACTGGTCCTGCTGCGGCTTGTAGGAGTCCTGGGGCGGTGCGCCGTACTGGTCCTTCGATGGACCTCCGTACTGGTCCGCGGGCGGCGGGCCGTACTGGTCCTGCGACGGTGACGCGTACGGATCCCGCTCGGGGAAGCCGAGCCGTTGCTGCTGCCAGCCGTAGTCGTCCTGCGGCGGCCGCGGCCAGGCGCCGGGCTCGGGCCGCTGGTACTCCGACGGGTAGGCGGGGCGGGCGGTGGGCAGTTGGTCGCCGGGGCCGCCCGGGAGCGGTTCGGCGCGATGACGGCCGTAACCGCCCTCGTAGGGGTCCCGGTTCTGCTCGGGTTCCTCGTAGCGGCGGGGCGGGGCGGGGGGTGCCGGCGGGCCCGGTGGCTCGCCCGCGGAGTCGTCGACGGTGATCGCGATACGGATCGGCCGGCCGCACTCGCGGCTCAGGGTCTCGCTGACGATCGGCGCGAGGCGGCCTTCGAGGACGCCCTTCGCAAATTCGTTCGGTACGGCGAGCAAGGCGGTGTCTGCGACGAGTGCCAGGGGCTGGCAGCGCCGGATCCAGTGCTCGTCCTTGGTCTCGACACCCTGCCCACGCCCCTCACCGAGAAGTTGCTCCAGCACTCGTGGCCACACTGCGGCAAGATCGGCAGGTACGTCAGCCACAGGGCACGCTCTCTCACGGGTCCCACGAACGTGTGGTTCGCGGACGGGACGGGATGTAAATCGGGTGGGACGCAGGGGAAAAAGGCGTCGGGGCAGGGGACAAAGGAACGAATCAGAGTCCAGCCACGGTAGTCAGGGCGACGGGTGCGGTTCAAGTTGTTGTCCCCAGCCTGTGGATAGTGTCTCGCTGTGACCGCTGGTTTGACCGGATGGCGTAGCCCCGCGTACCGTGACCAGGTCGAGTTGTCGATGGCTGCTGCCGCCTGCCTCCGATGGGCACAGATCGCATGTGGGTGATCGGTCAGCGGTGCACTCGGGCGTTACTGCGAGCTACTCGTGGGCGCACGGTGACAGCCAGGACGGCACCCGCAACCACCGATTTATTTCTGGAGCCCTCTCGTGAGCAAGCGCACCTTCCAGCCGAACAACCGTCGTCGGGCCAAGACCCACGGCTTCCGCCTGCGGATGCGTACCCGTGCCGGTCGCGCGATTCTCGCGAACCGTCGTGGCAAGGGTCGCGCCAGCCTGTCCGCCTGATCCCGATCAGGTCATGACGTCGTGCTGCCTACCGAGCATCGGCTGAGGCGGCGCGAAGACTTCGCGACCGCGGTACGACGGGGTCGCCGGGCCGGCCGCCCGCTTCTCGTCGTCCACTTTCGTAGCGGTGCCACGGACCCGCACGCGCCAGGGGAGAGCGCTCCCCCGACGCGTGCGGGTTTCGTCGTCAGCAAGGCAGTGGGCGGCGCCGTGGTGCGCAACAAAGTGAAGCGCAGACTTCGCCATCTGATGCGTGAGCGAGTCGCTCTGTTTCCCCCCGGTAGCCTGGTAGTCGTACGAGCGCTGCCCGGAGCGGGCGACGCCGACCATGCACAGCTGGCCCAAGACCTGGATGCCGCCGTTCAGCGGCTGCTGGGAGGGGGCGCGCGATGAAGTACCCACTACTGGCACTGATCAAGCTGTACCAGTGGACGATCAGTCCACTCCTGGGTCCGGTGTGCAAGTACTACCCGTCGTGCTCCCACTACGGCTATACGGCCATCGACCGGCACGGCGCGATCAAGGGCACCGCGCTCACGGCCTGGCGCATCCTGCGGTGCAATCCGTGGTCGCTCGGCGGTGTGGACCATGTCCCGCCGCGCAAGCGTCCGCGGTGGCACGAGATGCTGCGGGGCGCACGGCGCGCAGACAAGGGCGGGACCTCCGCCGCCGAAACGGCCACTGAAGGGCTGAGTCCTTCGAGCCCGGCCGCAGAGACACCGTCCCATGCCCAAGGAGCATGATTAGTGGACACGATTGCCAGTCTTTTCAGCTTCATCACGACACCCGTTTCCTGGGTCATCGTCCAGTTCCACTCGGTGTACGGGAAGGTCTTCGGTCCCGACACGGGCTGGGCCTGGGGCCTGTCCATCGTGTCCCTGGTGATCCTGATCCGCATCTGCCTGATCCCGCTCTTCGTGAAGCAGATCAAGGCGACCCGGGCCATGCAGACCCTGCAGCCCGAGATGAAGAAGATCCAGGAACGCTACAAGAACGACAAGCAGCGTCAGTCCGAAGAGATGATGAAGCTGTACAAGGAGTCGGGTACCAACCCGCTCTCCTCGTGCCTTCCCATCCTGGCGCAGTCCCCGTTCTTCTTCGCCCTGTACCACGTGCTCAACGGCATCGCGACGGGCTCGACGATCGGCGTCATCAACGACTCGCTGCTCGCCAGCGCGCGTAAGGCGCACATCTTCGGCGCCCCGCTGGCCGCGAAGTTCACGGACGGCAGCAGCAAGGTCGAGGCGCTCGGCGCCACGCTGACCGACGTCCGGGTCGTCACCGCGATCATGATCGTGATGATGTCGGCGTCGCAGTTCTACACGCAGCGCCAGCTGATGACGAAGAACGTCGACACCACGGTGAAGACCCCGTTCATGCAGCAGCAGAAGATGCTGATGTACGTCTTCCCGGTCATGTTCGCCATCTTCGGCATCAACTTCCCCGTCGGTGTCCTCGTCTACTGGCTGACCACGAACGTGTGGACCATGGGCCAGCAGATGTACGTCATCCGCAACAACCCGACCCCGGGTTCCAAGGCCCAGGCCGCATACCTGGAGCGCCTGACCAAGCACGTCACGCACCACGAGAAGACCCGCAGCCGTGGCGAGCGTGCCATCGTCAAGGCGATCGTCTCCAAGGGCCGCGACCGCAACGAGTTCGAGCGCAAGTTCATCAACAGCCTCACCAAGGTGAGCCTCGTGGCCCAGCCGGACGGGACTGTGGTGAAGGGCGAGGCCGCGGTGGAGTCCGAGGACGGTACGCCCACCACGACCGCTCCCCGGCGCCAGCAGCCCAAGCGGCAGACCAAGTCCCAGCGCCAGTCCACCGCCGCGAAGCCGGGCGACGACAGTGCCGACACCACGGCCGACGACGCCGAGCCGAAGACCTCGCTGAGCAAGTCGGACGAACCCGAGGACGCCAAGCCCGCCACCGCTGCCAAGAAGGCCGCCCCGAAGCCCGCCGGCGGCACCCGCAGCAAGGCCCAGTCCGGACAGCGCAAGGGTCCGCAGCGGCCCAAGTCCCCGTCCAAGAAGTAAGAAGGAGTCCATCCCGTGACGGAAGGCACCACCACCTCCGCCGCCGCCGAGGGTGCAGACACCCTGTCCCGCCTGGAGCAGGAGGGCGAGATCGCGGCGGACTACCTTGAGGGTCTGCTGGACATCGCGGATCTCGACGGCGACATCGACATGGATGTCGAGGCCGACCGCGCCGCTGTCTCGATCATCAGCGACAGCAGCGGCCGCGATCTCCAGAAGCTCGTCGGCCGTGACGGTGAGGTGCTGGAAGCACTCCAGGAGCTCACCCGCCTCGCCGTGCACCGGGAGACCGGGGACCGCAGCCGGCTGATGCTGGACATCGCCGGCTACCGCGCCAAGAAGCGCACCGAGCTCTCCGAGCTGGGCGCCAAGACGGCGGCCGACGTGAAGAACACCGGCGAGCCGGTGAAGCTGAACCCGATGACCCCGTTCGAGCGCAAGGTCGTGCACGACGCCGTCAAGGCCGCGGGACTGCGCAGCGAGTCGGAGGGCGAGGAGCCGCAGCGCTTCGTCGTCGTGCTTCCCGCCTGATCGGTACCTACGTTCCACCGGCCCCGTCTGTTGAGCAGACGGGGCCGAATTTTGTCAGCCTGATAGTCCTGTAGTTCTGGTGGTCCTGATGGTCAGCGCCCCATGCGCTCTTGCGGTACGGAAGGACGGTCCCCCGTGACGGAGGCAGCGGAGCTTCCCCCTGCGCCCGAGGAGGCGCGTGAGGTGTTCGGCGATCGCTTCGAGGATGCGGTCCGATACGCCGAGCTGCTCGCCGACGCGGGCGTGCAGCGTGGTCTCATCGGCCCACGCGAGGTGCCCCGCCTGTGGGAACGGCACATCCTGAACTGTGCGGTGCTCTCGGAGGTCGTGCCGGAGAGCGTGACCGTCTGCGACGTCGGTTCGGGTGCCGGCCTGCCGGGCATTCCCCTGGCACTGGTCCGGGAGGACCTGAAGATCACGCTGCTGGAGCCCTTGCTCCGGCGGACCAACTTCCTCGCCGAGGTCGTCGAGTTGCTGGGCCTGGACCATGTGACCGTTGTGCGCGGTCGGGCCGAGGAGGTCATGGGCAAGTTGCAGCCCGTCCATGTGGTCACGGCACGAGCCGTGGCCCCGCTGGACCGGCTGGCCACCTGGGGCATCCCGTTGCTGCGTCCCTATGGAGAGATGCTCGCCCTCAAAGGCGACACTGCCGAGGAAGAGCTCAAGGCGTCGGCAACGGCCCTGAGCAAGCTCGGTGCCGTGGAGACGTCGATCCTCCATGTGGGCGAGGGCATCGTGGATCCGCTGTCCACCGTCGTGCGTGTCGAGGTGGGGGAGAGTCCCGGTGGGGTCCGTTTCGCCGCCAAGCGTGCGAAGGCAGCCCGTACTGGGCGGACCCGCCGTCGTCGCTGATCCGTCCTGAGGACGAGACTTACTCCACACAAGCTGCCTAACCTACGCATGCCGGAGTGTCGCGGACAGTTCGGCCTCGGCTGCTGTGCATCGTGTTTCACGTGAAACGTCGCTCACTGCTCCACGGCATCATCAGCCGCAGCCGCGCGGCCGAACCCCGCGATCGGAAGCCTCTCGGATCACTCGGAGAGGGCACGGAGTTGTCCACAGAGGTGGAATTCTCCACAGAACAACAGGCCTCACTGGTTCACGACCCTGAAGACATGGGAGGCTCTGTTCATTGCGAGCCTGAAGTCGAGGAGAGTGAATCCTTGCGGTCCGACGCCAACATCGCGGGACCGATGACCGATCCGGTCCCCGGTCCCCGTACCGAGTCGATGGGGGAGGATGTTTCACGTGAAACACCGCCCCCTATGGACGACACTCCCATCGGTCGTGCTGCCCAACTGGCTGTGGAAGCCCTAGGTCGTGCCGGCGAGGGCCTGCCACGACCCGAGCAGACCCGAATCATGGTTGTTGCCAACCAGAAGGGCGGGGTCGGCAAGACGACGACGACCGTCAATCTTGCCGCTTCGCTGGCACTGCACGGTGCCCGTGTTCTGGTGGTCGACCTCGACCCACAGGGCAATGCCTCCACGGCGCTGGGGATCGACCATCACGCGGAAGTTCCTTCCATCTATGACGTGTTGGTCGACAGTAGGCCTCTCTCCGAGGTCGTTCAGCCGGTTGCCGATGTCGAGGGTCTCTTCTGTGCCCCTGCCACGATCGATCTCGCCGGTGCGGAGATCGAGCTGGTGTCCCTGGTGGCGAGAGAGAGCAGATTGCAGCGGGCGATTCAGGCCTACGAGCAGCCGTTGGACTACATCCTCATCGACTGTCCGCCCTCGCTCGGCCTGCTGACGGTCAATGCGCTGGTCGCCGGCGCGGAGGTTCTCATCCCGATCCAGTGCGAGTACTACGCGCTGGAGGGCCTCGGACAACTGCTCCGCAATGTCGACCTGGTCCGGGGACACCTCAACCCCAACCTGCATGTGTCGACCATCCTGCTCACCATGTACGACGGCCGGACGCGTCTCGCGTCGCAGGTCGCGGACGAGGTGCGCAGCCACTTCGGCGACGAGGTACTGCGGACGAGCATTCCCCGCTCGGTCCGTATCTCCGAGGCGCCGAGTTATGGGCAGACGGTACTGACCTACGATCCCGGATCGAGCGGTGCCCTCTCCTACTTTGAAGCAGCAAGAGAAATCGCACTGAAGGGTGTGGGCGTCAGCTACGACGCACCGCATGCGCACATCGGCGCGCAGAGCGACCAGAGCATGGTGGAGGGCATCCAGTGAGCGAGCGACGGAGGGGTTTGGGCCGTGGGCTCGGCGCACTGATCCCCGCAGCCCCGACCGGGGAGAAGACGGTGGCTCCGGCCGCCATGGGAGGCGGCTCCGCATCCGCGTCCCCCACGGCCGTTCCGGTCATCACCGGCGACCGAGGAGTGGCCGCGGCGAAGGTCACCACCTTGCCGCCGGTTTCCTACGACACCGAGGAGTCGTCGTACGGCGCCGTGGAGACGTTCGCGCCTCCCATCGGTGCCCACTTCGCCGAGCTGCCTCTCGACTCCATCACGCCGAACTCGCGTCAGCCGCGTGAGGTCTTCGACGAGGACGCGTTGCAGGAGCTCGTCACCTCCATCAAGGAGGTCGGTCTCCTCCAGCCCGTCGTCGTACGGCAGATCGCTCCGACGCGCTATGAGCTCATCATGGGCGAGCGGCGCTGGCGGGCCTGCCGTGAGGCAGGGCTTGAAGCGATCCCGGCGATCGTGCGGGCCACGGACGACGACAAGCTTCTCCTGGACGCCCTCCTGGAGAACCTGCACCGCGCCCAGCTGAACCCGCTCGAAGAGGCGGCTGCCTACGATCAGTTGCTCAAGGACTTCAACTGCACGCACGACCAGCTGGCGGACCGGATCGGGCGTTCCCGCCCGCAGGTCTCCAACACCCTGCGTCTGCTGAAGCTCTCGCCGTCGGTCCAGCGCCGTGTCGCGGCCGGAGTGCTCTCCGCCGGCCACGCCCGGGCACTGCTCTCCGTCGACGACTCGGAGGAGCAGGACCGGCTGGCTCACCGGATCGTGGCGGAGGGGCTCTCCGTGCGGGCCGTCGAGGAGATCGTGACCCTGATGGGTTCACGGCCCCAGACCGCTCAGCGCTCCAAGGGACCGCGGGCCGGGGCCCTGGTCTCCCCGGCGCTGTCCGACCTCGCCACCCGCCTCTCGGATCGCTTCGAGACCCGGGTGAAGGTCGACCTGGGGCAGAAGAAGGGCAAGATCACTGTCGAGTTCGCCTCGATGGAGGACCTTGAGCGGATCCTCGGCTCGCTGGCCCCGGGTGAGGGGCCGGTCCTCCAGAGGAGCCTGCTGGACGACGACTCGGAGGACGAAGCCTGAGCCGTGCGCCTACGGCATGGGTGCCGTTCGTCCCGCCTGCGGAGCGGGCCGTGTCCGGTGTGTACCGGAACACGGCCCGCTCTTTGCTTTCTGTCGGTATCGATGCAATCGCATCATGGATACGATGCGTTCGGGTATGGCGCATCCACCTGGCAGCACCTCTTAGGGGAGGCAGGGGCCATGCGAACGGTGAGCCGCACCGGACTGGTGAGCGCGGGTCTGGGCCTGGGGGCGGTCGGCGGGTTCGTCGGCAGTCTGCTCAGGGAACGCAGCGCTCTGACAGCCGCCCGCGACGCTGCGGGCGAAGGAAGCGAGGATCAGCCTTCATGGGGCGTCGGCTCGTACCGCTCACGTTGGACAACCTCCCGGATATTCCCCAGCGTTGCCGGTCGTGCGTCTTCTGGGAGCTGGACCCCGTCAGAGGCCAGGCCGCGGTAAAAGCGGGCACGACAGCCCTGGAGAAGGAAGCCTGGATCTCCGCCGTCCTACTGGACTGGGGCTCCTGCGGGCGGGTCGTCTACATCGATGACGTGCCGGTGGGCTTCGTCCTCTACGCGCCCCCCGCCTACGTTCCTCGTTCTACGGCGTTTTCCACGAGCCCTGTCTCGCCGGACGCTGTGCAGCTGATGACGGCGTTCATCATGCCGGGCTATCAGGGACAGGGGCTGGGCCGGGTCATGGTGCAGACGGTCGCCAAGGACCTGCTGCGACGGGGCTTCAAGGCGATCGAGGCCTTCGGTGACACCCACTGGAATGAGCCTGCCTGCATACTGCCCGCCGATCATCTGCTCGCGGTGGGCTTCAAGACGGTCCGCCCGCATCCCGCCCATCCGCGAATGCGGCTGGAGCTGCGTACAACGCTCTCCTGGAAGGAAGACGTGGAGCTGGCGCTCGACCGGCTCTTGGGGGCCGTACAGAAGGAACCAGCCCTGCGACCGCTCTAGAAGCAGCCAGGACAGCTGGGGACCACTTCAAAGCAAATGGGCCGACTCCGGGGAGTCGGCCCATCCATGTTTCACGTGAAACATCACTCGGAGATGAAGTCCTCAAGGTCGCGGACGATCGCGGCCTTCGGCTTCGCACCGACGATGGTCTTGGCGACCTCGCCGTCCTGGTAGACGTTCAGGGTCGGGATGGACATCACGCCGTACTTGGCAGCCGTACCCGGGTTCTCGTCGATGTTGAGCTTGACGATCTCGATCTTGTCGCCGTACTCGGCGGCGATGGCTTCGAGAGACGGAGCGATCTGACGGCACGGACCGCACCAGGCGGCCCAGAAGTCCACGAGGACGGGCTTGTCGCTCTTGAGGACGTCCTGCTCGAAGGAATCGTCGGTCACATTCTTCAGAGTGCCGGCCACGGCGGGCTCCTTAACTTGATCGTGCGGTGGGGCGGATGGGGGTCAGACGGTGGTCTTCGCGGGCTCTGCCTTCTCCTCGTCCGCGAGGGCGGAGAGGAAACGCTCGGCGTCGAGAGCCGCGGAGCAGCCGGTACCGGCGGCGGTGATCGCCTGGCGGTAGGTGTGGTCGACGACGTCACCGGCGCCGAAGACACCGGTCGCGTTGGTGCGGGTCGAGGGCGCCTCGACCTTGAGGTAGCCCTCGCCGTCCAGGTCCAGCTGGCCCTTGAAGAGCTCCGTGCGGGGGTCGTGGCCGATCGCGATGAACAGGCCCGTCACCGCGAGGTCGGAGAGTTCCCCGGTCTTCAGGTTGCGCAGCTTGAGGCCGGCCAGCTTCGGGTCGCCCTCGATCTCGGCGACTTCGCTGTCCCAGACGAACTTGATCTTCGGGTCGGCGAAGGCGCGTTCCTGCATCGCCTTGGAGGCACGCAGGCTGTCCCGGCGGTGGACGATCGTCACGGACTTGGCGAAGCGGGAGAGGAAGGTCGCTTCCTCCATCGCAGTGTCACCGCCGCCGATGACGGCGATGTCCTGGTCCTTGAAGAAGAAGCCGTCACAGGTGGCACACCAGGAGACACCCCGGCCGGAGAGCGCGTCCTCGTTCGGCAGGCCCAGCTTGCGGTGCTGCGAGCCGGTGGTGACGATGACGGCCTTCGCCTTGTGCACGGTGCCGGAGGTGTCCGTGACGGTCTTGATCTCACCGGTCAGGTCGACGGAGACCACGTCGTCCGGGATCAGCTCGGCGCCGAAGCGCTCGGCCTGGGCGCGCATGTTGTCCATGAGCTCGGGGCCCATGATGCCGTCCTGGAAGCCCGGGAAGTTCTCGACCTCGGTGGTGTTCATCAGCGCGCCACCGGCGGTGACGGCGCCCTCGAACACCAGCGGCTTCAGCGACGCGCGCGCGGTGTAGAGCGCCGCCGTGTAGCCGGCAGGCCCGGAGCCGATGATGATCACGTTTCGGACGTCGCTCACGGCTTGGTTCCTCGTCTCTGGACTGCGTCAGTACGACCGGTGGGAGCCCCTGTCAGAGCCTCCACCCCACCCAACGGATCCTACGGGGCCCGCATTCCCGGTGTGTCCGGGCACACGGAGACGGCATACAGGAGGGAAGTACCACGCTGGCCGGCGATGAGACGTCCGGAGTCAGGGATGCGCGTACGACTGCGTCAGAAGGACCTTGCCAGGGGTGGATGTCTGCCCACCGACACAGGCCGCGTCGACGATGTAAGCCGTGACCCGGCTGTTGTCGGAAGCGTCGGGCAGCACCACGAGATAGACGGCGGTTCCGTCGTAGGTGCCTTGTTTGGAACCGAGGACATCCTCGTTGCCACGGTTGATGCCCTGCCTGATGCAGGTAGGGATGGGATCCGAAGGCTGGATGAGCGTCTTGGTGGACGGCTCTCCGTTGCCGGGTACGGTTTCGGCTTTATAGGGCCGACCGCTGCCGCTGGTGCCTTGACTCGTGGCCGTCCTGGTGGACAGCAGATCCGAGACCTCGCTCTCCAGCTTCCCCTTCGAGAACGTGTCCGCGGCACTGGTCGGGTTCCCATGACCCGCCTCGGACGTCTTGTGGTCCCCCAGCGACTGGAGGAACAGGGAACCTGCTCCGAGAACGGCCGCGGTGAACACGGCTCCCAGGACGATCCTCCCGCGACGACCGCTGCGACTCCGGTCCTTGCGTCCGGGACCGGTCGCCGCATGCGCACGTCCTGACGGGCGGTCCGATGGAAGCGATGTTTCACGTGAAACATGCGTCCCCGTGTCCTCGCCGGACACCGATCGGGACGCGCTCACCAAGGTCGGCACGGCCAGGGTCTCAGGGGTCGTGGCGCCAAGCAGAGCCTCCGCGGCGAGGGCCGCGTCGATACGGGTCGCGATCTCTGCGGGCATCGTCAGGGGGCCGGGCAGTGTGCCCAGCAGTCCCCGGATCTCCTCCAAGGAGTCATGGACATCGGCACAGAGCTCGCACTCGTCCAGATGCTGTCGTACCTCAGTCGTGCGGGACGGCGGGAGGAGGCCCTCGGTGAGGTCGGAGATCTCCGCGACGTCCGGGTGCCCGGCCGTGTCCGTCGTGGATGTCACGCTCGCCCACCTCCGCCCTTCACAGCAGCTGAATCGCTCGGCCCTGTATCCCTGGGACCCGATTCGCGCGGTCCCGCTGCCGGTGGGACGGATGTCCCCTGCGCCCGGTTCCGTCGTGCGCCCGGTTCCTCGTCGTCAGCGGCTCTTTCCGGCCGCAGATGGGTGAGGAGCGGAAGCAGTCTGGCTCTACCGCGGGCGCAGCGGCTCTTCACCGTGCCCGTCGGAACATCGAGAATGCGGGCGGCCTCCGCGACCGGGTAGCCCTGCATGTCCACGAGGACGAGGGCGGCGCGCTGGTCGGGCGGGAGGGTGCCCAGGGCTTCCAGCAGTTGGCGGTGCAGGTCGTTGCGTTCCGCAGGGGCGGCGGCCGACTCGTGCGGTTCCAGGAGCTGTTCGAGGCGCTCGGTGTCGTCGACCGGGGACGTCTTCCTGGAGGCGGCCTTGCGGGCGCGGTCAAGGCAGGCGTTCACGGTGATCCGGTGCAGCCAGGTCGTGACGGCCGACTGACCGCGGAAGGTGTGGGCGGCCCGGTAGGCGGAGACCAGGGCGTCCTGGACGGCGTCCGCGGCCTCCTCGCGGTCGCCCAGCGTGCGGAGGGCCACGGCCCAGAGACGGTCCCTGTGACGCCGTACGAGCTCACCGAAGGCGTCCGGGTCGCCTTCGACATGACGGGCGAGCAGGTCCTGATCGCTCGTGCCGTCGTGTCCGGCGCCTTCCGCCATCGGACCCCCTCCCCCTCCGGTGAGACGTCAGCCCGTGAACTTCACGTCGGTGATGGCCTGCTTGTAGCCGGCACCGCTGTAGCCGTCGCTGGGCGCCATCGGCACATCGGTGATCCACAGCAGTACGTACTGCGTCTTCAGCGACTTCGTCGCCTTCACCGTGAGAGAGGTTCCGCTGGTGGTGGCGGTTCCGATCTCGGTCATGTCGTCGACTCCTGTTGAGGGGGTCAGCGAGTCGGTGGCGTAGAGATGGATCGTGGTGTGGTTGCCGGTGTAGCGGAGCCCTATCGAAGCGGCCGAGATCTTTTTGGCCGAGCCGAGGTCGTAGACGATACCTACGCCGGGCTTGTACGGCGCCAGTTTCGGGCCGGAGTTGTAGCGCTTGGTCCGCCAGTAGGTGGTGCTGTCACCGTCGTACGTCTTGGCGACGTCGTCCGGTGCCTGGGCGTCCCCGCTCGCGACGTACTCCTTCGCGCCCTCGATCGTTATGGCCGCGACCGGCTTGGTCTTGCCGCCGCTCTTGTCGTTCCCGTCCGTCGGCTGCGTCTGCTTGGTGTCGTCGGACTTGTTGCCCTGATCCATCAGAGCGTCCGCGAGCTGCCAACTGCCCAGGCCCAGTGCGGCGATCAGCAGCGCGGACACGGCCCACTTGAGTGCCTTGCCGGTGCGGCTCTGTAGTGGGGGCGGCGGGGCCGGCATCGCCTGGGTGGCACCGGGACGCGGCGCGGGGCGGCCGTACGTGCCCTGTTGGTAGGTCGTGCGCTGGTATTCGGGAGGCGCGGTGAACGCGGGCTCCGGCGGGCGGATGCGGGGCATCTCGCCGATCGCCTTCACCAGTTCCTCCGGAGTGGTGCACGCCGATTCGTGCCGGGAGGCCGTGGCACCGTCGTTGGCGAGCGCGCGCATGGCGAGCTCCGAGAGACCCCGGTGGACACCCGCGCGCACCTGGTCGGGGGCGATGAGACCGACGCCCTTGGGTAGCCCGGACAGGCCGTAGGCGTCGCTCTCGTACGGCCAGCGCTGGGTGAGCGCGGCGTACAGCAGGGCGCCGATCGCCTCCGTGTCCGTGCGCTGCGGGGTGTCCGAACTGATGCCCCGCAGCGCGGCGTTGACGGCCAGGCCCCGGATGCGCCACTGGCCGGACGAGGTGCGCAGCACGGCGTTCGGGTTCAGGCGCAGATGGGCGAGGCCCTCGCGGTGGGCGGCGGCCATGGCCGAGGCGATCTGGCTGACCATCTGGTAGGCGTCGTGTGCTTCCAGCGGGGCGGGCGCCAGAAGCGCCGTCAGTTCCGTGGCGTCGGGCAGCCATTCGTGCACGACGTAGACGAGGTCGTTCTCCTCCACGGCGTCCAGGACCTGGACGAAACGGGGATCACCCAGCAGCGCCGAGGAGCGGGCCGCGGCCAGCACCGAGCGGGCCCGCGCATGGTCCGCGGGCAGGATGTGCACACCGACGGCACGGCGGAGTTTCTCGTCCACCGCGCGCCAACTGCTGAAGCCGTCCAGACGGGTGACGCACTCTTCGAGGCGATAGCGTCTGGCGAGCTTGTGCCCGCTGTGCAGTTCGGGAGGTGAGGCCTTCTCGGTTTCCTCGATCCCGCCACTCCCCTGTGCCTCGTCGCTGTCCGTGTCCCGCTCCGGGTTCTGGGCCACCCCGTCGGCCGTGGACTGGTCCGCCTTGGCGGTCAGCGGCTCGTCGCCGCTGTTGTCTGCCACGTCGACGGCAGCCGTGCTCCGTTCCGCCACCGCCGCTCCTGCCTCCCCATCCGTTGCACGCTGTCCGACGCCGAAACCAATTGTGCCCACAGTCTGCCGCTATGCACGACACACAGGGGCGGCCGATGGTTGTGCATGTGCCTCCGCCTCAGCGCCCCAAGCGCCCGCGCACCATGCCGACGAGGGAGTTGAGCTCCTCGATACGCATGCGACGTGCGGCGACATAGAAGACTCCGAGCAGTACGGCACCGCCCACCAGAAGCGCGGCGAACGAGCCGACGACACCCTGGCCGAGCGTATGTCCGATCCCGTAGCAGGCGGCACCACTGAGCAGTGCGGCCGGCACCGAGGCGATGCAGAGCCGAGCGTACGTCCGCAGCACCCGAGCGCCGTCCAGGTCGCCGTTGAGCCGCTTGCGCAGCCGGTTCCAGGCGACACCGACACCGGTCGCGTACGCGAGGCCGTACGAGGCCGACATGCCGACCACGGCCCAGCGGGCCGGGAGCACGAAGTAACAGACCGCCGAGGCGCCCGCGTTGACCGCGGCGACGATGACGGTGTTGTAGAAGGGCGTCCGGGTGTCCTCGTAGGCGTAGAAGGCGCGCAGGACGACGTACTGCACCGAGTACGGGATCAGGCCGAGGGCGAAGGCCATCAGCATGAAGCCCATGTTCGTGGCTGAACTGGTGCCGGAGGAGCCGAAGATGAGGGTGCAGATCGGGATGCCGAGCGCCAGGAAGCCGAAGGCGACGGGCACGATCGCGACGGCCGTGGTCCGCAGGCCCTGCGAGATGTCGTCGCGGACGGCGCCTCCGTCACCCTCGGCGGCCGAGCGCGAGATGCGCGGCAGCAGGGCGGCCATCAGGGACACGGTGATGATCGCCTGCGGCAGACCCCAGATCAGCTGGGCGTTGGCGTAGGCGGCGAAACCGGTGCCGTCGACCTTCGTGTCGTTGCCCGCGGCCGTGGAGAGCTGGGTGACGACCAGCGCGCCCGCCTGGTTGGCCAGGACGAACAGGACCGTCCACTTGGCGAGCATCGCGGCCTTGCCGAGGCCGTGACCCTTCCAGTCGAAGCGCAGCCGCAGCCGGAAACCGGTCTCCCGGAGATACGGGATCATCGCGAGGGACTGGACGACGAGACCGAGGAGAACCCCGATGCCGAGGAGCCGTTGCCCCTCCGGCGGGATCGTCGTGACCTGCATACCGGAGTTCGCCGCGCTGCCGTAGACCCAGATGAACATGCCGAGCGTCACGATGATGACGACGTTGTTCAGGACCGGGGTCCACATCATCGCGCCGAACTTGCCGCGCGCGTTGAGGATCTGGCCCATCACCACATGGATGCCCATGAAGAAGATCGAGGGCAGGAAGTAGCGGGTGAAGGTGACGGCGACCTCGTTGGCGGCCGGGTCGTTGGCGACCTTCACCGACAGCAGGCGGACCAGGAGGGGGGCCGCGAAGACCGCGAGCGCGGTCAGGGCGCCCAGCGCCACCATCACCAGGGTCAGCAGCCGGTTGGCGAACGCCTCGCCGCCGTCCTCGTCCTCCTTCATGGCGCGCACGAGCTGCGGCACGAAGACGGAGTTGAGCCCGCCGCCGACGGTCAGGATGTAGATCATCGTCGGCAGCTGGTAGGCGACCTGGAAGGTGTCACCGAGCAGGCCGACACCGAGGGCCGAGACGATCAGCGCGGAGCGGACGAAGCCGGTCAGCCGGGACACCATCGTGCCCGCCGCCATCACGGCACTCGACTTCAGGAGCCCGCCGGCCTTCCCGGCCTTCTTGGGAGCGGCCGACGGCGCGGGTGCCGTCGGGGTGAGCTGCATCGTGGCGTCGGACATCGGCGCCGGGGACGGCGCGACGGGCGCCTGGCCCGAGGGCGGTGCCGGGGACGGACCGGGGACCGCCGGGGGATCCATCGACGGGCGTCCGCCGCCCTGTCCCTGGTCCCGGAAGAGATGGGCGAAGGCGTCCGGCTCCTGATAGTCCTCGCCGGCCCCGGTCACCAGGTCGTCGACGCCCACGAACCGGGTCGTGCGCGCGTCGTCGCCGTAGGGCAGATACTGGGTCGGACCCTCGGGCTCGGGCGCCGGGGTCTGCGCCCACACCCGAGGGTCGGGGGCGTACGGGGACTGGGGTGGCTGGGCGTAGAGCGGGGGCTGCGGCTGGTACGTGCCCGGAGGCGGCGGGGGGTGGGCGGCGCGGTCGTAGAGCGCCTCGGCGACCGGGTCCTGGGCGGAGAGGTCCTGCGCCCGGTAGGGGTCCTGGTCGTAGGCGTCCTGGAGGTACATGTCCGCGGGGGGCTGCGGCGGCACCTGGCCGTGTTCGGGCGGCGGGCCCTCGGGGTAGCCCGAGCCGCCCGCGCCCTGACCGCGGTCACCGTCGTACGGCGCGTTCATGGTTACCCCACCTCATCGTCCCCGGGCCCACCGGCCACGACATCGCTCAACGGTCCACTCTCTCACCCGTGCCGGACGGGTCGGCGCTTTCCGGTGCGGTGTCCGGTGTCGGGTCACTCGGCTGCTCCGGGTCGTCTGCCCGGGACGGAGTGCCGGACTCCTCCGTGAGACGGTCCTGGGGGCCCTCGGGGCTCTCCGGCCCGTCGGGATCCTCGGCCGCCCCGTCGTCGGGCCCCTCGGGGCCCTCCTCCTCGGCCTGGCGGGCGACGGCGCGCTTGCGGTGGGTGTACATCCGGAAGCCGGCCAGGACGAGCAGCAGGACACCGCCGCCGATGACCAGCATGACGGTGGCCGTGACCTCGGTGACCTTCACGTCGAACCGGACGGCCTGCCCGTACTGCTGGCCGTCCTCCGTGTACAGCTGGGCGACCACCTCGACCTTGCCGTTGGCGTTGGCCGTCGTGGTGAACTTCACGGACTGGCTGTGCCCGCCGTTGACCGTGACCCGCTGCTCCGTGTAGGCCTCGCCGCCGATCTTGAGGCGCGTGGGGTTCGTCGAGGTGAGGCGGAGGATCAGGTGGTCGACGCCCTGCACGAGGTTGTTCTGCACGGTCACGGGGATCGTGGCGCTGCGGCCCGAGAGTTTGGTCTCGGACTTGTCGATCAGTTTGACCTGATCGGTGAGGTCGTCGAGATAGCCCAGCACGCTCTGGCGGAAGTTCTCCGCCTCACCGGCCCTTCCGCGCCACGACGTGGACATCTCGCGGTTCATGGCCCGCCCGAAGGGGGTCACCACGCGGGACTCGTTGCTGAGGATCACCTGGAAGTTGTCCAGCTTGTCCTGAGTGGTCGCGATCTCCTCGAAGGCCGACCTCGGCAGCTCCTGCTTGCGCAGCGAGGAGGGGTACCTGGAGGACGACGGGATCTTCGTGGTGGCACCCGGGTCCGGCTTGGCCTTGGCCGCCGCGGCGAGATCCTGCGACTCGGTCCAGGTGCTGCCCTGAAGGGTCGTCACTGCCTCGGCCATCGCCTGGGCCTGGCTCGCGGTCGGCATGCGCTGCGGGGCGACGACGATGCTGCGCTGCTTGTCCGTCTGGAGGTCGAGCGTCAGGCTCTGGGCCAGGAACTGCTGCTCGGCGAGCGTGGCCGCCCCGGCCTTCGTCAGATCGCCCTCGAACGCCGTCGAGAGGCGCGCGTCGGCGACCACCGCCGTCGTACCGCCACCGATGGGCCGGGCCGCGGAGGGCGTGTACGGCAGGCCGCCGGTCTCCTGGAGGCTGTCACTGCGGGCGATCACCTTGTCGGCGCCCGCCGAGGTGGCGACCTTGATGATCGACGGGTCCACGGCGCCGCTCACCGGCCACGCGAAGTCGGTGGTCGGTGTCACGTGGAGCACTGTTTCCACGGTGGTCGCGGCGACGTCCGTGGCGTCCTTGAGGTGGCTCAGCGAGCCGGTGACGCTGGTGCCGTTGTGGGCGAGGGACGCCAGGTCCGGATCGGCGAAGGGGAGGGCTACGACCTCCTTGCCCGCCACCGCGGACTGGAGCGCGGCCAGCCACGCCTTGGCGACCGCCTGGTGGGTGCCGGTCGTGGTGGTGTCGCCGTCGCCCTGGATCTTGTAGCTGCGGGTCATCGCGTCGACGGAGGCCAGCAGGTCGGGGTCGATCACCCAGGTGACGTCGAGGTCCTTGCCCAGGGACAGCATCTGGTCGAGCCGACCGCCCGGGGCGATCTCCTTGGCGAGGTCGTCGTTGAGGAAGACCGGCGTCTGCTGTTCGTTGGAACCCGTCTGTGCCGTCATGTGGACGCTGGAGACGAGCGGCCACAGATACGTCGTCTTCGTCTTCGTCTTCGTGTCCGCGTCGTCGGGCTGCCACGGCAGGAACGTCCGCTGGATGCCCAGCACCTGGTCCCACGGCTGGGCGGAGGTCTGACCGGAGAGCGAGACACCGAGCGGGTAGACGCCGTCGTCGCCGAGGTCCAGTTTGTCGACCGGCACGGAGAGGGTGAAGGGTTCGGCGACGCCCGGAGTGAGCTTGGAGAACTTCTGTGTGTACTTGTCGTCGATCTCCGAGCCGTCGACACCCTGGAGGAAGTCGGTGCGCCGGGCGACGGTGTCGATCGCCGAGCGGGTGCTCAGCGCCTGTCCCAGGCGCAGGCCCACGTGGGCGTCGGTGACCGCCTGCTTGCCGTTGTTCGTCACCGTCCCGGAGACGGTCAGGGTGTCGCCGTCCGTGGGGATGCCGGGGGTGAGTGTGTCCACGGAGACGGACACCGTCTGCGAACCGGAGGCGGCCCGCGCGGAGGTCTGCTCGGTGGCACCGGCGGGCGCGGCGACGGACATCTGGAGGAGGCCGGCCAGCAGAGGCGCCCCGGCGAGCAGTGCGCCGGTGCGCCGCAGCCACCGGCGGGCAGGTGAGGGACACGTCCCCTGGAAGTCTGCCGCCTCGGCCACGCGCTCGCCCGTCCCTCGTCATCGTCAGTGGTCGTCGCAATGTGCGTCCACGCATGGTAACGATGCCCGCTGAGGGGAAGTGCCGCGGACTGCTCCACAAGATCGCAGATCGATATCGATGAGTCCTGTATATGCACGTATAAAGGGGGGAACTCAGGTACGTCACAAGGGCCGTGTTTGCACAGGTATCCACGGATGCATCCGTGGACGTTTAATGGAGGCGCTCACGGTCGCCCGGGCCACGTACCCTTTTCTGTTGTGCCGAACGCCAACGAAGACAACCCCAGTGCCCTGAGCCAGGTGCAGCAGCGCGCGGTGCGCGAACTGCTGCGGGTGGCTCCCGTCGCCGACGACCTCGCCCGCCGTTTCCAGGAGGCCGGGTTCTCCCTCGCCCTGGTCGGCGGCTCGGTCCGCGACGCGTTGCTAGGCCGGCTCGGCAATGACCTGGACTTCACGACGGACGCGCGGCCCGAGGACGTACTGAAGATCGTCCGTCCGTGGGCAGACGCCGTGTGGGAGGTCGGGATCGCCTTCGGGACGGTGGGGGTGCAGAAGGACGCCCGCGTCGGAGACGTCGACCGGCGCTTCCAGATCGAGGTGACCACCTATCGGTCGGAGGCGTACGACCGGACCTCGCGCAAGCCTGAGGTGTCGTACGGCGACTCCATCGACGAGGACCTCGTCCGGCGCGACTTCACGGTGAACGCGATGGCTGTCGCACTCCCGGAGAAGGAGTTCATCGACCCGCACGGCGGTCTCGGTGACCTCGCCGCCGGCGTGCTGCGTACCCCGGGTACTCCCGAGGCGTCCTTCTCGGACGATCCCCTGCGGATGATGCGGGCGGCCCGCTTCGCCGCGCAGCTCGACTTCGAGGTCGCCCCCGAGGTCGTCACGGCGATGAAGGAGATGTCCGGGCGGATCGAGATCGTCTCGGCCGAACGGGTGCGCGACGAGCTGAACAAGCTGATCCTCTCCGCACACCCCCGCAAGGGCCTGACACTGCTCGTCGACACTGGTCTCGCCGACCATGTCCTGCCCGAGCTGCCCGCCCTGCGCCTGGAGAGCGACGAGCACCACCGACACAAGGACGTCTACGAACACACGCTGATCGTGCTGGAGCAGGCGATCGAACTGGAGGAGAACGGTCCCGACCTGACCCTCCGGCTGGCCGCGCTGCTGCACGACATCGGCAAGCCGCGCACCCGCCGTTTCGAGAACGACGGCCGGGTCTCGTTCCACCACCACGAGGTGGTCGGCGCGAAGATGACCAAGAAACGCATGCTGGCGCTCAAGTACTCCAACGAGCTGGTGAAGGACGTCTCACGTCTCGTCGAACTCCACCTGCGTTTCCACGGCTACGGCACCGGCGAGTGGACCGACTCGGCCGTCCGGCGCTACGTCCGTGACGCCGGCCCGCTCCTCGGCCGACTCCACAAGCTGACCCGGTCGGACTGCACCACACGGAACAAGCGCAGGGCCGCCGCACTGTCCCGTGCGTATGACGGGCTGGAAGAACGGATCGCGCAGCTTCAGGAGCAGGAGGAGCTGGACTCGATCCGTCCCGACCTCGACGGCAACCAGATCATGGAGATCCTGGGCGTCACGCCGGGGCCGGTGATTGGTCGCGCTTACAAGTTCCTGCTGGAACTGCGGCTGGAGAACGGGCCGATGGAGCATGAGGCGGCGGTGGCCGCACTCAAGGAGTGGTGGGCCTCGGAGAGCTGAGGCCTTGGAACGGGGTCATGTTTCACGTGAAACATGACCCCGGACAGCATCAGGGGCGGTGTTTCACGTGAAACATGAGACACCGCCCCGCACTGCAACTGCCTTACTTCTTGTAGTCCTTCAGGCAGAGCAGGAAGTCGCTGCCGTCACCGCTCTCGGTGTACGAGTACTGGAAGTCCTTCGCGGCTGCCGAGCACTTGGCGTCGGCCTCGCTCGCGGAGTACTTGCCGCTGATCTTGGCCAGCACCGTGTACTGGGCCTTCGTGTCGCTGCACTTCACGACCTCAAGGTCCGGGTTGGTGTCGCTGGTGCTGCCGCGGTGCATGCAGTCGCCGACCTTCGCCGTGTCGGCGTCGTTCTGGCTCGATATGACGCCGTAGATGGCGGCGCCGATACCTATCACGATGATGATGGCGAGCCGGATCAGCTTGGGGCTGAACCGGCGCTTCGGCTGCGGCGGGGCCGGGGCGTACGGGGCAGCACCCTGGGGCGGGAATCCGGGCTGACCGGGCTGCTGCGGGTAGCCGCCCTGGGGCGGGTACGGGGCTTGGTCCTGCGGCGGGTACGGGGCCTGCTGCTGAGGCTGGCCGTAGGGCTGCTGACCCTGGGCGTATGGGTTCGGGCCCTGAGGCGGCGGAGTTGTCATTCGGGGTCCCCCCTGGAACGTGGGCGCATGCCGCGGCATGGGCACGCGGCATGGTGCGAAGTAAGACGCACGTAAGTTACCGGCACCCACTGACACCGCTGTGACCCGGATCGACTCCGTGTCAGTGATGTGACACTTTCCGGCGCTCAAAGCGGGCCATAGCCGCAGCAACCGCCGAGTAGATAACGGCGACCGTGACCACCAGCGTCACCGAGCGGCCGTCCGGTGGCAGCAGCAGGGCGGCCATCGCCGCCGCGCCGACGAAAGCGACGTTGAACAGCACGTCGTAGACGGAGAAGATCCGGCCGCGGAAGCCGTCGGCCACCAAGAACTGCACGATCGTGTCCGTGGCGATCTTCGCGCCCTGTGTGGTCAGGCCCAGGACGAAGGCCGCCGCCAGCATCGGGGCGGTGCTGAACGGGAGGCCGAGGGCCGGTTCGAGGACCGCGGCGCCCGCGGCGCACACGGCGATCCAGCGGCCGGGGCCCAGTCGCCCGGCGGCCCAGGGTGTCACCACGGCCGCCACGAAGAAGCCCGCGCCGGAGACCCCCAACGCCAGCCCCAGCAGGCGCAGTCCGTCGTCCGGGGTCGACGACAGGGCGTACCGGCAGAGCATCAGCAGCAGGACCGTCAGAGCGCCGTAGCAGAAGCGCATCAGTGTCATCGCGAGGAGAGCCCGGACGGCCTCCCGGCGCTGCGGTGCGGCGAGATGCCGTAACGCAGCGTTGAGGTCCCGGGCGGTGCCGGCGAGGGCGGTTGCCAGTCGGGGGCGGGTCAACGCGAAGTCCGGGCCGAGGAGTTCGGGGGCCATGCGCAAGGAGGTGAGGGCCGCGCACAGATACAGGGCGGCGCCCAGCAGGACCACCGTGGCGTCGGTGTCCGCGACCAGCAGCCGGACGGCGAAGGCGAGGCCGCCGCCCGCGGTCGCCGCCAGTGTTCCGGCCGTTGGGGAAAGGGAGTTGGCGAGGACGAGCCGCTCGTCGTCGACCACGCGAGGGAGCGCGGCGGACAGGCCGGCGAGGACGAAGCGGTTGACGGCGGTGACGCACAGCGCGGAGACGTAGAAGAGCCAGTCCGGGACGTGGCTCACCATCAGGACGGCCGTCAGCGCGGCCAGCAGGGCGCGCAGCAGGTTGCCGTAGAGGAAGACCTGGCGGCGGCGCCAGCGGTCCAGGAGGACGCCGGCGAAGGGGCCGACGAGGGAGTACGGGAGGAGCAGGACCGCCATCGCGGAGGCGATCGAGCCGGCCGAGGTCTGTTTCTCCGGGGAGAAGACGACGTAGGCGGCGAGTGCGACCTGGTAGACGCCGTCCGCGCCCTGGGAGAGGAGCCGTACGGCGAGCAGGCGCCGGAAGCCCTGGAAGCGCAGAAGGACGCGCAGGTCATGGACGACGGCCATGGGCACAGCCTCACATACGAGGAGGGTCCCCGGGCGGAATGCCCCGGGGACCCTCGACGACCGAACCAGCAGGTCCTAGCGCTCGACCTCGCCCTTGATGAACTTCTCGACGTTCGCGTAGGCCTCGTCGTCGAAGTACTGGACCGGCGGGGACTTCATGAAGTAGCTCGACGCCGAGAGGATCGGGCCGCCGATGCCGCGGTCCTTGGCGATCTTCGCGGCGCGCAGCGCGTCGATGATGACACCAGCGGAGTTCGGGGAGTCCCAGACCTCCAGCTTGTACTCCAGGTTCAGCGGGACGTCGCCGAAGGCACGGCCTTCGAGGCGGACGTAGGCCCACTTGCGGTCGTCGAGCCACTGGACGTAGTCCGACGGGCCGATGTGGACGTTCTTCTCGCCCAGGTCGCGGTCCGGGATCTGCGAGGTGACGGCCTGCGTCTTCGAGATCTTCTTGGACTCCAGGCGGTCGCGCTCCAGCATGTTCTTGAAGTCCATGTTGCCGCCGACGTTGAGCTGCATCGTGCGCTCAAGGCGGACACCGCGGTCCTCGAACAGCTTCGCCATCACACGGTGCGTGATGGTGGCGCCGACCTGCGACTTGATGTCGTCGCCGACGATCGGGACGCCAGCCTCGGTGAACTTGTCCGCCCACTCCTTGGTGCCGGCGATGAAGACCGGGAGGGCGTTGACGAAGGCGACCTTGGCGTCGATGGCGCACTGGGCGTAGAACTTCGCCGCGTCCTCGGAGCCGACGGGCAGGTAGCAGATCAGGACGTCGACCTGCTTGTCCCTGAGGATCTGGACCACGTCGACCGGGGTCTCGTCGGACTCCTCGATCGTCATGCGGTAGTACTTGCCCAGGCCGTCGAGAGTGTGGCCGCGCTGGACCGTGACGCCCTTGTTCGGGACGTCGCAGATCTTGATGGTGTTGTTCTCGCTGGCACCGATGGCGTCGGAGAGGTCGAGGCCGACCTTCTTCGCGTCGACGTCGAAGGCGGCCACGAACTCGACGTCACCGACGTGGTACTCGCCGAACTGGACGTGCATCAGACCCGGGACCTTGGCCGCCGGATCGGCGTCCTTGTAGTACTCGACGCCCTGTACCAGTGAGGCGGCGCAGTTGCCCACGCCGACGATGGCTACGCGAACCGAACCCATTCCGGTTGCTCCCTGTGTGTGCGAGGTGAGGCCCTGACTGGACCTCATGTGGTGGTGTCATCGGACGGATCCGGCCCGGGGGTGGCACCCCCGAGCCGGGGCAGGCCGCCCGACTCCCCAGATGTGCTGTCCTGCTGAGCGGTGCCGTCCGGAACGGGACCCTTCAGGTCACGTCCGGCCCGCTCACTCTCGATGAGCTCGTTCAGCCAGCGCACTTCGCGCTCCACGGACTCCATTCCGTGGCGCTGGAGCTCAAGGGTGTAGTCGTCGAGGCGCTCCCGGGTCCGCGCCAGGGAGGCACGCATCTTCTCCAGACGCTCCTCCAGCCGGCTGCGGCGGCCCTCCAGTACGCGCATGCGTACGTCGCGTGACGTCTGCCCGAAAAAGGCGAAACGAGCGGCGAAATGTTCGTCCTCGTACGCGTCGGGCCCCGTCTGCGAGAGCAGCTCCTCGAAGTGCTCCTTACCTTCCGCCGTCAACCGGTAGACGATCTTGGCGCGACGCCCCGCGAGTGTGGCCGTGAGGGCGTCCTCAGGAGTGTTCCCCGCCTCCTCGATCAACCAGCCGTTGGCGACCAGCGTCTTGAGGCAGGGATAGAGCGTCCCGTAGCTGAACGCACGGAACACACCCAGTGATGTGTTGAGTCGTTTCCGCAGCTCGTAGCCGTGCATCGGGGATTCACGGAGCAGGCCGAGGATGGCGAACTCAAGGATGCCGGAGCGCCGGCTCATCGTCGCCTCCTCCCTGTCCGCGGTCCGACCGTGACGGTCTTTATGCCGAGCTGATGTATCGACTCGATACATCCAGACGATAGAACGGCCTTCCGGATGCGACAAGTGGGGAGATGGTGAGCGGCGTCACATCACTGATTCGTTGGAAGCAAGTTGCCTGATTTGGGGTGAACTTCGGGGCTAAGCAGGTTTTGACGGTGCGTAGTCTGTGCGGCATGCACACCACCGGGAACCAAGTGACGCGTGGGGGCGTCAACGTCCCCGGTGCGGTACGGATGAATGCAGAACCGACCACATCCGTACTTCGGGGGGACCGGAAACCAGCCGCCGTTTCCAGGCGCGCACGGGTGCGCCTGCCCGAGGAGTAATCGTTCGATGAGCGAGCACCGTCGCAAACCGCCGCAGCCGCAGGGAGGCGGACGTGCCGCGGACCGACGCGGCCAGTCCGGACCGACCTCCGGCCGCCGCGCGGCACCGCGAGGCGCCACCACCGGGTCTCCATCCGATTCCTATGGGTCCAACCCCGCCGACGCGGGGGGTGACGACCGCCAGTACGGCAGCCGTGCCGAAGCCCGTCGGGCCACGCAGAGAGGCGGCGGCCGTCGTAGAGGGGCCGAGCCCGCAGGCCGCGGTCCCAGTGGCCCGAACGGGCCGGGCCGGGGCAGAGGACGCGGTCCCGCGCCCGGCAAGAAGAGGTTCATCGACTATCCGCGCTTCGACAAGTACGGATGGCGCCGCTGGATGCCCTCCTGGCGGCTTGTCTCCGGCCTGTGCCTGTTGTTCTTCGGCAGCCTCGTGGCCGCGGTCGGTGTCGGCTACGCGATGGTCAGCATCCCCAGCGAGAACACCGCCGCCAAGTCGCAGAACAACGTCTACTACTGGGCCAACGGCGACCAGATGGTCGCCACGGGCACCGGTGCGAACCGTCAGAACATCACCATCGACCAGATCCCCAAGGCCATGCAGTGGTCGGTGATCTCGGCCGAGAACAAGAGCTTCTACACGGACTCGGGCGTCGACCCCATGGGTATCGCCCGGGCCCTGGTCAACATGGCCCGGGGCGGTCAGACGCAGGGTGGTTCGACGATCACCCAGCAGTTCGTCAAGAACACCTACCTGAGCCAGGAACAGACGGTCAGCCGTAAGTTCAAGGAGATGTTCATCTCCATCAAGGTGGGGACGTCGCTCAGCAAGGAGCAGGTCCTCCAGGGCTACCTGAACACCTCGTACTACGGCCGCGGCGCCTACGGCATACAGGCCGCCGCGCAGACCTACTACGGCGTGGACGCGGTCAAGCTGACGCCCAGCCAATGCGCCTTCCTGGCCGCCCTGTTGAAGGGCCCGACGTACTACGACCCGATCGGCGCCACGAACATCGACTCCGCGGCGACTCCCGCCGCCAACCGCAAGCGCTCCGAGGCCCGCTGGAGCTGGATCCTTGAGCAGATGCACGACGACAAGCGCATCACGGACGCCGAGTACCAGACAGCCATCAAGAAGTACCCCACGCCCCAGGGCCTGAAGGCGACCAAGGGCATGACCGGCCAGATCAGCTACCTGGTCGACACGGCCAAGAAGTACGTCCTGAACCACTCGAACATCTCGCAGACCGAGTTCGACCAGGGCGGCTTCCAGATCTACACGACCTTCCAGAAGGACAAGGTCAACGCGCTGAGCGCGGCCGTGAAGAAGATCCAGAAGGACCGGATCGATCCGAAGAAGCGCGACCTGGACAAGTACGTCCAGTTCGGCGCGGCGTCGGTGGTGCCCAAGGACGGGGCGATCGTCGCCCTCTACGGCGGTGACGGCTACGAGAACGGCCACTTCACCAACAACGCCGACACCTCGGGCGTCCCCGTGGGATCGACCTGGAAGCCGTTCGTGCTCGCCGCCGCCATGGAGTACGGCACGTACAAGACCGACGGCGTCGGTATCTCGCCGCTGAGCAAGTACAACGGCGACGACCATCTCAAGGTCAGAAACCAGGACGGCACGTACGTCCTGAACAAGGACAACTCGATCTTCTACCAGAACAACGAGAGCAACTACCCCTGGGGTTACATCTCGCTGCGCAAGGCGATGGAGCAGTCCATCAACACGCCGTACGTGCAGTTGGGCATGGATGTGGGACTCACGCGCGTACGCGATGTCGCTCAGGCGTCCGGCATCCTGCCCGACAGCATGAAGCAGAGCCTGAACGCGTCGTTCGCCATCGGTACGGCCACACCCAGTGCGATCCGCATGGCCGACGCCTACGCGACGTTCGCCGCCTCGGGCAAGCAGGCGGACCCGTACTCGGTGACCGCCGTCAAGCGCGACGGACAGCCGGTGACCGGCTTCTCCAAGCCGGCGGTCAAGCAGGCGATGCCGGAGAACGTGGCGAACAACGTCACGAACACCCTGGAGAACGTCATCCAGAACGGTACCGCCAAGAACGCCAAGGCTCTGGGCCGCACGGCGGCCGGCAAGACCGGTACCACCGACAGCAACAAGTCGGCCTGGTTCGTCGGCTACACCCAGCAGCTCTCGACGTCGATCGCGATGTTCAGGGAGAACCCCACGGATGCCAAACTGCTCTCCATGAACGGTACGGCGGGTGTGCCGTCCATCCATGGTGGTGACATCCCGACATCGGTGTGGACCGAGTACATGGAGGCCGCGCTCAAGGGCAAGTCCGACCTGGGCTTCCCGGACGCCACCAAGATCGACAAGGTCCAGAACGAGGACGGCGCACCGTCTCCCTCTCCGACGCCCGTGGTGACGCCGAGCGAGACGCCCAGTGAGACGCCGAGTTCGACGCCCAGTGAGACGCCGAGTTCGACGCCATCGGCATCCGAGTCCTGCCGGTTCAGCCAGCAGTGCAGTGACGATGGCGGCACCGACGGAGGCACGACGTCCACACCGACGGACACCGCTACTGCGACGGAGTCCAGCGGCACCAATAACGGCAACGGCAATGGGGGCATCTTCGGAGGCTCAACCGGTTAGCCGCCAAACCGTCCGTGATGGGTGTTTCACGTGAAACATCCAACACGGGGTGTTTCACGTGAAACAGGGGCCGCCGCAACCATCGGGTTGCGGCGGCCCTCGGCGTACTCCTAGGTGTGTACGGCAGGATGTGCCCCATGCCCAGTGCAGAACTGACGCCCACGAGCGTGCACGAGCCGGATCCGGTAAAGCCGACCAAGGTTGACCAGGTCGCCGCCGCCGGTAGCGAACTGATCGGTGGCCCCATCGGCCGACGCGCCCTCCTCGGGACGTCCTGGTGGACTCCCGTACGGGTCATCGCGCTGGTGGCGATCGGTATGTTCGCCCTCGGCCTGGTCCAGAAGGCGCCCTGCTACACCAGCGGTTGGTTCTTCGGCGCGAGTTCGCAGTACACGCACGCGTGCTACTCGGACATCCCGCACCTCTACCAGGGGCGCGGCTTCGCCGACGGGCTCGTCCCGTACTTCGACAAGCTCCCCGGCGACATGCAGTACCTCGAATACCCGGTGCTGACCGGTGTGTTCATGGAAGTGGCCGCCTGGCTCACACCGGGCAGCGGCAGCATCCAGCACCAGGAACAGTGGTACTGGATGGTCAACGCCGGGATGCTGATGGTGTGCGCGGCCGTCATCGTCGTATGCGTCAGCCGTACGCACGCCCGCCGGCCCTGGGACGGACTGCTGGTCGCCCTGGCGCCCGCCTTCGCGCTCACCGCCACGATCAACTGGGACCTGCTGGCCGTCGCTCTGACGGCCTCGGCGATGCTGATGTGGTCCCGGGGCCGATCCCTCGCTTTCGGCGTCCTCTTGGGCCTTGCCACGGCCGCCAAGCTGTATCCCGTCTTTCTCCTCGGCCCGCTGTTCCTGCTGTGCTGGCGCGCGGGCAAGTGGCGGGACTTCGGGAAGGCGTTCGGCGGAACCGCCGTCGCCTGGCTGGCGGTGAACCTGCCGGTGATGCTCTTCGCCTTCGACGGCTGGTCGAAGTTCTACACGTTCAGCCAGGAACGGGGCGTCGACTTCGGGTCGTTCTGGCTGATCCTGGCCCAGAACTCCACCGATCCGCTCAGCACCGACACCGTCAACACGTTCGCCACGCTGCTGATGCTCCTGTGCTGTGGAGCCATCGCGGCGCTCACGCTGACCGCTCCCCGCCGGCCGCGCTTCGCCCAGCTGGCCTTCCTGATCGTCGCGGCGTTCATCCTGACCAACAAGGTCTATTCGCCGCAGTACGTGCTGTGGCTGGTCCCGCTGGCCGTGCTGGCCCGCCCGAAGTGGCGGGACTTCCTGATCTGGCAGGTGTGCGAGGTGGCGTACTTCCTGGGGATCTGGATGTACCTCGCGTACACGACCAGCGGAGACGCCCACAAGGGCCTGCCGACCGACGGCTATCACTGGGCCATCGGTCTGCACCTCCTGGGCACGCTCTACCTGTGCGCCGTGATCGTGCGCGACATCCTCATGCCGGAGCGGGACGTGGTGCGCCTGGCGGGCGACGACGACCCCTCGGGCGGGGTGCTCGACCGGGCGGAGGACGTGTTCGTGTTCGGAGCCGCGGCCCGTCCGGGACGGCATGCGGCCCCCTTCGACGGACCGCAGGTGGAATGGGGCGGCGACGGGATGGCCGACCGTTCGCTCTGAGCGAACAGGGCCTGGCCAGGGCATGCGAAAGGCCGTACGCGGAAGGTTCCGTGTACGGCCTTTCGGATGTTCCGGGGAGGCTCAGCGATCGACGATGCGGTCGAACTGGGTTGTGGTGTGCCGCAGATGGGCCACCAGCTCCTCGCCGACCTTCGGCTCGGCCGCTTCCGAGGGCACGAACAGGATCGAGACCTGCATGTGCGGGGGCTCGGCGAACCAGCGCTGCTTGGCGTCCCAGACGAACGGGGAAAGGTTCCGGTTCACCGTGGCCAGGCCGGCGCGGGCGACGCCCTTGGCGCGCGGCATGACGCCGTGCAACGCCTTGGGGGCCTCCAGGCCCACCCCGTGCGACGTACCGCCCGCCACGACCACCAGATAGCCGTCCGACGCCGCCTTCTGCTGCCGGTAGCCGAAGCGGTCGCCCTTGGAGACCCGGGTGACGTCCAGGACCGCCCCGCGGTACTGGGTGGCCTCGTGGTCCCCCAGCCACAACCGGGTGCCGATGCGGGCGCGGAAGCGGGTCTGCGGGAACTGCTGCTGAAGCCGGGCGAGTTCCTCGGCCTTGAGGTGGCTGACGAACATCGTGTGCAGCGGCAGCCGCGCGGCCCGCAGCCGGTCCATCCAGCCGATGACCTCCTCGACGGCGTCCGAGCCGTCGGTGCGGTCCAGCGGGAGGTGGATGGCGAAGCCCTCCAGGCGGACGTTCTCTATGGCCGAGTGCAGCTGCGGCAGTTCCTGCTCGCTGACGCCGTGCCGCTTCATCGAGGACATCACCTCGATCACCACACGGGCGCCCACGAGGCCGTACACACCGTCGATGGACGACACCGAGCGGATCACCCGGTCCGGCAGCGGAACGGGCTCCTCGCCGCGGCGGTACGGCGTCAGCACCAGCAGGTCGCCCCCGAACCAGTCCTTGATCCGGGCGGCCTCGTACGTCGTGCCGACGGCGAGGACGTCCGCGCCCAGACGCGTCGCCTCCTCCGCGAGCCGCTCGTGCCCGAAGCCGTAGCCGTTGCCCTTGCAGACCGGGACGAGCCCCGGGAACTGCTCGGCCACGTGCTTGTGATGCGCCCGCCAGCGCGCAGTGTCGACGTAGAGCGTGAGCGCCATGGCCGGACCTGGAACCTTTCGGGTGGCTGCGGTGTATCAGGAGTGTGAGAACTGTCGACGCTATCGAAGCGAGGACCGTCTGGTCAGCGGCGCGACATGTAGATGTCGAGCGCCTTGTGGAGCAGCTTGTTCAGCGGGAAGTCCCACTCGCCGAGGTATTCGGCGGCCTGCCCGCCGGTACCCACCTTGAACTGGATCAGACCGAAGAGGTGGTCGGTCTCGTCCAGCGAGTCGGAGATGCCGCGCAGGTCGTACACGGTGGCGCCGAGCGCGTAGGAATCACGGAGCATCCGCCACTGCATCGCGTTCGAGGGCCGGACCTCACGCCCGATGTTGTCGGAGGCGCCGTAGGAGTACCAGACGTGTCCGCCGACCACGAGCATCGTCGCCGCCGACAGGTTCACCCCGTTGTGGCGGGCGAAGTACAGCCGCATCCGGTTGGGGTCCTCGGTGTTGAGGGCCGTCCACATGCGCTGGAAGTACGACAGCGGGCGGGGCCGGAAGTGGTCGCGCACGGCCGTGATCTCGTACAGCCGCTGCCATTCCTCAAGGTCGTGGTAACCGCCCTGGACGACCTCGACACCGGCCTTCTCGGCCTTCTTGATGTTGCGGCGCCACAGCTGGTTGAAGTTCTTGTGGACCTCTTCGAGCGAGCGGTTCGCCAACGGCACCTGGTAGACGTAGCGCGGCTGGACGTCGCCGAAGCCGGCGCCGCCGTCCTCGCCCTGCTGCCAGCCCATACGGCGCAGCTTGTCGGCCACCTCGAAGGCGCGCGGCTCGATGTAGTCGGCCTCGATGTCCCGCAGCCGCTTCACGTCCGGGTTCTGGATGCCCGCCTTGATGGAGGTGGCCTCCCAGCGCCGGATGATGACCGGCGGGCCCATCTTCACCGAGAAGGCGCCCTGCTGCTTGAGGTGGGCCAGCATCGGCTGGATCCACTCGTCCAGATTCGGCGCGAACCAGTTGATGACCGGGCCCTCGGGCAGATAGGCCAAGTAGCGCTTGATCTTGGGGAGTTGCCGGTAGAGGACCAGGCCCACGCCGACCAGCTCGCCGGTCTTCTCGTCGAACCAGCCGAGGTTCTCGGAGCGCCACTCCGCCTTCACATCAGCCCATGCCGGGACCTGCATGTGGCTGGCCGACGGCAGGCTCTGGATGAATGCCAGATGCTGCTCTCGGCTGATGGTCCTCAGGGTCAGGCTCATTCGGGGCGCTCCTCGGGCTGGTGTGTCCCCATGGGTACAGGGGCTCCGGCTCTCGCGCCGAAGCCTACTGCGCCTTACGAGCGCCCCGACTGGGCGTATGCAACCTTCGCCTCGGCCTGTGGGGCGCCGAGGCGTTCCGTGGTGTTTTACGCGGTGTTCGGACCGTGGTGCCGGAGTGTCAGCTGATGACGCCGCCGAACAGTCCGCCGTGTGCCATGCCGAGGAAGAACCCGACACCCGCGGCACCGAGACCCAGGATCAGGCCGAAGCGTTCCCTCGTCGTCTCCGAGATCCACTGTCCGTAGGCGCCGGTGAGGATCCCCACCAGGCCGGTCCATGAGCTGAGCAGATGCAGGTTGTGGAAGAAGCCCGTGACGAACGCGATCAGCCCGAGCACCACGGTCACCGCGAGCAGCGTGTCCTGGAGCGGATGGGGCTTGCCGTCCGTCGCGAAAAGGGAACCGGCGGTGTTGGGTCGCAATGCCTGTGCCATGTGGCACCTCCTGCGGAAGGCGGCGCGTCGTCGCGCCGGACACACCCGATGTGTACAGATTGACGCTCTCCGCCACCGGATTTCAACCGGAAGCCGGTGTGCGGGTACTCTGTACCCTCTGCACTGGTGTCTGCCCACGTCGTCACGGATCGGAATCCCCGCAAGGGGCACCCGATGTCAGTGGCGGCTGTTTTACTGGCACACACTGTTGCTTACGCATCACAACCCTCCTGCCACGGATCGACCGTGGCCGCTGAGTCCAAAGGAGGTGGGTTCCACATGCGTCACTACGAGGTGATGGTCATCCTCGACCCCGATCTGGAGGAGCGCGCTGTCTCCCCCCTGATCGAGAACTTCCTCTCCGTCGTCCGTGAGGGCAACGGAAAGGTCGAGAAGGTCGACACCTGGGGCCGTCGTCGTCTCTCGTACGAGATCAAGAAGAAGCCCGAGGGCATCTACTCGGTCATCGACCTGCAGGCCGAGCCTGCGGTCGTCAAGGAGCTCGACCGCCAGATGAACCTGAACGAGTCGGTCCTCCGGACCAAGGTCCTCCGCCCCGAGACCCACTGAGCATCCTGCTCAGCTGATCTCGGGATTCGAGTAGCAGCACCAAGCAGCCAGCAGCAAACCCGCCGAGAGGTTCCCCCATGGCAGGCGAGACCGTCATCACGGTCGTCGGCAATCTTGTCGACGACCCCGAGCTGCGCTTCACCCCTTCCGGTGCGGCGGTCGCGAAGTTCCGTGTCGCGTCCACTCCCCGCACCTTCGACCGCCAGACGAACGAGTGGAAGGACGGCGAAAGCCTCTTCCTCACCTGCTCGGTCTGGCGGCAGGCGGCGGAGAACGTCGCCGAATCGCTCCAGCGAGGCATGCGCGTCATCGTGCAGGGCCGGCTGAAGCAGCGGTCCTACGAGGACCGTGAGGGCGTCAAGCGCACGGTCTACGAACTGGACGTCGAAGAAGTCGGCGCCAGCCTGCGCAGTGCCACGGCCAAGGTCACCAAGACCGCCGGTGGCGCTCGCGGTGGCCAGGGCGGCGGCTTCGGCGGCGGCGGTGGTGGCGGCCAGGGTGGCGGCGGCTGGGGTGGAAACTCCGGCGGCGGTCAGCCGGCCGGCGGCGCTCCCGCCGACGACCCGTGGGCTACCAGCGCTCCCGCTGGTGGCAGCCAGGGCGGCGGCGGTGGCGGTGGCGGCTGGGGTGGAAACTCCGGCGGCGCCAGCGGTGGCGGCGGTGGCGGCGGCTACTCGGACGAACCCCCCTTCTAGGCCTTCGGGCCGAGGGTGGGTCGTACCCACACTTCTTGATCACACAGGAGATACACCATGGCGAAGCCGCCTGTGCGCAAGCCGAAGAAGAAGGTCTGCGCATTCTGCAAGGACAAGGTCCAGTACGTGGACTACAAGGACACGAACATGCTGCGGAAGTTCATTTCCGACCGCGGCAAGATCCGTGCCCGCCGCGTGACCGGCAACTGCACGCAGCACCAGCGTGACGTCGCCACGGCCGTGAAGAACAGCCGTGAGATGGCGCTGCTGCCCTATACCTCCACCGCGCGATAAGGGAAGGGTGACCGACCAATGAAGATCATCCTCACCCACGAGGTCTCCGGCCTCGGTGCCGCGGGCGACGTCGTCGACGTCAAGGACGGTTACGCTCGCAACTACCTGATCCCGCGGAAGTTCGCTATCCGCTGGACCAAGGGTGGCGAGAAGGACGTCGAGCAGATCCGTCGTGCTCGCAAGATCCACGAGATCCAGACCATCGAGCAGGCCAACTCCGTGAAGGCCCAGCTCGAAGGCGTCAAGGTTCGTCTGGCCGTCCGCTCCGGCGACGCCGGTCGTCTCTTCGGTTCCGTCACCCCGGCCGACATCGCTTCGGCGATCAAGGCTTCCGGTGGCCCCGAGGTCGACAAGCGTCGTATCGAGCTGTCTGCCCCGATCAAGACGCTGGGCGCCCACGAGACGTCCGTGCGTCTGCACCCCGAGGTTGCCGCCAAGGTCAACATCGAGGTCATCGCGGCCTGACCGCTGCGCTCGGCATAGCTGAGAGAGGGGCCGCACCCGTTGGGGTGCGGCCCCTCTGCTGTGTTCAAGGCGATGCTACGGCCCGCATGTTTCACGTGAAACGTGGCGGCGCGCGGTGTTTCACGTGAAACGGTCAGCGGGTCGCGCCCGTGACGACCCACCGGCCCGAGCGGGTGCGAAGCAGGAGGGTCAGCATGCGCACCGTCATCATCAGGGTCATCGCTCCCCAGAGAGCGGTCAGTCCGGCACCGAAAGCCGGTACGAGCAGAGCCACCGGGACGAAGACTGCCAGGGTCACCAACATCGCTCCTGCGAGATACCGCCCGTCTCCCGCACCCATCAACACCCCGTCCAGGACGAAGACGACACCGCAGATGGGCTGTGAGAGCGCCACCATGATCAGGGCGGGCAGAGCAGTGTCCTTCACCGTGGAGTCACTGGTGAACAAGGGGAGGAACAGTGGCCGGGACACGATCACCAGGAGACCGAGCACCACTCCGACGGCGATGCCCCACTGCACCATGCGGCGGCAGGCGGCCCGGGCGCCTTGTGGATCGTCCGCACCGAGGTAGCGGCCGATGATGGCCTGGCCCGCGATGGCGATGGCATCGAGCGCGAAGGCCAGGAGAGACCACAAGGACAGGATGATCTGGTGGGCGGCGATGTCGGCATCCCCGAGGCGGGCGGCGACCGCCGTCGCGATCAGGAGGATCGCTCTCAGGGAGAGCGTGCGCACCAGGAGAGGGGCGCCCGCCTGTGCCGAGGCTCGGATCCCTGCCGTGTCGGGTCGGAGTGAGGCTCCGTGTCGGCGAGCCCCTCGGACGACCACGACGAGATAGACGGTGGCCATCCCCCATTGAGCGATGACGGTTCCCCAGGCGGAGCCGGCGATGCCGAGGTCGGCGCCGTAGACGAGCCCCAGGTTGAGGGCGCCGTTGGCGACGAAGCCTGTGATGGCGACGTACAGCGGTGTCTTTGTGTTCTGTAGTCCGCGGAGGACTCCGGTGGCGGCGAGTACGACCAGCATGGCCGGGATGCCGAGGGAAGAGATCCGTAGATAGGTCGTCGCGTAGGGGCCTGCCGTGTCCGAGGCGCCGAAGAGGTTGACGAGGGCGGGTGCCGAAGAGAGGACGACGGCGATGACGGTGGCACCTATCAGGAGGGCGAGCCAGATGCCGTCCATGCCCTGGCGGATGGCCGCCTGGAGATCGCCCGAGCCGACACGTCGGGCGACGGCCGCCGTGGTGGCGTAGGCGAGGAAGACAAAGACGCTCACGGCTGTCGTCAGGAGGGCGGAGGCCACGCCGAGTCCGGCCAGTTGTGCTGTGCCGAGATGGCCCACGATCGCGCTGTCGGCCATGACGAAGAGGGGCTCGGCGACGAGTGCGCCGAAGGCCGGGACGGCCAGCATGACGATCTCGCGGTCGTGCCGGCGTCGGGTGGCCCTGGTGGTCGCGGGAGCCTGTGTCATGAGCACTAATCTAATCGTCCACAGGTAAGAGATGCAATTGCTGTGTGACCCTTACCTCCGGTCTCGCCCCGTGTCCTCTCGCGCACTGTTCGAAGCGATCTTGGTCCGAGTGAAGAAGTTTTTCTTCTGCACAGCCGGTGGACGGGAAAACAGCAGGTCAGATAGGTCACGCTCGGAATGGGGAGGTCTTGTTCACAGGGCTGTCCACCGGGTCGTGCACAGGTTTTGGCGGGTTCTCCACAGCATCCGGGCCGTCGTCCACATGGCCTGTGGATAACCAGATTGGCTGACGGTGCCCGCGGGCCTACGGTGGACCGGCGCCCGCTCCTTCCGTCGGCCTGAAAACCATCACAAAACCGACGCGCCCGTACCGGAGTTGGGCGTCTCATTTGTCAGTGCCGTGCCGTAGAAATGAGGGGCACGGCGAGGTCCGCTCGGCGGACGGGAGGAGGTGGCTCGGTTGAGTATTTCCGAGCCCTTGGACGACCCGTGGGCCGAGAGCGGTCCAAGTGATCGTCTGCCCGCTTCCCGACGGCGCGGAGACGGCGGCCGGGGTCGCGACGAACAGCACGACCGCGGCCGGGAAGGCGGCGAGTGGGAGGGCGCGGGCTCGGCCTTCGAACGTGTGCCGCCGCAGGACCTCGATGCCGAGCAGTCCGTACTCGGCGGCATGCTCCTGTCCAAGGACGCCATCGCCGACGTCGTCGAGGTCCTCAAGGGCCACGACTTCTACAAGCCCGCCCACGAGACGATCTACCAGGCGATCCTCGACGTCTACGCCAAGGGCGAGCCGGCCGACCCGATCACCATCGCCGCCGAACTCACCAAGCGCGGCGAGATCAACAAGGTCGGCGGCGCATCGTATCTGCACACGCTCGTCCAGACCGTGCCGACGGCGGCGAACGCGGAGTACTACGCGGAGATCGTCCACGAGCGTGCGGTCCTGCGCCGCCTGGTCGAGGCTGGTACGCGCATCACGCAGATGGGATACGCGGCCGACGACGACGTCGACGAGATCGTCAACCGGGCCCAGGCCGAGATCTACGCGGTCACCGAGCAGCGGACCAGCGAGGACTACCTTCCGCTCGGCGACATCATGGAGGGCGCGCTCGACGAGATCGAGGCGATCGGCTCACGCAGCGGCGAGATGACGGGTGTGCCCACGGGTTTCACGGACCTCGACTCGCTCACCAACGGTCTGCACCCGGGCCAGATGATCGTCATCGCCGCCCGTCCCGCCATGGGCAAGTCCACGCTCGCGCTGGACTTCGCGCGTGCGGCATCGATCAAGCACAACCTGCCGAGCGTCATCTTCTCCCTCGAAATGGGGCGCAACGAGATCGCGATGCGCCTGCTGTCCGCCGAGGCCCGCGTCGCCCTGCACCACATGCGTTCCGGCACGATGACCGACGAGGACTGGACCCGGCTGGCGCGTCGGATGCCCGAGGTGTCGTCCGCTCCGCTCTACATCGACGACTCCCCGAACCTGTCGATGATGGAGATCCGCGCGAAGTGCCGCCGGCTCAAGCAGCGCAGCGACATCAAGCTCGTGATCATCGACTATCTGCAGCTGATGCAGGCCGGTGGCTCCAAGCGCCAGGAGAGCCGTCAGCAGGAGGTCTCGGACATGTCCCGAAACCTCAAGCTCCTGGCGAAGGAACTGGAGGTGCCGGTGATCGCGCTCTCACAGCTGAACCGTGGTCCCGAGCAGCGCACGGACAAGAAGCCGATGGTGTCCGACCTGCGTGAGTCCGGCTCCATCGAGCAGGACGCCGACATGGTGATCCTGCTGCACCGCGAGGACGCCTACGAGAAGGAGTCACCGCGCGCGGGCGAGGCGGACATCATCGTGGGCAAGCACCGTAACGGCCCGACGGCGACGATCACCGTCGCCTTCCAGGGCCACTACTCACGCTTCGTGGACATGGCGCAGACCTGACCGGGCGACCATGGGCGGCCGACCCGGTGCCGTGTCCGAGGAAATGTGCTCGACGTACTCCCGTCCCGCCGGATGGACTGGGGGCATGACGACATCTCAGGACGATTTGCTTCCCGCTACCCGCCGGGCGCTGCTGCATCGGATCGCCGTGGCTCAGACCGAGGGGCGGGCACCGTCGTTGGTCGCCGCGGTGGTGCGGGACGGGCGGGCGGTGTGGCACGGAGCGCGGACCTCGGTGGACGGGCACGGGCCGGACGAGAACGTGCAGTACCGGATCGGCTCGATCACCAAGACGTTCACCGCCGTCCTGGTGCTGCGGCTGCGGGACGAAGGCGTCCTCGATCTCGGTGACCCCCTGGAGAAGCATCTGCCGGACACCGGCGCGGGGGAGGCCACCATCGCCCAACTGCTCGCGCACACAAGCGGGTTGGCGGCCGAGTCACCCGCGCCCTGGTGGGAACGGACGCCTGGTTCGCTGCGCCCCGAACTCCGCGGTGTGCTGGGCGAGCAACCCCTGCTGCATCCGGTCGGCCGCCGGTTCCACTATTCGAACCCCGGATACACGGTGTTGGGCGCGCTCGTCGAGGAGCTGCGCGGTGCGTCCTGGGCGGACGTACTCCGGCGGGAAGTGCTCGAACCCCTGGGCCTCCATCGCACGAGTGCTCAGCCCCAGGCGCCCCACGCGGGCGCCTGGGCGGTGCATCCATGGGCCGACGCACTGCTGCCGGAACCCGTCGAGGATCTCGGCCTCATGGCGCCGGCCGGTCAACTCTGGTCCACCACGGATGACTTGGCGCGGTTCGCCGTCTTCCTGGCCAACGGCGACGACCAGGTCCTGAGTGCGGAGTCCGTGCGGGAGATGCGGACCCCCGCGGCACCGGCAGAGGCGCCCGATGTCGTGGACGGCGCCGCCTACGGTCTCGGCGTGCAGATCCAGCACCGCGACGGCCGACTGCTCATCGGCCACTCCGGATCGCTGCCCGGCTTCCTGGCGAACCTCACCATCAGCCTGGAGGACGACGTCTCGGCGGTGGTGCTGGCCAACTGCACCTCCGGACCGCTGTTGTCATCGGTGGGCGCGGACCTCGTCCGTATCGTCGCCGAGGCCGAACCGAGGATTCCCGAGCCATGGCGCCCGATGCCCGAAGTCGACGCCTCCGTACTGGAGTTGGCCGGGCAGTGGTACTGGGGTACGCACGGGTTCGCCCTGCGGCTGACGGCAGATGGAAGGGCCTCGCTGGAGCCATTGGCGGGCACGGGCCGCCGCTCACGTTTCCGGGCCAACGGTGACGGCACCTGGACCGGCCTGGAGGGGTACTACGCCGGAGAGCTTCTACGGCCCGTACGGCGCCCGGACGGGTCCGTGAGCCACCTGGACCTCGGATCGTTCGTCTTCACGCGTCAGCCGTACGACGAGAGTGCTTCTGTGCCGGGTGGGGTGGACTCGGAGGGGTGGCGGGGGATCCGCTAGCCGGGACGAGCGGGGAGGCGTCGTGTTTCACGTGAAACACGACGCCTCTCTTCTTCAGAGCGACAGCTTGAAGCCCACATGCGAGGCCGTGAAGCCGAGTCGCTCGTAGAACCGGTGGGCGTCGGTGCGGGTGGCGTCGGAGGTCAGCTGGACCAACTGGCAGCCCTGGCGGCGCGATTCGGCGATCGCCCACTCGATGAGCTGTGTCCCCAGGCCGCTGCCCCGCTCGTCCGTGTGGATGCGTACGGCCTCGATGATCGAGCGTGTGGCGCCCTTGCGGGACAGCCCGGCGACGACCGTGAGCTGGAGGGTGCCGACGACGTGTCCCTCGCGCACGGCGACCACCACGTGCTGGTTGGGGTCGGCGGTCAGACGTTCCAGCGCGGCCAGATATGGCGTCAGGTCGTCGGGCGACTCGCGCTGGGAGCCCAGGGGGTCGTCGGCGAGCATGTCGACGATGGCGGGGACGTCTTCGGTGACCGCGGCTCGTATCTCAAGATCTCCCATGGACCCACCTTAGGCAGCGGTGTGCGGCGGGGACGGGTCACGCGGGCGCGTGCATCGACTCCACGACACGGACCAGTGGCGCCAGCTCGGGGTTTCCGGCCGCTGCGTCGAGCGCCTCCCGCAGGGCGGTGTCGTTCGTGGGTCGGGCCTCTTCGAGCAGGGCGAGGCCGGCCTCGGAGACGTTCGTGTAGATGCCCCTACGGTCGGTCGGGCACAAATACCGGGCGAGCAGGCCGCGGTCCTCAAGTCGGGTGACCAACCGGGTGGTGGCGCTCTGGCTGAGAACGACCGCGTCGGCGACCTGCCGCATCTGTAGATGGCCCCCGTCACCGTCGTGCTGCCTGCTGAGCACGTCGAGCAGGGAGTACTCCCGGATGCTCAGGTCGTGCTCGGCTTGCAGGGCGCGCTCGATGTGCGCCTCGATCCTCCCGTGCAGCAGGGAGAGGGCGCACCAGCCCTGGGCAAGGGCGGTGAGTGCGGGGTCCGTCGCTGTCATTGGCGTTTCCTCCGTCCCGGAGCGGCTGAACCCAGGATAGAGCACAGATGAAATAGTCCGCGCTTGCATATAGCCCGCGTCTGCAACTATTGTGAACGCACGCAAAGCGCTCCTGCAATCTTCTGGGAAGGGTACATCCCCATGCCTCTCGCGCTTCTGGCCCTCGCGATCGGGGCCTTCGGAATCGGAACGACCGAGTTCGTGATCATGGGCTTGCTGCCCCAGGTCGCGGGTGACTTCGGGGTCTCCATCCCCACCGCCGGCCTGCTGGTCACCGGCTACGCCCTGGGTGTGGTGATCGGTGCCCCGCTGATGACCGTCCTCGGCACCAAGATCCCCCGTAAGCGGATGCTGATGCTGCTGATGGGCCTGTTCATCGTCGGCAACCTGCTCTCCGCCGTCGCCCCCAGCTTCTCGGTGATGCTGATCGGCCGTGTGGTCGCCTCGCTCGCCCACGGCGCCTTCTTCGGCATCGGCTCGGTCGTGGCGGCCGAGCTCGTCGCCCCGGACAAGAAGGCCGGAGCCATCGCGATGATGTTCACCGGGCTGACCGTCGCCAATGTCGTCGGCGTACCGCTGGGCACTCTCGTCGGGCAGTCCGTCGGCTGGCGCGTCACCTTCGCCATCGTGGCGGGGCTCGGCCTGATCGGCCTGGTCGGCATCGCCGAGCTCGTGCCCGATCTGCCCAAGCCCGAGGGTGTGCAACTGCGGCACGAGCTGGCCGCCTTCAAGAACACCCAGGTGCTGCTCGCCATGGCGATGACCGTCCTCGGTTTCGGCGGTGTCTTCGCGGCCATCACCTACATCGCGCCGATGATGACCCACGTCGCCGGCTTCGCCGACGGCTCCGTCACCTGGCTGCTCGTCCTCTTCGGCCTCGGCATGGTCGGCGGCAACCTCATCGGCGGCAAGTTCGCCGACCGCGCCCTGATGCCCATGCTGTACGTCTCGCTCGGCGCCCTGGCCGTGGTGCTCGCGCTCTTCACCGTCACCGCGCACAACAAGATCGCGGCAGCCGTCACCATCGCGCTCATCGGCGCCCTGGGCTTCGCCACCGTGCCACCGCTACAGAAGCGGGTCCTCGACCAGGCGCACGGCGCCCCGACGCTCGCCTCGGCCGTGAACATCGGTGCCTTCAACCTCGGCAACGCGCTCTCCGCCTGGCTCGGCGGCATCGTCATCACGGCCGGCCTCGGCTACACCGCCCCCAACTGGGTCGGTGCCGCCCTCGCCGCAGCCGCCTTGGTTCTCGCGATCCTCTCGGCCGCCCTGGAGCGCCGCACCGGCGCCCACGGCACGGTCGTGACGGGCGCCCTGCCGAGCGAGCAGCGGACCGCCGTCCACCACTGACCCCGCCGGACAGCGGCAGGGAGTCACGGGGCCAGGGCCGTCCCTGTGACTCCCGACCGCACCGGTCCCGCCCGATCCGTCCTTCCGACACCACCAACAGCAACATCCGCAAGGAGAAACCCTGATGAGCACCACCACCGCCGTAGCCCCGCTGACCATCCAGGACGCCGAAGCACTCGTGGACCACGCTCGCCGTGCAGCTGAGGCCGCCGGAGTCACGGTCAGCGTCACCGTGCTGGACGCGGGCGGTCATCTGCTCGCCTTCCGTCGCGACGACCGGGCCGTGCTGATCTCCGGGGAGACCAGCACCCGCAAGGCGTACACCGCGCTTCAGCTGAACGCGGCCACCGCCGACCTCGTCGACGCCGTCCAGCCCGGAGGCCTCTTCCACACCCTGCCGACAGCGCTCGACCGACCGCTGCTGTTCATCGCGGGCGGCCTCCCGGTGCACCGCGACGGACGGCTGATCGGAGCGATCGGGGTCGGTGGCGGCGCGCCGTCGCAGGACCACGGTTTCGCCCAGGCCGCCCTGGAGGCACTCGTCTGACGTCCGAAGACGGCTGAAACGCCGGTTCCCGATCATGTCGGGAGCCGGCGTTCTCCATGCCTGGAGGTGTCAGCCGGCCGCGACCGTTAGGGGCGCGAACCGCCGGGTCCAGTCGCCGGGCAACTCCGTGATGCCGTACGTCATCACGGAGTTGGAGGCGCAGTACTCCAGGCCACGTGCCTTTGCCCAGGACAGCAGGTCTTCGTGGCGTGCGTCGATGTCGGTGCGCAGGGGACGGTCGGTGCGGGCGGCGAGTGAGGCGAGGAGAGCCTTCGCCGTCTCCGAGTCCTGTGCGATCAGTGGCCCTACGACCTGTGTGTCCATGTTGGGCCAGGCCGCCGCGTACCCGATGATCCGGCCGTTGTCCTGCGCCACCCGCAACTGGTCGGCGAAGGCGGGCAGCCGTGTGATGAGGAGCGTGCGGTCGGCGCCGAACACCTCCTCGTCGAGCCGGAGAATGCCGGTGAGGTCCTCCGCCGTGGCCGCACGGGTGGCGATCCGGGACTCGGGTCCAGCGGATCCGGCAGGCGTGAAACGACCGCGCAGCATCTCGGCCCGACCGGTCACCTTGAAACCGAGTTCTTCGTAGAGCGGGAGGCCGTTCGGGGTCGCGTGCAGGGTCAGTGGCGTGGGGCTCAACACGGACAGCAGATGGCGCATCAACCGGCGTCCCACGCCTTGGCGGGCATGGCGTTCGGCGACCAGGACCATGCCGATGGCGCCCAGATCCGGGCGGTCCTGCGGGCCGTACTCCGTGACGACGCACGCCGCGCCCAGACCACCTTCCGGGCTGTCGATGCCGTACCCCGTCCCCGCACTGAGAAGGAAGCCCCACTTGTGTTCCTCGCGTGGCCACCCCCGGTCCTCGGACAGGTCGGCGCAGGCGATGCGATCGCGGAGCGTCAGCCGGCGGATGGGCACAGCGGCGAGGGAATGAGTCGGCACGCAGGTCAGGCTGTCTGACTGCGTTGTCGGCGTCCACCCGTTTCCGGGGAGACGTACCTGCTTTTGGCCATGTCGTGGCCCACTGCACAACAGCTCGGCGGAAGCCGGATGTTTCACGTGAAACAGTGGCGAACGGTCAGCATCCGGCAGGCTCGCGGACGGTGTCACAGTTCCGCCCACTAACCTCGTGGCCCATGGCGAGACTTCATCTCTTCGACCTCGACGGCACTCTGCTGCACGGAACCAGCGCGCCCCTGGAGATCTCACGTCAACTCGGTCTGGAAGCCGAGACAGTGGCGGTTGAGCAGGAGATTTCGGCCGGGCTGATCGGACCGCCGGAGTATGCGACCCGTGTGTACGCGCTCTGGGCGGATCTCACGGAGGCGCATGTGGCGGCTGCCTTTGAAGGGGCCCCTTGGTTGGCGCGGATCCGTGAGGTCTGGGCCGAGATCAGGAGCGCCGGTGAATACTGCGCCGTCGTATCGCTCTCGCCGTCCTTCTTCGTGGAACGGCTCACGGGCTGGGGTGCGCACGCGGCACACGGATCGCTGTTCCCGGCCGTGCCCTTCACCGAGCCTTCGATGGATCTGGGCGGAGTCCTCAATGCCGCCGCCAAAGTGGTGATCGCGGATCGGCTGTGTGAGGAGTTCGGGGTGACGAGGGCGGATTGTGTCGCCTATGGCGACTCGATGTCGGACAAGGATCTGTTCGGCGCCGTGCCCGTCTCTGTCGCGGTGAACGCGGATGGACATCTGGCGGGCCTTGCCACCCACTCCTATGCGGGACGGGATCTGTGGGATGCCTACGAATTGGTGCGCGGCGCCCGGTAGTTGAGGGAATTGATGGTTCGCCCCTCCGCCTGTTCACGGGGGAGCAAGGCGGGACTTGTGCGCGTACCGAGGGCCGGTATGGTCGACTCCGGTTCTGGTCCGCAGCCGGGCGCCGCAGGAGAGTACTGCGGGCAATGTCACACTCTCGCCTACTTGTCCGTACGCAACGGGAATGTGGGTTGGATATGGCTGCATTGGCCGCTTGAGCGAACGGGGAAAAGCAAGCAGTCCGCGCGGAAAGCAGGCAGCTTCCGATGGGGGAAGCACGCCGACCGACCGAAAGATGTTCGAGGCGAGGCACACCATGGACGCTCCGACCACCACGTCGGCCGACAACGGCCCGTCCGGCGGCGGCAGCGGCGGAGGCGGCTGGTTCACGCCACGCAAGCAGCCGGAGGTGCCTCCGGGCGAAGAGCGGGAGACGACAGGGGTACGGCGTCCGGCCGTGATGCGACCGGTTCGCAGGTCCGCGGCGGGTATCAACGAGCCTCCGCCCGCAGCGAGTTCGGAGCGGTCCGCGCAGAGCGCAGAGGGCGCCGCGCCGGAGCCCCACGGCCATGGTTCACAGCAGACGGGCCCGCCCGGCCAGCAACGAATACCGCCGACGCCGACCGCCCCCCAGCCCTTCACCCCGGCTCAGCCTGCGTCTGCCGTACCTCCGCAGCCCTTCGTTCCCGCTCAAGCCTCGGCTCCCGCACCTCCGCAGCCCTTCGCCCCTGCTCAAACCCTGCCTCTCGCACCCCCATCGCCCGCACCCCCGTCACCCGCGCGGCCGTCACTCTCCACGACCGCTCAGGCCCTGGCTCCCGCGCAGTGGTCGGCCGCACCCGTGCCGCCCGTCGCAGTGAAGGATTCGGCCGTCGTGCATGTGCCCGCCCAACGGTCCTTCGGCACCGTCACCGAGAACGCGTCCCCGGATGCCGTGCTCATCCGCCGGACCATGGCCGAAGTCGCCCCGGTGGCCGACAAGGTCACCTCGTACTTCTATGCGCTGCTCTTCGTACGCCACCCCGAGCTGCGCTCGCTGTTCCCGGCGGCGATGGACACCCAGCGGGACCGGTTGCTCAAGGCGCTGCTCACCGCGGCCGAGCACATCGACAACACCGAGGTCCTCGTCGCGTATCTGCAGAACCTCGGCCGTGGGCACCGTAAGTACGGCACCCGGCCCGAGCACTACCCGGCGGTCGGCGAGTGTCTCATCGGCGCGCTGAACAAGTACGCCTCCGGTGTCTGGGACGCCGGGACGGAGGCGGCCTGGGTCCGGGCGTACACGACGATCTCGCAGGTCATGATCGACGCGGCCGCCGCGGACGAACTGCGCGCCCCGCCCTGGTGGCACGCGGAGGTCGTCACCCACGACCTGCGGACCCGGGACATCGCGGTCGTCACCGTCCGCCCCGACCAGCCCTATCCCTTCCTCGCCGGGCAGTACACGAGCCTGGAGACGCCCTGGTGGCCGCGGATCTGGCGGCACTACTCCTTCGCCTCGGCACCCCGCTCGGACGGGCTGCTGACCTTCCATGTGAAGGCCGTCCCGGCGGGCTGGGTCTCGAACGCGCTGGTACACCGCGCCCGGCCCGGTGACGTCATCCGGCTCGGTCCGCCGACCGGCTCGATGACCGTGGACCACACCACCGACAGCGGGCTGCTCTGCCTGGGCGGTGGCACCGGCATAGCGCCGATCAGGGCACTGGTCGAGGACGTGGTCGAGCACGGCGAGCGGCGGCCGGTGGAGGTGTTCTACGGGGCCCGTACCGACCACGACCTCTATGACATCGACACGATGCTCCGGCTCCAGCAGGCGTATCCGTGGCTCACGGTCCGAACGGTCGTCGACCAGCAGGCGCATCTCCAACTCCCGGACGCCATCCGGGCGTACGGGCCGTGGGGCGGATACGACGCCTATGTCTCGGGCCCGCCGGGAATGATCCGCAGCGGTGTCGATGCGCTGAAGGACGTCGGCATCCCGGCGGAGCGCATACGGCACGACTCGGTCGAGGAGCTGGTGGCCGCCGGGGACTGAGCCGGAGCCGGAGCGGTCAGCCGAGGTCCGGGGCGTGCATCGCGCGGACCCCTTCGATGTTGCCGTCCAGATAGTGCCGCAGGGACAGGGGCACGAGATGGACGGACGCGATGCCCACCCGGGTGAACGGGACTCTGACGATCTCGTACTCGCCGAGGGGAGCGTCCACTTCGGGGCCGTGGCGCAGCGCCGGGTCCATGGACTCCAGGTGGCAGACGAAGAAGTGCTGGACTTTCACGCCGGTCGCCGTGGCGTCCGCGCCGATGTGCTCGACGGTGTCCACGAAGCAGGGAACGACGTCAGTGATCTTGGCGCCGAGCTCCTCGTGCACCTCGCGGTGCAGGGCATCGACGACGGTGGTGTCCTCGGGCTCGACTCCACCACCGGGCGTGACCCAGTAGGGATCCACGCCGGGCTTGGTGCGCTTGATCAGGATCAGGTCGTCGCCGTCGAGGAGAACGGCGCGTGCGGTGCGCTTGACCACGGGTCGGACGGTCATGGGAGAAATGTGGCCCGGCTGGTTCCACGTGAAACATCGCGAAACGTCACCTTGATGGTTCAGAGCGTGACATTTGGCGGCGCCGTTGCGAAGCGACGACAAAGTGCCTGGTCAGCTCCATCCGATGGCCGCGCGGTGCAGCCACTCGTGGGCCCGGGCGATGTGCGGCATCGCGAGAGTTCCGGTGCGGACGACCAGGAAATACGTCCGCAGGGGTGGTACCGCCGGTTCGTGGAGCGGGACGACCTCGCCGCGTTCCAATGCGAGGGCGCACAGATAGCGGGGCAGCACCGCGAGTCCGGCGCCCACGATCGCGCAGGCGAGCACCGCGCGCAGGTCGGGCACGATGACGCTGCCCGAGGCGGCCGGGCGGGAGTCGAAGACCGAGGCCCAGTACCGGGAGACGAAGGGCAGCGACTCGTGCACCTCGACCACGGGGAGATCGTCCAGGGCGGGCACGTCCATGCGATCGAGTTTCCCGGAGCCGGAGCCGGAGCCGGAGCCGGAGCCGGAGCCGGAGAGGATCTGTTCGGCCCGGTGAGGGGCGGCGACCAGGACGTGCTCCTCGTCGCAGAGCGTTGTCGCCGTGAGCAGGGCACCTCGTGGACGGGCCGTGCTGATGGCCAGATCGTGATGTCCGGCGGCCAGCCCCTCCAGGGTTTCCTCGGCGTTCCCGAAGGACGCGCGCAGTGCGAAGGACTGGCCGTCGTCGCCGGTCAGCTCCGTGAGCGCGGGCAGCGCCCGCTCGGCGGTGAACTCGGGGGGCCCGGCGAGATGCAGGGTGCGCAGGGAGGAGTCGTTGTCGGGGCCGGTCTCGGCTATCTCCACGAGGGCGTCGAGATGCGGCGCGGCCTTGTGCGCGAGTTCGTCGCCCATGGTCGTGGGGGTGACTCCACGGGCCTGGCGCAGGAACAAGGGGCGGCCCAACTGCCGTTCCAGGGTGCGGATCTGGGACGTCACCGCGGGCTGGGAGAGGCCGAGCAGGGCCGCGGCGCGGGTGAAGGAGCCGGCTCGGTGCACGGTCACGAAGGTGCGCAGCAAGGCCAGATCCATGGCACGCACTCTCCTTTCCCCACCCTTCCTCCGGCCCCGGGCAGGGCCCAACTATAAATAAGTCGATAGGTCTCTGTCGCTACTGTGATTGGACACTGACACAGAGTCAACTAGCCTTGTGCGCGCGGTTCTTCGCGCGCAGAACCGAGGACGGTCCGAGCCACGAGGGGGGAGGCTCGGACCGTCCGTCGTGCGTAGCCGGACACCGACCGGCGGTACGTAAAGCGGTCACCGCGCCGACTCGTCCAGCGCACGCAGCACATCGGCCACCAGGTCCTCGGGATCCTCGGCACCCACCGAGAAGCGAACGAAGCCCTCCGGCACCGCGTCCCCTCCCCAGCGTCCCCGGCGTTCGGCGGTGGACCGCACCCCGCCGAAACTCGTCGCGTCGTCCACGAGCCGTAGCGCGTCGAGAAAACGCTCGGCACGCGCGCGCGTGGGCAACGTGAACGAAACCACACACCCGTAGCGCCGCATCTGCCGCGAGGCGACCTTGTGCGAGGGATCGTCGGGCAGCCCCGGATAACGCAGCCCCGTGATCTCGTCCCGCCCCCGCAGGGCCTCGGCGAGGATCAGCGCGGTGGCGTCCTGCCGGTCCACCCGCAGCTGGAGCGTGGAGATGGAGCGGTGCGCGAGCCAGGCCTCCATGGGCCCGGGGATCGCGCCGACGACCTTGCGCCAACGGCGTACGGCCGTCATCGCGGAGGCGTCGGTTCCGGCGACGTATCCCAGAAGGAGGTCCCCGTGCCCGGTGAGCTGTTTGGTGCCGCTCGCCACGGCGAAGTCGGCGCCCAGCTCCAGCGGACGCTGTCCCAGGGGCGTGGCGAGGGTGTTGTCGACCGCCACGAGAGCGCCACGCGCGTGTGCCGCCTCGACGAGCCGACGGATGTCGCACACGTCGAGTCCGGGGTTCGAGGGGGTCTCGATCCACAGCAGTCTCGCGCCGTCGAGAAGGTCGAGCTGGGCGTCCCCGCCGGTCGGGGCCGTGCGCACCTCGATGCCGTACGCCTCCAACTGGGCGCGCACCAGGGGCAGTACCTGGTAGCCGTCGTTCGGCAGTACGACCGCGTCGCCTGCGCGTAGCTGGGAGAAGAGCACGGACGAGATGGCGGCCATGCCGGAGGCGAACACGAGCGTCTCGACGCCGTTCAGCTCCGGCGCCTCCAGCTCGCCGATGGCGCGCTCCAGGTGGGTCCAGGTCGGGTTGTCGTCACGGCCGTAGCTGTACGGGCCCGTCACCTCGCCCGGGAGATGGAAGTGCGCGGCGAACACCGGCCCGGGCAGGGTCGGTTCGTGCCTGACGGGCTCGGGCAGACCGGCCCGTACCGCGAGCGTGCCGTCCCCGGTACCGCCTCTGACGCCTCCGTCCGCAGCGGAATCACTCATATCGCTCGTCCCTCCACTTCCTCGCGTACCGCGGCGAGCAGGCCCTCGCTCGCCGCCTCCACCATCTCAAGACACTCCTCGAAGCCGTCCAGACCCCCGTAGTACGGGTCCGGTACGTCGAGGTCGTCGTCGCCGACGGCGGGGTCGTAGGAGCGGAGCAGGTGGACCTTCCGGGCGTCCTGCTCGGTGGGTGCCAGGCGGCGCAGGGTCTTGCGGTGGCCTGAGTCCAGGGCGATGACGAGGTCCAGGCGGGGGAACCAGGAGGCCTGGAAGCGGCGGGCGGCGTGGTCGGTCCCGTAGCCGTGCTCCGTCAGGACGGCGACGGCGCGCGGGTCGGCGCCGTCGCCCTCGTGCCAGCCGTCGGTGCCCGCGCTCTCGACCTCGATCCGATCGCCGAGCCCGGCCTCCTCCACCCGCGCGCGGAAGACCGATTCGGCCATCGGGGAGCGGCAGATGTTGCCGGTGCAGACGAAGCTGACGCGGTAGGTCATCGCGCGCTCAGTCCCCGTCGGGGAGGGCGAGGTTGAGGGCCCAGGAGACGACCGAGATGATCAGGCCGCCCAGAACGGCCGTCCAGAAGCCGTCGACGTGGAAACTCAGGTCGAGCTTGTCGGCCAGCCACGAGGTGAGCAGCAGCATCAGCGCGTTGATCACCAGGGTGATCAGACCGAGCGTCAGGATGAACAGCGGGAAGGTCAGTAGCTTGACGATCGGCTTGACCAGGAAGTTCACCAGGCCGAAGACCAGGGCGACGAGGATCAGTGTCCAGACCTTCTTGAAGGTGCTGTCGCCGGTCAGGGTGATCTTGTCGATGAGCCATACGGCGACCGCCAGGGCACCCGCGTTGGCGATCGTCTTGACTAGGAAATTCTTCATGTGTCTGATCGTGACAGAAGAGATCGAATCCGAGTGTGGACGAGGGCGATGAAGGCATTCCGGTTGGATGAACTGGAGGCGGAGCGGGCCGCCAACGACGGCGCATACCTCCAGTTCCTGCGCGAGAAGAACATGTCGGTCGGCCTCTACGCGCTCGACGCGGGCGACCACGACCGGCAGCAGCCGCACAACCAGGACGAGGTGTACTTCGTCGTGAGCGGCCGTGCCGCGATCACCGTCGGCATGGAGACCACCCAGGTGGCGCGCGGCAGCGTGGTCTATGTGCCGGCCGGGGTGGCCCACAAGTTCCACCACATCAGCGAGGACCTGCGGGTGCTGGTGGTGTTCTCGCCGCCCGAGGCCTGACTCCTTCCCTGAGGCCTGACTCTCCCCCTGAAGCCTGACCCCGCGTCTCAGGGTTCCCTAGGGGAACGGTCAGGGGAGGACAAGGGATGCGAGGCCCCCGTTCTGCCTTCGGCCGTCCTAGCATCGGGTGCAGGACATCAGAGGTCCGGCACAAGCAGTGCCGGACACCGACAGGACCCGGTACGAGCGACGGGCGGAGAGGTAAAGGACGAGGGCGATGCGAGAGATCTTCGGCGGACTGCCGTGGTGGGTTAAGTGGGTCGCGGTGCCGGTCATCGCCCTGGTCGTGTTCGGCGGGCTGATAGCGACCGTCGTGGGCTTTGTCATCGGACTGCTCTTCAAGGCGCTGGTCTTCGTGGCACTGGTCGGCGGACTGATCTACGTCGTGCGGAAGTTCACGGCGGGTTCCTCCTCACGCAGCGACTGGTGAGGCCCTGCCGGGCAACCGGTGATCGGTAACAGGAATCACCGGTTCCCTCGGGCGGGGGAAGTTTCCCGGACAGGCCGTCCGCGGGCGGTGGCGGGCGGTTACAGTCCGGAATTCGACGCGGGGACGAGAACCCCGCGGGCGGCGCACCCCCTCCCCGTGTTCCCCGCACGGGCCGCCCCCTCGCGCTCCGGAAGTGACCCTTGGCCACGGTTGACACCGCACCCGTAGAACCGCACGCACCTCCCACCCAGCCCGGCCCGCCGACCTGGCCGAGTTCAGTGGCGATCCCCGCACAGTTGCGCCCCGTGGCGGCCCCGCCACGACAGCGCTCCGCGACAGCTCCCGAGCAGCAGCCGGAGTCGGCGGCACCCCACATCGGCTCGCAGCCCCAGTCCGCCACCACCCTCATCGGCTCCGTCCAGCGGGCCATACGGCTGCTGGAGTCCGTCGCCGCGCACGAACACGGAGCCCCCGCGAAGCAGTTGGCCCGCGAGACCGGTCTCGCGCTTCCCACGGCCTACCACCTGCTGCGCACCCTCGTGCACGAGGGCTATCTCCGGCGTGACAAAGGGCTGTTCTTCCTCGGCGAAGCGGCCGAGAGGCTGAGCAGCAGCGGAGCGCAGGAGAAACGTCGCAGCACGCTCGTGGACGCGTTGGCGGCCTGGCGGGATTCGATCGGTGTACCGGTCTACTACGCGATGTACCGCGACGGCGAGATCGAGGTCATGTGCGTCGCCGACACCCCGGGCAATCCGGCGGTCGAGGAGTGGGCCGACTTCCGTGAGACGGGGCACGCGCACGCGATCGGCCAGTGTCTGCTGGCCCAGTTGGACGAGGACGCCAGGCGCGACCACCTCGACCGCTACCCCGCGCGGTCCCTCACGCCGTACACCGTGCGGGACGGTCACTCCCTGCTGCGGCGCGTGGATCGGATGCGGCGGATGGAACTGGTGGTGGAGCGTCAGGAGTACGCGCTGGGGACGGTCTGCGCGGCGATTCCGATCACGCTCGGCAGCACGGCCGCCACGATGGCCATTTCTCTCCCCTCGCATCAGGCCGATCGTTTGCCGGACGCTGCCCGGCAGTTGCAGACCGAGGTCGGCAGGCTGCTGGGGTCGCTCGCGCTCTCTATCAGTATCTGAAAACTTACTCCTTGTGATCTGTTGTGTACGTTCAGCAATATTCCTTCAGTGCCACGGGGATCATTCCCGGCCAGTCGGCGGCAATTGACGGGATAGGCGATGCGCGAGTCCGTACAGGCAGAGGTCATGATGAGCTTCCTCGTCTCCGAGGAGCTCTCCTTCCGTATCCCGGTCGAACTGGGCTACGAGACATGCGATCCGTACGCCGTACGGCTGACCTTCCATTTGCCGGGGGATGCCCCGGTGACCTGGGCTTTCGGCCGGGAGCTGCTGATCGACGGGGTGGGCCGGGCGTCCGGGGACGGTGATGTCCGGATCGAGCCGGTCGATCCCGAGACGCTGGGCGAAGTGCTGATCAGGCTTCAGGTGGGCGGCGACCAGGCGCTGTTCCGCACCGGCGCGGCCCCGCTGGTGGCGTTCCTCGACCGCACCGACCGGCTGGTTCCGCTCGGTCAGGAGGGTGCGCTCGCGGATTTCGACGCCCACCTCGACGAGGCGCTGGATCGCATCCTGGCGGAGGAGCAGAGCGCCGGCTGAAGCGTTGCCATGGCGGCGGGGGGAGTTGGCGTAACGCTTCGCCAAGGAGCCTGAAGCCGCTGAAGGCATCTGTGGCGCCCTGAAGGGCCTGCGGGGCCGAGAGGGGGCAGGGGGCGGCCCGAGCGGGCAGGGGACGGCCTGAGGGTCAGGGGACGGCCCGGGAAGTCCGGGAGGCGCCCTGGAGTCGCAGGAACGCTTCTGCGTGGCTTCGTGCGGCGGTTCCCGCCGTCCTCAGTGCTTGCGGCGGCGGCCCTTACCGCCGCGGGCCGGGGCCGGGGCAGGCTTGGCGCCGGGCGCTGTCGCGGTCCCGGCACCCGGCGCCGCCGCGGCCGTCGCCGTAACCCCCGCCGGAGCCGGGTCGCTGCCGGGCCGGTCCGCCGAGACCACCAGGGCCGCGAGCGCCGTGGTGACCGGTACCGAAGCGACCAGGCCGATCGAGCCCACCAGCGTGCGCACGATCTCCTCGGCGACCAACTCGCTGTTGGCGACCGACCCCACGCTGCTCTGCGCGATGGAGAAGAGCAGCAGCAACGGCAGGGCGGCGCCCGCGTAGGCGAGGACGAGCGTGTTGACGACGGACGCGATGTGGTCGCGGCCGATCCGGATACCTGCACGGTACAGCCCGCGCCAGCCCATCGACGGGTTGGCCTCGTGCAGCTCCCAGACCGCCGACGTCTGCGTGACCGTCACATCGTCGAGCACACCGAGCGAACCGATGATGACGCCGGCGAGCAGCAGACCGCTCATGTCGATCGACGGGTACAGCCCGTGGATCAGGCCCGTGTTGTCGTCCGTGTTGCCGGTCAGCGCGGCCCAGCCGATGAACACCGAGCCCAGGACGCCGATCAGCACCAGCGACATCAGCGTGCCGAGGACCGCCACGGACGTACGGGCCGACAGCCCGTGACACATGTAGAGGGCGATCAGCATGATGGCGCTCGATCCGACCACCGCCACGATCAGCGGGTTCGAGCCGTGCAGGATCGCGGGCAGGATGAAGAAGTTGAGGATCATGAAGCTGATGGCCAGCGCGACCAGCGCCATGACGCCGCGCAGTCGGCCCACCACCACGACGGCCAGCGCGAAGATGCCCGCGAGCAGCGCCATCGGGAACTTACGGTTCACATCGGTGACCGAGTACTGCAAATCCCGGGGCGCGGAGGGCTCATAGGCGACCACGACCTTCTCGCCCTGGTGCAGCTGCCGTGACTGGTCGGGCTGCACGATCTCCGTGAACGTCCGGCCCTTGTCCTTGCCCGTGCTGACCGTGACCGTGGCTTTCTTGCAGGTGCCGCCCGCTTCCTGTGCCGCTGAGGAGCCCTCGGCGGTGGAGGTGTCCCCGGTCGAGCCCCCGCCCGAGGCGTTCACCGAGGCGCAGCTCACGCTGACGACCTTGGTGACGGTCGCCTGCTGCGTCTGCCGGTCGAAGCCGACGCCGGTGCGCTTGTGGGACGGGGCGCCACCGGGCCACAGCACCACCATGCCGACCACGACCGCCACCGTGAACGGGATCAGGATCGCCGCGATGACCTTCCGGAGGTGCCGGGAGACGGGGGCGGCCGGGCCATGGCTGTGCGAGTGACCGTGTCCGCCGCCCGCCCCCGAACCGTGTCCGCCGTCCCCGTGGGAGCCGTGGTCGTCCCCGGAACCGGACCCGGAACCGTGGTCGCCATCGGAACCGTGGCCGTGGTCATGGCCATGCGGCGGCCCGGTCGGCGGGTACGGGGGCTGCTGCGTCGTGGTCACCGCCCGATCATCGCAAGAACGCCGGAGGCCCACTGTTCACCGCGCCACATATGACGCTAGCGTGGAGGCACCTTTGCACACGCGGGAGCTCGGAGCACCGGGCTGAGAGGGCGCTGACCTCCGTCTCTGCGATGTTTCACGGGAAACGTCACCTGTATCGAGTGATGTTTCACATGAAACATCGGCTGACGGAAGCCGCTGCGTCGACCGCCGAACCTGTTACCGGGTAATGCCGGCGTAGGGAGTAGGTCTCATGACCAACAAGGACGCACACACGTCTGCCTTCAGCCAGGACGAACAGCCCATTCCGGGCGAGGAGTTCGCGCGGGCCGAGCAGCCGACGGGGGCCGAGGAGTCCCCTGCGGCCGGGAAGTCCGCCGGTTGGCACAAGGGCTATGTCGAGGGCTCGCGCCCCGATCTGCGGGTGCCGGTCCGTCAGGTGCACCTCACCAACGGGCAGTCCGTGACGCTGTACGACACCTCCGGCCCGTACACCGATCCGCTCGTCGACACCGATGTCCGCAGGGGGCTGGCACCGCTGCGGGAGAACTGGATCATCGCCCGGGGCGACACCGAGGAGTACGCGGGCCGCCCCGTCCGCCCCGAGGACGACGGAATCAAGCACACGTCACCGCGCGGTGGACTGCGCAACCTCGACGCCGTGTTCCCGGGCCGCCCGCGGCAGCCGCGCCGAGGACGCGAGGGCACGGCCGTGACTCAACTCGCCTACGCGCGACGGGGCGAGGTCACGCCCGAGATGGAGTTCGTGGCCGTACGGGAGAAGGTCTCGCCCGAGGTGGTCCGGGAGGAGATCGCGGCCGGGCGTGCGGTGCTGCCGGCCAACGTCAACCACCCCGAGATCGAGCCGATGATCATCGGCAAGCGGTTCCTGGTGAAGGTCAACGCCAACATCGGCAATTCCGCGGTCACTTCCTCCATCGAGGAAGAGGTCGAGAAGATGACCTGGGCGACCCGCTGGGGCGCCGACACGGTCATGGACCTGTCCACCGGCCGCAATATCCACACCACCCGCGAGTGGGTGCTGCGCAACTCCCCCGTCCCCATCGGCACGGTGCCGCTCTACCAGGCGCTCGAAAAGGTCGACGGCCGTGCCGAGGAGCTGACCTGGGAGATTTACAAGGACACAGTCGTCGAACAGGCCGAACAGGGCGTGGACTACATGACCGTCCACGCGGGCGTACGGCTGCCGTTCGTACCGCTCACGGCGAACCGCAAGACCGGCATCGTCTCGCGCGGCGGCTCGATCATGGCGGCCTGGTGCCTGGCCCACCACAAGGAATCGTTCCTCTACGAGAACTTCGAGGAACTGTGCGAGATCCTCGCCGCCTACGACGTCACGTACTCGCTGGGCGACGGCCTGCGCCCCGGCTCGATCGCGGACGCCAACGACGAGGCGCAGTTCGCCGAGTTGAGGACGCTCGGGGAACTCAACAAGATCGCGAAGCGTTTCAACGTACAGACCATGATCGAGGGTCCGGGGCATGTCCCGATGCACAAGATCAAGGAGAACATCGACCTTCAGCAGGAGATCTGTGATGAAGCTCCGTTCTATACGCTCGGCCCGCTGACGACGGACGTCGCGCCTGCGTACGACCACATCACTTCCGGCATCGGTGCCGCGATGATCGCCTGGTGGGGCACGGCCATGCTCTGCTATGTCACGCCCAAGGAGCACTTGGGCCTGCCCAATCGTGACGACGTCAAGACCGGCGTCATCACCTACAAGATCGCCGCCCACGCAGCCGACCTCGCCAAGGGGCACCCAGGTGCACAGGAGTGGGACGACGCGCTGTCCGACGCCCGTTTCGAGTTCCGCTGGGAGGACCAGTTCAACCTGGCCCTCGACCCGGTCACGGCACGGGAGTTCCACGACGAGACACTCCCGGCCGAGCCGGCCAAGACGGCCCACTTCTGCTCGATGTGCGGGCCGAAGTTCTGCTCGATGAAGATCTCCCAGGACATCCGCCGCGAACACGGCGGTACCAAGGCGGAGGTCGAGGAGGGCATGGCGCGGAAGTCGAAGGAGTTCGCGGCGGCGGGCAACCGGGTGTACCTGCCGATCGCCGACTGACGACGACCGGCCGGGTCGGACAAGGTCCGGCACGGTGTCTAACTCTTCGTTGAGCCCTTGGTCGACCTCTTCGGTGAGCCCTTGGCCGACGTGTTGTCGCACAGGGCGTGGTCCACGAGGGTGCCTGTCGCGCGGTTGAGGGCGGTGAGGTCCGGGGGTGCGGTGGTGGTCGTGATGGAGACGGTCACCGCGCGCCTGCCGTCGGCGCTCACCGCGGGGCGGGTATTGAAACTCGGCGAATCCGGGTGTTCGGCTTGCGCTCCCCTGGGTGGGGGCGCAAGCCGAGGGGCTACTCCGGCGCGTGCTCGGGCCCCCCGAAGTCCGGGCTGCTGAAGTCCGGGCTGCTGAAGCTCGGACGGTGACCCGGTTCCGGGCCGTCGTCGGGGCTGGAGAAGCCCGGACGGTCGTAGCCGAGGTGCGGCATGCGACTGGTCGGTGCCGAGCGTGTCGTACGGCGTACCGCCGGCGTGCCCGGAGCCGCGAGCGCCTCCTGGAGGAACGGCAGGATGCCGCGTTCCAGAAGGGCGTCGTGCCAGGCCTCCCTGGCCCGGGCCACCTCACCGCCCGACTCGCCGTAGGGGTCGGCGTCGAACGTCGGCCGGTTGCGCAGGGCCGTGAGGAGCAGGCCGACGGCGGCGACGAGGATCGCCGCGGCGGTCATCGCGCCGAACACCCAGCCGGCGGTGAGCATGGTCTGCGCGAACGCGGGCTCGGGGGTGAGCATCTTGAGGATGTAACCCACGAGCAGGAATATCGCCGCGGCCGTGCCGGCGAGGACGGGGGTGAGGACGGCGGCGACGGCGACGGCGCCCGCGCCCTCGGCCGCTTCCCCCAGGGTGGTGGCGAGCCCCATCGCGCCCACGCCGCCCGGCTCCATGGAGTCGGGCTCGCGGACGGACGATGTGGTGGACGACGCCGGCTGGCGCAGTTCCTCGCGGACCTTCACGTAGTGCTGGTACTCGGTCGCCGCGGCCGCCGTGATGAGTGCGGTGGCGTTCAGCGCCATGGTGCGCAGCTGTTCGGGGTTGAGCCGCTTACCGACAGCGGCCAGTTCCGGGCGGGTAGGGGCGGAGCGCAGCGCCTCGTCGAGGATCCGCTCGTACTCCTGGCGGTCCTCGCTGTGCAGGTGCTGCGGAACGCTGTTCATGTGCATCCCCCGATGCTCCGTAGGGCTTGGGGCTCGCATGCCAACGAGCCGTCGGGCAGAAACGGAGGGGAGCCTGCTACGGATATGCCGATGGTAGAGCGGCGACGGCACACGGTGACAGGGGGTTTCCAGAAATTGGCCCCTGGCCAGCGCTGTCGTCCGCCGGTCCTCCGAGGGGGACGTCTGCCCGTTAAACGCTCAGATATCCAACGGTAGTTGCTGGACCAGCAGTTTTCCGGCCATGGTCACTCCGCCGTCCATCGCGATGGCGAGTCCCTCGGCGTAGACGTGCGGTCCCTCGACCACGGGACCGGCACTGTCCTCGCCGTCCTCGGAGCCGACGTCGCCCAGGAGGTAGGGGATCGGGCTGTGGCCGTGCACGATCCGGGTCCCGCCGTACATGTCGAGCAATGAGCGGACATGTTCGGCACCGCCCTCGTCGCGGAAGGAGAAGCGCTTGGTGAACTTGCGGAACACGTCCCACACCTCGTCGGCGTCGTTGCGCGTGAGGGTCTCGCGGACGTTGTCGTTGACGGCCTCGATCGAGTCGCCGTAGTCGAGGTAGGCGGTGGTGTCGGAGTGGACGAGGAGGTGGCCGTCGACCTGCTCCATGGCGTCCAGCCGGGCCATCCACTGCAGGTGGACGTCCTGGAGGCGGTCCATGTCGGTCTTCTGGCCGCCGTTGAGCAGCCAGGCCGCCTGGAAGGTGGCGGTGCCCGCGCCGGAGTTGACGGGGGTGTCGCCGAACCGCTTGGCGCCGAGCAGCAGCAGCTCGTGGTTGCCCATGAGGGCCTTGCAGTAGCCGCCGGCCGCGGCGGCCTCGGCGGACAGCCGCATCACCAGGTCGATGACGCCGATGCCGTCCGGGCCGCGGTCGGTGAAGTCGCCGAGGAACCACAGCCGCGCGGTGCCCGCGCACCAGTTGCCGGCCGCGTCGATCAGGCCCTTCTCCCGCAGTGCGTCCACCAGTTCGTCGAGGTAGCCGTGCACATCCCCTACGACGAACAGCGGACCGGGGCCCTCCGACTGCCGCGGGATGCCCGCCGACGCCGGGTCCACCGCGACCTGAACCGTGTCACCCCGATGGATGACCGGCAGATCGCGCTGGGTGGGCGTGTAGCCCTCCGGATAGGCCTCCTCGAAGGCCTCGTCAAAGGCCTCCTCGTCGGGTCGTACGGCGCCGCCGGGCTGCGCGCTGTCGGCGTACGGACCGGTCTCGTGGACATACGCCGGCACCCGGAAGTCGCGCAACGTCGCCGTGCGCTCCACCTCGGGTCCCTGACCGGCCCCCTGAGTCATCGACCCCTCCACCATCACGCCGCGTCTGCACCGCGTCGGACTGCCTGGTCGCAGCGGCCCGCGGTGTCGTGGGCCCATCATAGGAATGCGGATCGCGCCATGTGATGACCCAGGGGTGGTGAATCAGAGCAGGACTCCGGTTCACCGTGGCTTTCGCCCCGATTGGGCAGGGCTTCGACCACTCGAACAGCACCCGGGGGACGATCGGTTCCCGCCGGAAGGGCGGCCGGATTTCGCCGGTGCGGATGCCTCCGGCGGTTGCCGTACTCCACCTCCGACTTCGGTACGACCGTCGGCCGTCGACCGGTCGGTGGTCGACTCCGGTGCCGGGTGGGTGCCTGGGGAGACAGGGCCGGGCGGGCGTGGAGGGGGGCAGGGCTGGGCGGTACGGCCCGAACGGCGCCGGGTGGGAGTCCTGGCACCGTCCGGCCCGTACGGGAGCCCGAGGGAAGCGCCCGGGCACCGCCCGCCCGCCACTCCGCCCCGAGGGACGCCCGCGCCCCCGCACCAACCGCCTCGTGGAGCCCGTCCCGGCGTCCTCCGGCGGACCCACGGGACGGTCAACCCACCGGCAGGCTCACCGGGGTTCACCGGGGTTCACCGGGGTTCACCGGGGTTCACCGGGGCAGCCCCACCGCCGGGCCGACCGCCGGGCCGACCCCCCAACCCCCTACTTCCCCTCCGGCGACCGAGGCGGACTCACCGTCGTCCGGGGTGGCCGTCGCTGGGACGACGTGCGGATGATCAGTTCCGTCGGTATCACCTGCTCGATCGGCAGATCCGAATCGACGCCCTCGATGGCGTCGATGAGGAGCTGCACCACCGCGGTACCGATGCGCCGCGGCTTCAGCGAAAGCGTGGTGACCGGCGGTTCGGTGTTGGCGTACACCGTGGACTCGCTACAGCACACCAGCAGCAGATCCTCCGGCACCCGCATCCCGTAACGGCGGGCGGCGGCCAGCAGATCCGTGCCGTTGGGGTCGAACAGGCCGTAGACCGCGTCGGGGCGGTCGGGCCGGGCGAGCAGCCGGTCGGCGGCGACGGCGCCCGCGCACGGATCGTGCGCCGGATAGGACTCGTACACCGGATCCTGGCCCACCCGCTCGCACCAACGCAGGTATGCGGTGGTCGAGAGGTGTGTGTACGTGTCCGTGCTCGTGCCCGTGAGCAGGCCGATCCGGCGGGCGCCGGCGTCGGCCAGGTGGTCGAGGATGCCGAGGACGGCGGCCTCGTGGTCGTTGTCGACCCAGGCGGTCACCGGGAGCGACCCGGCCGGGCGGCCGTCGGAGACGACCGGTAAACCCTGCCGGACCAGTTCGCTGACCACCGGGTCCTGGTCGGACGGGTCGATGACGACCGTGCCGTCCAGGGCGACGTTCGACCACACGTCGTGGCGCGAGGTCGCGGGGAGGATCACGAGGGCGTAGCCGCGGGCGAGTGCGGCCGAAGTGGCGGCGCGCGCCATCTCGGCGAAGTACGCGAATTCGGTGAAGGTGAAAGGTTCATCCCCGTACGTCGTGACGGTCAGGCCGATGAGGCCCGATTTCCCGGTACGGAGCGTGCGAGCCGCCGCGGAGGGGCGATAGCCCAGCCGGTCGGCCACTTCGCGGACATGGCGTCGGGTGGCGTCCGGGAGCCGGCCCTTGCCGTTGAGGGCGTCGGAGACGGTCGTGATGGAGACTCCGGCCGCGGCGGCCACGTCTCTGATTCCCGCCCGGCCCGGCCGGCTTCCTCGACGAGAGGTTTCCGCGCGGCTCACCTGGTGCTTCCCTGCTGCTGTCATGGCGAGCCGATAGTAGGGCTCATGCGGTGGGGTAGTGCGGACGCATATGCACGCGTTGACAGGCACGTTTCTGCAAGGTCAGGAAGGGGCAACTACCTTAGAAACAAAGTCAGTTAAACGCTTCGATGGCATTACGTGACTTGTCGGCGCGCATGGGCCTGCCAAGTCCCCGATGTTTCGAAGAGGTCTCAACTCACCTGTACGAGGGATGCGCGCCACGGCGCGAGCCACCGGCGCATAGATATATGTACAGCGCGCCCCCGGTTCGTGCGCCTTCGTGCACTGTTGCCCCTGTTGTGGATGTGGCCCGTGGGGCGGTACCGGCCGACGGGGTCGAGGCCGTCCAGAGGCCGTTCACCCGGTCCGGACCTGTACGCGCCGGCGTCGAATCCTCATAAGGTGAGCAGTATTGAAATCCGGTGGTGGTCACAAGGAGGACTGCGGTGAGCGAGACGAGCCCCAAGCTGCGCGCCGAGCTGGAGGGTATCCCCACCTACAAGCCGGGCAAGCCTGCCGCGGCGGACGGTCCGGTGGCCTACAAGCTGTCCTCCAACGAGAACCCGTACCCGCCGCTGCCGGGTGTCATGGAGAGCGTGACGGCGGCCGCCGCGTCGTTCAACCGGTACCCCGACATGGCGTGCACCGGTCTGATGAACGAGCTGGCGGAACGGTTCGGCGTCCCGGTCTCCCACCTGGCCACCGGCACCGGCTCGGTCGGCGTCGCCCAGCAGCTGATCCAGGCGACCGCGGGACCCGGCGACGAGGTCATGTACGCTTGGCGCTCCTTCGAGGCGTACCCGATCATCACGCGGGTCAGCGGTGCCACGGCCGTGCAGGTGCCGCTGACCCCGGGCGATGTGCACGACCTCGACGCGATGGCCGACGCGATCACCGACCGGACCCGGCTGATCTTCGTCTGCAACCCCAACAACCCGACGGGCACGGTCGTACGGCGGGCCGAGCTGGAGCGCTTCCTGGACCGGGTGCCCGGCGATGTGCTGGTCGTCCTGGACGAGGCGTACCGGGAGTTCATCCGGGATCTGGAGGTGCCGGACGGCGTCCAGCTCTACCGCGACCGGCCGAACGTCTGTGTGCTGCGGACCTTCTCCAAGGCGTACGGCCTCGCCGGGCTGCGGGTCGGCTTCGCGATCGCGCACGAGCCGGTGGCGGCGGCGCTGCGCAAGACGGCGGTGCCCTTCGGGGTGAGCCAGCTCGCGCAGGACGCGGCGGTCGCCTCGCTGCGTGCCGAGGACGAACTGCTGGGCCGGGTGGGCTCGTTGGTGTCCGAGCGCACCCGTGTGGTCGACACGCTGCGCGAGCAGGGCTGGACGGTCCCGGAGACCCAGGCCAACTTCGTGTGGCTGCGGCTGGGGGAGCGCACGCTGGACTTCGCGGCGGCGAGCGACCAGGCGGGCGTGGTGGTGCGACCGTTCGCGGGTGAGGGCGTGCGCATCACGATCGGGGAGACCGAGGGCAACGACATCTTCCTGAAGGTGGCGGAGGGGTTCCGCAAGGAGCTGTAGCGCGGCCGTCGACGGCCGTCGACGAGATCTTTCGTAACGAGTGACGTCAGGGGGGTTGCCATATGGGGACCCCCCTTCGTAATGGGACCCCCCTTCGTCGGTCGAAAATCGGTACGTCATAATAGCTTGTGAATGTGAACGCGTTCACAAGCGTGTCCCAGTTCGTCCCATGATGTGTGCGATAAAAGGGGCAAACTGCCGCTGTACCACGGCGACATAAGGAGACCGACGACGTGGAAATGGCTCTGGCGCCAGAGACACTGGCGCGATGGCAGTTCGGTATCACCACCGTCTACCACTTCCTGTTCGTCCCGCTGACGATCTCGCTCGCCGCGCTCACGGCCGGGTTGCAGACCGCGTGGGTGCGCACGGAGAAGGAGAAGTACCTCAGGGCCACCAAGTTCTGGGGCAAGCTCTTCCTGATCAACATCGCCATGGGTGTCGTCACGGGCATCGTGCAGGAGTTCCAGTTCGGCATGAACTGGTCCGCCTACTCGCGGTTCGTCGGCGACATCTTCGGGGCCCCGCTCGCCTTCGAGGCGCTGATCGCGTTCTTCTTCGAGTCCACCTTCATCGGGCTGTGGATCTTCGGCTGGGACAAGCTGCCCAAGCGGATCCACCTGGCCTGCATCTGGATGGTCTCGATCGGCACGATCCTCTCGGCGTACTTCATCCTCGCGGCCAACTCGTGGATGCAGCACCCCGTCGGCTACAAGATCAACAAGGCCAAGGGTCGCGCCGAACTCACCGACTTCTGGCACGTGCTGACCCAGAACACCGCGCTCGCCCAGGCCTTCCACACACTCTCCGCGTCCTTCCTGACCGGCGGCGCGTTCATGGTCGGCATCGCGGGCTTCCACCTGTACCGCAAGAAGCACATCCCCGTGATGAAGACCTCGCTGCGGCTGGGCCTGATCACCGTCACCATCGCCGGCCTGCTCACCGCCGTCAGCGGTGACACCCTCGGCAAGGTCATGTTCAAGCAGCAGCCGATGAAGATGGCCTCCGCCGAAGCCCTGTGGAACGGCCAGGACTCGGCACCCTTCTCGATCTTCGCCTACGGCGATGTCAGCAAGGGCCACAACACCGTCGAGCTCTCGATCCCCGGGATACTGTCGTTCCTCGCCGACGACGACTTCAGCTCGTACGTCCCCGGCATCAACGACACCAACAAGGCCGAGCAGGCGAAGTACGGCCCCGGCGACTACCGGCCCATCATCCCCGTCACCTTCTGGGCGTTCCGCTGGATGATCGGCTTCGGCATGGCGTCCTTCGCCATCGGAGTGGCCGGACTCTGGCTCACCCGCAAGAAGTTCATGCTGCCCCAGCATCTGCGGGTGGGCGACGACGAGGTCCCGAACGTGGTCCTCTTCAAGAAGAAGGCCCTCGGCCCGAAGCTGACCAAGCTCTACTGGCTGGTGTCCATCTGGACCCTCGGTTTCCCCCTCATCGCCAACTCCTGGGGCTGGATCTTCACCGAGATGGGCCGCCAGCCCTGGGTCGTCTACGGCCTCTTCCAGACCCGTGACGCCGTCTCCCCCAGCGTCTCCCAGGGCGAGGTCCTCACCTCGATGATCGTCTTCACCTCGCTCTACGCGATCCTCGCCGTCATCGAGGTCAAGCTGCTCGCGAAGTACGTCAAGGCCGGACCGCCCGAACTCACCGAGGCCGACCTCAACCCGCCCACGAAGATCGGCGGCGACTCCCAGGACGCCGACAAGCCGATGGCCTTTTCCTACTAGGCCGAGGGAGCTGCACAGTCATGGAACTGCACGACGTCTGGTTCGTCCTCATCGCCGTCCTGTGGACCGGCTACTTCTTCCTGGAGGGCTTCGACTTCGGGGTCGGCATCCTCACCAAGCTGCTCGCCCGCGACCGCACCGAGAAGCGGGTGCTGATCAACACGATCGGCCCGGTCTGGGACGGCAACGAGGTCTGGCTGCTCACGGCCGGCGGCGCGACCTTCGCCGCCTTCCCCGAGTGGTACGCCACCCTCTTCTCCGGCTTCTACCTCGCCCTGCTGATCATCCTGGTCTGCCTGATCGTCCGGGGTGTCGCCTTCGAGTACCGGGCGAAGCGGCCCGAGGAGAACTGGCAGCGCAACTGGGAGACGGCGATCTTCTGGACCTCGCTGCTCCCCGCGTTCCTGTGGGGTGTCGCCTTCGGCAACATCGTGCGGGGCGTGAAGATCGACAAGAACTTCGAGTACGCCGGCACCTTCTGGGACCTGCTCAACCCGTACGCGATCCTCGGCGGCCTGGTCACGCTGACGCTGTTCACCTTCCACGGAGCGGTGTTCACGGCACTCAAGACCGTCGGTGACATCCGGGTGCGGGCCCGGAAGCTGGCCCTTCAAGTCGGCCTCCTCACCGCCCTGTTGGCGCTGGCCTTCCTGATCTGGACCCAGGTCGACAGCGGTGACGGCAAGAGTCTGGTCGCGTTGATCGTGGCCGTCGTCGCCCTGGTCGCGGCGCTGGGGGCGATCCAAGTCGGCCGCGAGGGCTGGTCGTTCGCGTTCTCCGGGGTCACCATCATCGCCGCCGTCGCGATGCTCTTCCTGTCGCTCTTCCCGAACGTGATGCCGTCCTCGCTCAACCCGGACTGGAGCCTCACGGTCACCAACGCCTCGTCGAGCCCGTACACGCTGCGGATCATGACCTGGTGTGCGGGGATCGCCACGCCGATCGTCCTGCTCTACCAGGGCTGGACGTACTGGGTGTTCCGCAAGCGGATCGGTACGCAGCACATCGCCGAAGCGGCGCACTGAGTGAGGAATGGGGCATGTTTCACGTGAAACATGCCCCGTTGAGGCATCCAGAGAAGAGGGTGTGTTTCACGTGAAACCAATCGACCCACGGCTACTCCGATACGCCCGCGCCACCCGCCTCTTCCTGATGGCGGTCGTCGGCCTGGGAGCCGTCGGTGCGCTGCTGGTCATCGCCCAGGCGATGCTCATCGCCGAGGTCGTGGTCGGCGCGTTCCAGCACGGCAAGTCCGTGAGTGAACTCGGCACTCCCCTGCTGCTGTTGGTGGCCGTCGCAGGTGGCCGTGCCCTGGTCTCCTGGCTCACCGAACTCGCCGCCCACCGCGCCAGCGCCTCCGTGAAGTCGGAGCTACGGCGACGGCTGCTGGAGCGTTCCGTGGAGCTGGGCCCCGGGTGGCTGAGCGGGCAGCGGACCGGTTCGCTGGTCGCCCTCGCCACGCGTGGTGTCGATGTCCTCGACGACTACTTCTCGCGCTATCTCCCGCAGTTGGGCCTCGCGGTGGTCGTCCCGGTCGCGGTGCTGGCGCGGATCGTCACCGAGGACTGGGTCTCGGCGGCGATCATCGTCGGCACCCTGCCGCTCATCCCGCTCTTCATGGTGATGATCGGCTGGGCCACGCAGTCCCGGATGGACCGGCAGTGGCAGTTGCTGTCCCGGCTCTCCGGGCACTTCCTGGACGTGGTCGCGGGGCTGCCGACCCTGAAGGTGTTCGGCCGGGCCAAGGCACAGGCCGAGTCGATCCGGCGGATCACCGGCGAGTACCGGCAGGCGACCATGCGGACCCTGCGGATCGCCTTCGTCTCCTCCTTCGCCCTGGAACTCCTCGCCACGCTCTCCGTGGCCCTGGTCGCCGTGACGATCGGCATGCGGCTCGTCCACGGAGACATGGACCTCTACATCGGTCTCGTCGTCCTCGTCCTGGCCCCCGAGGCGTATCTGCCGCTGCGTCAGGTCGGCGCGCAGTACCACGCGGCGGCGGAGGGCCTCGCGGCGGCCGAGGAGATTTTCGCTGTCCTGGAGACATCGGTACCGGCCACGGGGACCGTCGAAGTACCTTCCGACGCGCTCGCCTTCGAAGGTGTGACGGTCCGGTATCCCGGGCGGTCCGTGGACGCCGTGTCGGACGTGTCCTTCGCCGTGGAACCCGGTGAGACGGTCGCCCTCGTCGGCCCGAGCGGCTCGGGCAAGTCCACTTTGCTGAACGCCCTGTTGGGGTTCGTGCGGCCCGCCGAGGGCCGGGTGCGCGTCGGGGGAGTCGATCTCACCGACGCCGACCTGGAGCGGTGGCGGTCACGGATCGCCTGGGTGCCCCAACACCCGCAGCTGTACGCCGGGACGATCGCCGAGAACGTACGGCTCGCCCGGCCCGACGCCGACGACACCGCCGTACGGCGGGCGTTGGCCGATGCCGGGGCCCTGGAGTTCGTGGACGCGTTGCCCGAGGGCATCGGGAGTGTGCTCGGTGAGGACGGGGCCGGGCTGTCCGCCGGGCAGCGGCAGCGGCTCGCGCTCGCCCGGGCCTTCCTCGCCGACCGTCCCGTCCTGCTCCTCGACGAGCCGACGGCCGCGCTGGACGGAGCCACCGAGGCCGAAGTGGTCGAGGCGGTACGGCGGTTGGCGGTCGGACGGACGGTCCTGCTCGTGGTGCACCGGCCGGCGCTGCTGGCGGTGGCGGACCGGGTGGTGCGCGTGACGGAGGGCGAGACCGCGGTTCGCGCGGAGACCGTGCCGACGGTCGCCGGTACGAGCCCGGAGGCGACGGCGAGTTCCGTGGCCGACGACAAACCCGAGACACGGCTCGCCGCACACAAGGGCAGCGTCCTCTCCCGTGTCCGTGCGATGTCCGGTGCCCGGCGTGGCCGCCTCGCCCTGGCGCTGCTGCTCGGAAGTCTCGCGCTGGGCAGTGCGGTTGGGCTCATGGCCACTTCCGGGTGGCTGATCTCGCGGGCCTCGCAGCAGCCGCCCGTGCTGTATCTGATGGTGGCGGTGACCGCGACCCGGGCCTTCGGGATCGGTCGGGCCGTGTTCCGGTACGCCGAGCGGCTCGTGTCGCACGACGCGGTGCTGCGGATGCTGGCGGACACCCGGGTCGCCGTCTACCGGCGCCTTGAGCGACTGGCACCTGCCGGGCTGCGCGACACCCGGCGCGGCGATCTCCTCTCCCGGCTCGTCGCCGATGTGGACGCCCTCCAGGACTACTGGCTGCGCTGGCTGCTGCCCGCCGGGGTCGCGGCCACCGTCTCCGCCGCGACGGTCGGCTTCACGGCCTGGCTGCTGCCCGAGGCCGGTGCCGTGCTCGCGGTCGGTCTCCTCGCGGCCGGTGTCGGCGTCCCCCTCGTCACCGGTGCCGTGGCCCGGCGCGCCGAACGGCGGCTGGCCCCGGCCCGCGGGGTGCTCGCCACCCGTGTGACCGAACTGCTCACCGGCACCGCCGAGTTGACGGTCGCCGGCGCGCTGCCCGCCCGTACCGCCGAGGCCCGGCGCGCGGACGGCGTCCTCACCCGGATCGCCTCCCGCGCCGCCACCGCCACCGCACTCGGCGACGGCCTCACCGCACTGGTCTCCGGCCTGACCGTCGCCGCCACCGCCCTGGTGGCCGCCCAGGCCGTCGCCGCCGGACGGCTCAGTGGCGTGGTGACGGCGGTCGTCGTCCTCACCCCGCTCGCCGCCTTCGAGGCCGTCCTCGGACTCCCCCTCGCCGTGCAGTACCGGCAGCGGGTCCGCAAGAGCGCGGAGCGCGTGTACGAGGTGCTGGACGCCCCCGAGCCCGTACGGGAACCGGAGCGGCCCCGCCGGGTGCCCGCGACGCCGTTCCCGCTCGTCGTGCAGGGACTGGCCGCCCGGCACACCGGGCAGGACCGGGACGCGCTCACCGGACTCGACCTCACGCTGGAGAAGGGGCGCCGGGTCGCCGTCGTCGGGTCGTCCGGGTCCGGCAAGACGACGCTGGCGCAGGTGCTGTTGCGGTTCCTGGACGCGGACGCGGGCTCGTACACGCTGGCCGGCGTGGACGCGTACGCCCTGGACGGCGACGACGTACGACGGCTCGTCGGGCTGTGCGCCCAGGACGCGCACCTCTTCGACAGTTCGGTGCGCGAGAACCTGCTCCTCGCGAAGAAGGACGCGACCGAGGACGAACTGCGGGCCGCGCTGGCGCGGGCCCGGCTGCTGGACTGGGCCGACGGGCTGCCCGATGGCCTCGACACGCTCGTCGGTGAGCACGGGGCTCGGCTGTCCGGTGGGCAGCGGCAGCGGCTGGCCCTCGCCCGCGCGCTGCTCGCCGACTTCCCGGTCCTCGTGCTCGACGAGCCCGCCGAACACCTGGACCTGGCGACCGCCGACGCGCTCACCGCCGATCTGCTGGCCGCCACGGAGGGGCGTACGACCCTGCTCATCACGCACCGGCTGGCGGGACTTGAGGACGTGGACGAGGTGATCGTGCTGGACGCGGGACGGGTCGTGCAGCGCGGGTCGTACGCCGAACTGGTCTCGGTGGAGGGGCCGTTGCGGGGGATGGCGGAGCGGGAGGCGGAGTCGGAGCTGTTGGTGGCGGCCGGGTAGGGAGGCTCGCAGCCGAGGCGCTCGACTTTCGGTGACAAAGGGGACTTATTAGGCTCGCGGTATGTCTGCCACCACTCCTAGTGCCGCCGTACGCGTGCCGCAGTTGCTGGCCGCGATGCGGTCGGTGGGCAGTGGGCTCGAACCGCACTCCACGCTGGAGCGGATCTGCGAGGCGGCGGCCACGCTGACGGGCGCCCGGTACGCGGGGCTCGGTGTCGTGGATGAGGACGGTGACGCGCTCGCCGACTTCGTCTTCCACGGGGTCGACGCGGCAACCGCGCGGCGCATCGGACGGTTTCCCGACGGGCACAAGGGGCTGCTCGGCGCGCTCGTCCGGGAGCCGGATCCGGTCCGGCTGGTGGATGTGACCGAGGATCCGCGTGCCTGGGGCTTCCCCGCGCACCATCCCAGGATGCGCGGCTTCCTCGGTGTTCCGATCCGCGTCCAGGGTGAGGTCTTCGGGAATCTCTATCTGGGCGAGAAGCGCGGCGGGGGCCCCTTCGACGACGATGACGTCGACATGGTCCGGGTGCTGGCGACCGAGGCCGGTATCGCCATCGGCAACGCCCGGCTGTACGAGGCCGCCCAGCAGCGCGAGCGGTGGATCGACGGGTCGGTGGCCGTCACGACCGCCCTGCTGTCCGGCGGCGATGCTGAGGAGGCGCTCCAGGTCGTCGCGGAACGGGCCCGCCGGCTGTCCGGATCGGCGGCCGGGATCGTGCTGCTGCCCGCCGACGGGGGCGGCATGGAGATCGTCGCCGTGGCCTCGGAACGGCCGTCGGACCAGCTTGGCAGAGTCGTCCCGCCGGAGAGCGAGATCATGGCGCAACTCCTCGACGGACAGCCGGTGTTCGTCAAGGACGCGGGCACCGATCCCCGTATGATCAGCGCCCTCGCGCGCGCGTACGGGCCGATCATGGCGCTGCCCCTCCAGAGCGGAGGCCGCGTCCTGGGGGCTCTGGTCACGCCTCGGGCGCGGGGCGAGCGGCCGTTCACGGAGACGGAACGCACCCTCGCGATCCAGTTCGCCTCGCAGGCCGCGCTCGCGCTGATGATGGCCGAGGCCCAGCGCGACCGGGAACGCCTCGCGGTGTACGAGGACCGGGACCGGATCGCCCGCGATCTGCACGACCTGGTCGTCCAACGGCTGTTCGCCACCGGCATGATGCTGGAGAGCGCCCGGCGCGACTCGCTCGTGCCCGAGGTGCGGCAGGGCGTCGGCAACGCCGTCGACGAACTCGACATCACCATCCAGGAGATCCGCACCGCGATCTTCGCGCTCCAACAGGGGCCCACCGAAGCACCCTCCGGGCTGCGCACGCGGGTGCTGCGGGAGATCAACACGGCCGCCGTGCCGCTCGGTTTCACCCCCGCGCACCGTTTCGTGGGCGCGGTCGACACCGTGGTCGGCGATCCGACCGGCAAGAACCTCGTCGCGGCCCTGCGCGAGGCCCTCTCCAACGCGTTCCGGCACGCGGCGGCCACCCGGATCGAGGTCGTCGTCGACGCGACCGCGACTCTGCCCGACGGGCGGCCGGGGGTACGGCTCACCGTCGTGGACGACGGGGTCGGCATCCCGGAGGGCGGTCGCCGCAGCGGCCTGAGGAACCTCAAGCGGCGGGCCGAGTCCCTGGGCGGCGACAGCTGGTACGGGCCCGGCATCGGCGACGGCAAGGGCGGAGGCGGTACGACGGTGGTGTGGCAGGCGCCCCACTGAACCAGTCGCCCCCGGGCTCCCACTGAGCCGTTCGCGCCACCCTGTCCCCCATGCGTACGCCTTGAACAGGGCGTCGGTCCGCCGCGCGGGTCACGATCGCTGACATGCCCTCATCTCGCCGTCACCCGCTGCTCGTTCCGGTGCTGCTGTGCGCGATCGCCGTGCTGGCGGCCCGCCCCGGCGACGGTGACAGCCACTCCGCCGGTGCCGGGCGGACGGACGCCTCGGCCGCCGCGGGTTCCTGCCCGGGCGCCGTCCGCCTCGACCAACCGCCGACGACTGAAACCGCCTCATGGGTCGCGCCGGTGGAGACGGGCGAACTGTCCGCCGGATTCGGCAGCAGCGGCTCACGCTGGGCGAACCGGCACACCGGCCAGGACTTCGCGGTGCCGGTCGGGACGCCGGTGCGGGCAGCCGGAGCGGGCCGCGTGGTGCGGGTGTCCTGCGGTGGCGCCTTCGGCATTCAGATCGTGGTCGGGCATCCGGGCGGCTACCGCACGCAGTACGCCCACCTCTCCGCCGTCGCCGTCGACGAGGGGGACCGTGTCGCCACCGGCCAGTGGATCGGCGAGTCCGGCACGACCGGCAACTCCACCGGACCGCACCTGCACTTCGAGGTACGGACCACCCCGGAGACGGACTCGGCGGTCGACCCGCTGCCGTGGCTGGCGGCGCGCGGAGTGTCCGTCGGCTGAGCTACCGCCGCTCCGCCAGCATCCGCTCGATCACGACCGCCACGCCGTCCTCGTTGTTGTCGACGGTCCGTCCCGAGGCGGCGGCGAGTACGTCGGGGTGCGCGTTGCCCATCGCGTACGACTGCCCCGCCCACGTGAGCATCTCGACGTCGTTGGGCATGTCACCGAAGGCGACGACCTCCTCGGGCGCGATACCCCGCTCCGCGCAGCACAGGGCGAGCGTGCTCGCCTTGGAGACGCCGGGGCCGCTGATCTCCAGCAGGGCGCTGGGGCTGGACCGGGTGACGTTCGCGCGGTCGCCCAGGGCGAGACGGGCGGTGGTCAGGAAGTCGTCCGGGTCGAGGTCGGGGTGGAACGCGAGGATCTTCAGCACCGGCTCGTCGGCCCCCGGTGCGTCCGCCGCGAGGAGTTTCTCGGCGGGCGCGAGGGTGTCCGGGATCTCCATGTGCATCTTCGGATACGCCGGTTCCTGGTAGAAGCCGTAGGTCTGCTCGATCGCGTACACCGTCCCGGGCGCCGCCTCGCGCACCAGTCGTACGGCGTCGAGGGCGTTGTTCCGGGCCAGTTCGCGGACCTTCACGAAGCGGTGGGCGCCGGGGCCGCCGTGCAGGTCGACCACGGCGGCGCCGTTTCCGCAGATCGCCAGGCCGTGGCCGTGGACGTGGTCGCTGACGACGTCCATCCAGCGGGCCGGGCGGCCGGTCACGAAGAAGACCTCGATGCCCGCCTCCTCGGCAGCCGCCAGGGCGGCCACCGTGCGGGGGGACACCGACTTGTCGTCGCGCAGCAGAGTGCCGTCCAGGTCGGTGGCGATCAGCCGTGGCGGGACGGCGGAGGCCGGGGTCTCGGGCTGTCGAGTCGCTGAGGTCACCGGACCATTCTCCCGCATTTGCCCGCACGGCCGTGCGGGGGTCCGCACATGTGAGTGGTTATGGCCTCTCTCTGGCCCCTCGCTGCGCCGTCGCGCCTGGGGGCAGGGGTGCCGCCGGGGCAGTGGAGGAGCGTCCCGCCCGTGTCGCGCGGTGTGTCGGTGGAGGCGGGTGTGCCGCTCGGTGCCGGGCCGGATGCGCTGGGGCAAAACCGTGCGGGCGGAGCCGACGGTTCCGATGGGCCGAGGTTACGGCTCCTGCCGGGAGGCGGTCCGGCGGGTGCGGCGCCGATCCGGAGCGATGCGGTGGAGCCGGTCCCGCCTCACCGCACCGAGGGCGGGACCGCCGTACGGCTCGGGCGGTGTGCCGGCCATCGGGTCGTAGCAGGTGGTGCGCCGTGGGGGCGTACAACGGTGTGCGCCGCGTCCGGGAGCGGCACCGCGCGTTCTTCCGCGCGCGGTGGCGGATGCGGTCGGGCGCGGCACCCGAAGCCCGTGCCTTTCCGTGGGCAGGGGCAACTGTGACCCGAATGATATGCAACAGCAAACGATCGCACATGCCTCGGGGGTGGATCGGGGCCGGTGGTGCCCTCGGGTGGCGTCGGGCCTGCGGCATTTGGTCAACTGGCCCTGTTCGACGCGGACTGAGGTCTGTACCAGAGTCACCGTTGGGTGCCTGCACTACCCATCCTGGCGCGCGGTAACCTCAAGACTGCCTCAACTAGCTTTACTTTAGATAACGTTCATCGTTTACTGACGCTTCCCCACGATGGCACGCCTCCGGGCGCGGGTGAGGGACCTCGGCGGCTGTTGCCCGCGCGGCCCTCACCAGCCGTATCGGAATGGAGGCGCGCTCTGCGGGGAGCGCGGATCCGCGACACCGTCGACCCGGCCCATCGGGTCGAGGTGCCACGACAACCGCCGCCCGGCGGCGAGACCCCGGCATGCGAGCAGCGCAAGGAGAGCGACGGGGCAACCGGCTGAGGCGGTCACACAGAGACCAACGGGGAGATCATCGCTTTGACTGACTTCACGAAGGACGATCAGAGACCGGGCCCAGAGCCGGGGCCGCAAGGTGACTTGAGCGCCGCCCCGGACACTCCGCCCGCTCCAGGGGACCCCCACGCCATCCCCTCGCTCACCCCCCGAGAACGGCAAGTTCTCGTCCTGCTCAGTCACGCCGCCGACAATCGCGAGATCAGCCGCCGGCTGGGCATAGCCGAACGCACCGTCAAAGCGCACCTGACCAACCTCATGGTCAAGATCAAAGTGACCGGCCGCACGGAAGCGGCCCTCTTCGCCTACGCCCACCACGGCCGCCTCTCCGACGGGCTCTGAGGGTCCCGTCCGCCGCCGCAACTCCGGGCTTGACAACGTGCATATCGCTTATCGATACTATCGATAAGCGATATGCACGTGGGGTGACAGGGGGTAGACCGTGAGTACGAAATCCTGGTGGAGCCGGACCGACAACCGACTGCTGGAGGTCGCTCTCGGCCTGGCCGCTCTGCTCGACGTCGTCTTCGGGGTACTGCTCCCGGTCCTCGGCGTGATCGGCCTCATCGACCCCGTGGACACCCGCGAGGTCAGGGCCGAGACCGCGACCCGGATACCGGACACCGTGACCGACGCGGTCGCGGGCCACGGCATGACCCTGACCGGCACCCACCGGGCCGACCTCGCGTTCGCCCACCCCGACCTGGGCCAGCGGCTGTTGCTCGCGCTGCCGGACGTCGTCGGCGGTCTGCTGCTGCTCCTCGTCCTGGTCCTCCTGACGCGGATGGCCGGGACGCTGCGGGACGGCGATGTCTTCGTGCCGAGGAACGCCCGCCGGCTGAGCGTCATCGGGCTCACGGTGCTGGTCCAGGCCGTCCTCTCCCCGGTGCTGCCGGCGTTCACCACGCAGGCACTGGTGAGCGGCACCCCCATGGCCGAGCAGATCCCCTTCTCGGTCACCTTCACCGGTGAGTACGTCCTGCTCGCCTTCCTCATCCTGGCGCTGGGCGAGGTCTTCCGGCGGGGGACGAAGCTCCGCGCCGACACCGAGGGGCTGGTCTGATGCCGCCGGACGAGGAACACCGGGTCAAGGTCCACCTGGACCGGCTGCTGGCCGAGCGCGGTATGACGCTGTCCGAACTGGCGGCCAAGGTCGACGTGACGGTGGTCAACCTCTCCGTCCTGAAGAACGACCGGGCGAAGGCGATCCGCTTCTCCACCCTCACCGCGATCTGCCGCGAACTGAACTGCCAGCCCGGCGACCTGCTCAGCGTCCGCGAGGACTGAGTGACCCGGACAAAGCCTGCAACCAAGCCCGTAACCGAGCCTGCAACTCCACCATCTAGACAAGGGATTGCTCATGGGGACGACCTCTGTCCGGCAGCTGTTACAGGCCGGTGTGATCACCGTGTGTGCCGCCGCGCTCGCGGCGTGCGGGACCTCCTCGCGCTCCTACAACGTGTCGGCGGCGCCCGGTGGCGACAGCGCGGGCTGCTCCGGTCTGGTGAGCGGGGCGCCGCGGAAACTGGGCGGCCACGAGCGCAACGACTCCGACCAGAAGGGAACGGCCGTCTGGGGGGACGGTGATGTGATCCTCCGCTGCGGGAACATCTCGGACGTCCCGGAGTCCGCCGCGTGCACATCGGTCAAGGGCGTCGACTGGGTCGTGAACGCGAAGAAGACCCACGACGGGACGAAGACGGTTCTGACGTACGGGCGCAGCCCCGCGGCCGAGGTCACCATGTCGGAGCGGATCAAGGACAAGGACGCCGTCATCGGCGAGATGTCCGGGATCGTGTCGCGGCTGGCCGAGCAGAAGGCGTGCGCGAAGCGGGGCTGAGGTAGCCCTGAGGGGCAGGATGCCCGAAGGTGCGATGGTGGCCGGTGTGGCCACGGCCGTAGAAATCAGTGGAACGCGCGTACGGATGCCGTCTCAGGTACCGGACAGGTACCGGACGCGCGGACAGGGAAGCATTTCCACTTCTACGGGGAGAAACCATGCGTAATCTCTCGCGCCTCGCGTCTGGTGGTGCCGCGGCGATAGCCACCGGGGCGCTGCTGTTCGCGGCCGCGCCCGCGCACGCCACGACGGCCTCGGGCACCTGGGGCATCCCGGGTCACCGGATGCAGGTGAACGCCTGGCACTGCAGCTCGTACGTGACGGCCTGCGACTGGAAGGCGTCGACCAAGCTGTACAAGGGCACCAGGGGCTCGACGCACGACAGCGCGCAGTGGGTGCAGAACCGGGCCATCCTCGCCGCACACGGCATCAGCGTCTCCATCAAGATCTCGAAGAACCCCGAGGCGTCGCTGACGATGAACAGCAAGTCGCAGGGAACGGTCCGCTGGAAGAACTACGGCGGCCGCAAGTGGATCGCGGACACCTACGGGCAGATGAGGCCCAGCAGGCTGACCGTGTACGTCTCGACGAAGTCCTGCGGCTCGGCCCAGATCACCAGCCGCATCAAGTTCACGGAGAAGTGCGTCTACGCCGGCGCCGCCTGATCCGCGCCTGACACCGCGCACCGCCTGAACGGCTCTGCCCCCGCCTCCTCGGCGGGGGCAGAGGTCTCTTACGGGGGAGAAACCGGGATGTTTCACGCCAGGAGAGTTACGAGGAGAGCGGCTTGGGCCGCCGCCGCGGTCTGCGTCTCCATGACGGCCGTGTCCTGCACCGCGCAGGGAAGCCGCCCCGAAAGCAGGGAACCCGCCTACTTGCAGAGCCTGGTCAGCCAGGCCAACGGCCTCTACTACCACCCCTTTTTGAGGGAGGAGCGAGGCAGCCCCGAAGCCCAGTCCTACGCGCTGCGCGTCCTGGCGGAGACCGGCGCGAGGCCGAAGGTCGCCGTGGGAGCCGCGACAGCCGCCGCACTGCGCTCCGACGCGCTCAAGACGTCCGCGCTGTGGGGCAGGTACTGGCTCGTCCCGCTGCGCGGGGCCGGGGCCACGACGGTACTGGGCCGCCACGACACACAGGCTGTGGAGAAACTGCGCACCGGCAAGGGCTGGTACGAGGATCCCGCGCTCGGAGCGAAGAACGACCAGGGGCGTCTCGGTGCCACCTGGGCGGCGCTGGAGGTGGAGGCGGCCACCGGAACTCTCGTAGAACTGCCCGCCGCGGACAGAACGGCCACCGCCGACTGGCTGGACCGGCTGGCGGACGGCCGGCCGGAACTGGACGAGGCCGCCGCCCTGGCCCGCTGCCTGCACCTGCTCGGCAGACCCGTCCCCGGCTTCCTGACCTCGGGGGCGGCTCCCGACGCGAGCCGGTTCACCGAGCGGCCGGGCGAGGAACGCGCCGACCTGCTGGAGGACACGTACAACTACGTACTGCTCCAGGAGTCGGCCGGTAAAAAGCCGCGGGTGGACCGGATGACCTGGCGGCAGGTGCTGTCCCACGACGCCGGAAGCCTCGACTACGACCAGCTCTACAGCCTGGTGCACATCCTGCGCGCCACCGGCAGCCCCACGGCGGAGTTCTCGGCGGTCACCCGCCGTCTTGAGCGGGAACGCATGCCGGACGGAACCGTGCGCGACCCCTCCTCCTACCTGGGCACGCCCGACGCGTCGCTGTTCGTGCAGCGCCTGCGGAGCGTGGCCGGATGGACCGTACGGGACAGCCGTCTCCTGGCCGCGGTCGACGAGCAGGCCGACTCCCAGGACGCGCCCCGCGACGGAGCCGCGCGGCTGAACCTGGCCTCGCTCAGGCACAGCGCGGGCGGCGAGCCGTTCTCCCGTCAGGAGGCCGCGCTGTGCCGGGAGCCGTCGACGGTGCCGACCACGGTCACCGCGGACAACGTGGTGGCCTGGCAGCGTGCGGCCTGGGACTGCGCGGAGTCCGGCGTACCGACACCGGTCCCCTCCACCCCGCGCTGGAGCGTCGACGACCTGGAGGGCGCGCAGTCCGCCGCCACGCTGGTCGTCGGCCTGCACCAGACTGGCCAGGCGGACCGGACCCCCGGCTGGCTGACCGCGCACGCGCTCGAACACTGGGCGGCCGACCCGGGGCCCCGCGCGAGCGTCTACGACCGTGCGCTGATCGTCCGCGCCTACCTGCTGCTCGGCGGCCGTGCCGACGCCTCCATGGTCAAAGACCTCGCCGCCGAGTTCCGGGCGCACCGGGGCTGCCCGGGGCTGCCCGGCCTGTACCGGCCCGATGACGAACCGGGCTGCGACCTCAAGACGACATGGGCGGTCTGGGAGCTGGACAAGGCACTCGACCGGAAGCTGGGAACCCTGCCCGCGCAGGCCCCCTGAGACAGAGAGCGAGCACAAACTCCGTGAACACACTGCTGACAGCGAGTGGGGTGGGCAAGTCCTATGCGCTGCGCGGCCGTCGGGTCGACGTCCTCAAGGGCGTCGATCTCGCGGTCGCGCCGGGATGCGTCACCGCGCTCGTCGGACACTCGGGATCGGGCAAGTCCACCCTCCTGCACATCCTCGGGCTGCTGACGAAACCCGACACCGGCCGGGTGGAGCTGGAGGGCCGCGACACCCACGGCCTGTCGGACAACGCGCTCGCGGACCTGCGGCGCCGACGGCTGGGGTTCGTCTTCCAGTCGTACAACCTGCTGCCGCAGCACAGCGCGCTGCGGAACGTCCTGCTCCCGTTCACCGGCAGGCGCCGGGAGGCGGAGGCCAGGGCCCGCGGTCTGCTGGAGCGCGTGGGGCTGGGAGACCGGTGCGAGCACCGGCCCGGCGAGCTGTCCGGGGGCGAACAGCAGCGCGTGGCGCTGGCCCGGGCGCTGGTGAACGATCCGCCCCTGCTGCTGGCCGACGAACCCACCGGAAACCTGGACACCGGGAGCGAGGCCGTGTTGCTGGGCCTGTTCCGGGAGTTGGCGGACGACGGACGGGGCGTGCTGGTCGTCACACACGATCAAACGGTCGCGGACGCGGCCGACGTCGTCCACCGACTGGGCGGCAGCGCAGCCCTTCCCGCACCGGACGAGACGAACGGCCGCTCCTGGGCGACCACCCGGAGCGCGCGGGAGGGCGAGCTGTGAACCTCTTACAGGTGGCGTGGTGGAACGTGCGCGCGCTGCGCGGGCGGCTGCTGGGGTTGGTGACGATGGTCGCGGTGGCCGGCGCGGTGTGCCTGAGCGCGATCGGGATCGCCTCGAACGCGCGGGGCACGACGACCAGTCAGGTCGGGGAGGCGACGGCGAACCGGTCGGTCACGGTGGACTCCCCCGAAGGGCGTCCCGACACCGCCCAGTTGACGACCGCGACGGAGCGGCGCCTGGCGAAGATCGCTCACGTCGTCTCGGTCCAGCACCGGCTCCAGGTGTCCATGCCGGTACGGGACAACCCCGAGGGCGCCGACCTGCTGTACGCGACGACCTACCGCGAGGCGCTGGCGCCCCCCGTGGTCAAGTCGGTGCGCAAGCAGCTGTTCCCGCTGCACCGCGGAGAGGTGGTCTTTCCCGCCACCACGCACGGCGTGGACCTGTCCTCGATGGTGGGCAGGACGGTGACGGTGGACGCGCACCACTATGTGCGGCCCGGCGTGGGGGACACGGTGAGCGACCGGGTGAAGGTGGTGGGCCTGTACGACCCCGGCTGGCAGTTCGACGGACCGGACACCGCCTATGTGGACGACGCCACCGTGGTGAAGTGGGCGGCGGCCGCGGCGGGCAAGACCACCGACGACTACCTGCGCACATCGGGATGGGACCAGCTGACGTTGGTGGCCGACAGCGCCGCCCATGTGCCGGGCGTGCTCAGGACCGTGCAGGGGATGAACTACCCGGCCGTCGCCCTCCAGCAGCAGCTTGAGGCCCTTCCCGGAGTGCTGCAACTGGTCGCCCTCACCGGGAACGTGCTGCTCGGCGTCCTGGGCGTGCTCGCCTTCGCCGGGGCGGTCACGGTGACGGGTGCGCTGGGACGGCAGCGGGCCCAGGAGGTGGGCATCCTCAAGGCGGTCGGATTCCGCGGCCGTTCGGTGACGGGGATGCTCGTGGCGGAGATGGCGATCGCCGGGGCGGCCGCCGCCGCGGCCGGAGTCGTGCTCGCGTTCGGCGTGGCGGGCGCCGCGGCCGCGGGCCTCCGGCGTATCGGCGACATCGCCCCGTACGTGCACGACACGGTGCCGCTCCCGGGCCTGCCGACGCTGCTCTCCCTGTCGGTCGCGACCGTTGTCGTCGTGGCCGCCGGCGCCGTGCTCCCGGCACGTCGTGCCGCGCGCATGTCCCCCACCGAAGCCATGAAGGACTGGTGATTCCCGTGCCGCGGCACAAGACGCCGTACGTCGCGCTTGCGGTGTCCGCTGCCCTGCTGGCCGCCTGTTGCGGCTGTTCCGGCTCCGACGACGTGGAGTTGGGAACGGACTGGAAGGGCTCGCAGACCTTCGTGACCGCGAGCGTGTCCGGGCACACCGTGGTCGTCGGCATCAATCCCGGGGCCCACCATGCGCAGGCGCTGGCCGTGGTGCCGAAGGAGGACGGCGACGACGACGTACTGGCTCCCCAGCTCGTGCGGTTGGCCGACGGGACGTGGTGGCTGTCGACGCCCCGCAAGGGGGAGCGCCCGGACCGGTCCTTCACGCTGAACATCGCCCGGCACGCCCTGGACGAGGGGGACGACACGGAGCGGCTGCGTGAACTCGTGCCGGGCAGGAGCCTGGTGGCGGCCGTTCACGACTCCTCCGGAGGCGGTCGGGGCGCTGCCGCGGCGGACGGCGGAACCACCGGTGTGCTGGTTCGCGACGCGAGGACGTGGCAGAAGGTCCGGGACGTGCGGGTTCCGGGGCCGGTCACGCTGGCGGCCTCCGATCCGTCCAGTGACACGGTGTGCCTCGCCACCGGGCAGGGGGCCGATGTGAAGGCACGTGTGCTCGACCTCGCCACGGGCAGGACCAGGCAGGTCGGGGAGGTGGGCGGCGTGCGGGTGCAGCAACTGGCGTGTGCGGCGGGCACCCCGGTCCTGGCCGGTACCCCGGCCCGGATCAGCCGGGGAACCGCGCTGCGCGTGACCCTGAGGAACGCGGACGGGGCCACGGTGGTGAGCGCGGCCGGCGGAAGGGTCGACGCCGTGCAGGCGTCGAAGAGCGCCGTCGTGATCGCGGTGAGCACCGGGCAGGACAGCGATCTCGTCGAACTGGACCGGAGAACCGGGCGGGAACTGCGGCGGGTGACGGTCGAGGGCATGGACAGCTCGTCCCTGCTGCGGCACACACGGGACGGCTGGGTGATGATCTCGGACAACACCGCGGCCGTGGTAGATCTCGACCAGGAAACGTCCCGGACGTTCGACCTGCCGGGAACGCTGACGAGCTTCTGAGCCGACGGGGATTTCCTGACGTTCCGGCTGAGCCGCGCGGTCGCCGAGACGGCCGAGGCACTGCTCGTCTGCGGCTCCCCGGACGCGGCGACGCCGTACGTCGAGCGGGCCGAGTCGGACGCCGTGCTGCGGCAGTTCGCCGGTACGGGGCTCGCCCTCGCGGCCGAGCCGCTCGTGGCCGCGGGGAGGTGACATGCGTCATGAGGACGGATGCGATTGCGCTGCCCGGGAGCGCGACCCCCGGGCGGCCGTTTCGTCCTCGCCCAGCTACTGTGGTGCGCCGACGCCGACCACGCCCGCCGTGTCGCATCCCTCGCCGCACGCGTACAGCGTCGTCAGCTGGCTCTGGCGGCCGAGGTCGCCGGGGCGGAGCAGGCCGTGCGCTGAGCATGGGCGTGTCCGGGACGCGTCGAGTGTCGCCGTAGGCTCGGAGACATGAGTCCCCGCCTGAGTACCGTGATCCTTCCGCACCTCCGCTGGCACGAGGGTGGCCGTGCCGCATGGCGGCGTGCGGAGGAACTCGGGTTCCACACCGCGTACACCTACGACCACCTTTCCTGGCGCACCTTCCGGGACGGCCCGTGGTTCGGCGCCGTACCGACGCTGACCGCCGCAGCGGCCGTCACCGAGCGGATGCGTCTGGGCACCCTCGTCACGTCGCCCAATTTCCGGCATCCCGTGACGCTGGCCAAGGAGCTGATCTCGCTCGACGACATCTCCGGAGGCCGGATCACCCTCGGTATCGGTGCGGGCGGCACCGGCTTCGACGCCACCGCGCTCGGACAGGATCCGTGGACCCCGCGGGAGCGTGCCGACCGGTTCGGGGAGTTCGTGCCGTTGCTGGACCGGCTGCTCACCGAGGACTCGGTGTCGTACGAGGGTGACTTCTACTCGGCGCACGAGGCCCGGAACATTCCGGGGTGTGTGCAGCGGCCCCGGCTGCCGTTCGCGGTGGCCGCGACCGGGCCCCGTGGTCTGAAGCTCACCGCCCGGTACGGGCAGGCCTGGGTGACCACCGGAGATCCGAAGCTGTTCGAGAGCGGGACCCCCGAGCAGTCGGTTCGTGCCCTTCGCGGGCAGGTCGAGAAGCTGGCCGATGCCTGCGCGGCGGTCGGCCGGGACGCGGCGGGGCTCGACAAGATCCTGCTCACCGGTTTCACCCCGGACCGCGGACGTCCGCTGGAGTCCCTGGGCGCCTTCGTCGAGTTCGCGGGACGGCACCACGAACTGGGCTTCACCGACATCGTGATCCACTGGCCCATCCCCGGCTCCGACTTCGCCGCGGACGAGAAGGTCTTCGAGCAGATCGCCATGGAAGCGGCGGCCCAGCTGACGTGACGACGGTACCCACCGCGACCGCTCGTCCATGTTTCACGTGAAACAGTCACCTCATGCGGCCGGGACCGCACCCGGTGGCACATCCCGGGCCGCGCGGAATCAGTGGGACTCGGGGAACCGCAGGTAGCGCGTGGGCACCGCTTCGGTGAGCCACACCCCGTTCTCGCTGACCCGGAACACATGGCCGTCGCCGTGCATCGCGCCCGCGTCGACGGAAAGCACGACGGGCCTGCCGCGACGGGCGCCCACCCGGGTCGCGGTCTCCCGGTCGGCGGAGAGGTGCACGGCGTGGCGGTTCATGGGCCGGAGCCCTTCGGCCCGGATCGCGTCCAGGTTGCGCGCCACCGTGCCGTGGAAGAGGTACGACGGCGGGGTGGCCGGGGGCAGTCCGAGGTCGACCTCGATGCTGTGGCCCTGGCTGGCGCGGATCCGCGTGCCCTCGATCGCGAAGCGTTGCTTGTCGTTGGTGGCCACCACGTGGTCGAGTTCCTGACGGCTGAAGCGGAACCCGTGCGCTGCACAGGCGGCGATCAGCGTGTCGATCTCGACCCAGCCGGCCTCGTCGAGGGTGAGCCCGATCCGCTCGGGCTGGTGGCGCAGGTGCTTCGAGAGGTACTTCGACACCTTCACGGTGCGTCTTTCATCCATCCGTTCAGCATGACGGGAGAGACGTGGATCACGCATTTTCTTTTGGAGCCGATGTTTGGTCCACAACCAACTGTAGTTATCCACAGGGGGACTTGGCGTTTCTGTGGACAACTCCCTGTCATGTCAGCCCTGTTCGTCAAGATCGGCTGGGGGGCGCCCACTTGGCATGAGCGCATCCAACGCCCTTGCCCGCAGCTCCCGTTCAGCCGCGAGCGCCACGAACTCAGCTGCCCTCGCCGCCCCAACCAGCCCCTCCACGGCCCGCATCGTCTCCTCGGGGACAGCCACGGAACGTGACGAGAACGCCGGCGCCGAAGGCTCGACCGCCCCCAGGTGCCGCCGCAGTGAACGGTTGGCGAACAGCCGCATCGCGCGGGCGAGTTCCGCGTCCACCGTCTGCTGCGCCAGCGGGCGCAGTCGTCGTACGAGCGAGGCCGCCTCGGCCGCGTCCGCGTCGGTCGGACGGTGCGGGCCTTCGAGGTAGCGGGCGAAGACGTGCTCGGTGGTGAACTCCAGGAAACGGGAGGCGATGTGCTCGACCTGGACCCTCAACTCCCGCAGATGGGACGAGATCGCGGACAGCGGAACCCCCGAGGCGTGCAACTCGACGGCCACCGCCAGCTCTTGGGGGCTCGGCACGAGGAAGGAGTCGGTGTCCCCGGGGACCGGTTCCAGTACGCCGAGTTCTACGGCCTCGGCGACGGCCGCGTCGTCCGGGTCGCCGCCGAAGCGCCGCTCCAGTTCGGCGCGCGAGATCCGGCCCGCCTCCTCGTCGGTCCACGGACCGTCCACCTCGGCGACCAGCCCGAGCACCCCGCCCAGCCCCCGGCCCGCGTCCCAGGCCGCCAGCAACTCCTTGATGGAGGCCAGGGTGTAGCCGCGGTCGAGCAGGTCCGCGATCTGGCGGAGCCGGGCGAGATGGACGTCCGCGTACACGTTGGCCCGCCCGCGCCGCTCGGGGCGGGGGAGCAGACCACGGTCCTGATAGGCGCGGATCGTCCGGACGGTGGCCCCGCTGAGCCGCGCGAGATCCTCGATCCGGTAGGCGACCCCACCGGAGCCGGTACTCACGCGGCCCCCGCCCGCGCCGCCGGTGACCGTCTCAGGTACTCCACCGCCCGGTTCAGCGATCCCTCCCGCGACGGATGGTAGGAGCGCCGCAGATAGCGGGGGACGGCCACGCCGAGCGACCGCCAGGTGGGCAACAGGCCTTTCCGTACGGCCCTGTTGTGCTCGGCGAGCGAGTAGCGGACGCGCCCGGCGAGTTGGGGGTCGTGGCGGATCAGGTAGGCCGTGCCCCAGGCCCACAGGTAGAGCATCACGGGCGCGGTGACCGTCATGCCGGCGATCCGGCGGGCGTACCGGGGGAGACCGCGGCCCCCGCAGTGCTGGAACATGTCGAAGGCCACCGCGCGGTGTTCGACTTCTTCCGCGCCGTGCCAGCGCAGCAGGTCGAGCATGATCTCGTCGGCGCCCGCCCGGTCGAGGTCGTCCGCGGCCAGGATCCAGTCGCCCAGCACCGCCGTGAACTGCTCGATCGCCGCGACGACCGCGAGCCGGAAGCGCAGCCACTCGCGCTCGGGCAACGGCGCGCCGAGCGGCGGGCGTTCGCCCAGCAGCCGTTCGAAGAGGAAGTCGACGTACTTCGTGAAGTCCGCGGTGTCGAGCCGCTGGGCCGCGAGATGGTCCAGCACGTGCGCGTGCTGGACGCTGTGGGTGGCCTCCTGGCCCATGAACCCCTTGACGTCGGCGCGGAGTTGGGGATCCCTGACCAGCGGCAGGCCCTCCTTGAGGACCTTCACGAACCACCGCTCCCCCGCCGGCAGCAGCAGATGCAGCACGTTCATGACATGGGTGGCGGTCGGCTCGTCCGGGATCCAGTGCGGCGGCGTGCGCGACCAGTCGAAGGAGACCCGGCGGGGCGCGATCGCGTGGTGTTCATCGGCTGAGGTCACAGCGGCGGCTCCAGCCGGGCCACCGCCCGCAGCGCGCGCGGGGCGAACCGGGACAGCAGATGGGCACCGCGCGCCTCCGGGGTGACCGGTACGACGGCCTGGTCCCGGACGACCGCGCGCAGGATCGCGTCGGCGACCTTCTCCGGCGGGTAGTTCCGCAGCCCGTACAGGCGCGCCGACCGTTTCTGGCGCCGTTTCTCCTCGTCGGCGTCGACCCCGGCGAAACGCGCGGTCGAGGTGATGTTGGTGTTGACCAGCCCCGGACATATCGCCGAGACACCGATCCCCTGACCGGACAGCTCCGCGCGCAGGCACTCGCTGAGCATCAGGACGGCCGCCTTGGAGGTGCCGTAGGCGGGCAGTGTCTTGGAGGGCTGGAACGCCGCCGCCGACGCGGTGTTGACGATGTGGCCGCCCTGGCCGCGCTCGGCCATCTGCTTCCCGAAGAGCCGGCAGCCGTGGATGACGCCCCACAGGTTGACGTCGAGGACCTTCTTCCAGTCCTCCGGGGTGGTGTCGAAGAAGGAACCGGAGAGTCCGATTCCGGCGTTGTTCACGAGGACGTCCACCACGCCGTACTCACCGGCGACCTTCGCGGCGAGCTTCTCCATGGCCTGCCCGTCGGAGACGTCGGCCGTCTCCGCCCAGGCCTCGGGGGCGCCGATCAGCCGCGCCAACTCGGCGGTGCGGGCGGCACTTTCCGCGTCCCGGTCGACGGCCACCACGCGGGCGCCCGCCTCGGCGAACGCGAACGCCGTGGCCCGCCCGATCCCGCTGCCCGCCCCCGTGACCAGTACGAGCTGCCCGCCGAACCGCTGGGCGTACTTGCCGGTCACCGTGGACGACACGGGACTCCCTTCGTTGGCCGTCACGAACTCCGTGATCCAGGAGGCCAGTTGATCGGGGCGCGTGCGCGGGATCCAGTGCTTGGCCGGCAGCGTCCGCCGCACCAGCTCGGGCGCCCACTCCTCCAGCCCGTCGTAGAGCCGCTCGGACAGAAACGCGTCCCCCAGGGGCGTGATGAGCTGCACGCGCGCGTGCGCATAGGCGTCGGGGCGTGGCCTGCGCAGCCGCGCCCGGACGTTGTCCCGGTACAGCCAGGCGCCGTGGGCCGCGTCCTGGCGCAGCGACGAGGTCGGGTAGTCACCGCGCGGGACCTTCTCGACGCGCTCCAGGATCCTCGGCCAGCGCTTGCCCAGGGGGCCGCGCCAGGCGAGTTCGGGCAGCACGGGCGTGTGCAGCAGGTACACGTACCAGGACTTGGCGCCCTGGCCCAGGAGTTGGCCGACGCGGCGCGGGGTGGGCCGGGTCAGGCGCTTGTTGATCCAGTGCCCGAAGTGGTCGAGGGACGGTCCGGACATCGACGTGAAGGAGGCGATACGGCCCTTGGTGCGCGCGACGGTGACGAACTCCCAGGACTGCACCGAGCCCCAGTCGTGCCCCACCAGGTGCACCGGCCGGTCCGGGCTGACCGCGTCCGCGACCGCCAGGAAGTCGTCCGTCAGCTTCTCCAGGGTGAACCCGCCCCGCAGCGGCCGCGGGGCCGTGGACCTGCCGTGGCCCCGGACGTCGTAGAGGACGACGTGGAAGCGGTCGGCCAGCCGGGACGCGACCTCGGACCACACCTCCTTGCTGTCGGGATAGCCGTGCACCAGGACCACCGTGGGGTTCGAGGTGTCCCCCAACTCGGCCACGCACAGCTCGACTCCGCCGGTCCGCACCCGGCGCTCGCGCGCACCCTCAAGCGTCACTTGTCCTCCGCCCAGCGCCGCACGTGCGGCAGATCGTCGTCCAGCCAGAAGGCGCTCTGTTCGGGGTCCCTGGAGTCGGTGACGACGAGGATCTCCTCGAACTTGGCGCCCGTGCCCCGGAATCCGAGATGCGGTTCGACCGCCCACAGGCCGGGGTGCGGGGGGTGGTCGGAGAAGCGGTACGGCGACCAGAGCGGTGACCAGCCGTCGCGGTGGCCGTGCAGCGCGTCGCTCGCGAGGCCCTTCAGGGACTGGGTGCCGAACCCGAACAGCCGCGGGGACCAAGGGCGTTCGGCCACTCGGTCGACCTTGTGGGCGATCACGCCGAAGGGATACGCGCGGTGCCGGTTGGCGTAGCCCTGGCGGACCATGAGGCGGTCCACGTCCTCGTAGATCTCGCGCAGCGGGCGCCGTTCGCGCACCTCGCGCAGGAGCAGCTCGCGATGGGCCTCCAGGTCGGCCATCAGCCGGTCCTGCACCGGGTTCGCCCCGAGGGAGCCCGAATAGCCGATGTCGGCCGTGAATCCCCTGTACACGGGGGCCATGTCCAGGATGAACGGCATCCCGGGCTCCAGCCGGCGGTTCGTGGGGAAGAACTGGAGCGGCACCCGGAAGTTCGTGAACGCCGTGCGGTCGCCGAACCAGGCGAAGGGCAGATGGAACCAGTCGCTCACCCCCTTCGCGCGCAGCCACGACCGCTGCATGCGCGCCGCGTCGCGCTCGGTCACCCCCGGCTCCAGCCGGGCCGCGACGGCCTCGGCGCACTCGTACGCCAGCCGCTGGACCTCCCTGAACCCCCGCAATTCCGCGGAGAGTTCGCGTGTCACCGCCGTAGTCATGCCACCGCCCCACCTGTCCACACCGACTGCGGTACGTGCTCGTAACTTGACACTGGTGAATGTGACAGTTGTTAGAGGCTGCGTCAATAGGCTTGATCTCTACCTGTGGACAACTGCGCGAGGCCGGTCGCGTAGCTCTCAAGTAGGGGCATCCCCTACGGACCCGTACGTCTGGAGTCTGACGTGAGGACAGCTCTGCGGGGTGACGACCGGAGTGGCCCGCGTCACTACCTTCGTAGTCGTGACTGTGATCGCGACCGAAAGCCTGAGCAAGCGGTTCCCCCGGGTGACCGCGCTTGACCGGCTCTCCGTGGACGTCGGCCCCGGTGTGACGGGGCTCGTCGGTGCCAACGGAGCCGGCAAGTCGACCTTGATCAAGATCCTGCTGGGTCTGTCCCCCGCCTCCGAGGGCCGAGCCGAAGTGCTCGGCCTCGATGTCGCCACCAAGGGTGCCGACATCCGCGAGCGCGTCGGGTACATGCCGGAGCACGACTGTCTGCCGCCCGACGTCTCGGCCACCGAGTTCGTCGTCCACATGGCGCGCATGTCCGGACTGCCGCCCACCGCCGCGCGCGAGCGCACCGCGGACACGCTGCGCCATGTCGGCCTGTACGAGGAGCGCTACCGCCCCATCGGCGGCTACTCGACGGGCATGAAGCAGCGCGTCAAGCTGGCCCAGGCCCTTGTCCACGACCCGCAGCTGGTCTTCCTGGACGAGCCGACCAACGGCCTCGACCCGGTCGGCCGCGACGAGATGCTCGGCCTCATCCGCCGCATCCACACGGACTTCGGCATCTCGGTCCTGGTGACCTCGCACCTGCTGGGCGAGTTGGAGCGCACCTGCGACCACGTGATCGTGGTCGACGGCGGCAAGCTCCTGCGCTCCAGCTCCACCACGGACTTCACCCAGACCACGACCACCCTGGCGATCGAGGTCACCGACACCGACGAGCACCCGGACGGCACCCGCGCGGTCCGCGAGGCGCTCCACGCGCGCGGGGTGGACACCCACGACGGCAGCGGCCTGCCGGGCGCGGGCCACGTCCTGCTGCTGACGGCCTCGGGCGAGGAGACGTACGACGTGGTCCGGGACGTGATCGCGGACCTCGGCCTCGGCCTGGTGCGCATGGAGCAGCGCCGCCACCACATCTCCGAGGTCTTCACCGACGCCGATGCCGAGACCGGCACCGGCAGCGACGCAGAGCGGAAGGAGGCCGTAGGCCATGGCAATTGACCAGCCCCTGGTCCCCCAGCCGGGCGACCAGACCCGTATCCACAACATCGGCTACCGCAACTACACCGGCCCCCGCCTGGGCCGCGCCTACGCCCGGCGCTCCCTCTACTCGCAGTCCCTGCGCGGCGCCTACGGCCTCGGCCGCTCGGTGAAGTCCAAGGTCCTGCCCATGCTGCTGTTCGTGGTCATGTGCGTGCCCGCAGCCATCATGGTGGCCGTCGCGGTCGCCACGAAGGCCAAGGACCTGCCCGTCGACTACACCCGCTACGCGATCATCATGCAGGCCGTCATCAGCCTCTACGTCGCCTCCCAGGCACCCCAGTCCGTCTCGCGCGACCTGCGCTTCAAGACCGTGCCGCTGTACTTCTCGCGGCCGATCGAGACCGCCGACTACGTGCGGGCCAAGTTCGCGGCCCTCGCCTCGGCCATGTTCATCCTGACCGCGGCTCCGCTGATCGTGCTCTACGTAGGAGCGTTGCTCGCGAAGCTCGACTTCGCCGACCAGACCAAGGGCTTCGCCCAGGGCCTCGTCTCCGTGACCCTCCTCTCCCTGCTCTTCGCCGGCATCGGCCTGGTCATCGCGGCGGTCACCCCGCGCCGCGGCTTCGGCATCGCGGCCGTCATCGCCGTACTGACCATCTCCTACGGCGCCGTCTCCACCCTCCAGGCGATCGCCGACGCGCAGAACGCCACGAACGCGATCCCCTGGATCGGCCTCTTCTCGCCCGTCACGCTGATCGACGGCCTCCAGTCGGCCTTCCTGGGCGCGACATCGGCGGCCCCCGGAGGCATCGGCCCCAGCCACGCGCAGGGCGTCGTCTACGTCCTCGCCGTGCTGGGCCTCATCGCCGCGACCTACGGCCTCCTGATCCGCCGCTACCGGAAGGTGGGCCTGTGACCACGCTCTCCATCGACCACGTCTCCCGCTGGTTCGGCAACGTGGTCGCCGTCAACGACATCACCATGAACGTCGGCCCCGGCGTCACCGGACTCCTCGGCCCCAACGGCGCCGGAAAGTCCACCCTCATCAACATGATGGGCGGCTTCCTCGCCCCCTCCACCGGCACCGTCACCCTCGACGGCCAGCAGGTGTGGCGCAACGAACAGATCTACAAGCACATCGGGATCGTCCCCGAGCGCGAGGCGATGTACGACTTCCTCACGGGACGCGAATTCGTCGTAGCCAACGCCGAGTTGCACGGCCTGGGAGCCAAGGCGGCCCAAAAAGCCCTGGCCACCGTCGAGATGGAGTACGCGCAGGACCGCAAGATCGCCACGTACTCCAAGGGCATGCGCCAGCGCGTGAAGATGGCGTCCGCCCTGGTCCACGACCCCTCGCTGCTCCTGCTCGACGAGCCCTTCAACGGCATGGACCCGCGCCAGCGCATGCAACTCATGGACCTGCTGCGGCGGATGGGCGACGAGGGCCGCACGGTGCTGTTCTCGTCCCACATCCTCGAAGAGGTCGAACAGCTCGCCTGGCACATCGAGGTCGTCGTCGCCGGACGGCACGCGGCCAGTGGCGACTTCCGCAAGATCCGCCGCCTGATGACCGACCGCCCGCACCGCTACCTGGTCCGCTCCAGCGACGACCGCGCCCTCGCCGCCGCGCTGATCGCGGACCCGTCGACCTCGGGCATCGAAGTCGACCTGGCCGAGGGCGCGCTGCGCATCCAGGCCGTCGACTTCGGCCGCTTCACCGCGCTGCTGCCCCGGGTGGCCAGGGACCACGGCATCCGGCTGCTCACGGTCTCGCCGTCGGACGAGTCGCTCGAATCCGTCTTCTCGTATCTCGTCGCGGCGTAGGAGGCCAAGAGATGTACGACCCCACAGTCGCCCGACTCACCTACCGGGCCCTGCTCGGCCGGCGCCGGGCCCTCATCCTGGGCGCCCTGCCCCTGCTGCTGATCGTGATCTCCGTGGTGGTGCGCGCCCTCGCCGGTGCCGACGACCAGACCGCCGTCGACGTCCTGGGCGGCCTCGGCCTCGCCACGATGGTGCCGATCATCGGCGTCATCGCGGGCACCGGCGCGATCGGACCGGAGATCGACGACGGCTCCGTGGTGTATCTGCTGTCCAAGCCGCTGAAGCGGCCCACGATCATCTTCACCAAGCTGATCGTCGCGGTCGGCGTCACCATGGTGTTCTCGGCCGTGCCCATGCTGATCTCCGGGCTCATCCTGAACGGCAACGGCCAGCAGATCGCCGTCGCCTACACGGTGGCCGCCCTGGTCGCCTCCATCGCCTACGCGGCACTCTTCCTGCTGCTCGGCACGGTCTCGCGGCACGCGGTGGTCTTCGGACTCGTCTACGCCCTCGTCTGGGAGGCCCTGTTCGGCTCCCTGGTCGCCGGCGCCCGCACGCTCAGCGTCCAGCAGTGGTCCCTGGCCGTCGCCCACAAGGTGTCCGGCGGCGAGCTGGTGACCTCCGACGTCGGGCTGACCACGGCGACGATCTTCCTGGTCGCGGTCACCGTGGGAGCGACCTGGTACGCCGGGCAGAAGCTGCGCTCGCTGACTCTCGCCGGCGAGGAATGACAGGTCCTGATCTTGACGGGGGCTTCATCTCTGTCCGGGCACACTGGGCAAACGGGGACGCACGGCTAGGAGGAACGGGGATGGCGGGACAGGCACCGTACGGCGGCGGTCAGGCCGAATCAGGGGACGGCTGGGACAAGTTGGTCCTGGACGACGACTTCATACGCTCCGCCGAGACGGCCGAGCCGTCCGCGCGCGCCCGGATGCTCGCGGCGCGCTGGCGCAACGAGTCGCCCGAGCCGCAGCCCTGGCGCTCCGACGAGCCGCCTGCGGGCTGGTTCTTCAGCAAGGCACGACGGCGCAGGTGGCGCCGGAACTAGCCGTCACACGGCTGCCCTTTTTATTCGGTGGCGTCCAACTCGGCGTACAGGCACAGTTGTTCTGTCGACGCCGGATCAGCCGGCGCCACTGACTGGGAGAGGAGCTGGACGATGTCGATGCACGACAGGACGTCCAACTCCCTTCAGGGCAGCCCGCGGCGGTCTCCGGAGTAGTTACCCCTCCGTCGAGTCGCCCACCACGGGGAGCTGCCCGGGGCGGCCGCTTCGAGCACGCGACTCATTATCGCGTGGGCCGCCCTCCCTGTTGCCCCCATCGCCGGGGGCAAGCCGAGCTGGAGCGGTTGCCCACACCTACGCGAGCAACCGCTCCAGCACGACCGCGATCCCGTCCTCCTCGTTCGAGGACGTCACCTCGTCGGCCACAACCTTGAGTTCCTCATGCGCGTTGGCCATCGCCACGCTGTGGGCTGCCCACCCGAACATCGCGATGTCGTTGGGCATGTCGCCGAAGGCGATCGTGTCGGCGGACCTCAGGCCCAGGCGGCGGGCCGCGATGGAGAGGCCCGTGGCCTTGGACAGGCCCAGGGGCAGCAGTTCGACGATGCCCTCGCCCGCCATCGCGACCGTGACGAAGCCGCCCGCGGCCTCGCGGGCCGCCTCGGCGAGCTGGTCGTCGGTGAGGGTCGGATGCTGGATGTAGATCTTGTTCAGGGGAGCGGCCCACAGCTCGGACACGTCCGTGAACGGGGTCGCGGGAAGCGCCCCCGTGACCCGGTACCCGGGACCGACCAGCACCTCGCCGTCCAGGCCGCCCTGGCTCGCCGCCAGGAACAGCGGCCCGATCTCCGCCTCGATCTTGGCCAGCGCCACGGCGGCCAGCTGCCGGTCCAGGGTGACCGAGGTCAGCAGGCGGTGCTCGCCGGCGTCGTAGACCTGGGCGCCCTGGGCGCAGACCGCGAGGCCCTCGTAGCCGAGGTCGTCGAGGATGTGCCGGGTCCAGGGGGCCGAGCGGCCGGTCACCACGATGTGCGCGGCACCGGCCTCCGTGGCCGCCGCGAGGGCGGCACGGGTGCGCGGCGAGACCGACTCGTCGGAGCGCAGGAGCGTTCCGTCGAGGTCGGTCGCGATCAGCTTGTACGGGAAGCCGGTGCTCACTTGGCGACCGGCGTCAGGACCTCACGGCCGCCCAGGTACGGGCGCAGCACCTCGGGCACGCGCACCGAACCGTCGGGCAGCTGGTGGTTCTCCAGGATCGCCACGATCGTGCGCGGTACGGCGCACAGCGTGCCGTTCAGCGTGGCCAGCGGCTGCACCTTCTTGCCGTCGCGCAGCCGTACGGACAGGCGGCGGGCCTGGAAGCTGTCGCAGTTGGAGGCCGAGGTCAGCTCGCGGTACTTGCCCTGGGTCGGGATCCACGCCTCGCAGTCGAACTTGCGGGACGCCGACGCGCCGAGGTCGCCCGAGGCCACGTCGATGACCTGGTAGGGCAGTTCGAGGCCGTCGAGCCACTGCTTCTCCCAGTCCAGGAGGCGCTGGTGCTCGTTCTCCGCGTCCTCGGGGAGGACGTACGAGAACATCTCGACCTTGTCGAACTGGTGCACGCGGAAGATGCCCCGCGTGTCCTTGCCGTACGTCCCGGCCTCGCGGCGGAAGCACGGGGAGAAGCCCGCGTAGCGCATCGGGAGCTTGTCCGCGTCGAGGATCTCGTCCATGTGGTAGGCGGCGAGGGGGACCTCGGAGGTGCCGACCAGGTAGAAGTCGTCCTTCTCCAGGTGGTACACGTTCTCCGCGGCCTGGCCGAGGAAGCCGGTGCCCTCCATGGCGCGCGGGCGGACCAGCGCCGGGGTCAGCATCGGGACGAAGCCGGCCTCCGTGGCCTGCGCGATCGCCGCGTTGACGAGCGCCAGCTCCAGGAGGGCGCCGACGCCGGTGAGGTAGTAGAAGCGCGAGCCGGACACCTTGGCGCCGCGCTCGACGTCGATGGCGCCCAGCGCCTCGCCCAACTCCAGGTGGTCCTTGGGCTCGAAGCCCTCGGCGGCGAAGTCGCGGATCGTGCCGTGCGTCTCCAGGACGACGAAGTCCTCCTCGCCGCCCACGGGCACGTCCGGGTGCACGAGGTTGCCGAGCTGGAGCGCGAGGCGCTTGGTCTCCTCGTCCGCCTCGTGCTGCTCGGCGTCGGCCGCCTTGACGTCGGCGGCGAGCTGGCCCGTCTTCTTGAGCAGCTCGGCCTTCTCGTCGCCGGAGGCCTTGGGGATGAGCTTGCCGAGCGCCTTCTGCTCGGAACGCAGCTCGTCGAAGCGGACGCCGGACGACCTGCGCCGCTCGTCGGCGGACAGGAGAGCGTCGACGAGCGCGACGTCCTCTCCACGGGCGCGCTGGGACGCGCGCACACGGTCGGGGTCCTCACGGAGCAGGCGAAGGTCAATCACGCGACCAGGCTACCGGTGCGGGGTTCCGGCTCACGACTTGGTATTCCGAACTGCGGCTTACATCCAGTTATGGGGTAATTGCGCAGAGTGTCGATGCCTGTAGATGCGAGTCAATAAAAGGGCGCCCCGCTCCCTGGAACGGGGCAGGCGCGAGGCGGCCTGTTGACTCGAATCCCTTGTGGGAAACGGGACTTGAGCGCGCGGTTGTCCACAGGAATCCACATCCCGGAAGAGTTATCCACAGGCTGTGTGGAAGATCTGTGGATGCCGGAAGCGATCATTTCCAAAAGGGTCCCGTGATCAAGGAATTCCCGACCCAAACGTCCCTCACACCCACTTTCGGGTGGAATTGCGTCGCTCCATAGGATTGCCCGAAGGAAACGGGTGGACGAAGAGTGACTTGCGCGCCGGTGCGCGCGCCAGGGGTCTGTAGGGCGATTTGTCGACAGACTGATGCTCCGCTGTCGACTTGTCCCCAGGTCGAGAAGTGGGCCTGTGGATAACTTCTGTGGATAACGAAGATACGCAGGTACTACCGGGCCACGACGGGCCACCACGGGCCACCACTGGGCCACGACCGGGCCATGATCGGTGCACTCCCGGCGCACCGCGGGCGCACTGCCGGTCGTCAGAAACGGCCGTCCTGGCAGTGCGCGACCCAGTCCGCCGCCGACAGGAAGTCCTTGTCCGAGGTCCCCGGGAACAGCGTCCGGACCCCGTCCACACCGACGTCCGCGCGCGGGTACGAACCTAGGAAACGCACCTGGAGAGAGATGCGCTTGAGCCCCATCAGGGCCTCGGCCACCCGGCGGTCGGAGATGTGTCCCTCGGCGTCGACGCAGAAGCAGTAGTTGCCGATGCCGGCGCCGGTCGGGCGGGACTGCAACAGCATGAGGTTGATGCCCCGGGTGGCGAACTCGCCGAGCAGGTCGCGCAGCCCGCCGGGGTGGTCGTCGCGCTGCCAGATCACGACGGACGTCTTGTCCGCGCCGGTCGGCGCCGCCGGGCGGGCGGGCCTGCCCACCAGCACGAACCGGGTCTGCGCGTTCTCCGCGTCGTGGATCTCCGTCTCCAGGGCCTCAAGGCCGTACCGGGCGGCGGCGAACTCACCGGCGAAGGCGGCGTCGTAGCGGCCCTCCTGGACCAGGCGGGCGGCGTCCGCGTTCGAGGCGGCCGACTCCCACAGGGCGTCCGGGAGGTTCGCCTTCATCCAGTTGCGGACCTGCGGCTGGGCGGCCGGGTGCGCGGAGACCGTCTTGATGTCGGAGATCTTCGTGCCGGGCCTGACCAACAGCGCGAAGGTGATCGACAGCAGCACCTCGCGGTAGATCATCAGCGGCGCGCCCGCGACCAGCTCGTCCAGGGTGGTGGTGATACCGCCCTCGACGGAGTTCTCGATCGGCACGAACGCGGCCTCGGCCTCACCGGTACGCACCGCGTCGAGCGCGGACTGCACCGACACATACGGGATCAGCTCCCGGGTGGCCGCCTCGGGAAGCGTCCGCAGGGCGACTTCGGTGAAGGTGCCCTCAGGGCCGAGATACGCGTAGCTGGCTGGCATGACTTCACCCTAATGGGCCTTGCGAAACCCGGTGCACCCTTCTCGAACCGGCCACCCCAACGGGCGACGGCTCACGCTTCCAGCAACCGCTGCCCCACGTACTCGCCCTCCGCCGCCCCGCCCGGGACCGCGAACAGGCCGCTCGCCTCGTGGCGGATGTATGTCGACAGGGCGTCGCCGCGGTCGAGCTTGCGCTGCACGGTGACGAAGCCGCGCAGCGGGTCGGCCTGCCAGCAGACGAACAGGAGCCCGGCGTCCGGGGTGCCGTCGGCGCCGATGCCGTCGTGGTACGAGAAGGGGCGCCGGAGCATCGCAGCGCCGCCGTTCTGGTCGGGGCGGGCGATCCGGGCGTGCGCGTTGATGGGGACGACCAGGGCGCCCTTCGCGTCGGTCTTCTCCAGGTCCATCGCGGTCGTCTCACCGCCCCCGGAAAGGGGTGCCCCAGTGGACTTGCGGCGCCCGACGACGTTCTCCTGGGCGCCGGTCGAGAGCTTCTCCCAGTCGTCGAGGAGCATGCGGATCCGGCGTACGACGGCGTAGGAGCCGTTCGCCATCCAGGCCGGGTCGGCCGAACCGGACGCTGGCACGAAGATCCGCTTGTCGAAGTCGGACTCGGTCGGCTTGGGATTGCGGGTGCCGTCGAGCTGGCCCATCAGATTGCGGGCCGTCATCTTGTGGGCCGTCGCGCCCGGCGACCGGTTGAAGCCGTTCATCTGCCAGCGCACCTTGGCCGCGCTGCCCGCGTCCTTCTGGATCGTGCGCAGCGCGTGGAAGGCGACCAGGGCGTCGTCGGCGCCGATCTGCACCCACAGGTCGCCGTTGCTGCGTGCCTTGTCGAGCTGGTCGGAGGAGAAGTCGGGGAGCGGGTCGAGGGAGCCGGGGCGCTGCTTCTCCAAGCCCGTGCGGGAGAAGAAGCTGTTGCCGAAGCCGAAGGTGATCGTCAGCGACGAGGGCCCCGCGTCCCGGGCGACATCCGTGTCGTCCTGCGCCGCCGGCTCACCCGCCATCAGCCGCTGCGCGGTCGTCGACCAGCGGCGCAGCAGGGCCGCCGCCTCTTTGCGGCCCGCGCCCGCCGCGAGGTCGAAGGCGACGAGGTGGCCGCGCGCCTGGAGGCCCTCGGTGATGCCGGGCTGATGTTTCCCGTGAAACATTGCCCTGTCCGCGCCAAGCGAGGTGAGCGGAGTGGCCCCGGCGGGGGCAGCCGCGTACCCCACGGCCCCGCCCGCCGCGCCGAGCACGAGCCCGGTGGCACCGGCCGTACCGAGGAGCCGTCGGCGGGAAACACCCTCCCCGGGGGAGGCGTTTTCGGAAACGGCCTCCCCGGGAGGTGCCTTTACGGCGCGGGCCTCGGGAATGGACTGTTCAGGCATGGCGTGGTTCAGCCGATCTGCGCGTTCTTGTCGACGGTGGTCTGGTCGATGTCGGAGGTCCGCACGGTCACCGAGATCTTCCAGTCGCCCGCCATGGGGATCTGGATTCCGTTCGCGGCCCAGTGTCCGGTGGTGATGCGGTCGGGCGTCACGGGCAGTGGACCGATCTTCTTCGCGGCGAGCGTGAAGGCGACCTTCACCTCGGGGACGTCGAAGGCCCGGCCGTTGGGGCGCTGCACATAGACGTGCATCTCGTTGCCGCCCACCCGCGCGGGGTCGATGTCGACCCGGATGACGCCCTTGCCGTCCGTGCCTCCGGTGTCGAAGGACATGTCCAGGGTCAGCGCGCCCGAGGACGACGAGGAAGAGGACGAGGAGGCTTTGGCCGCCTTGGCGTCCTCCTCCGTGCGGCCCGGTTCGGTGGTCGTCAGGGCCGTGGTGACGGCGAGGACGACGACCGCGACGGCGGCCTCGGCGAGGACCGAGCGGCGCAGCCCGAAGAGGTTCGGATCGGCGTCCCGCAGCCGCTTCCGCTGGGTGGTGTCCACGGCGGCCTGCTGGCGCGCGAGTTGGGCGGCGCGCTTGGAGTCACCGGTCCCGTTGGACGCGGAGGCGGACGTGGACGTGGAGGCAGCCGTAGACGCGGGCTCGTCGACTTCGGCCGACGCCTCGGAGGTGGCAGTGGCGGAGTCCGCGGCCTTGGAGTCAGAGACCGTGGCGGACGCCTTGGCGCCGGAGTCGACGGCGGCCTTGGCGGACGCCGTGACGTGCTCCTTCTCCGGCTCGCGCGCCTCGGTTGCCGTGGTTTCCTCGACGGTGGTCTCTGCCGGCTCCGCGAGCCGCGCGGTCCAGCGGCGGGAGATCGACGCGATCCCGATCAGCAGCGCCACGAGCCCGATCTTGACGAGCAGCAGCTGCCCGTAGCCGGTGTCGGTGAACGCCGACCAGGAGCCGAGCTGGCGCCAGGACTGGTAGATGCCGGTCGCGACGAGCGCGACGACACTGCCGAACGCGAGGCGCGAGAAGCGCTGTACGGCGGCCCGTCCGACGGGGTTGTCGGCGGGCGCCCGGTACAGCGAGACGAGCAGGGCGGTGAGGCCGCCGAGCCAGGCCGCGACGGCCAGCAGGTGGACGACGTCGACGGGCATCGCGATGCCGGGCTGCAACCCGGTCGAGGCGTGCTCGGACAGCGCCCAGCTCGCGGCGAGCCCGGCGGCCACCACACCGCCGCCGATCGCCAGCCCGAAGGTCAGGTCGCGCTTCTCCTCGTCCTCGCGCTTGTCGTACGCGCCGAAGAGGACGGCGATGAACAGCGCGGCGGCGGCGAGCAGCAGCAGCCGGGAGACGAGCGAGGCGCCCGTCTTGGTCTGGAGGACCTGGCCGAGGAGGTTCAGGTCGAAGATGTCGCCGAACTTCCCGGAGGTCGTGTACGAGCCGCGGATGAGCAGCAGCCAGAGCGTGGCCGCGGTCAGCGAGACCCAGCCGGAGACCACCAGCCGCTGGAGGGCGCGCACTCCGGCGCCGCGCTGCCAGCAGGCCAGGACGAAGGCGGCGCCGCCGACCATGACGATGAAGCCGGCGTACGACATGTAGCGGCCGAAGCCGTAGAGCCCGCCGACGAGCCCGCCGCCGACGTCCTGTTCGGCCGACGCGGAGACGGTGGTCTTCGAGGGGGAGCCGATGGAGAAGGTGAAGGCGCCGCCCACGGGGTGGCTGTCCGCGGACACGACCTGCCAGGCCACCGTGTAGGTGCCGTCGGGCAGTCCGCTGCGGATCTGTACGGCGTACGTCGTACCGCTGATGTTGGACGGTTTGCCGACGTCGACGCGTTTGCCCTTCGGGTTGAGCACGCGCAGCGAGTCGTCGTTCGTCGCGACCTTCTCGGAGAAGGTGAGCGAGACCTGCGTCGGAGCCTTGTTGACCACCACCCCCGAAGAGGGGTCGCTGCCGGTCAGGGCGGCGTGCGCGGAGGCCGTCCCGGCACCCGCGAACAGCATGCCGACGACGGCCAGGAACAGCAGCACCAGCGTGCGGACTCGGGGGGTGATGGTCGTCTTCAAGGTGGGGGTCCCTCCCTCAGTGCCCGGTCGTGGGGTTGTACGTCGCCGACTTCACGGGCATCTCAACCGTGAGAGGGCCGGACTTGGCAAAGTGGAGCTTCACGGTCACGTTGTCGCCCTGCTTCAGCGTGTGCTTCAGCTTGTCGAACATCAGGTGGTTGCCGCCGCTCTTGAACACGAGTTGGCCGTGTGCGGGCACATCGAGGGACGTGACCTCCTCCATCGCCTGGCCGACCGTCTCGTGCACGGAGACCGGGCCTACGTCGCTGGTGACGGAGGTCAACTCGTCCTTCGCGCCGCCCTTGTTGGCGATGTCCAGGAACCCCGCCGCCATGTCCGAGACCGGCTGGGGCATGTAGGCGGAACCGACGGAGAGCTGGGCCTTGGCGTCGTCCGAGCCGCAGCCGGTGAGGACCAGCGCGCCGCTCAGCACCGCGACGGGCACGGCGAACCGCCTCACGGTGTCTCCCCCTTGATGATCTTGGGGAGGTCCTTGGTGTAGTCGTCGACGGTGGTGTCCTGGCCGTAGAGCAGGTAACCGCCGTTCGTCTTCGGGGAGAACGCGACGACCTGGGTGCCGTGGACGGAGACGAGCTTGCCGTTCTTGTCCTTGGAGGTCGGCTCGATGGAGATGCCCAGGGTGCGGGCGCCGGCCTGGATGGTGGCGAAGGAGCCGGTCAGGCCGACGAACTGGGTGTCGATGCCCTTGAGCCACTTGCCGAGTTCCGGCGCGGTGTCCCGGGCCGGGTCGGTGGTGACGAACACGACCAGCAGCTTGTCCTGCTCGGCCTTGGGCAGCGCCTTCTTGGCGACGGCGATGTTGTTCATCGTCAGCGGGCAGATGTCGGGGCAGTGGGTGTAGCCGAAGTAGATCAGCGTCGGCCGGTTCTTGGTCTCCGCCCGGAAGTCGTACTTCTTGCCGTGCGTGTCCGTGAGGACCAGGTCCGGCTTCTCGAACGGGGTGTCGAGCACGGTGGCGGCCTGGGTCGCGGTGTCCTCGGAGACCACGGCGACGGGGCTGTTGCCGTCGTCGCCGCTGCCGCAGGCGGAGAGCGTCAGGGTGGCGGCGGCGAGCAGCGCTGCCGCCGCGAACGTCTTCTTGCGCATAGGAAAAATGTCCCAGTTGTGAGAGCTCCGGCGCGCACCGGGGTCGTTGCGCAAGAGTCGCACGGACCCCTGTGCGCGCCATGAGCGGACGGGCCTCAGACGGTCGTACGCCGTCGACCGGCGAGAACGCCGTACGCCACACCGGCGGCGCCGACGGCGATGCCGACCACGCCGAGGACGCGGGCGGTGGTGTCGGAGGAGTCGACGGCGGTCGTGGTGTCGGCGGCGGTGTTCTCGGTCTTCTCAGAGGCGTCCTCGGCGGTCGCGCCCGAGGTGGAGGCGGAGGTCAGTTCAAGCGTCGGAGCCGGGTTCTCGGGCTCCTCCGCGCCGTCCTTCTGCACCTCGATCCAGCGCACGACCTCGTTGTCGGAGTACGTCTGGAGGGCCTTGAAAACGAGCTGGTCGGTGTCCGTGGGCAGCATGCCGACGGAGACCGGGAACTTCTGGAAGTAGCCGGGCTCGACGCCCTTGCCGGTCGCGGTCCAGGTGACCTTGGTGACGGCCTCGGTGATCGTCTCGCCGTGCATCTCGGCGGGCTTGGCCAGCTTCGACTTGGTGACCTTGACGGTCCAGCCGCTGATCGGCTCCGGCATCACGGAGGCCAGTGGGTGGTCGGTCGGGAAGGTGACTTCGAGCTTGGTGGTCGAGGCGTCGTCGCGCTCGTTCGGGACCTTGAAGTCGACGACCGCGTAGCCGCCCTTGACGGCCGTGCCCTCCGGCTGCACGGAGACGTGCGCGAAGGCGGGGGAGGACAGGACGACAACGGCCGAGCCGGCGACGGCAGCGGCGGCGGCGATACGAGAAGCCTTCATGGAAAGGAGCACTCCACTTCGAGTTCGAGTGAGTTCCGGTGGTGAAGAGGGGCGCGTGCACACCTGGGTGACACCAGGGGTTTCCCGGCGGAAAACGCCGGGCACGCGCGCGTGCCGCACGACGGCGGCCTCTCCACGCACGGAACGGAGTGCGGTGGTGGTGGTCGCGTCGCGTCAGGCGGCGAGGACGTGGGCGGCGGCCGAAGGCGGGCCGCGGCGGATCACCGAGTGCTGGAGTGCGGTGGTGTGCGGGGCGGGCGGCGCGAAGAGGGCCGTACGCCGTGGGCGCGGGCCGGTTCCGGGCGCCCCCGGCAGCCCCGCCCGCAGGGCGCGCACCAGGGCGAGCGCCCCGCGCAGGGACCGAACGAGCGCCCCTTCCGCGACTCCGTGCGCCGACAGTTCCATCAGGCGCCGCAGCGCCAGGTCCCCGTGCCGCAGCAGCCAGCCCGCGGCGAGTGCCGCGAGGAGGTGGCCGAGCAGCATGGACACGGACGGGAACAGCGACATGGAGGAGGCGGCGGAGGTGGACATGGCGTCCGCCGGGTGGTGCATCGACCCCATCCCGCTCATCGAACTCATCGAGCCCGTCGAGTCCGAAGTCGGCAGCAGCCGCGCGTCGGTGAGGAGTTGGTGGGCCTGCGCCGGGCTGATCGCCGCCGCGGTGGTGCCGCACAGCAGATGCGCGGCGCGCGCGACGAGCGTGGCGTCGGACGCGGACAGACCGCCCGTGGTCGACGTACCGGCGGCCGTCTGGCCGAGCCCGAACAGCGTGTGCAGGACCGTCTGTCCGACCGCGAGCAGTGCCGCGATGCCCGGCAGCGAGCGCTCGCGCCCGGCGAGCGGCGCGACGAGGAGGAACGTGGCGAGGAAGCCCGCGCCGAGTGTCCACAGGGGCACGGTGGCGCAGGAGGCGATGGCATGACCGGCCGCGGCCAGCACGACACAGACCGCGGCGAACACCGCGGCCCGCAGGACCCGGAGTTCACCTCCGGAGCGCGCCGTACGTGGGTGGGGGGCAGTCATGGCGGGCTCATCATCGCACCGGCCCTGCGGGCGCCATACGGCAGGTCCACCACACCGGGACGATAATGTGTCATAGATCACAAAGGTCACTCTCCGACGTGGGCTACCTCCGGATACACCAATTACGTTTCGGACACATCCCCCATATGGGCGGCATCACGTCAACTCCGTGCTTACACAGGGGCACTGGCGGCAATAGGTATCGGTATGTCGAGCCGCGGCCGGGAGGCTGGAGCATGAGCATCTGGTGGTCACTCCATCTGAGGCGCGAGGCCGCGAGCGTTCCGCTCGCCCGCCGGCTTCTCCTCGGCACGATGGAGACCGCGGGCGTCGACCCGGACATTTCCTACGACCTCTCGGTCGCCCTCAGCGAGGCGTGCGCCAACGCCGTCGAGCACGGCGGCGACACCGAGCCCGGCGCGTCCTCGGAGGCGTACCGCGTCACCGCGTACCTCGACGGCGAGACGTGCCGTATCGAGGTCGCCGACTCGGGCCCCGGCTTCGCGCGCGCCCAGGCCGTCCGCCCGGCCCCGAGCGAGGCGGAGAACGGCCGGGGGCTCTGTCTCATCCAGGAACTCGCCGACCACGTCCACATCGGCAACAAGCCCGGTGTGGGCGGCGCGGTGGTGAGCTTCGACAAGATCCTGAAGTGGCGGAAGGACGCGCCGCTGATGGCGGTGTGACGGCACGTCCGAAGCGCGTCCCCCGGGAGCGGCGCCACGGCAGAATCCGCGCATGGACATCCGCCCCGAACAACTGGCCGAGGGTCTGACGCTGAGGCTCGCCGAGCCGGCCGACGCCCCGGCCCTCGCCGCCGCGTTCGCCGAGAACCGGAGCCCCTGGGAGCCGTACCGCCCGGACGCCTTCTTCACCGCCGAAGGGCAGCGCGGGCGGCTGCACGCGCTGCTGCGGGAGTACCGGGAGGGCCGGGTCGTGCCGCTGCTCCTCGTGTCCGGCGAGCGGGTCGCCGGGGCCTTCACGCTGGCCGGGATCGTGCTCGGCTCCTTCCGCAGCGGCTCGCTCGGCTACTGGATCGCCGCCGACCTGCGGGGGCGCGGCCTGGCCACCGCGGGGGTCGAGCGGGTGTGCCGGATCGCGCGGGAGACGATCGGACTGCACCGGCTTGAGGCGGTCACGCCGCTCGACAACCTGGCCTCCCAACGCGTCCTGGCGAAGAGCGGGTTCGAGCCGATCGGCGTGGCTCCGCGCTATACGCACATCGGCGGGGAGTGGCGGGACCACCGGCTGTTCCAGCGGATCCTGCACGACGACGACCCGATGTCAGCTTTCTAAGGATTCTTACCGTGCGCACAGCCGGTGCCCACGTCCCTGACGGGTGCCGTCCCTAGCTTCGCGATCATGACGGGAAACCACAAGGAAAAAACGATCAGTAGGCGCCGCGCCCTGGCGGTGACCGGCGGGACGGTAGCGGCCGGCGGGCTGGTGGCGGCCGGGTTCCAGTCGGCGTCCGCCGACACGACGGACACGACGGACACGACCGCCTCGGCCACGGCGACCTCGACCAGTAGCGAGTGCATGACGCTGATGACGAGCGTCACGGAGGGCCCCTACTACCTCGACGGCGCGCTGGTCCGCAAGGACATTACGGAGGGCAAGGCGGGCGTCCCGCTCACCCTGCGCCTGACCGTCGTCGACGCCACCGACGGCTGCACCCCGGTCAAGGGCGCGGCCGTGGAGATCTGGCACTGCGACGCCTGGGGCTACTACTCCGGCTACACCACCGCCAACCCCGGCGGCTCGGCCCCCGCCGAGAGCGAGGAGGGCGACAGCGCCAACGACCTCACCTATCTGCGCGGTTACCAGGTCGCCAACGCCAACGGGGTCGTCAAGTTCGAGACGATCTTCCCGGGCTGGTACACGCCCCGCACCTGCCACATCCACGTGAAGGTGCACACCGGCGGCGAGAAGGAGGACGGCACCTACGAGGGCGGCAAGGTCAACTACACCGGCCAGTTGTTCTTCGCCGACGACATCGCCGAGGAGATCTTCACCCTCGACCCCTACGCCAAGCACACGGGCTCGTACACCGTCCTCGCCGACGACATGGTCTACGACGGCGGAGGCGCCACCAGCGGCCTGCTCACCCTCAAGGCCGTCCACAAGAAGGACCCGTCCAAGGGCTACAAGGGCTCCCTGACGCTCGGCGTCGACCCGGACGCGGAGGACACGGGCGGGGGCGGCGGCGGAGGCGGCACGCCCCCGAGCGGCGCTCCCAGCGACGCCCCTACGGGTACGCCGCCCAGCGACAGCGCCTCCCCTTCCGCCTCGGCCTCCTCATAAGGTAAGGGACATGACAAGCCGCGAGGACGACGCGCTGGCACGGGCCGCCGTGGCCGCGCTCACCGGGCAACTGGCGCTGGCTCCCAAGCCGGGCCTGCCCGACCCGCGTGACCTGGACGCCCGCAGCACGCGCCGGGAGCACGACAGCCTGCGCTGGTCGGCCAGGGCGCTGGAGCCCGGCCTCGCGGCGATGGCCGCCGCCGCCCGCCGTGCCGGCGAGGCCACGCCGGCGCTGCGGGCGGAACTGGGCGCGATCGGCCGGTGCACCGAGCACTCGGTCGGCCTGGCCGGAGGCGGCCACAAGGGTGCCCTGTGGGCCCTCGGCTTCCTGGTCGCCGCGGTCGCCCTGGACCCCGGCGCCCAGGCCCCCGACATCACGGCGAACACCAGGAAGATGGCCGCGTTCAACGACAAGGGCGCCCCCAGGCGCCCCTCCCGGGGTTCGTCGATCTCCGTCAAGTACGGTGCGGCCGGCGCCCGGGGCGAGGCAAGGGCCGGATTTCCGCACGTACGCAGGGCGTTGGACACCCTGGCCACCACCCGCGCGGCCGGCGCCACGGAGACCCAGGCCCGCCTGGACGCCCTCCTCACCGTGATGTCCACCCTCCAGGACACCGAACTCCTGCACACCGCGGGCCCGTTGGGCCTGCGCCATGTCCAGGCGGGCGCCCGCGGCGTCCTGGAGGCGGGCGGCACGGCCACGGAGGCGGGCGCGCAGGCCCTGGCCGCCTTCGACACCGACCTCCACGCGCGCGCGTGGAGCCCCCGCGGAAGCGCGGGACTCCTGGCGGGAGCACTGTTCCTGGACTCACTGCCGGTCGCCTCACTGGCGCGGACCGGCTGATCCGCCACGAGGGGCCGGGGCGTGCGGCCCGCTGGCAGCGGCGGGTGGTTCCGGTGTGTGTGGCCCGCCACCGGCGGCAGCCGATCGGTCGGCCGACGCGGCGTCTGGGACCCGTCTCCGGTCAGCTCACCAACTCCGGCTGTCTGACGGTCACTTCACCCGCACCGGCCGCCCGCCGTGCCGCCGGTCCCATCGCGTACGACGCCGCCACCGGCGGTAGCCGTCCCGAGGAGGTTCAGCCCGCCGCCGACCGCGGTCCGTCCCGAAACGCGCGGTGAATTCATCGGCATGGTCCGCCAGGCCGTACCGCGCACGGGCCGTTGCCCCGCTGCCGCTGCCGCTGCTCGGCCGATCGGTCGGCCGACGCGGCCGTCTGGGACCCGTCTCCGGTCAGCTCACCAACTCCGGCTGCCTGACCGTCACTCCACCCGCACCGGTCGCCCGCCGTGCCGCCGGTCCCATCGCGTAGGACGCCGCCACCGTCGCGCCGCCCAGCAGGAGCCAGCCCGGTGTGCCCCACTCCAGGAGGAGGGACGTCAGCACCAGGGGGCCCATCGTCCGGGCCACGGTCACGCCGGTTCCGAAGAACCCCTGGTACTCGCCCACCTGGTCGGCGGGCGCCAGCGCGAAGGACAGTTGCCAGGAACCCGCCGACTGCCCCATCTCGGCGGCCACTTGGAGCACCGCCCCCACCACCAGCGCCCCCGCCGCCACCCACGGCGACGCGCCCGCCGACAGCGCGAACGCCGCGCAGGCCGCCAGCATCACCCACCCCGAACGCCGCACCACGCGCGTGGCCGACGCGAGCCCCGTGACCCCGCGTGCCGTCCGCACCTGGAAGACCATCACCGCACCGGTGTTGAGCACGAACAGCGCGGAGACCAGCCAGGTCGGCGCGTCGGTCCGCTCGGCGATCCACAGCGGCAGCCCGAGGCTGAGCAACGGCATCCGCAGCAGCAGCACGGTGTTGAGGAGTGTGACGACGACGTACGGGCGGTCGCGCAGGACACCGAGACCGCCCGACTTCCGCACCTGAACGCCCGGTACCGACGGCAGCCGCAGCAGCAACCCCGCGCACACCAGGAAGCTCATCGCGTCCAGCGCGAACACCCCGAGGTACGCCGGCCGCGTCCCCGCCCGCAGCGCCAGCCCGCCGAGGCCCGCGCCCACCGAGAGACCGGCGTTCAGCGTCGACTGGAGATGGGCCAGCAGCCCGGTCCGCTCCCCGGCGGACACCAGCCCCGCCAGCAGCGCCTGCCGGGCCGCCGCGAGCCCCGACTGCGCCGAGGCGTAGGCGCACGCGGCGAGCACGAACGGCACGAATCCCCGTACGACGAGGAAGGACGCCACCGCGAGCCCGGTCGCCAGCGCCAGCAGCACCGCCGTACCGCGCGGCCCGCGCCGGTCGGCCAGCCGCCCCAGCGGCACGCCTACCAGCGAACCGACGGCCCACGCGAGGGTGAGTCCGAGGCCCACGCGCGCGGGGGCGAGCCCGACGACGTGGGTGAAGTACAGCGCCGAGGTCACGTAGTAGGCGCCGTCACCGACGGAGTTGGTCAACTGGGCCAGCGCGAGGGTGCGTTGCGGGCCCGCGGGCGGGACGAGCGAGTTCGTCATGCCTACGACGTTAGAAGCTCATTGGGTCTCTGCTGAGACCCAATAGCCCTTCCATTTGTTGGTCCAATTCAGGTAATTCAGGTTCAGGTGATTCGGGTTCAGGTGATTCAGGCCCCGTCCAGCACTCGACCCAACGCCTCCAGCGCCTCCGGATACACCCGCTCCCGGGGCGTCCCGTACCCCACGACCAGGCCCTGCGGGCGCCCCTCGCCCTCCCCCGCCGTGTGCCAGTGCTCGCCGAGCCGCCCGACCGCGAGCCCCTCCTTCTCGGCCCGTGCCACTACGGCTTCCTCGTCGTCGACCTCCACCAGCGCGTGCAGCCCGGCCGCGATCCCGCGCACGCCGCCGCGCGCCCCCAGCCGGTCGAGCAGCTGGTCGCGGCGGCGCCGGTAGCGCAGCCGGCACGCGCGCACGTGCCGGTCGTAGGCATGGCTGTCGATCAGTTCGGCGAGGGCCAGCTGGCCGATGGTCTCCGTGTGGTGGTCGCTGTGCAGCTTGGCGTCGGCGACCGCGTCGACCAGGTGGGGCGGCAGCACCATCCAGCCGAGCCGCAGCGCGGGCCCGAGCGTCTTGGACGCGGTGCCCAGGTACGCGACCTGTCCCGGCGCCATCCCCTGGAGCGCGCCCACGGGCTGCCGGTCGTAGCGGAACTCCCCGTCGTAGTCGTCCTCGACGATCAGTGCCCCACGCGCGCGTGCCCAGTCGGTGAGTGCCCGTCTGCGCTCGGGGTGCAGGGTGACGCCGGTCGGGTACTGGTGGGCCGGGGTCAGCACCACGGCCGCCGCGTCCCCCAACTCCTCGGCGCGGGCGCCCCGTTCGTCGACCCCTACGGGGACCACGGTGCCGCCGTTGTGCCGGACCACCTCCCTGTGGAAGGGCAGTCCGGGATCCTCCATGGCCACCCGGGAACCGTCGAGCACGCGCGTGAGGAGCGCGAGCCCCTGCACATACCCGGAGGTGATCACGATCCGCTCCGGGGGCGCGATCACCCCGCGCGCCCGCCCCAGGTAGCCCGAGAGCGCGGTGCGCAGTTCGAGGCGACCGCGCGGGTCGCCGTAGTCGTACGCCAAGGAGGGTGCCGTCGCGATGGCGCGGCGCAGCGCGCGCAGCCAGGCCGCCGCCGGGAACGCGCCGACGTCCGGGCTGCCGGGCCGCAGGTCGAAACGGGGTACACGCGCGCGTGCCGCAGCCCCCGGTGCCTCCGTGTCGACGGAGGGCAGCAGCGCGACCTGGGTGCCCGAGCCCTGGCGCGCGGTCAGATAGCCCTCGGCGACGAGCTGGTCGTAGGCCGCCTTCGCGGTGCCCCGGGAGACGCCGAGTTCGGTCGCGAGGCGTCTGGTGGCCGGGAGGCGGGTTCCGGGGGCCAGCCGGCCGTCGCGTACGGCGTCCCGGAGCGCGCGTTCGAGACCGGCGCGCCGGCCGCCCTCCGGGTCGGGTTCCAGATGCAGGTCGACCCCGACACCGGACCAGAAGTCGTTCACGAAAAAGCCCTCCCCCTAGGCACGTTCATGAAAAAGGCCCCTCCGGGCACACCAATGGCCGGGCACCGCACCGGTACCCGGCCATCAGTCTTGTATCAGCCCTTGAGGGACGCCATCCAGCTCTCGACCTCGGTCGAGGTGCGGGGCAGCTCGTCGGAGAGGTTCCGGTTGCCGTCCTCGGTGACGAGGATGTCGTCCTCGATGCGGACGCCGATGCCGCGGTACTCCTCGGGGACGGTCAGGTCGTCCGCCTGGAAGTACAGGCCGGGCTCCACCGTGAGGACCATGCCGGGCTCCAGTGTGCCCTCGACGTACGTCTCGGTGCGCGCGGCGGCGCAGTCGTGGACGTCCATGCCGAGCATGTGGCCGGTGCCGTGCAGCGTCCAGCGGCGCTGGAGGCCCAGCTCCAGGACGCGCTCCACGGGACCCTCGACAAGGCCCCACTCGACGATCTTCTCGGCCAGCACGCGCTGCGCGGCGTCGTGGAAGTCGCGGTACTTGCCGCCCGGCTGCACCGCCGCGATACCGGCCTCCTGGGCCTCGTACACGGCGTCGTAGACCTGCTTCTGGAGCTCGGTGAAGCGGCCGTTGATGGGGAGCGTGCGGGTGACGTCGGCGGTGTACAGGGTGTGCGTCTCGACGCCGGCGTCGAGGAGGAGCAGGTCGCCGGAGCGGACCGGGCCGTCGTTGCGCACCCAGTGCAGGGTGGTGGCGTGCGGGCCCGCGGCGCAGATCGAGCCGTAGCCGACGTCGTTGCCCTCGACGCGGGCGCGGAGGAAGAACGTGCCCTCGATGTAGCGCTCGCTGGTCGCCTCGGCCCTGTCGAGGACCTTGACGACGTCCTCGAAGCCGCGGACCGTCGAGTCGACGGCCTTCTGGAGCTCGGCGATCTCGAACTCGTCCTTGACCAGGCGGGCCTCGGAGAGGAAGACCCGCAGTTCCTCGTCGCGCTCGGCGGTGACCTTGTCGGTCAGCGCGGTCTCGATGCCGGCGTCGTGGCCGCGGACGACGCGCACCGGGCCGGTGGCCTCGCGGAGCGCCTCGGCCAGTTCGCGGACGTCGGCGGCGGGGATGCCGTAGAGCGCCTCGGACTCGGTCAGCGAGTGGCGGCGGCCGACCCACAGCTCGCCCTGGCCGGAGAGCCAGAACTCGCCGTTCTCGCGGTCGGAGCGCGGCAGGAGGTAGATCGTCGCCTTGTGGCCCTCGGTGGTGGGCTCCAGGACGAGGACGCCGTCCTCGGTGAGGCTGCCCGTCAGGTACGCGTACTCGACCGACGCCCGGAAGGGGTACTCGGTGTCGTTCGAACGGGTCTTCAGGTTGCCCGCGGGGATCACCAGGCGCTCGCCCGGGAAGCGCGCGGAGAGCGCGGCGCGGCGGCGGGCGGTGTGCTCGGCCTGCTCGACGGGCCGCAGATCGTGCAGCTCGGTGTCGGCCCAGCCGGACTTCATGCTGTCGGCCAACTCGTCGGAGACGCCCGGGTACAGGCCGTTCTTCCGCTTCTCGATCGGCTCCTCAGACTCAGTCTCCGGGGTCTCCGGGGTGAGCTCGTCGGCCACGGTCATCCTCCTAGATACGGCACTGGACCCCGTCCATCGTACGGTCGTACGGAAGGGGGTCCAGGGCCGTATGGCCTGTTACACATGGCTTCCGGGCGACTACTCGAAACGGGCCGCCAGGAGGACGACGTCCTCGTCGCTGTCGGCCGTGTCGAGGCCGTCCGGCAGTACGGTCCGCAGCACGTGGTCGGCGATCGCGGCCGGGTCGGCGCGCAGCGCCTTGGGGACGCTCGCCGCCGCCGAGTGCAGACGGGCGAAGGCGCGGTCCATGGGGTCGCCGGTACGGTGCAGCAGCCCGTCCGTGTAGAGCAGGACCGTCTCACCGGGCTCCGCCTCCAGCTCCACGCTCGGCGCCTCCCAGCAGGCCAGCATGCCGAGCGGCGCGGACACGGAGGTCTCCACGAACTCCGTGCGCCGCTCGCCGACCAGGAGCGGTGGACTGTGGCCTGCCCCGGCCAGGGTGATCTTGCGCAGCGCGGGCTCGCAGTAGGCGAACAGGGCGGTGGCCGAACGGGCGGGCTCGGTGAGCCGCAGGAGCAGTTCCAGGTCGGACAGGACCGCGACCGGGTCCTCGCCCTCCATCACCGCGTACGCCCGCAGGGAGGCCCTCAGACGACCCATCGCGGCGATCGCGCTCGGCCCGGAACCGGTCACCGAGCCGACGGCGAGGCCGAGCGCGGCGTCCGGGAGCGGCAGCGCGTCGTACCAGTCGCCGCCGCCGCGCGGACCCGTGCGGTGCAGCGCGGCGAGCTGCACACCGGCCACGCGGGGGAGCCGGGACGGCAGCAGCTCCTCGGCGATGGTCGCCACGCACGCGCGCGTGCGCTCGACTTCTAGGACCCGGGCCAGGTGCTCGGTGGCGTACCGCGCGTACAGCCCGACCAGATGGCGCTGCCGCTCGACCGGCTCGGCGGGCTCGTCGTACAGCCACACGGCGGCACCCAGGCGCCCGGCCGCGTCGGTCGCCAGGGGCAGCGCGTAGCTCGCCGCGTACCCCAGGCGTACGGCGACCTCGCGGTGGCGCGGGTCGAGGCCGTCCTCGGCGAAGAGGTCGGCGTGGACGATCTCGCCGCGCTCGCCGCCGGGAGCGCCGGCAGGACTGTCGAGGAGCTGGCCGTAGGACATCGCCCCGCGCGGGACGGTCTCGATGTGGCCGAGGTCGGAGCGGTCCAGGCCCAGGCCGATGGTGGTGTCGGGGCCGAGGCCGTCGCCGGGTTCCAGGACGACGAGTCCGCGGCGGGCGCCCACCAGGGCGGCTCCGGCGCGCAGCAGTTCCTGGAGTGCGTCCGCGAGTGCGTCCGTGCGTGCCAGTCGTTCCGTGAGTTCGTGGAGGGTCGTGAGGTCGGAGACCCAGCCGGCGAGACGGTCCTGGAGCAGGGCACTTGGCGCGTTCGGAGCGGTATCCGGCGGATTCTGGACGTTCGGGGAAGGGGCCGGAGGGGTACCGGTGGCGGCAGGCGCGGGCGCGACAGTGTGTGCGGGCGAGGGAACCGTTGAATCGATTCCAGCCACTTTCGGAGGGTGAGGGGCGTTCATGGCGTCCGGCTTTCCGACCGGTGCGTATTGCTCAAAAGCATCGCAAACCCCCATGTCATTCTGCGCCGCTGGCAGTGTCTCCACATGTACACGCACTCGTGAGGGGATGTCCAGCATTGTCCTGCTGGGATTCCTGGTGTCCATGGGTTTCGCGGGGGCATTTCGCTCTCCCCTTGCGGATTGGCAAAGTTGGCTTAAAACTGCATCAGGGGACGGTCCATTGAGGTCGACTGGGTTTGCTCGACGGAGCGTCACAGCGGTCGTGATGGGTACGTACTCGGAGAAGACCAGGGGTGGCGGGGGCCGCCCGGAACCTGGTGAGGGACCCGGGCGTCTTAACCACCGACGATCGTGCCCCATCCTCCCGTGGCGGAGGCGGAGAGAAATACGCGGGACGGCAAAACGCCAGACTTCGCCACCCCCACGCCACGCCGATGCTTTTCAAGCACGCACGGGTTCCCCTTGCTTCACGCAGGGGTGTGATGCGCCAACAGGTACGCACAGTGAAGTGATCGACACATAGTGTGATGTGGTCCTCGGTGTTGCCAGCGGTGCAACGGAAAGGAACGAGCGCTCATGCGCGAGATCCTCGGAAAGCGACGCAGGCTCCTGTCCAGGCGAGACAACAGGAGGTCTGAGATGCTCAGCGCGGCCCTGACCTTCGCCACTGAATGGCAATGGCCCGTACTCCCGGGCGTGGCACCCGATCCCCAGGGACGGGCCCGCTGCGGCTGTCCGGACCCTGAATGCACGGTGCCCGGTGCCCACCCCTTCGACCCCGGCCTCCTCGCGGCCACCACCGACGCCCGCATGGTGCGCTGGTGGTGGGGCAACCGCCCCGCCGCGCCCATCGTCCTCGCCACCGGCGACAAGGCTCCCTGCGCGGTCAGCCTGCCCGCACCCGCGGCCGCCCGGGCCCTGGCCGCGCTCGACCTCCAGGGCATGCGCCTGGGCCCGGTCGTCGCCGCGCCCACCCGCTGGTCGCTGCTCGTCAAGCCGTACTCCCTGGAGCAGTTGGGCGAGCTGCTCTACGCCAAGGACCACGTCCCCGGCTCGCTCCGCTTCCACGGCGAGGGCGGCTATCTCGCCCTGCCGCCCTCCGAGACCGGCCAGGGCCAGATCCGCTGGGAGCGCGCACCACTGCCCGGCTCCTCCTCGCCCTGGGTCCCCGATGTCGAGGCCGTGGTGGACGCCGTGGTCGAGGCCCTCACTCGTACGGGTGTGAGCGCCCCCGAGTTGTAGGGGTGTCGGGCGCGCGCGGACCGTGGCGCCCGTGATTGGTCGTTATCTTCCGAACCATGAACCTTCGTCTGCTCGCCCTCGCGGGCGTCGCGGTGTGCGCGGTCGCGCTGCCGCTGGCCGTGGCGTCCGCGGGACCCGTACGCGACGAGGGTCACGCAGTCGTACGCTCCCTGGTCCACTCCTCCGACGACGATCGGGACGATGACCGGAAGGCGCCGTCCGCCGCGCCCTCGCCGGCGGCCACCCGCTCCCCGCTGACCCTCGGCCTGGGGCTGGCCACCGCGGCCCGCTGCGGACCCGAACTCTCCACCCCCGACGGCATCGAGGCGCAGACCTGTGTCATGACGCAGGGCGAGGAGACCTGGGCGCGCACCTACTACCGGAACGCGACCGGCGACGACCTGGACGCGGTGCTGAGCCTCATGGGGCCGGCGGACCGCACCGTGCAGATGCACTGCGCCGTGAGCGCCGAGGACGAGCCCTCGCTGTGCGAGACGCCCCGGGAGCACACACGGGGCGGTCCGGCGGCCTACACAGCTGTCGCGGAGTTCGCCGCGGGGCCGGGCGGGCGCGGGCCGCTGTTGCTGCGCTCGGGGAGCAACTCCTCGGCGCCTACGGCGAGTTGACGGACGACGTCGTTCCGTACACGCGGGCCGGGCAGGAAAAGACCCGGTTGCTGGCGACGGGGGATGCACCAGCAACCGGGCTACTCGAACGGTAACAAGAGATCGGCGGTTCGCAAATTCGATCTCGGCTATTCGGACACCGACTTGCCTTTCACAACGGGGAGTTGTGACAGGAGTCACCGAAGTGAACAGGCCTGTTGCGACTGACCGGTCGGTCAGTCGAACCCCTGCGCCCTTCCGGGTGTCAGCTCAGCGTGACCTGCCGATTGGTGAGGCCGCCGCGCGCGCGGCGCTCGTCCGCGGTGAGCGGGGTGTCCGTGGCCAGCGCGGCGGTCAGGCGCTCGGCGAACTCGGCGGCCGGCTTCTCCACGTCGTCCGCGCCGAACCCGCTCGGCAGGTCCCACACGGGCACGGTGAGACCGTGAGCACGGAAGGACCCCACGAGCCGGGTGCCCTCACCGAGACCGGAGCGGCCGGCCGCGTGCAGCCGGGCGAGAGCGTCCAGAAGCTGCTCCTCCGGGTACGGCATCACCCAGCGCAGGTGGTTCTTGTCCGGCGTCTCGCACCAGTACGCGGCGTCCACGCCCTGGAGTTTCACGGTCGGGATGGCGGCGGCGTTGGCGCGCTCCAGGGAGGCGGTCACCTCGGGCGACGCGTTCTCCGCCTCCGGAACCCAGAATTCGAACCCCGTGTGGACAACTGGCTCGAACGCGCCTTCAGGGTCGAGCAGTTCCTGGAGCCGCGGGCCGTCGGCCGGGGCGCGGCGGGACTGCACCGGAGTGCCCGGGTCCGCGACCAGGGCGCGCTGGAGGGTGTCGGCGAGGTCGCGGCTGATGTCGCCGGACGCCGTGTCGTTCTGTAGGCCGAGCAGCACCGAGCCGTCGTCCCGGCGCAGGGCCGGCCAGGCCATCGGCAGCACCGTGGCCAGCGTGACCGACGGAACCCCTTCGGGGAGACCGCCCTTCAGCGGCAGCGCGACCGTGGCGGCCGGCACCAGCTCGCGCAGCGCCACCCAGTCGCCCTCGCCGGGCAGCCCCTCGAAGGGCCGCTGCACCAGCTCGGTCACCGCGTGCGCGGCGGCCCGGCCGTGGCACGCCTTGTAGCGGCGGCCACTGCCACAGGGGCAGGGCTCGCGGGCACCGACCACCGGGACCTCCGCGTCGCTGAGCTGAGGCCGCTTGGCCGTGGTCTGGGGTCGCTTCTTGGCCATCGTGGGTGTCTCCCGGTTACGGCTCGTCTCGTACGGGCGGGAGCCTAGCCGTTCACGCCATGACCGACGGGAGCCTGTGGACAACCAGGCGACACGGGTCGACGGCGAACCCACCTGTGGAAAACCCGATGACACGGGCCTCCTGTGGACGACGCGACGCCTGTGGACGGACGGGTGGGTTCTGCGGGGACGGGGCGGGCTGGGTTGTGGTGGATGAGTCAATCTGGGGCGTCGGTGGACGGGTGGGTGAGTCCAGGCCGTCGAAGGGGGGCGGGTTGGTCCGGGTCGTCGGCGGTCGGTGGGTCGTTTCGGCCGTCGAAGCGGACAGATGGGTTCGTCCGGGCCGTCGAAGGGGACGGGCGGTCCGGGGCGTCGTTGTGGACGAGTCGATCCAGGTCGTCGGTGGACGCTGGGTCGGCCCGGCTGTCGAAGCGGATGGGTGGGTCGGTCCGGGGCATCGAAGGGGGTAGGCCGGTCCGGGGCGTGGTGGCGGACGGGTCGGTCCGGGGCGTCGAAGGGGACGGGGCAGTCCGGTCCGTCGTGACGGGCAGGTCATCCAGGTCGTCGGCGGACGCCTCGGCCCAGGTCGTCGTGGCGGACGTGCCAGTTCGAGTTGTCGTGGGGGAGGTCGGTCCGAGCCGTGGTGGCGGACGTGCCGGTTCGAATGGTCGCGGCGCACGTCGGTCCAAGCCGTCGTAGCGGACGTGCCAGATCAAGTTGGCGCGGCGGACGTCAGTCCCAGTCGCCGTGTCGGACATGAGTCCAAGCCGTCGTAGCGGACGCCTCGGTCCAAGCCGTCGCAACGAACATGTCAGTCCAAGCCATCGCAGAGGATGCGCCTCGGACCAAGCCGCCGCAACGAACGTGCCAAGCCAAGCCGTCGCAGCGGACGCGCCCCGGTCCAAGCCGTCGCAGCGACCGCCCGTCAGTCCAAGTCGTCGTACGTGTCCGTGAAGCCCAGCCGGGGACCCGTGGAGACGGTCGGGGTCGGGGCCGTGACGCGCGTAGCGAAGTCCTCGTGGCGGTGTGCGGCGTCCGGATCGTGGACGGCCTCGTGGACGACGACCCATACCGTGACCTCGCCCCGGGTGTCGTCGCGTACGCCCCAGTCGTCGGCCAGTGCGGTGATGATGTTCAGGCCGCGTCCGCCGTGTGCCGTGACCGACGGGGTGGCCGGGGCCGGGCGGGTCGGGCCGCCGCCGTCCGTCACCTCGACGGTGAGCCGTCCGCCCGTGTCCACGCGCCAGGCGCAGCGGACGTCGCCGTCACCGGCCAGGGCGTCGCCCAGGGGCCGGCCGTGCTTGCACGCATTGCTCAGAAGTTCGGAAAGGATCAGTACGGCATCGTCGATGACCGATTCCGACACACCGCCCGTGCGCAACTGGTCGCGCATGCGATGTCTTGCCTGCCCCACGCCCGCAGGGCCATGGGTCACGGCCATGCTCGACGACGTGGGCACTTCCTGTGCCACCACCAACGCCACCCCCGAGACCTCCTTCGCCCCACGCCACGGTGTGGATGCCCCCTTGGCCTGTACCGGAAACCGGCCAATCCACGTTCAGTGACGCATTCGCAACGATCGAACACGGACCGAACGCGCCGGAGCACTCCCCGTAATCGGGTGGCTTGTTTTCGATGGTGTGGCCGAGTTCGGAGGATGGTGCAGGTGAGGTGCCCGGGTCAAGGGGTGTTTGGCGGTCTTTATGAGGTTCTTTAACGTTCCCTACCGAGCTGGCTCAGAACAGCCCGCGGCCGGTTGGTGATGATGGCGTCAATGCCCAGGTCAACGCAGAGATCGACATCCTCGGGCTCGTTGACGGTCCACACATGCACCCGATGACCGGCGTTTTTCAGCCGCTCGATATACGCAGGGTGATTACGCACGATCCGGATCGAGGGGCCTGCGATCCGGACACCGGCCGGAAGTCGACCATCCCTGAGGCGGGGTGAGAGGAACTGCAACAGGTAGACCGTCGGCAGCGTCGGGGAGGCCGCCCGCACCCGGTGCAACGATCGCGCCGAGAAACTCATGACCCGTACCGGGGAGTCCGCGGCGGAGGCCGGGGCGTCGAGCCCGAACCGCTTCAGGAGCACCAGCAGCCGTTCCTCGACCTGCCCCGCCCAGCGCGTCGGATGCTTCGTCTCGATGGCCAGCTCCACCCGCCGGCCCGCGTCCGCGACGAGTTCGAGCAGCCGTTCCAGGGTGAGTACGGAGGTGTCCGCGCGGTCCTCCGGAAGGTGCTCCCAGTCCGGCTCCTCGTCCCGGGTCCGCCAGGAGTCGCGGGACAGGTCGCGGCCCTTCCAGGAGCCGAAGTCGAGGGCGGCCAGATCGGCGAGTTCCAGTGCCGAGACCGCTCCGCGTCCGTTCGACGTACGGTTGACGCGTCGGTCGTGGACGCAGACGAGATGGCCGTCGGCGGTCAGTCGTACATCGCACTCAAGCGCGTCCGCGCCGTCCTCGATCGCCTTCTTGTAGGCGGCGAGGGTGTGTTCGGGGGCCTCTTCGGAGGCTCCGCGGTGGGCGACGACTTGGATCCGGTGCTGCCGTGCGTGGGTCACCGCGTCATGGTGCCACCGCAAAGGGGTACACGTGGAACCGAGAAGGCGTAGATATGCGGCTTTTTGGTGCTGATGGCCACTTATAAAGGATCGCCATGAACCCACAGGCACCGCTTATGGTGCCCTGACGTCCGGTGGGAAAAGCTGACGGCATACAAAAGCACCAGCACAGCTGTTTCGCGCCGGACCGTCGACAAGCGTGAACGAGTGTGACCGCATGCTTCCGAGAACAACAGCCGTGGACCGAGGAGAAGAGCTGTGAGCACCGAGAACGAGGGCACTGAGGTACCCCCGGCCCCGTCTGCACCTCCTGTGCCGGTGGAATCTCCCGCAGCTTCCCCGCAGGCGGCTGCGCCCGAGGGGGGCGCGCCCACCACGCAGCTCCCGTCCGTGCCTCCGAGCGCCCCGCACGCCGGGCACACGCCCGCGTACGGCGCCGCGCCCCAGGCCCCCGGCCCCGAGGGCACGGGATCCGCTCCCGACGCCGCCTGGCCACCCCCGCCCGCCACACCGTCGTACGCCGACGGAGGCACGGCCGCGGGCGCGTACGGCGACGGAGGCACAGCGGTCGGCGCGGGCGCGTACGGCGGCGAGGGCGTGGGCGGCTACGGCGGCGACGGCTACGGCGGCGACGGCTACGGAGCCGACGGCGCGGCCGGAGCCGGTGGCTACGGCGGCGACGGCACGGGTGGCTGGGGCACCCCGTACCAGCAGCCGGCGCCCAAGAAGTCCGGCGGGCGCGGCGGGCTGATCGCCGCCGTCCTGATCGCCGCGCTCGTCGCCGGCGGCCTCGGAGGCGGCCTCGGCTACACCCTGGCCAAGGACAACGACGACAGCAACTCCACCACCGTCTCCTCCGACACCGGCAGCAGCGCCTCCGTCAAGCGCGATCCGGGCACCATCGCCGCGGTGGCCGCCAAGTCCCTGCCCAGCACGGTCACCATCGAGGCCGAGAGCACCAGCGGCGAGGGCGGCACCGGCACGGGCTTCGTCTTCGACACCCAGGGCCACATCGTCACCAACAACCACGTCGTCGCCGACGCGGTCGACGGCGGCAAGCTCACGGCCACCTTCCCGAACGGCAAGAAGTACGACGCCGAGATCGTCGGCCACGCCCAGGGCTACGACGTGGCGGTCATCAAGCTCAAGAACGCCCCCACCGACCTCAAGCCGCTCGCCCTCGGCGACTCGGACAAGGTGGCCGTGGGCGACGAGACGATCGCCATCGGCGCCCCCTTCGGCCTGTCCAACACGGTGACCACGGGCATCATCAGCGCCAAGAACCGCCCGGTGGCCTCCAGCGACGGCAGCGCCACCAGCAAGGCGTCCTACATGAGCGCCCTCCAGACCGACGCCTCCATCAACCCCGGCAACTCGGGCGGCCCGCTGCTCGACGCCCAGGGCTCGGTCATCGGCATCAACTCCGCGATCCAGTCGACCAGCAGCGGCGGCCTCAGCGGCAGCAGCCAGTCCGGCTCGATCGGCCTGGGCTTCGCCATCCCGATCAACCAGGCGAAGTACGTCGCCCAGCAGCTGATCAAGACCGGCAAGCCGGTGTACGCCAAGATCGGCGCCTCCGTCTCCCTGGAGGACAGCACCGGGGGCGCGACGATCACCACCGGCTCCTCGGCGATCGAGGCCGGCGGTCCCGCGGCCAAGGCAGGCCTCAAGGCCGGCGACGTCATCACCAAGTTCGACGGCTCGGTGATCGACAGCGGCCCGACCCTCATCGGCGAGATCTGGACCCACAAGCCCGACGACAAGGTCTCGATCACCTACAAGCGCGACGGCACGGAGCACACCACCGAACTGACCCTGGCTTCGCGGGTCGGCGACAACTGACGTAGCGCACCGAGCGACCAACCGGCGGGCCGGGCAAGGGTTTCCTTGCCCGGCCCGCCCGTTTTCCGCCCTCTCCTCCATGGGCGCGTTCACACCACGGGAACTGGATTCCTCCCAGCGGCGAAGTACGGGTGAAAGCCCAATCTTCAGCAGCGTGTTCGCCTGGACGATTCGCATGGCGGATCGCATGGACGAGAGGAGCCCCGATGACCGTCGAACCAGGCGTCAGGGTGAGGAAGGACACTGACACCTCGACGAGTGACGCCTCGGAGATCGAACGGTCCTGGGACGAGCCCGAGGCATTCGCCGTGCTCTTCGACCGCCACGCCGACTCGGTGCACCGTTACGCGGCGCGCCGGCTCGGTCCCGAGGTGGCCGAGGACCTGATGGCGGAGACGTTCACCATCGCGTTCCAGCAGCGCTTCCGGTACAACACGGAACTGCCCGATGCCCGCCCGTGGTTGTTCGGCATCGCGACCAACCTCGTGGGCCGCCACCGGCGCGCCGAGGCCCGTCGGCTGAAGGCGATCGGCCGCCTGCCGTCCGCCGTCCCGGCCGACGGCTCCGAGGACACGGTCGCCGACCGGGTGGCCGCGCGGGTCAGCGCACAGGCCGTACGCGGCGAACTGGCCCTGGGCATGGCCCGGTTGCCCGCCCGCCACCGGGACGTGCTGCTGCTGGTCGCCTGGGCCGACCTCGGCTACGAGGAGGTCGCCCGCGCCCTGGAGATACCGGTGGGAACGGTCCGGTCACGGCTGCACAGGGCCCGCAGAAAACTTCGTGACGCATTGGGCGGATCCGACCCGACAACCTTCCGAGAGGAAACCGACGTTGAGGAATCCGACGATGAATGAGATGCGGCTCTTGAGCGAGTGGGACGCGGACGCACCCGCACTTACGGACTACGCACGCGCGCGTGCCCGTCTGCGCCTGTACGAGACGATGACCACCCCGGCCACCCCCGTGGCCGTCGGCCGCCGTCCGTTCCTGCGGATCGCGGTGGCCGGCGTCGCGACGGCGGCGGTCGCCACGACCGTCCTGGTCGCCAACGACTCCTCACCCCGCACCCAGCCGGTGAGCGCGACCACCGTGCTGCGGGGTGCGGCGGCCGAGGAACGCCAACTCGAAAAGCCGATCGCCGCACGCGACGACCAGTTCATCTACACCAAGGAGATCATCAAGGAGACCCCCGCCGGGGGCGGTTCGACCAGGACGTACGTCGACGAGAGCTGGAACTCGGTCGACGGCTCCAAGAGGTCGTACGTCAGCGAACTGGGCCACAAGCAGTGGGTCCCGGTGTACCAGCCGGGCCAGAGCGACTGGCCGCCGCGCAGGTGGAGCCTGCTGAAGCAACTCCCCACGGATCCGGACAAGTTGCTGATCGCCCTCCGGGACGGCCCCCTGAAGCCGCACTACAACAGGCCGATGAAGGCCTCCGACTGGCCGATGACACAGTTCCTCGTGTCGGGCCTGCTCCGCACCCCCGTCCTCCCGAAGGGACTCCGCCCCGCGGCCTATGAGGCCCTCGCCACCGTCCCCGGCATCAAGGTCCTGCCCCACCAGAAGGACGCCGACGGCCGCGAGGGCATCGGCATCGAGTACGTCGGCCCCACCGGAACCCCCTGGGCGGGTGGCGGACCGGTCCTGGTCTTCGACCCCAAGACCTACCGGTACCTCGGCATGCACGACCGGCGGACGGCGGGCGGGACGACATACGAGCAGTGGACGTACGTCGCCGCGAGCGCCGTGGTGGACCGGGTGATGCAGCGGCCGTAATGAGGTGAGGCACAGGTCGGCAGGGGTGTCGCCCGACGGGCGGCGCCCCTGCCACCATGAACCATGCGACCGGACGACTGGCACCTCACCCACGACGTCGACGACTTCCTCGCCCGGGCCGGAGAGTTCCTGCGCTCACGCCCCGCACAGCACACCATGGCGCTGACCACGATCGAGAAGATACGGGGGCGCGGAGCGGACGGGGGTGGCACGGAGACCCCGCTGTTCGGCCGACTGGAGTACGGGGGCGAGGTCCGAGCGGCCTTCTACCGCGTCACCACCCGCCACCGCCTGAACCCCACCGCGCTCACCCCCGAGCAGGCCGACACCCTCGCCGCGCACCTGGCCGGGCTCGGCCAACCGCTCTCCGGCGTCCTCTCGGACCACGACACGGCCGACGCGTTCGCCAAGGCCTGGCAACGCCACACGGGCGCGCCATCGGTACGCGGCTGGGGCGCCCGCCTCCACCGCCTCGGCACACTCACCCCACCGGAGCCGCCCCCGGAGGGCCGGGCCCGGCCCGCGGGCGAACACGACCAGGACCGGGACCAAGTCGTGCGCTGGTGCCGGGAGTTCTGCGTCGACGTCGGAGAGACCGTCTCCATGGACCTCATCGACGCGGGCTCCTGGGCCACCTCACGCTTCGGCGACAGGCATTACACGTTCTGGGAGACCCCGGACGGCACCCCCACCTCCATGGCCGCCGTCACCACGATGACCGCAGGCATGATCCGCGTGGACCCGGTCTACACCCCGGCCCACCTCCGGGGCCACGGCTACGCGGGCGCCGTGACGACAGCGGTGAGCCGAGCCGCACTGACCGCCGGCGCGACGGACGTCGTCCTGTTCGCGGACCCGGCGAACGCTACGAGCTGCGCGCTGTACCAGCGCCTCGGGTTCGTGCCGGTGGGGGATTTCGTGGGGTACGACTTCACGGTCGGGCGTCCCGGGTGACGGCGATGGGGTGGACGGTTCCGTCGCGCCGGACCCGTACCCGTGCGCGGCGGCTCGCCTCGTAGGCATGGTGGTGGGCCTGGGGGAAGTGAATGCTGTCGAGGTCGCCGCCGGGCAGGAACCGGATCAGCCAGACGACCGACTCGGGCCCCTCGGCGGCGGCCGCCGCCACCGTGAGGAGCTTTTCGTAGTCCCTGCGGAGGGCGCCGAAGCCGGCGCTCGGCGTGCTCTGGAAGTACTGGAAGACAGCCTCGACCCGCGATCGCGGGATGTCGTTCGGGATCTCGTAGGGTTCGAGGTGCTCGCCGCCGTTCAGCCGGTACAGACAGTCGTCCACCTTGTCCTCGGGTGAGAAGGCGAACAGCCAGTCCCGCGCCTTCACACCGTCGGGCCCCTCCAGCCCGGCCCTGACCCGCAGATCCTCGACGATGCCCGTGATGCCGTACGGCATCAGGACGGAGACCAGGCGGTGGGGCGTGGAGACGGACTCGTCCGTGTCCTCCTGGATGTTCCAGCGGTCCAGGAGGACCACGTCGCCGTTCACGATCGCCGTACTGATGACGTCCAGGCCCACCGGCACCCCCCACGCGGCCAGGGTGGCCGAGGCGGCCACCCGCAGGCTCGCGTCGGGATGGCGGACGAACCTGTCGAGTTCCTCGGGGTCTCCGGGACTCTCGTCCAGGCATTCGAGCGCGAGACAGCGTGCCTGGATCGTCACGGTGTGGTCCCGGACGAGGGTGAGCAGTTCGTCGCGCGGGACGCGGCTGTGGCCCGCCGCGATGTGGTCCCGTACGGCCGTCAGCAGCGCGGTGCCGCTGCCCATGGAGCGGAACCGGTCCAGCAGCGGCCGCATCCCGGCCTCACCCGCCGCGTCCAGATACGCCCCTGCCACTTCCTCGTGGTCGAGCGGCCGTTGGAGGAGGCCGAGCAGTCGTTCGGCCGTGCCGGGCTCCCGCGTGTTCTTCAGCGCGTCCCGTACGGCCGCCGCCACGACCTCGAACCATTCGAGGCCCACCCGCCGCTCCAGCAACCGCAGGAAGACGTCAGCGGGAGCGCCCGCCTGGCCCAACGCCCGTACGACCAGGGCGATGCCCTTGGCCGCCGACCAGGTGCCGCTCCTCGTCCCGTCCCCCGCCTGTGTCAGCCGGCGCTCCAACTCGGCGCGCAGCGCCGGAACCGCCGCCTCGACCCGCAGCGTGCCCAGTGCGGTGATCAGTGCCTCCCGCAGGTAGTAGACGGAGTCGACGCCGCCCAGCGAGAACGCGCCCAGCAGCCGCTCACCCACCCGCCGCCCGCCGTGCGCCTCCAGGGCCTGGATCAGCGCGAGCCGCGCCTCGCCGTCGCGTTGGTCGTCGCATATGTACGCGATGACCTCGTCGAGTTGCTCGTCGGACCGCGCCACACCGACCAGCGCCTCGGCCGCCCGGCGTTTCTCGTCCAGGTGCTGGGAGCTGTCCAGCAGGCCCCGGACCGTGGCCACGATCTCGCGCCGCAGTGCCACGTCGGCCACCCTGGGGCTCCCCGTGAGGCAGCGCGCGGCCAGCAGCAGGTCGATGTGGAAAAGATCGTCATCAGGCAGGACGAGAAGCCCGGAGCCGTCGGTGCGCGGCCGGTCCGCTTCCAGTTGCAGCAGCCCCGACAGCAGCGGTGAGGCGTCCGGCAGCGCTCCCGCCAGCAACAGGATCACCTCTTCCCACCACGGGTCGTACCGTGCCGCCACCGCCTGCCGAATCCCCTCCATGCCCCGCTCCAGCAGGGCGGCGGCGGTGAAGTGCTCCTGAAGGGTGAGGTGCAGGAAGCCGTACCAGCCGTGGGCCTGCGGCTTGAGCAGTCCGTACTGTGCGGCGATCTCGTCGAGGATCGCCCGGCTGTCCTCGGGGGCGAGGTCGATCGTCGGCAGGAAGCGGGCGATCTGGTCGAGGAGGTCGTCCTCGGGGAAATAGCGCAGGCCGCGCTGGTGGTAATGGCGGGCGATCTCCTTGAGCAGGTCCTGTTTGCGGTCCGTGGTGAAACGGCTGTACCGCGAGATCTTGCGGTGGGCGTCCCACTCACGGAGCAGGACTTCCACGCACCGCTGGTACAACGCCGCCCGCCGCTCCGGGAGTTCGAGATCACGCTCGTAGACGATCGCGATCAGGCTGAGCAACAGCGGGTTGGCCGCCAGGGTCTGTAGTCGGCCGTTCGCCGAGAGGGCCCGGACCAGGCCCGCGCGGCGGCGATCACCCGGGCCGAACCAGTTGGCGACGAATGTCTCGATCTGGGGCCACTCGAAGTCCAGTGCCTCCAGCACCTGGAACTGCGGCAGACCACCCCGCCAGCCCTGTCGACGACAGGTGGTGGCGATCGGTGCTCGCGGGAACCGCGTTGCCAGCCGGGCCAGTTCGGCCGTGACACGGTGATACGCGCTCTCCGCCTCGCGCGCGCTCTCCCCTCCCAGCACCTCGTCCAGGCCGTCCAGCAACAACGCGGCGCTGCCGTCGGTGAGTTTCTCCACGATGTAGTCACGGGCGTCCTCGAAGCCGTACTGGTCCGCCCAGTGCTCGGCGAGGTGGTCGAGCAACGACTCGTGCCCGCTCTCGACGAACCGGAACAACTCGACGTACGCCGGGAGTACGGGCAGCGACTCGTGCTCCGACTGGGTCGCCATCCGGAGTGCCAGGTGCCGCAGCATCGTGGTCTTTCCCGCGCCCGGGTCACCTACGACCACGATGTGCCGGTACCGCTGGAGGGCGTCGACGGGAGCGTACGTATGGACGGCCGCCTGGCCCTCCGCCGCGGCCCTGGCCTCGGCACGCTCCGCCTCCGTACGCCAGGTCCGACGCTCGGAGTCCGTACGGCGGGCCTGCCGCTCCACCTCGTCCGCGGACAGGAACCGCAACGGCTGCTGCTCCTGCACCCCCACCTGCACATACAGCCGCTCCAACCGCAACGGCCGCGACATGTCCAGGATCCGCAACGTCGACAACTCCTGCACCAGCCGCCCGCAGTACGCCGCCGCGCCCTCCTCCAGGTTGGAGCGCCGGGCAGCCACCCGCTGGGCGGCCCGCTCCCGCTCCTGTTCCTCTTCCCTGGCGGCACGCCGGCGCTCACGCTCCGTCTGCTGCCGCTCGTGGTCCCACTCCTGTTCCTTCAGCCGTGCCTGGGCGACCGTTTCGAGCTGGATCTTCTCCCGCTCCAGACTCTGGACCCGCTGCACCTGCCACAGCGCCACCGCCGCCGCGATCACGGCGGCCAGCAGCCCGCCGAGCGCCGTGACGACGGAAGCGCTGTCCAGCGCCAGATGTTCACCCGACAGCGCCACAGGCCCCCGCCCCTCTGCACGACTCCTGTCGATTCTGGCAGCGCGGGCAGCCGATGAAACCCCTTTGTCTCTACGACAGTTGTGGCCCGCCGCGACCCCGGCGGGCAGCAGCCACGAACACCGCAGTACAGGCACCGAAGGCATGCTGCTGCTCCAGACGCTCCGAATTCTCGTGGTGCCCGGTGGTGCGGTGTCAAAGGCGCCATCCTCGTTGTGCCCTGCCCTGTCTGCCCCGCGGGCGACGTCAGCCGTGAGGACACCCGACTCAAGCCGGAACGAGACACCCGTGGCTACGGCGACTTTCTGCCCGGGCCGAGGGGTGGTCCGGTCTTCGTGTTGCCTGTCGGCCGTAGCCGTGCGAACGGCGCCAATAACCCGGCGCACGGGCTCAGTTCAAGGCTTTGCCCACCTCGTAGATAGTGGGTCGGTCCTCTGGTGCATTGCTGAGCATCGCGTCGACCAGCGTGCCCAGTTCACCGCGTACCTGCACTGGCCGGCGCCGACCATTCGCCACTGCCTCTCTCTGCACTGAGCGGGGAGCGTCGTCCGGGTACTCCATGGCCCGCCAGCCGGTGGCGGAGATGAGCAAGGAGGCGCCGAGCGCGTAGATGTCGGCTTCCTCGGTCGGCTCGGCTTCTCCGGTGGCGAGCACGCTTCGGGCGATCTCCGGTGCTTCGTAGTGGACGAGGCAGCCGCGGAACGGGAAGTCGTACCCCTTGGGCACGTCTCCGCCTCGGGCAAGAGCGAGGTCGATGAGGTGAGTTTGCTCCGGCCCGACGATGAAGTGGGCGGGCTGTACATCACCGTGTACCCAGCCCTTGGCGTGGAGTTCGGCCAACGCCTGGACGCAACTCGCAGCCACGCTGGTACTCGGTGCGAGGGACGAGCCAGGCCGACGGCACGGCTTCCACAGTTGGTGCAGATCCGGGCCTTCGCGCCACGGCTGGAAGTTCCAAGTTCCTTGCTCCCACTCGCCGTACGCGAAGTCGACGGCGCCGAGGCGATGCAGCACGGCCCCTTCACGTGCGGGTGCGAGGGCGGTCCAGGGCTGGGCGGACCAGTCGGCGGTGGCCTCGATCGGATAGCCGACCTTCACGGCGTAGTGGCCCCGATGGCTCTGAACCTCCCAGACCATGGAGCCCCGGCGGTTCAGCACCAGGCGCTGGGTCGTGGGCATGAGTGCGTCGAGCACCACGATCGGCAGTTCAGGGGGTGACGCGGACAACGTCTGTTCTCCTTCCAGGCGAACGCGGCCGACCATGAGTCAAGGCCGGCCGCATCGCTCATGTGGTGGGTGCTACGCCTGACCGTACGGTCGGCCGCAGTCCGAGTCGCACTGCGCGAGGTTCCTGCCGCCCACGGTCCACAGGTCGTCGAAGACCATGAACCCGGCCGCCTTCATGGCGCGTGCGGAGGTGACTACCTTCTCTGGGTCACGGCCCCCGCTATCCGGCTTCGGGTTGTGGTGCAGGAAGCGGCCCGCGTACCGGTCGCACAGCTTCGAGTACTCCCTCGTGTGCAGGATGAGCGCGTGCAGGCCGAGGTCCACGTCGTCCGACGGGACCATGGGGACGGTGGCCGTGGCCGCGGTGACCAGGAAGGCGACCGCCTGGTCCGCGATCCGTTCGGCGCGCTGGGGCGACTGCCTGTTGTGGACGACCACGAAGTGGGTGAGGCTCTTGAACAGCTCCTCACCAGCCACCGCGCGACCGGTCTTCCGATCGTTCACTGTTGCCGTCATGCGACTACTCCTTGTGTGTGGCGGTGCGTGGGTTGGGTGGTAGGCCCCGAACGGGCAAGGGGGAATGGGGAGTTGGCGCCCGTCCGGGGGCAGCCGGTCTGTTGGCTCATGGCGAGAGCTGTACCGATCACCGGGCCGCACGAGCCGCTGATCACGGTGGTGAACAGGGTTCCTGCGCATCCGCTGACCGCGCGCATCGCAGCCCATCCCGGCTGTTGGCGTTCTTGATGGCCAGGCGTGCGCTGAGTTCCTCGCGTGGACTCGGCGCCACCACGTTGTCCGGCATGGCGTCCCATTCCCTGCCTCCGCCGATCGGCCTTATCTGCACCCGACCGCCGACCTCCCCCATGACGACGCCGATTCGGTCGCGGGCGCTGTCCTTCGCCAGTTCACCGATGCCTGGTCTGGTCTGCTGGTTGCTCGCCATGTGAAGGAGCATCGCGATCAGGGGGCCCGCGCCAAAAGGTCAGGCTGATTACCCAACTTGGGTAACATCGCGGTAAGTAGAGAATGAGCGACGTTGCGTAGCCCTCGCAGTGTGGGAGCTTGCCAATGCCCGACACGGACCGGCCGCAGGAACTGCCCGCCAGGCTGCTCACCGATCCCGAGATGATCAGCGCCTGCCGGGTGCGGGACTTCGCCAGGATCTTCCGGCTGGTAAAGACCAGGGCGGGCATCTACCCGTCGATGATCGCCAGACGCTGTGAGCTGACACCCAGCCGTGTCGGCGAAGTGATCGCAGGGCAACGCCAGTTGCAGCACATGGACGTCGTCGAGCGCATCTCGGACGGCCTGCGCATTCCGGGGCACATGCTGGGGCTTGCACGTCGGGAGTGGGAGACGCCGCAAGCCCTCGTGGTCACGGAGCGAGAGCCTCCCCAAACACCGGTGCCCGAGCAGCAGGCCCCCGCGTCTCTACCTGGCCCTGATGTGGACAGCATTTTGGCGCTGGCCACACGAACGAGCTTAAGCGCGGCCACACTTGAAGCTTTTCGCTCGTCCATCGAGGACTACTGGCGACGAGACGACCAGCATGGAGGCGAGGCTCTGAGGCCGGCCATCGTCGGCCAACTCCGCCATGTGGTCGGACTCTTGAAGGAGAACCGCCCGCCGTCCATCCAGCAGGGCTTATACGGAATCGCGGCGGAGCTGGCTCGCCTCACCGGCTGGACGTACTTCGACGCCCGTCAGTACAACCAAGCCCGCGCGTACTTCACCGAGGCACTACAACTGGCCAAGGAGATTGACGACCGCCAGTTCATGGCCAACGTCCTTGCCTGCATGAGCTTGCAGGGCACGTACCAGGACAAGCCCGCGGACTCTCTGGCCCTCGTGACCGCCGCCCAGGACCAGGCTCGCTCAGCACTCGACACCACCCCACGGGTCCAGTCCATGCTGTCAATGCGCGAAGCCTTCGCTCACGCCACGCTCGGCAATCGGGACTCCACTCACCGGGCGATCGGCGAAGCGCACCACCATTTCGAGCAGATCCAGGCGAGCAACCCGGACCCGTCATGGGTGACGTACTTCGACGAGACAAAGCTGATCGTGGACACGGGCATCGCTCACGGCCGACTGGGCGAAGCCGCGACCGCGGAACCTCTGATCGCGGACGCATTGCGGCGCGAGGCCCACACCAACCAACGCGGCCGGGCGTTCCACTCGTTCTGGCTGGCTCGTACGCAGCTAGACCAGGGCAAGCTTGAACAGGCATGCCACACAGCCACACAAGCACTGGAGCCAGCGTCGGCAGTGGGCTCCGAGCGTGTCTCGGGCCATCTCAGGGAGTTCTACGACCAGTTGGCCCCACACAGGCAGGAGCCCGTAGCCCTGGCCTTCGAGGCACGGCTACGGGAACTCCTCCCGCCAGTCAGCGGATCGCTTCGTCCATGAGCAGGTAGAGCAGGCCAACGAGCGAGCCGCTGCTCACGACCTCGCGGCGGTCGATCATGCCTCGCACCTCTGAGAGGGGAATCCACTCGATGCGGTCGGACTCGTTCTTCTCCGTGGGTGGTCCGGCGTAAGTCGCGCCGTCCGCGCGGAAGACGTGGTGCTGCGAGTCGGTGATGCCGTTGGCCGGCTCGGCGTAGATCAGGGGCTTGATGGGGCCAGGGCGCCAGCCGGTCTCTTCGAGGACTTCGCGGGCCGCCGCCTCCTCCGGAGTCTCGTTCTCCTCGACCAGGCCCATGGGCAACTCCCAGGCCCACGAGTCCGTGATGAAGCGGTGCCGCCACATCATCAGGACTTCTTGACGGTCGTTCACCACGGCGGCCACGGCCAGGTGCCGTAGGCGGACGACGTGATACTCCCACCTGCGCCCGTCAGGCTGCTGGACGTCGACCAAGCACAGGTTCACCCACTTGTTCGTGTAGATCTGCCGCTCACCGTGCGTCTTCCACTCCATACCTGCGACCCCTCTCGATCGGTCTCCAGGATCTCAGACCACCCCAGGGAGGTGTGCAGGATCATGGTGCAGAGGACGCTTCCCGTGTGGTCCGTAGGCTCCACAGAAATCGTCTAAAGACGACGTGTCAGAACCACACGAAACACTCAGCCAGTAGGATGAGTACTCCGATTATCGAGGCGAGCTTATTCTAACTCTAAGGGATTGGGCCGAAAAATCTTGACTCCCCGTCGATGGTGGCGCGGGCGGGAAATATTTCAGATTCCAAACGGTATTACGGAGATCATCTAGGGCATTCGGCACCGCTTCTCCGCACTCGGGATTGATTCCAACTTGGGCAGCCTAAGAAACAGGCCCCTCACTTAGACAGAAATTTCCACTTCCAGGAAATTTCGATAAGCAGGGTGAATCTGATAGCGCTCTTCTCTTTTTCCACGACGCGAGGTCTTACGCGCCAGTATCTTGGCTTTTCGCAATTCGTCGGCTCTTTCCGGATACCAAATTTCTCCATCACGGACTTCGATACCCAAGAAGGAGATCTTCAGTAGACCTTCTAGGCATTCTTCTGCCGCGTTGCTTTCGCCCCCCTCTAGGCCGTCAGAGATTAGCTCAAGAACCTTGGAGCGCGACAGGATATCTTCACTTCCTGTGAATTCGTAGATAACATCTTCAAGATGATCTATGGTCGAACAGTATTCAACTAGGAGGGCGTCTATAGCGAATTTGCTGTAGGTCTTCTCTGCTTCGTGAATATCTTTCTCATCGACTATTGCGTGTCGCGCATTAGCGGCATTTTGAACGGCTGCTTTGCAAAAGAAGACCAGATCCCGAGGGCGAGGCAGGATGGTTCCAAAGATGTGGTCCAGAGTTGGCGAGCCGTCAACTTCAGCACAGAAGAACTTTTTCCACAGCTCGTCAGGCGAAGTACCTGTTGGCCTTGCTGAAAGATACCTCTCATCCATCACGCGCTTCAGGAGTTCTTGCTGATTCCAGTCGATTCTCTTAGTGTTAATCTTATCGGGCTCACGAGCCTCCTTAATAATCTCGTCGTAGATGTCGGAACGCAGAAAAACACTGATAGTGGCGTTTACGGAATGGAGGCGATTGTTTTCCTTTTGGAAGTCCTCTGAGATGCGACTTACAGCCCCGAGTAGTCCTACGAGTAGAACGGCCTGAGACTGCAGTTGCCCAGATCTTGTCCAGGAGCTGTCGAGATTATCTACAAGGAGCGCTACACGGTGACGATCCCTCAAAGCGTCTCCGAGAAGTCGCCTGAGGTTTCCAACAATTTTACTATGGAGAACTTGGGCAATACGTTCTCGCTGCTTCTGAATCTTGTCTCCCTGCGATGCCTCTTTCAGTTCTGCCAGTGCACCCTCGATCACTCTCTCCAAACGAGCAGAGAAATCATCAGCGATGCCATTCTGTGTCATATATTCGCGTAGGTGGAAAATGGGAGTGCCGGCACTGATACCGGCTGGTGTCTTCTCGGCGGCAGTTACGGCTGAGATCGCAATTTCTGAGTAGAGCAAGAATCGCCAGAAACTCTCAACCAGAAAGGATTGATTACCGTCACCCCCTATCGACTGCAAGACGCTTACAAGGCCATCGAGGTCGTAGTTGGTGGGTCGAATCAAGCAAACCAAGTTTCGTTTGTCATCCCTCAGGACCTGAGAGGCGCGAATCATGTTTGCCGACTTACCCATTCCCTTTCGGCCGACGAAGACTACGCTACTTTCGCGCAAGACGGCCTCGTATTCGGCCGTCTCGACGAAGTATTCATCCAGTGTGTCACTCTCGTTCTCCGCCACATAGTCGCCGAACTTAAGCTCCTTGAGTTCGGTGGCAATCTCCACCTTGGGAACTTGGGATTGGCCGATGTGTGAGTTCTCGCGATTCCAGGCTTCAAATGCTTTCTTTAGCCATTCGTTCAGCTTTTCTGAGAGCTTCTTTTTGTTGTGATATGTGTACAGGATATCCTTATAGTCGACGGGACCTCGATATTCTTCATCCACGACAACCAGAAGGGGGCGATTCATCCCTCTCGCAAGTCCGGCGATGAAGGCGGTACGCGCGTTGTGCAGCCTGTTTCGATCGTGCCTCTCACCCGACATTTGGAGCAAAGTAGCGGTGGATGAATAGACGGCATTTAGATACCAAGCCAATGGTGCTGACCCTTGTTCGGCAGGATCAGCAATAGTGACTCTGGTTCCCAGATCTCTTTCCTTTCCCACCATCCTACGGAGGTTCCGTTCGGCCTCTGATGTGTGATAGGTGGGGACGTAGAAGAGCGAGTTACGGGTGTGGCCGTCCAGCGCTTGCGAAACATCATCCCAAAGCGTTTTTTCGCTGGCGGCTGCCATTCCCGTCATAAACTTGGAAGCCAGCTCGCTCCCTGTCTCGTAAAAGATGCAGCCGATGGTGGAAAAAATGTCGAACGAACGCCAGTCGTGTTCGGATTTAGGCGTCCTCTGGACAGATAGCACTAGGTGTTTTTGTTGACTGAAGGCGTAGCCCACCTCGAAGAGTACGTTCTCACTTAGTGTTGTGACATCGAAAAGACAGATGGTGCTGTCGTCGATAGCTTGAAGCACTGTTTCGATGATTAGCCGCCCAGTCGCTGGAGTTGCCTCCCAGGTTTGAGCCTCGGCAAATCCACTCTTATTGATTACATTGGCGGCGATTAGAATTTCTTGAGAAACGTCCGCAGGGTTCTTTGAGTACCCGAGAAAGACCTTGTGCTCCATGTTTCCCCCTGGTCGCAGCGGTCGCCTTGCGGACGCGGTCCATGAAGTTCCCGCGCCTCGTACAGGTCAGTGAACAGATTTTACGTACTGTGAACGTGGTTGGGGCTGTTTTCGGCATGTTTCTGCGGTTGATAGGCAGCCAGCCCCAGACATGACGGGGACTACTACGGCAAGCAGTTGCTCGCTGAGCCTGCTGGTGTGGGTGCCAGCGGGTACGGAGGGGAGGGCCGAGCCTCCTTGAAGCCTTGCACCGGCAAGATCAACATTAGGATGTCGCCTGTCGGGCTTGACGACGGGTTTGACGGCAACGGACGCGCACAGAGAGGCTTGGGCGATCGAGAGTGGAGGCCATCACCCCTGTGGATGGCGTGCTACCCGATAGTAAGGTCGCAGGTCTTCGATGCGGAAAGCAGGGGCAGAGGACCCTCTGTGGACCACGAACCCCGTCAAACCCCCGAGCCCGGTACGCTGTACCCGCTCCGTCCCTGGTGGGCGCGTGCGCAGGTGGGTTGCCCGAGCGGCCTAAGGGAACGGTCTTGAAAACCGTCGTGGCAGCGATGTCACCGTGGGTTCAAATCCCACACCCACCGCGGTGTTGGTAAGGGGCGCCCTCAGCTGAGGGCGCCCCTTACGCGTGTCGGTCCTCTTACGTGTGTAGGCCCTCGCCACCGTGCACCGGACTTACGGCCGCCGCCCCGTCATCCGAGCCGCCGAAGCGATCGTCGCTCGTGCTTCCCGCTCGGAGAGCCCCGTGCCCAGGGCCGCCTCGACCAGGGGGTCGACGAGGGCCGGGCCGATGTCGTTCTCGTAGGCGCGGCAGGCTGCCCAGAAGAGGCGGGTGTTGCGTTGGCCCTCGTGGGCCGCGAGGACGAACTGGACGAGGCCCTGGCCGTGTTGGCCCGTCGCGGTGGGGGTCGGGTGGTGGGTGCGGGGTGGGGGGAGCAGGAGGCGTAGGAGCGAGGGTGGGCAGGGGGCCGGTGCGAGGTGGGCCGTGGCGGGCGCGGCGCCGTAGAAGCCGTGTTCGGTGCGGGAGCCGGGGCCGACGAGGTAGCCGCCGGCGCCGCGGATGTCGATGCCGGGGGCGAGCCGGCTCGCGGAGTTGGGGACGACGACGTCGGGCGGGCCGGTGAGCCAGAGGTGACGGCCGCCGCTGGGGGTCAGGACGACGACGGTCTCGGGGATCGTGAACAGGTGGCGGAGGGCCAGTTCGCGCAGGGCGGAGGACGAGTCCGTGCCGGACTTGGTGTCGAGGTCGATGCCGATCAGGTGGTGCGGCGGCAGTCCGCACGCGATGCCGTAGCCGGTGGCCCAGGGGGCGGCGGCGAAGAGTTCGCGGATGCGTGCCGGGTCGGTGGAGGCGTCGTAGACGCCGTGCCCGAGCAGTCCGCACTCGCCGTGGCAGGGCGGTCCTACGGTGCCTGCCGCGCCCACCAGGTCGGTGTCGTCGCGGTGCGGTGAGCGCAGGGCCGGGAGTTTTGTTCTGGACAGGGGGATCACGGCCAGTCCGCGTTCGGCGGCTGACAGGGCGTGTGCGAGGGCCAGCGTGGTGGCCTGCCGGTCGATGGTGGCCATGACTCCATGTTCGTACGAGTGTTCGAAAAAGGGAAGAGGGGGTGGCGTCGACGCGCCCGGGGTGCGGCGATCGGCGGGGAATGTGGCGATCAGCGGGGAATGTGACGGAACGCTTCGCCTCATGCGCCGCCCGGGGCGAGATGCCCGAACCGCCCTCAACTGCGGCTTCAGAGCAGTCAAAGGGGTTTATCGACTTGTCATCACGCTTCAGGGGGAATAAACGCTTCCGGTCTGGTTCGCCGAGGATTCGGTGGGCAACTCTGGTCCTGCGACGTCGTGCACCACACCGGGGCGGTCGGCCAACTGCCCTGGTAGAAGCCGTACTTGAAGCCGTAGTTCATGTGCGTTCGGCTCGGAAGCCGCTCCGCACCCTGTTCTGGAGGAACAACATGGCAAGCATCCGTACCGCCCGCCTCATCGCCGCCGTCTCCGCCCTCCCGCTGGCTGCCGCCCTCTTCACCGGCGTCGCGGCGGCGGACAACGGCGCCATCGCGGGCAACGGATCGAACGCGGGTGTGGCGACCGTCAGCGGCAGCGGGGTCGGGCACGACAACAAGGGCAACTCGTCCACCACACAGCAGCAGGCGGTCGGCTCCGGGGCCTCGAACCAGAGCAACACCGCCCAGGTCAACGGATCCGCGTTCACCGCCATCAACCAGGGAAACTCGAACGTCGCCGTCAACTTCGCCAACTTCTGGTAGCCGCGCCCGGCGACTCCCGCGCGGGGATGCGCGGGGGCGTCTGAGGGTGTGTGAGGTGTGCTCTCTGGGGTTGTAACGCGTCTGCGCGGTGGCACTTCGGTGCCGCCGCGCAGGCGTTTTTCGCGTGCGGTGGAGACGTCTTTTCGGGTGCCACGCGCGTGTGCCGGTCGGCAACGGGACTGTGCGGGAACGACCTTGACAGTCCACCGCATCTGACGGACAGTCAGAAACCATCGTCCGTAGGACTACGACGACACGGAGGTTCGCCGTCGTGCACCTCGCCCCCACCCCTCGCCAGCAACGGCTGCGCGCCGAACTCCGGGCGTACTTCGCCGCGTTGATGCCGGAAGGACCACCCGGCGCGGACGACCCGCGGGGACAGCGGGCGTTGCTGCGCCGGATCGGCGGCGACGGGTGGCTCGGGCTGGGCTGGCCGGTCGAGTACGGCGGCCAAGGGCGTGGCGCGGACGAGCAGTTCGTGTTCTTCGACGAGGCCTACCGGGCGAACGCGCCCGTCTCGATGGTCACCCTGAACACCGTCGGGCCGACGCTGATGAAGTACGGCAGCGAGGAACAGAAGGCCACCCTCCTCCCGGGCATCCTGCGCGGCGAACTCGTCTTCGCGATCGGCTACAGCGAACCGTCGGCCGGCACGGATCTCGCGTCGCTGCGGACCCGCGCGGTACGCGAGGAAGGCCGGGACTGGCTGATCGACGGGCAGAAGATCTTCACCTCCAACGCCCACAACGCCGACTGGATCTGGCTCGCCTGCCGCACCGACCCCGAAGCCCCCAAGCACCGAGGCATCTCGATCATCCTCGTCCCGACCGACGCACCCGGCTTCACCTGGACTCCGATCGACACGGTGGGCGGACAGCGGACGACGGCCACGTACTACGACGGCGTCCGCGTCCCGGCGGGCAACCTGGTCGGCGCGGAGAACGAGGGCTGGTCGCTCATCACCAACCAGCTCAACCACGAGCGGGTCGCCCTCGCCGCGACCGGCATGCAGGCCGAGGACTTCTACACGGCCGCGCTGGACGCCGCCCGCACATCCGATCCGGTGACGGGCAGACGGCGGGCCGACGAGCCGTGGGTGCGGGCGCAGTTGGCCGAGGCACACGCCCGGCTGGCGGCCACCCGCCTGCTCAACTGGCGTCTGGTGGGCGACGTGGGAGCGGGCCGGCTGGCGCCCGGCGACGCGAGCGGCGTGAAGGTCATGGGAACCGAATCGACGGTGGCGGTGTACCAGCTGTGTCAGCACGTCGCCGGAGCGGACGGGACGGCCGGACCAGGCGGGTCAACAGGGCTGACGGGGCTGGTGCGTTCGGGTTCGCCGGGTGTCTTCGGGGACGGCGAGCTGGAGCGGTTGAACAGGGCGGCGCAGATCAACACGTTCGGGGGCGGGGTGAGCGAGGTGCAGCGGGAGATCGTCGCGACGATGCGGCTCGGGATGACGAGGGGGCGGCGGTGAGCGCAGCGGTCGTAGACGAGCTGGGGGCGCGGCTCAAGGCGTACGAGGGCCGTCCGGCCGCCGTCGCGGGCACCGGCAAGGACCCCGTCAACGAGCCGATGATCCGGCACTGGTGTGAGGCGATGGGCGACACGAATCCGGCGTACGCGGGCTCGGACGCGATCGCCCCGCCCACCATGCTCCAGGCCTGGACCATGGGCGGCCTCTCCGGGCACTCGGGACGCACGGGGGCCTACGACGAGTTGTTCGACCTGCTCGACGAGGCGGGCTGCACCTCGGTGGTCGCCACCGACTGCGAGCAGGAGTACCTACGGCCCCTGCGGCCGGGGGACGAGGTCACCTTCGACGCGGTGATCGAGTCGGTCTCCGACCGCAAGACGACGAAGCTCGGCACGGGGTACTTCGTCACCACGCGCATGGACGTCCGGGTGGGCCAGGACCTCGTCGGCACCCACCGCTTCCGCATCCTCAAGTACGCCCCCGCGCGCCGGAAACCGAAGGCCAGTGGTGCCCGACGCCCCCGCCCTGTCGTCAACCGCGACAACGCCGGCTTCTGGGAGGGCGTGGAACGGCATCAACTCCTCATTCAGCGCTGCACGAGCTGTGGCACGCTGCGCCACCCCTGGCTGCCGGGCTGCAACACCTGCGGCGGCCCGGACTGGGACACCGTCGAGGCGAGCGGCGACGGGACCGTCTACTCGTACGTGGTGATGCACCATCCGCCCTTCCCCGCCTTCGACCCGCCTTACGCCGTCGGGCTCATCGAACTCGCCGAGGGCGTGCGGATCGTGAGCAACGTGGTGGGAGTGCCGTACGACAAGGTGCGCGTCGGGCTGCCGGTACGGCTCGAATTCCGGCGCTACGACGACGATGAGGACGATCCGCTGGTGCTCCCCGTCTTCCGGGTCCAGGAAGGCCGAGAGGGCGGGGCGGGCTGACATGGACTTCACCCCCACCGAGGAGCAGGCGGCGGCCCGTGACCTGGCCGCCCGGATCCTCGGCGACCTCGCGACACCCGAGCGGCTCGCGGCGGCCGGGACGGGCAGCGACCCCGAGTTGTGGAAGGCGCTGTGCGCCGCCGGACTGGTGGGCGCCGTAACGGAGTTGGGCCTGCTCGGTCTCGTCCTCCTCCTGGAGGAACAGGGGCGGACGACGGCCCAGGTGCCCTTCGCCTCGACGTGCGTGTACGGGCTGTTGGCGGTGACGGCACACGGTTCCGCCGAACAGCGGGAGCGGTTGTTGCCGGGGATCGAGGACGGGTCGGTGGTGATGTGCGGGGCGTTTCCGGCGCAAGGCGGAGTACGGGCCGTACGGGCCTCCGCGCAGAGCTCTGTGCAGGCCTCCGTGCAGGGCGAGTTGACCGGTACGGTCCCTGTCGTCCCCTGGTCGCGCGACGCCACGCATGTCCTTGTCGCCGACGAACAAGGGGAGTTGTGGCTGACGCCGGTCACGGATGCCACGCACGTCGAACCGGTCGAGCTGACCGCACCCTGGTCGGCCGGGCGGCTGACACTCGACGGCGCGGCGGCGGAACGCCTCGGTGCCACCGAGGCCTACGCCGACGTCCTCGCCACCGCCCGTACCGCCTTCGCCGGTCTTCAGGCCGGGGTCTGCGCGGGGTCGCTCGCGCGGGCCGTGGCGCATGTCAACACGCGGGAACAGTTCGGGCGTCCGCTGGCCACCCGGCAGGCGGTCCAACTCCGGGCCGCCGACGCGTACATGGACATCGAGGCGATACGCGTGACGACGTACGAGGCGGCCTGGCGGCGCGACGCGGGACTGCCGTACGCCACACACGCGCTGACCGCGGCCTGGTGGGCGGCGGAGGCGGGCCGGCGGGTCGTCGACACCGGCCAGCATCTGCACGGCGGCGCGGGAGCCGACGTGGAGCATCCGGTCCACCGGCACTTCCTGTGGGGGCGGCAGTTGGACGGGTATCTGGGCTGCGGGGCCGAAGTACTCCAGGAACTGGGGGAGTTGATCGTCCGTGAGGAGGCGCAGCCATGAGGGTGGGAGGCGTGGCCATGAAGGCAGGAGGTGTGGCCATGAAGGTGGGTGAGGAGTTGCCCCCGCTCGAAATCGAGATCACCCGCACGCTGGTCGTCGCCGGGGCGATCGCCTCCCGCGACTACCAGGACGTGCACCACGACGCGGAGTTGGCGCGGCTGAAGGGCTCCCCCGACATCTTCATGAACATCCTGACGACCAACGGTCTGGTCGGCCGCTACATCACGGACCACTTCGGCCCGCGAGCCGTCCTCCGCAAGGTCGCCATACGCCTCGGCGCCCCCAACTACCCAGGCGACACCATGGTGTTGACCGGGAGGATCGAGGAGACGGACGGCGACACCGCGACGGTGCGCGTGCTCGGGACGAACGGTATCGGCCGGCATGTGACAGGCACCGTGACCGTGACGGTGACCGTACCGAGGGAGGCCGGATGAGCGCCCGCAACCGCGACACCCTCGGCGGGCGGGCGGCGATCGTCGGTATCGGGGCCACGGAGTTCTCCAAGGACTCGGGGCGCAGTGAGCTGCGGCTGGCCGTGGAGGCGGTGCGGGCCGCGCTGGACGACGCGGGGCTGACGCCGGCGGACGTGGACGGGATGGTGACGTTCACGATGGACACCAACCCGGAGATCACGGTCGCCCAGGCCTGCGGGATCGGCGAGCTGTCCTTCTTCTCCCGGGTCCACTACGGCGGCGGCGCGGCCTGTGCGACCGTCCAGCAGGCGGCGCTGGCCGTGGCGGCGGGGGTCGCCGAGGTGGTGGTCTGCTACCGCGCCTTCAACGAGCGGTCGGGACGCAGATTCGGCTCGGGCGTCACGCACCGCGAACCCTCGGCGGAGGGCGCGGCGCTCGGCTGGTCGCTGCCGTTCGGGCTGCTGACGCCGGCGTCGTGGGTGGCGATGGCGGCGCAACGGTATCTGCACACGTACGGTCTCACGCCGGAGGTGTTCGGGCAGGTGGCGGTCGTGGACCGCAAGTACGCGGCGACGAACCCGGCGGCGTACTTCCACGGCAGACCGATCACCCTCGCCGAGCACGCGGCCTCGCGCTGGATAGTGGAGCCGCTGCGGCTGCTGGACTGCTGCCAGGAGACGGACGGCGCCCAGGCGATCGTCGTGACGTCGGTGGAGCGGGCCCGCGACCTGCCGCGCCCGCCGGCGGTCGTCGCGGCGGCGGCCCAGGGCGCCGGGCGGGCCCAGGAACAGATGACCAGCTTCTACCGCGACGACCTGACCGGCCTCCCGGAGATGAGCGTGGTCGCCCGACAACTGTGGCGGACGGCGGGACTCGGACCGGACGACATGGACGTGGCGATCCTCTACGACCACTTCACGCCGTTCGTACTGATGCAGCTGGAGGAGTTTGGCTTCTGCGGAAAGGGGCAGGCGGCGGACTTCGTGGCGGAGGAACGGGTGCCGATCAACACGCACGGGGGACAGCTCGGGGAGGCGTATCTGCACGGCATGAACGGAATCGCGGAAGGGGTCAGGCAGGTGCGCGGCACCGCGGTGAACCAGGTACCGGGGGCCGGGCGAGTACTGGTGACGGCGGGGACCGGGGTACCGACCTCCGGGCTGATCCTCACCACCGACGCCTGAGTCTCGGACGGCCCCGGCGGCTCACCCCCAGGGGTAAACCCGCAGTACGTCTCACCCGCTCGTCCACCTTCAGGAGGTGGAGCCAGCCCCACCACTACAACCTGAGGGGGAGTCCCCTTCGGGACCTGCGGCCGATCCGCCGAAGTGGGGATCGCTCATAGCGTGGAGCCATGACCACAGCCGTCTGCACCAGCGCTTCGAACGCCGTCGCACGGGCCGCCGAGCGGGCCGACGCTCGGACCACGACACGGCCCGGCATCCGCCCCGCCGTACGCCCCGCGGCCGTACGCCCGGCTGCCCGTACCGTCACCCGGCCCTCCGTACGGGCTGCGCAGACCCAGCCGACCGCCGCCGGCGCCGCCACTGGTGCCGCTGCGGCCACCACCCTCACGTACCCCTCCTTCTCGTCGTACATGAGGGCCAGGCAGCCGGTGCTGCTGCGGACCGCGCGGTCGCTGACCGCGAACGCGTCCGACGCCGAGGACCTGCTACAGACCGCGCTGACCAAGACGTACGTCGCCTGGGAGCGGATCGAGGACCACCGGGCGCTGGACGGCTATGTGCGCCGCGCGCTGCTGAACACGCGGACCTCGCAGTGGCGCAAGCGCAAGGTCGACGAGTTCGCGTGCGAGGAGCTGCCCGAGCCGGAGACGGGCGGTGGCGCGGAGGACCCGGCCGAGCGGCAGGCGTTGCACGACGCGATGTGGCGGGCGATCGCGAAGCTGCCGGACCGACAGCGGGCGATGGTAGTCCTCAGGTATTACGAGGATCTCAGCGAGGTGCAGACGGCCGAGGTCCTCGGGGTGTCCGTGGGCACGGTGAAGTCGGCGGTGTCGCGGGCGCTGGGCAAGCTGCGGGAAGACCCGGAGCTGGTCCTCGTACGGTAGGAGCAAGCAGGCCGGGTGATCGATCATCCGTCCCTAGTGACATACCGTGCGGTATGTGAGCAGAATCAGCGCGACCCCTTACTACCGCGTAGGCAATGCCGCCCCGGGAGGACGCCGTGCTGAGCACCATGCAGGACGTACCGCTGTTGATCTCCAGGATCCTGACCCACGGGTCCACGGTCCACGGAACATCGCAGGTGATCAGCTGGACCGGTGAGGGAGAGCCGGAACGCCGTTCCTTCGCGGAGATCGGTGCCCGCGCGGCTCAACTCGCGCACGCGCTGCGCGAGGACCTGGGCGTGGTGGACGGCGAACGCACGGCGACCTTCATGTGGAACAACTCGGTCCATGTCGAGGCGTACTTCGCGATTCCCGCCATGGGCGCGGTGCTGCACACCCTCAACCTCCGTCTTCCGGCGGACCAGTTGGCGTGGATCGTCAACCACGCGGCGGACCGGGTGGTGATCGTCAACGGTTCGCTGATCCCGCTGCTCGCCCCCCTGCTGCCCAAGCTGCCGACGGTCGAGCACATCGTCGTGTCCGGTCCCGGCGACCGCACCCTCCTCGACGGCACCCACGTGAGCGTGCACGAGTACGAGGACCTGATCGCCGGCAAGCCGACCGCCTACGACTGGCCCGAGCTGGACGAACGCCAGGCCGCCGCGATGTGCTACACCTCCGGTACTACGGGTGACCCCAAGGGCGTGGTGTTCAGCCACCGTTCGATCTACCTGCACTCCATGCAGGTCAACATGACCCAGTCGATGGGGCTCACGGACCAGGACACGTCACTGGTCGTCGTGCCCCAATTCCACGTCAACGCCTGGGGTCTGCCGCACGCCACCTTCATGACCGGCGTCAACATGCTGATGCCGGACCGCTTCCTCCAGCCCGCCCCGCTCGCCGAGATGATCGAGAGCCAGCGCCCCACGCACGCGGCGGCCGTGCCCACCATCTGGCAGGGCCTCCTCGCCGAACTGACCGCCAAGCCGCGTGACGTCTCCTCGCTCACCCAGGTCACCATCGGCGGCTCGGCCTGCCCGCCCGCCCTCATGGCCGCCTTCGACAAGCTCGGCATGCGGGTCTGCCACGCCTGGGGCATGACGGAGACCTCCCCGCTGGGCACGGTCTCCCGCCCGCCGGCCGAAGCGGTCGGCACGGAGCGGGAGTTCGAATACCGGCTGACCCAGGGCCGTTTCCCGGCCAGCGTCGAGGCCCGCCTCACCGGCCCCGGCGGCGAACGGCTGCCCTTCGACGGCGAGTCCGCGGGCGAGTTGGAGGTGCGCGGCCCCTGGGTCGCCGGCGCCTACTACAACGGCCCCGACGCCGAACCCCTGCGCCCCGCCGACAAGTTCAGCGAGGACGGCTGGCTCAAGACCGGCGACGTCGGCACGATCTCCCCCGACGGCTTCCTCACCCTCACCGACCGCGCCAAGGACGTCATCAAGTCCGGCGGCGAGTGGATCTCCTCCGTCGACCTGGAGAACGCCCTGATGTCCCACCCGGACGTCACCGAGGCCGCCGTGGTCGCCGTACCGGACGAGAAGTGGGGGGAGCGTCCGCTGGCGACCGTCGTCCTGCGGGAGGGCTCCACCGCCGACTTCGAGTCCCTGCGCGCGTTCCTCGCCGACGCGGGGAAGATCGCCAAGTGGCAGCTCCCCGAACGCTGGACGATCGTCGAGTCGGTCCCGAAGACGAGCGTCGGCAAGTTCGACAAGAAGGTCCTGCGCAGGCGCTACGCCGACGGCGACCTGGACGTCACCAAACTCTGACCGGTCGGTGGGTCGGCCGACCAGCCCCGCCGACCGCACAGTTGGCCGGGTCGGCTAGTTCGTGCCGATCCGGGCCAACAGGTCCACGATCCTCGACTGGACCTCCGTGCTCGTCGACCGTTCGGCGAGGAAGAGGACGGTCTCCCCGGAGGCCAGCCGGGGCAGATCGGCCTCGTCGACGGCGGCGGTGTAGACGACCAGCGGAGTGCGGTTGAGCTGGCCGTTCGCCCGCAGCCAGTCGACGATCCCGGCCCGCCGCTTGTGCACCTGCAACAGATCCATCACCACGAGGTTGGGCCGCAACTGCCCCGCCAACGTCACCGCGTCGGCATCGCTCGCGGCCCGCGCCACCTGCATCCCGCGCCGCTCCAGCGTCGCGGTCAGCGCCAGCGCGATCTCCGCGTGCTCCTCGATCAACAGCACCCGCGGCGGATGCTGCTCACTGTCCCGGGGCGCGAGCGCCTTCAGCAGTACGGCGGGATCGGCGCCGTAGGCCGCCTCACGCGTGGCCTGCCCGAGCCCGGCGGTCACGAGCACCGGCACCTCGGCAGCGACGGCCGCCTGCCGCAACGACTGAAGTGCGGTCCGCGTGATCGGCCCGGTCAGCGGGTCCACGAACAGCGCCGCAGGGAACGCGGCGATCTGCGCGTCGACCTCCTCGCGCGAGTGCACGATGACGGGCCGGTACCCGCGGTCGCTCAGCGCCTGCGTGGTCGTCACGTCCGGCGCGGGCCACACCAGCAACCGGCGCGGGTTGTCGAGCGGCTCGGGAGGCAGTTCGTCGTCGAGCGGCTGCGGCCTCGGCGTGTCCGCGATCTCGACGGCCCCACCGGGACCGTCCAACGGCTCGGGCCCCTCGGCCGCGTTCTCGTCCGGTGCTCCTATGGCGTACGACCGTCCGGCGCCCTCGGTGATCGGCGAGAGCCGCGACTGCCCGGCCATGGAGGGCTGCGCCTGCTCACCCTGGGGATGCGGACGCGCCGACCCGGCGGTACCGGCATCGGGCCGCGTCCCCAGCTTCCGCCGCCGCCCGCCACCGCCCGGCGTATGCGGCGGAGGCGTCGCGGTCGGCTGCTGCACCTGAGCCGCCTGCCGCGTGAACGGCACTCCCTGCCCCAACGTCCGCACACTGATCGCCCGCCCCTGAGTGGAGTTGGGATCAACGCCCGCGACCGTAGCCCCGGTCGGCGCCGGCACGGCAGCCTCAGCGGGCAACGGCTGCGCGACCCGCGCCTGCGCGGCGGGAGCGGGAGCGGTGGGAGCGGGCGGTGCGGGGGCGTTCGGGTTCGGCTGCGAATTCGGCTGAAGGTTCGGGTCCGGGTTCGGGGCTACGGCGGGGCCGGCGCCGTTCGCCGGTGCAGGGGTGCCGGGGGCGGGTGTCGCGCCCGGCACCGGCTGAGCGGCGGGAAGCGCCTGCGCCGGTACGGCCGCGACGGCCGCGCCGGGTTGGGCCTGAGCGGGGCCGCCCTGCCCGGGAATACCGTGCGGGGAGACCGGCTGACCGGGGCCGCCCTGCGGCAGCGCCGCTTGCGCGGGGATGCCCTGGCCGGGGACAGCCTCCGCCGGGAGCGGGAGCGGCTGGGCCGCGGTGTTCTGTCCCGGGGCGGGGAGGCTCTGCGCGGGCGCGAGTTGCATGGCGCTGCCCGGCTGACCGGGCACCGGCTGCACTACACCCGGCACCTGCCCTACGCCCTGCACCTGCCCGGGAAGTCCTTGTCCCGCGAGTCCTTGTCCCGCGAGTGCTTGTCCCACGGGTCCTTGTCCCACGGCCGCGTCGCCCGCCGCCGCGAGCTGACCGGTGTTCTGAGCGGTCTGCCCGGTGTTCTGCCCGGGCAGTACGGGGGCGACCCCGACCTGCGCCGCCGGTACGCCCACGGCGACACCCGGCCCCTGCTGGACCGACTGCTGCCCGGGCGCGGCGACTTGCTGTCCCTGACCCGCCGTCCCCTGCGCCGGAACCACCGCGCCCGCCGCCTGCACCGGCACGCCCTCCGCGGGCTGCTGCGGCTGGGCCACGGCCCGGCGACGGCGCCCGGTCGGCGCGCTCGCGGGGTGCGGCTGCGGCGGAGTGTGGTCGTCGGACTGGTCGTGCGGAACGGCGTCGTGCCGCCCTTCGTCACTGGCAACCTGCGCGGGAGCGACCGGAACTCCAGGTGCGACCTGCACCCCCGGAGCCTGCGCGCCGGTCTCCGGCGTCCGGTCCGCCTCGGCCGGCGGCAGCGCGAACACCGTACGGGCGCCCGCCTCCTGCGCGGCGGCCCGCTCGGCCGCGGCGGCGAGCGCGCGCCTACGACGCCCGGTCGGCTGCCCGTCCTCGCCAACGGAGTCACCGGAGCCACTGGAGCCGTCGGCCGCACCCCCCGCGGGCAACGCGGGCGGCAACGCCTGCCGCTCGCCACCGCCGCCAGGTGCGGGCACGGGCACGCCCCCCGGCGGCACCGCGCCCAGCCCCGTACCGGAGGCCGCCGTTCCGGCCGCGTGCTCCGCCGCCGTCATCACGGCACCCTCGGACACACCGCCCGCGTCACCCTCAGAACCGTCAACGTCACCGTCACCGTTACCGGCGCCGACCTCGGCCGCCCGCCCGCGCCGTCGCCCGGTACCGCTGGAAGCGCCGTCGCCACCCGCTTCCACGGCCGCCGCGGACTCCTCGCCCGCACGCCTCCTGCGCCGCCCGGTCGGCACCGCGCCCTCACCAACGGAGCCGTCGGAGCCGTCAGACCCACCGGAGCCGTCGCCCGGCACCTCGCTCTCCAGGAACGCGTCGACGGAGGACCGCCGGGCCCGCCGCCGCCCGCTGTTGCCACCCGTGGCCTGCTCGGGCAGGGCGAGTTCGGCACCGCCGGTCGCGGCCGGAACCGCGACGGCCCCCGCCCCGCCCCCGATCGGAACCTCCAGCACATACGCGCTGCCGCTCATCCCCGGCACGTCGTGCGTCTGCAACACACCGCCGTGCGCCCGCACGATCCCGCGCACGATCGGCTCGTGCACCGGGTCTCCCCCGGCGTACGGCCCGCGCACCTCGATCCGTACGACCTCACCGCGCTGCGCCGCCGCCACGACGACCGTGTTGTCCATGTAACCGCCCGCCGAAGCGGGCGAGTTGCCGGTCGCGTCGACGCCGGCGACGTCCGCGACGAGGTGGGCGAGCGCGGTGGCGAGCAGCGCGGGGTCGACCTCGGCCTCGATGGGCGGCGCGTGCACGGCGAACTGCACCCGCCCCGGACCGATCAGTTCTACGGCCCCGTCGACACCGGCGGCGACCACGGCGTCCAGCATGACCTTCGTCCGCGAGATCTCCTCGGCCCCGGTCTCCAGCCGCTGATAGCCGAGCACGTTGTCGATGAGCTGCGTGATGCGCGAGTAACCGGCCGACAGATGATGGAGGACCTGGTTGGCCTCGGGCCACAGCTGCCCGGCGTCGTCGGCGGCCAACGCGGCCAGTTCCCGGCGCAGTTCGTCCAGGGGCCCGCGCAGCGAACGCCCGAGCAGCGTGAGCAACTGCTCGTGCCGCGCGGCGAGTTCCTCGTAGCGGTCCTTCTCCCGCTCGCCGAGAGCCGCGTACCGCTCCTCGTTCGCCGCGAGCTCCTCCTCGTGCTGCTCCTGGAGCTCCTCGGTCTCGGTGATGTGCTTCTGGCGCAGGGAGGTCAGCTCGGAGGCGTGCTCCTCGTCGATCCGCTCCAGCTCGTCCCGGTGCAGCTTGTCGGCTGCTTCCTTCTCCTCGGCGAGCGAGTCGTAGGGCCGCCGGTCGGTGAAGGTCATCACGGCGCCGACGAGCTGGTCGCCGTCGCGCACGGGCGCGGTGGTGAGGTCGACGGAGACCCGGTCCCCGTTCTTGGCGAACAGCACCTGCCCGCGCACCCGGTGCTTCCGCCCGGACCGCAGGGTGTCGGCGAGCGGCGACTCCCCGTACGGGAACGGCGAACCGTCCGCCCGCGAGTGCAGCACGAGCGTGTGCAGCTCCTTGCCGCCCAGATCGCTGGCGCGGTACCCGAGGATCTGCGCGGCCGCCGGATTGACCAGCACGACCCGCCCGTCCGTGTCCGTTCCTACGACACCCTCGGCGGCGGCGCGCAGGATCATCTCGGTCTGCCGCTGCGAACGGGCCAGCTCGGCCTCGGTGTCGACGGTCCCGGAGAGGTCGCGGACGACGAGCATCAGCAGTTCGTCGGCGGTGTAGCCGTAGCCGTCGTAGGCCTGCTGGCCGTCTTCGAGGTTGGCGCTGGTGACCTCGACGGGGAACTCGGAGCCGTCGGTCCGGCGGGCGATCATCCGGGTCGGCTTGGTCCGGCCGCGCGGGTCCATCGAGTCGGGGCGCCGCATGGAACCTGGGATGAGCCGGGAGTCGAACTCCGGCAGCAGGTCCAGCAGTCCGCGTCCGACGAGCGCGGTGCCGGGCGCCTCGAAGGCCTCCAGCGCGATGGTGTTCGCGTTGACGACCGTCCCGTTGGCGTTGACCAGGACCAACGCGTCCGGGAGCGCGTCGAGTATGGCTGCGAGGCGAGCAGCGCCTCGGGATGGCCTGCTGCTCACGAGACGCTTCCTCCCTGTTACCGCACCTTGCCGACCGCGGAGGCCATCTTGCCAACCGGCCCGCGACGTGTCACGCGAGGGAGTCTAAGGGCACTCCTTGTGCTCGCGGAGTGAGATGAGAGGGAGGTCGCACGGTGAAGTGACGCAGAACGTGTGACCGAACGCCGACGCCCACCACTCTCCGGAGTTTCTAGTGACCGGCGCCGAGGTCGGGCAGCAGCGGGACCATCCCGTTCCAGCGGGAGATCGCGCAGCCGTTGCCGCGGTCGTACGTCGTGTCGACGGGGCGTCCGGCCCACGTGCCGGTGACATGGGCGGTCGCGGGGCCGCCGTAGATCATCGTGCACATGCTGTCCGGGGGCACCGGGGCGAAGGGGTCCTTCCCCCACTGGGTGTTGCGGCCGACGGCCGCGCAGGCGCCGGTGATGTCCGGGTGGGTGCCGCCGCCGGGGTGGCAGTACAACTCGTGCGTCCCGTCGGCGGCACCCGCGTGCCGGACGGTGACGGTGAGATGGTCACCGCCGGACCGGTCCTCGTCACGCACGGGCGGCGGCGCGAGAGTACGGGTGGTCGCGGAGGGCGGGGTGGCGGGCGTGCGGGCGGTCGTGGGGGACGCGGTGGCGGGCGTCGCGGCCAGTGCGCCGACGGTGGCGGCGGACGCGGCGGCGATCACGAGGAGACGGTTCACAAGGAGACGGTTGACCTGCAACATGACCTGACTAACGCCCACCGCTCCCGGACGTTGCGGACACGGCGGCCGGCATCAACGGCTTTGCCCTGCGGCCCGCCCGCCTAGTACCGTAGGGCGCGATTGGTGGCACCGCGTTCGTCTGTGTCATCATCTGCACGCACCACTCGCGCTCGCGCGGGAGGTCGTTGCTGGAGGCGTCGCCTAGTCCGGTCTATGGCGCCGCACTGCTAATGCGGTTTGGGACGCAAATCCCATCGAGGGTTCAAATCCCTCCGCCTCCGCACCCCATCCGAAGCCCCGGTCCGAGCGACCGGGGCTTCGGCCGTTCACAAGGTCGTTTTCGGGCCGTTTCCGCAGCTCACAAGGGGTATGGCTAACGGATTTCACATGGCGGCGGCAGTCATGTAATGTTCTTCCTGTCGCCGCGAGCGGGCCGGAAGGGCCGGGAGCGGCGAAGGAAAACAAGAGAAAATCAAGCACTCGTAGCTTAACGGATAGAGCATCTGACTACGGATCAGAAGGTTGCAGGTTCGAATCCTGCCGAGTGCACAGCAGAACAGGGCCCTGTGGAGAGATCCACGGGGTCCTGGCTTTTGTGTTGACGGCATTGCTCGACGGCGTCGCTCGACGGTGTTCCTCGACGACGGTGCTCGCGGTCTGGGGTGTCCGCCCCTGCCGTACAACCATCCTCTCCCGCCCTCCCCCACCCCAAAGTGACGTTGCTCACATGATTTCGGGCGTTCGGTGGGGTCGTCCAGGGGGTCGTGCACCAGGTTGTGATGAACAAGCGATGTGGACGGCCTCAGCGAGAGGCGTGTCTAGGCCCATACTGGAAGCAATGACAAAGCCAGCTGCACCGAAGCGCTATCTGCCCACCAGTCCCTTCAAGGCACCGGCCGCGGCGGCCCCCAAGCATTTCGCCGTGGGCGACCAGGTGACACACGACATGTACGGCCTCGGCCGGGTCATCGGCATCGAGGACGGAATCGCGGTGCTCGTCGACTTCGGGTCGGTTCAGGAGCGCATCCTGAGTCCGTACGCCAAGATGAGCAAGCTGTAGGACCGCAGTGCCCGGTCACGGCACACCAGGTCCTGGCGGCCTGTAACGAACGGGAGACCTCTCATCGAACTGACCTCGCTGTTCTCCGCCCCGGAAGGGGCGTCCCGCCATGCCAACGCGGGATCGCCCCCTCCGGCGACGAACCCCTTCCAGGCCCCGGACTTCGGGGACGACGAGACGCTGCCGCTCGACGACGGGCCGGCATCGTTCTCGGAGCTGGACGAGGCCTACGGCCGGGCGGGCTAGGCGCCGGGGCCATGTAGTCGCGTCAGTACGTCACCTCGCGGTTCTTGACAGTGACCACGGAGACGAAGTGGTTGTCGTAGAGCCGCCCGGTGCGCGGAGCCCGGCCGCCCTGTGCGGCCGCGTCACGTACGAACACTCCATCTAGCAACGGCAGTTGCTCAGCCGACGACCCTCGGTCCCGGCAGGTCCGCGCGGATCGTCTCCAGGTCGGCGGCCGTGCGTCCGCGCGCGTGGACCCAGCAGTGGTCGAACGCCCCGTCCCGGTGCAGCAGCCGCCCCGGGGCCCCGTACCGGCGCAGCCGAAGTCGTCGACGACCCGGAGGGCGGGCGGCGGGAGAAGCGGATCCGAAGCCCAACTCGGCCTCGACCGCGTCCAGTTCTGCCGTGGTGCAGCCGTCCTCGGGCCGCAGGGGCAGGCCCGTCCACTCATCGGCGAAGCGGTGAAGCGGCGCAGGAAGCCCCAGGCTGACCGTCTCCACCTGGATCTACCCGGTTCTACTCCGACCACTTCGGTCTCCTCGGACCACTTCGGTCTCCTCGGATCTCCTCGGCTTCGCTCGGGTCTACTTCAGCCATGACCACCCACCGTCAACAGCACTCCACCACCTGGGTCCGCTACTTCGCCGACCGTGGTCACGGAGCCGCCCGCCCCCTCGCCGCCGGTGTCGAAGGCGCCGTCTACCGCCTGGGCGACGGGACGGTCGCCAAGGTGTGGACCGGTCGCCGACCAGCCGCTCCGGACCTCCTCCGGCGGGTCTACGACGACATCGCCCGGCCCCGGCACGCGGCGTCGCTGCCGTTCGCCACGCCGGAGATCCTCACCGTCGAGGAGCACGAAGGCGTCCTCGTCACCTATGAACGCGAGTTGGCGGGGGCACCGCTGCGGGCCGACTCGGCGGTCGCGGCGCCGCCACGGGAGCTGCCCGAGAGGGAGACCGACGCCCTGCTGACGGTTCTGCGCGCCCTGGCCGCCGTACCCGGAACCGATGCCATGCGCCGCCTCACCGTCCAGGGCGACGACCGCCCCCTCTGGGAGGGGCACGCCCGCTTCCCCGACGCGCTCGCCGCACTCGTCCGGCGGGCCGTCCGCAGGCATGGTGACCTGCTTGCCGCCAGGGTTTCCGACCTCGCGGACGTCGTGCGTCGGACCGTCGAGTCCCTGGTGGCGCTGCCGGACGGCCCGTTCGTCTCCGTCGTGCACGGCGACCTCGTACCGCCCAACATCCATGTCGACGACAGCGGCGCGCCCATGGCCGTACTCGACTTCGGGTTCTTCACGACCGCGGGCGACCCGGCCTTCGAGGCCGCGGTGACGGCCGCGGTGTGGGACATGTACGGGCCGTACGCGGAACCGCACACCGCCACGCTCACCCGCCTGTTCGCCGAGGAGCTCCGCCACTCGCCGCACACGCTCGACCTCTACCAGCGTGCCTACGCTCTGGCGACCTACGACCTGTTCTCCTCGGACGGTGGAGACGGCCACTTCCGTTGGTGCGCAAGGCTGTTGGGGCGCGGGCCCCTGCCCCTTACGCCGCCGCGCTGAAGACGGGCGTCGCCGGCACCGGCCGTACCGGGATCGCGACGGTCGCCGGTGCGGTGCGGTCGGCGAAGACGAACAGGCGCAGGACCAGGAAGCGGCCGATGCCGGCGAGGGCCGAGGCGCTGAGGTAGACGATCTGTTCGGTGAGCATGCTGGGGGAGGACTGGACGGTGTGGAGGACGAGGATCGCGGCGGACGTCGCCGCGTAGGCCGCCGTCGCGGAACCCGCCGACTGCCAGTGCTCGCGCAGACCGGGACGGCGCCCGGTGCCGAAGGTGAACAGGGCGTGCAGTTCGGTGCAGAGGATGGTCGACGCGATCGTGATCAGCGCGTTCGCCACCGCCCAGGGCATCAGCCCGGCGAGCAGCGGCACCGCCAGGCTGGACAGGACGCCGACCCCGCCCCCGCACACCACGAACCGGACGAAGGAAGCGAACGGACCGGGAGTGGTTGTCATGGGATTTCCCTCCGTACGGCGGCCGTTCGACCTGCGCCGATCCTCTTGACCGGCTGAGATCAACGATGCCGTCATACGGCTGCGGGCACGATGAAGCACTCTCCCGAACCGTTGGTGTAGCCCGCTACACCAACGGGGTCGGGCTTGCCCCCCGTGCTCTACTCCCCGTCACTCCCCGTCCTTCTCTCTGTCCCGCGCGCGGAGTTCCTCGATGTAGTCCTGCGCCAGCGTCGACGTCCGTGCGAACCAGTCGGCCAGTACGGCGATCTCCTCGGGGGAGTAGTCGGCGAACTGGGCGTTGAGGCGGTCGTAGTACGGCCCGTAGAGGGCGACGACCCGGGTCACGGCGGCCGGTACCGAGGCCACGCGGACGCGGCGGCGGTCGGTGGGGTCGGGGACGCGGGTGATGAAACCGGCGCGTTCCAGGCGGTTGAGGATCCCGGTCACCGCGCCCGTCGTGACGTGGGCGTGCTCGGCGAGGTCGCCCGCCGTGAGGAGGTTCTCGCCCGCCTTCAGGACGCAGGCGAAGCAGAGCAGATCGGTGACGTTCAGGCCCAGCCGTTCGGCCATTTCCTGCTGGCCGAGCTGGGCGGTGGCGATGAGGGAGTCCATCGCGTCCAGTGCCTGGGCCGGGGTGGCGGCGGGGCGGGGCTTGGCTTGCATGGATATTGCCTTAGCTAGTGAGAGGTTAATACTCTAAACTTCTTAGATGGTGAGAGATCTCAGGAGTCTGAGGGGGCTGGCACATGAGCGCACACCAGTATGACGAGGGACATACGGTCGCCGGGTGGACCGGATTCGGCATCGCGACCGTCGGGACGGCTGTCGCCGGGGCGGGGGTGTGTACGGTCTCCGCCGCGCTGATCGGCGGCGGGCTGGGGATCGCCGTCGTCGCGGTCCTGGTCACCTGGGCGCTCCACCTCAACGGCTGGGGCAAGCCGCCCGGGCGGCGGGACCGGGCGCAGTGGGGGATGCGGGTACGGGACCCGTTGGCGCGGGCCGGGCACGCCGGGTGTGTCGGGTGCCGGCTGGCAGGGCGGGGACGGGGACAGGGACGGCCGGCGGAGGGGAGTACGGAGGGCCGCGCGGAAGGACGTACGGAAGGACGTACGGAAGGCCGCACGGAGGAGACCCGGCAGCAGCCCGTCCCGCTCGGAGAAACCGCAGGCTGAGGCCGTTGTCAGTGGCGCCGTCTAATCTCGTGAGCGATGGCACAGACATCACGGGCACCACGGACGTGGAAGTGCTCGGGACTCCGATGGACGGTAGGCGGTCCCGAGTTGAAGTGGGACGGCGGGCGCGGGAGCCCGCTGCCCCGCGGGAAGCGGGTGGCCTTCGAGGTCGCGGAAGGAGGCGGGCGGACATGCGTGGGAGCACGGGGGCATACCTGCCCGCTGCGTGCGGCCGTGCCGGAGCGGAGCACGGGAGCGCGGTGCGAAGAGTGCGCGCGGCTGGACCGGGCGCACTCGGTGGCCGCGGACACGATCGCGGACGACCCGCGGCCGTACCACGTATATCTGGCCTGGTTCGGCCCCGGCCTGCTCAAGGTCGGCATCACCGCCGAAGAACGTGGCTCCGCGCGACTGCTTGAGCAGGGCGCCGTCTGCTTCAGCTGGCTGGGCCTCGGCCCACTGATGGCGGCACGGCGTTCGGAGGAGTTGCTGCGCGCCGCACTCCGGGTACCGGACCGGATTCCCTACGGCGAGAAGCGCGCGGTCCGCTCCGCGCTGCCGGGTTCGGCGGCGGAGCGCGCGGCCGAGATCGCCGAGTTGCACGCCCGGGCTCTCGCGCTGCGCGAATGGCCGGAGTCGCTCCACCGCGAGCCGTACCAACCGGTGGACCACGTCGACGCGTTCGGGCTTACGGACCTTCCGGCCGCCGTCGGCGAGGTGGGCGGGCTGGTCGCGGGCGGGGTGGTGAGCGGGGAGCTGCTCGCGGCGGCGGGACCGGATCTCCACCTCGCGACCGGGCGGGGCGTGGTCGTGCTGGACACGCGGTTGATGACGGGGTGGGAGCTGATCCCGGCCGGGGGCGAGACGGTTGAATTCACCGTGCCGGTGAGGGAGTTCAGGAGGGAAGCACCGGGGGTCCAGGAAGGGCTGTTCTGAGAACTGGGACAGGAAGGGTTGTTCTAAGAACGGGGAAGGGAACGGGGAGGAGTCGTCATGGAGGTCACCGTCCAGTGGGTCCGCACGTCCTGGACGAAGCGGTCACGGGGAGGCGAGGCGGCCGCACGCAGAAACGCGGCCCCGGTCGGATTCCCGCTGCCGTACGGGATGGCGTCGCTGGCCCACACGGCTCACACGGCTCACACGGTCCACACGGTACGGATGCACGAGAAGGACGACTTCACTCCGCACGACAGCCGGGTGGAGCGGAAGCAGGTCGCGGTCCAACTCCGGGAGACCGACGGGCGGTTGAGAGTGTTCCCGCGCGTGGACCCGCTGTTCGGGCTGCCGCCCAGGGCGCGTCGGCCGCCCGCGGTCCGGCTCGCGCCGGGGCAGTGGGTCCGGTGGCAGCTCAACTACCGATTCAGCAGCGCGGCCGGTATGCAGGACTGGTCGTACTGGCTGGACACGTTCAACGTCGCCTACGGGCCGGTGACAGCCGACGTGTTTCTGGGGACGCCCGCCTTCCATGTGGACGAGCAGGGGCCGGTTCGATAGCGATGGGCAGGAGTGGGGTCCCCTATGGAAATGGACAGTGAAGGGTGTGAAGCCGGTGAAGCCGGCGCGGCGGCCGAGACGGCCGGAGTGGCCGCCGAGAGGGTCGGAGTGGCCGCCGAGACGGCCGGGGTGGCTGAGACGGTCGGCGTTACCGAGGCGGTCGGAGGGTCCGAGGTAGCCGAGGCGCTCGGCGTGCCCGAGGCGGTCGAGATCCGGCGGTTCTGGCGGCGGCTCGGGCTGCCCGGGCTCGTCGACGTGCACACTCACTTCATGCCCGAGCGGGTGCTGCGCAAGGTCTGGGGTTACTTCGACGCGCTCGGGCCCTCGACCGGTGGAGCGCTGGAGTGGCCGATCACCTACCGGAAGCAGGAGGACGAACGGGTCGCGCTGATAAGGGAGTTCGGAGTACGCGCTTTCACCGCCATGCTCTACCCGCACAAGCCCGGCATGGCCCGCTGGCTCAACGGCTGGGCCGTCGACTTCGCCGCCCGCACCCCCGACTGTCTGCACACCTCGACTCTCTTCCCGGAAGAGGGAGTTGAGGACTACGTCCGGGAGGCGCTGGACTCAGGCGCGCGGGTGTTCAAGGCGCATGTGCAGGTCGGGGCGTACGACCCGGCCGACGAACTCCTCGATCCCGCCTGGGGGTTGCTCGCCGAGTCCGGGACACCGGTCGTGATCCACTGCGGGTCGGGGCCGGCCCCCGGCAAGCACACCGGGCCCGAGCCGATCGGCCGGGTGCTGGCAAGACACCCGCGGCTGCGGCTGGTCGTCGCGCACATGGGGATGTCGGAGTACGAGGACTTCCTCGGCCTCGCCGAGCGGTACGGGGAGGTGCGGCTGGACACGACGATGGCGTTCACGGACTTCAGCGAACGCCTGGCCCCCTTCCCGCCGCGTGCGCTCCCCCGGCTGGCCGCCCTGGGAAACCGCGTTCTACTCGGCAGCGACTTCCCGAACATCCCGTATCCGTACCTGCATCAACTGCACGCCCTGGAGCGGCTGGGCCTCGGGGACGACTGGCTGCGGGCGGTCTGCCACGACAACGGGGCGGAGCTGTTCGGGCTGGGCACCGGACTGTGAGGGAGAGAGGGAGGTTGGGGGGATACAGGGGAGACCGAGGCGGCGCGGGCGGAACGCACAGGTCCGCCGGAGCCGTGTGCGGGACGGGATAAGTCCCGGGCAAGAGATTCCAAGGTGTTCCCTGAGAGGCCCCTGTGCGTTTCTCAGGAAAATCACAGACTCTAGAAAGCGTGCTCTAAGAGGACCACGACAACGTGTCCACCATGACCACGACCTCGCCCCAGGGGCGCACCGAACTGCTGAGGCCGGACGGGAGCCCCGTCCGAGTGCTTGTGGTGGACGACGAGCTGTCGATCACCGAGCTGCTGTCCATGGCCCTTCGCTATGAAGGCTGGCAGATCCGCAGCGCGGGTGACGGAACCGGCGCGATCCAGACCGCGCGTGAGTTCCGGCCCGACGCCGTCGTCCTCGACATGATGCTGCCCGACATGGACGGTCTGACCGTCCTGGGTCGGCTGCGCCGTGAGCTGCCGGACGTTCCGGTGCTGTTCCTCACCGCGAAGGACGCGGTCGAGGACCGGATCGCGGGGCTCACCGCCGGCGGCGACGACTACGTCACCAAGCCGTTCAGCCTCGAAGAGGTCGTGGCCCGGCTGCGCGGGCTGATCCGCCGCTCCGGTGCGGCGGACCGCCGCTCCGACTCCGTGCTGGTCGTGGGTGACCTCACCCTCGACGAGGACAGCCACGAGGTGTCGCGGGCCGGTGAGGGCATCCACCTCACCGCCACCGAGTTTGAGCTGTTGCGCTTCCTGATGCGTAATCCCCGTCGTGTACTCAGCAAGGCACAGATCCTCGACCGTGTGTGGTCGTACGACTTCGGTGGGCAGGCCAATGTGGTCGAGCTCTACATCTCGTACCTCCGCCGGAAGATCGACGCGGGACGTGAGCCGATGATCCACACTCGACGCGGTGCCGGTTACCTGATCAAGCCCGCGGCCTCATGAGCGGGCGACGACGGCCGCGTGCGCAGAAGAAGCGAGCGGGTAAGCCGCGCACCCTGCGGACCCGGCTCGTCGTCGCGTCCGTGACGCTGATCGCGGTGGTGTGCGCGGTGATCGGTACGGTGACGACCGTCGCGTTGAAGTCGCACCTGTACCAGCAGCTCGAAGGCAAGGTGACGGACACGGCCATCCGGGCGGTGGGCCGTCCTCAGGGGAACCCGGACGGCGGACCGGCCGGTCCGGCGGGCCTGGGCAAGGGATCCTCCAACTCGTCCAACTCGTCCAACTCGTCCGCCTCTTCCTCGGATTCCGATCCCGGCAAGGCCGTCACGTCGGCCGAAAAGGTCAACAGACTCCTCACCGGCCTCATCGGTCCGACGCAGGAGAAGACCGTCGCCGCCTATGCGAAGAAGGGCGTGATCACCACCGCGTCCTACAACAAGCAGAAGACCGACAGCAGTGGCGCGGGCAACGGGATGGCCACCGTAGGTCTCAACACCGCGCAGAAGCAGGCCCTTGCCTCCGTGGCGAAGGACAACAAGACGCACACCGTGACCATCCCGGGCCTCGGGGACTATCTCGTCAAGTACGCCTCGACCCCCGGCAACACCACCGAGGGCTACTACATCGCACTGCCGACCACGGATGTCGACAACACCGTCAACACCCTCATCCTCGTCGAACTCAGCGTCACCGCCGCCGGCCTCGTGGCCGCGGGCATCGCCGGTTACATCCTGGTCGGCATCGCCACCCGCCCCCTCCGCCGAGTCGCCGCGACCGCCACCCGGGTCTCCGAACTGCCCCTCCACACGGGCGAGGTGACCCTGAACGAACGGGTCCCCGAGTCCGAGACCGACCCGCATACCGAGGTCGGCCAGGTCGGGGCCGCGCTCAACCGGATGCTCGACCATGTGCACGGCGCCCTGCACGCGAGACAGCAGAGCGAGATGCGGGTACGGCAGTTCGTCGCGGACGCCAGTCATGAGCTTCGGACGCCCCTCGCCTCCATCCGGGGATACGCCGAACTCACCCGTCGCGGACGCGAACAGACCGGCCCCGACACCAAGCACGCCCTCGGGAGAATCGAGTCCGAGGCCGGGCGCATGACCCTCCTCGTCGAGGATCTGCTGCTGCTCGCCCGGCTCGACGCGGGCAGACCGCTCCAGTTCGACCAGACCGACCTGATCCCGCTCGTCGTGGACACCATCAGCGACTCGCGCGCGGCCGGCATGGGCCACAACTGGCGGCTCGACCTGCCCGACGAACCGGCCCTCGTGTCGGCGGACGCGGCCCGCATCCAGCAGGTCCTCGTCAACCTGCTCGGCAACGCCCGCAAGCACACCCCACCGGGTACGACGATCACCGCACGCGTGCAGCGGCGCGGACCGTGGATGTGTGTGGACGTCGAGGACAACGGCCAGGGCATCCCGCCGGATTTGCTGCCGCACGTATTCGAACGGTTCGCGCGCGGCGACTCGGCGCGTTCCCGCTCCACCGGGTCGACCGGTCTGGGCCTCGCCATCGTGCAGGCGGTCGCGACCGCGCACGGCGGTGCCGTCACCGTGGACAGCGTTCCCGGACGCACTGTGTTCACCGTGCATCTGCCCGCGCTTGCACCGGCTGTGCCCACGCCCGCCCCCGAAACGAATTGGCAATCGCACTCACAGGCACAGCACAGTGCCACCACATGGGTGCAACAGGGCGCTTGAGGAGAGTCGGTTCATGCGAACCGACTCTTCTCCCGGCACCCTGCCGGCGCGGGAGCACCTCCCGGCCGGAGACGCCGGTACGCCTGTCCTGGACGTAGTGATCCCCGTCTACAACGAGGAGAAGGACCTCCAGCCATGTGTGCTCAGACTGCACGAGCACCTCAAGCGCACGTTCCCGTACGCGTTCCGCATCACCATCGCGGACAACGCGTCGATCGACACCACTCCTCAGGTGGCGGCGCGGCTGGAGTCGGAGATCCCCGAGGTGAAATCGTTCCGGCTGGAGCAGAAGGGGCGCGGTCGAGCACTGCGCACCGTCTGGTCCGCCTCGGACGCCCCGATCCTCGCCTATATGGACGTCGATCTCTCCACCGACCTCAACGCGCTGCTCCCCCTGGTGGCGCCGCTGATCTCGGGTCACTCCGACCTGGCGATCGGTTCCCGGCTGGCCCGCTCGTCGCGTGTCGTGCGTGGCGCCAAGCGCGAGTTCATCAGCCGGACCTACAACCTGATCCTGCGCGGCTCGCTCCAGGCCCGCTTCTCGGACGCCCAGTGCGGATTCAAGGCGATCCGGCGTGATGTGGCCCAGGCCCTGCTGCCGCTCGTCGAGGACACCGGCTGGTTCTTCGACACCGAGATGCTGGTGCTGGCCGAACGGGCCGGACTGCGCATCCACGAGGTGCCGGTCGACTGGGTCGACGACCCGAACTCGACCGTCCACATCGTCAAGACGGCGACCGAGGACCTGAAGGGAGTGTGGCGCGTGGGCAAGGCCCTGGCCTCCGGTTCGCTGCCGCTCGACCGTGTCACGCGCCCCTTCGGCGACGACCCCCGGGACCGTGACATCAAGGACGTGCCCAAGGGCCTGGCCCGCCAGCTCGTCGGATTCTGCGTGGTCGGCGGTCTCTCCACCCTCTTCTACCTGGTGCTCTACAGCGCCTTCCGGCAGTTCTCCGGCTCGCAGATCGCCAACGCGCTCGCGCTGCTGGTCTCGGCGGTCGCCAACACGGCCGCCAACCGCCGCCTCACCTTCGGGGTCCGCGGCAAGGGCGGAGCCGTCCGTCACCAGGCACAGGGCCTGGTCGTCTTCGCCATCGGCCTCGCACTGACCAGCGGTTCCCTCGCGGCGCTGAACGCGGCCAGCAGCGACCCGGCGCACTCCACCGAACTCGCGGTCCTGGTGGCCGCCAACCTCGCGGCGACCGTCCTGCGCTTCCTGCTCTTCCGTGCCTGGGTCTTCCCGGACCGCGGCGACAGCACCGACGAGTCGACGCTCGCGGCCCTCAAATCCCCTTCGTCGCCCACCTATTCGACGGCGGCGACGACGGCACCCCAGCACGCTCAGCAGCACCACGGTGCGTACGGTCCGCTGCCCCACCGGCAGCCCCAGCCTCAGCAGGGCATGCCGTACGACACCACCACCACCACGACGACGTACGACACCACCACCCAGTTCCGCGCCGGTGAAGCCGCGGACGGCACCTGGAGGGACGCGACGATGCGGTTGCAGCCGGTGCGTCCCCACGACACCGATCCGAGGGATCCCCGATGACCACCGAAACCGATCAGACGACCTATCCGGGAGGAGGCGGCCCCTCGTCCTGGGGGGCGCCGACCGGTGACCCGGACACCGGCAGAGACACGGCCGTGCAGGAACCGGCGGCATCCTCGGACACCCTGGCCCCCCAGGCCGGTGAGCCCAAGCAGCCGCTCGGGCGCCGCCTGTGGCGCGGCCGTCCCGAGGACCCGCGCTGGGCACGCCCCGCCTTCTGGGGCATGCTCCTGGCGACCGGCCTGCTCTACCTCTACAACCTGAGCGCGTCCGGGTACTCGAACTCCTTCTACTCGGCGGCTGTTCAGGCCGGCAGCAAGAGCTGGAAGGCGATGCTGTTCGGCTCGCTGGACGCGGGCAACGCGATCACCGTCGACAAGCCCTCGGCGTTCCTGTGGCCGATGGAGATCTCGGTCCGGATCTTCGGCCTCAACTCGTGGGCGATCCTGGTCCCCGAGGTCCTCATGGGCGTCGGCACGGTCGCGGTCGTCTACGCGGCGGTCCGCCGCCGCCACAGCCCCGAGGCCGGTCTGATCGCGGGCGCCGTGCTGGCGCTCACCCCGGTCGCCGCGCTGATGTTCCGCTTCAACAACCCCGACGCGGCACTGGCGTTGCTGATGTCGGTGGCCTGCTACCTCGTCGTCCGGGCCCTGGAGGACGGCCGTACGAAGTGGCTGGTGTGGGCCGGAGTCGCGATCGGCTTCGCGTTCCTGTCGAAGACCCTCCAGGCCTTCCTGATCCTGCCGCCGCTGGCCATCGTCTACGCGGTCTGCGCGCCGGTGAGCGTGAAGAAGAGGTTCGCCCAACTGGGCCTGGCCACGGGCGCGTTGGTCGTCGCGGCCGGTTGGTGGGTCGCGCTCGTCGAGCTGTGGCCCGCCTCGTCCCGCCCCTACATCGGCGGCTCGCAGAACAACAGCTTCCTTGAACTGACCTTCGGCTACAACGGGTTCGGCCGCCTCAGCGGCGACGAGACCGGCAGTGTCGGAGGCGGCGGTGGCGGCGGCGGTACGGGCCAGTGGGGTGCCACGGGCTGGGACCGGATGTTCAACTCCGAGATCGGCAGCCAGATCTCCTGGCTGCTGCCCACCGCGCTGATCCTCCTGATCGCGGGCCTGGTGGCCACGCGCAAGCTCAACCGCACGTCGGTCAGGCGCAGTTCGATGCTCGTGTGGGGCGGCTCGCTGGTCACGACCCTGGTCGTCTTCAGCTACATGGCGGGCATCTTCCACCAGTACTACACGATCGCCCTCGCCCCCTACATCGCGGCCGTGATCGGCATCGGCGCGGGTTCCCTCTGGGAGCGGCGGAGCGAGATCTGGGCCTCGATCACCCTCGCGGCGGCGGTAGTCGCGGCCGGTGTGTGGGGCTACGTCCTCCTCAACCGCACCTCCGACTACCTGCCCTGGCTGAAGTGGCTGGTCCTCCTCGGCTCCCTGGCGGGCGCGCTCGGTCTGATCTTCGTCGCGAAGATCGGCCGCCAACTCGCCCTCGCGGCAGTCGGCTTGAGCATCGTGGCGGGCCTGGCGGGCCCGGCGGCGTACACCATGTCGACGGTCAACTCGGCGCACACCGGCTCCATCCCGACGGCCGGTCCGGCCGGGGCGAGCATGATGGGCGGCGGCGGTCCGGGCGGCGGCGGTCGCGGCGGCTTCGGCGGCGGCAACCGTACCGGCGGCACGGGCACGATGCCCGGCCAGCAGGGCGGCAACGGCGGCACCACCCAGAACCAGGGCGGCGGCTTCCCGGGCGGCGGCACGGGCACGATGCCCGGCGGCGGCACGGGCACAGCGCCCGGTGGCGGCACCCAGAACCAGGGTGGCGGCTTCGGCGGCGGGACCGGTGACGGCGGTGGCATGGGCGGCGGCGGTGGCGTCGGCGGCCTGCTCAACGGCGCGACGGTCACCTCGGCGGCGAAGAAGCTGCTCCAGACGGACGCGAGCAAGTACACCTGGGTGGCCGCGTCCATCGGCTCCCAGAACGCCGCGAGCTACCAACTCGCCACCGGCGACCCGGTGATGGCGATCGGCGGCTTCAACGGCACCGACCCGTCACCGACGTTGGCCCAGTTCCAGAAGTACGTGGCGGACGGAAAGATCCACTACTTCATCTCGGGCGGCACCGGAATGGGCGGCAGCAGCACCGGCAGCTCCTCGCAGATCTCCTCGTGGGTCGAGAAGAACTACAAGAAGGTGACGGTCGGTTCGGCCACCTTCTACGACCTGACGCAGAAGACGAGCAGCTGACACCCGGCTGACCCATCTCCACTGAGCAGAGGCGGTGACCACACGGTCACCGCCTCTCCTCGTGTCCGGGAAATCTCCGTTGTACGCCGTATAGGAACTGTTCTACGGTGTACAGCATGCCGACCTCCCCAGACCCCCGTAGTCATCCCAAGCGCTGGATCGTCCTCGGAGTCATCTGTCTCGCGCAGCTCACCGTGCTGCTCGACAACACCGTCCTGAACGTCGCGATCCCCTCGCTCACCCGCGAACTCGACGCGAGCACCGCGGACATCCAGTGGATGATCAACGCGTACTCGCTCGTGCAGTCGGGGCTGTTGCTGACGGCGGGCAGCGCGGCAGACCGCTACGGCCGCAAGAAGATGCTGATCACGGGTCTCGTCCTCTTCGGCGCGGGCTCGCTGATCGCCGGACTCGCCGACTCCACCGGGCAGTTGATCGTCGCGCGGGCCGGGATGGGGGTCGGCGGGGCGTTGCTCATCACCACCACCCTCGCCGTCGTGATGCAGATCTTCGCCCCCGAGGAACAGCCGAAGGCGATCGGCATCTGGGCCGCCGTGAACGCCCTGGGCTTCGCGACCGGCCCGCTCCTCGGCGGCTTCATGCTCAACCACTTCTGGTGGGGCGCGATCTTCCTGATCAACCTCCCGGTCGCCGCACTGGCGTTGGTCGCGGCGGTGGCCCTGGTCCCCGAGTCCAAGAACCCTCGCGGCGACCGCCCCGACCTCCTCGGCGCGCTGCTCTCCACCGTCGGCATGGCCGCGCTGGTCTACGCGATCATCTCCGGCCCCGTGCACGGCTGGACGTCGGACCGGGTGCTGCTCACGGCGGTGGTGGCGCTCGTGGTCCTCGCCGCGTTCGCGTACTGGGAGAACCGCGTCCCGTACCCCATGCTCGACCTCGACTTTTTCCGCGACCGCCGCTTCACGGGCGCGGTCACCGGAGTCGTACTGATCACCTTCGGCATGGCCGGCTCCCTCTTCCTGCTCACCCAGCACCTCCAATTCGTCCTCGGCTACGGCCCGTTGGAGGCCGGACTCCGGACGGCGCCGCTCGCCCTGGCGATCGTCGCGCTCAACTTCTCGGGGCTGGCGGCGAAGTGGACGGCGAAGCTGGGTGCTCCGACGGCCATCGGGCTGGGCATGGTGCTGATGTCGGCGGGGCTGGCGTCGATCGCGGTGGTCGCCCCGGGTGGGTATGCCGGGACGCTGGCGGGGCTGTTGCTGATCGGGACGGGGGCGGCGATCACGAATCCGGCGATGGCTCACGCGATCATGAGTGCGATTCCGCCGGAGAAGGCGGGGGTCGGCGCGGGCGTCAACGGCACGTTGGGGGAGTTCGGGAACGGGTTGGGGGTTGCCGTTCTCGGCGCCGTGCTGAGTTCGCGGTTCGCGGCGAGTTCCTTGCCGGAGGGATTGGCGGGGGCGACCTCGGCCGAGGAGAGGCAGAGGGTGACCGATTCCTTCTCTTCCGCGCTGGAGGTCAGTCAGTTGGTGGGGGCGGTTGCTGTTTTGGCCGGGGGGTTGCTTGCCGCGGCGTTGTTGTGGCGGGCGGAGCGGGCAGACTCGGGGGTGGTGGTCGCTCAGTAGCGGGTGCGGGTGCGTTGTGGCTGGTCGCGCAGTTCCCCGCGCCCCTAAGTTAAGTGATCCGGGATTTAGATCTTGAGGGAGGTTCGCCATGGCCAAGACAAGCTCGTCGGCGGGGCGTTCTGCGCGCACGAGTGTCTGGCTGGAACAGAAGGCACCTCGAAGTGCTCGCGGTGGCGGGCAGCCCTCTGGTCTTGATCGCGACCGCATCACCCTCGCCACCGTACGACTACTGGACGCCGAGGGACTCGCCAAGTTCTCCATGCGGCGGCTCGCCACCGAGCTGAACGTGACGGCGATGTCCGTCTACTGGTACGTCGACACGAAGGACGATCTCCTCGAACTCGCCCTGGACACCGCCTTCGGCGAGCTGCCGCTGCCCGATCCGGAGGCGGCGAGCGAGGACTGGCGGGACCAACTCCGCATGCTGGCAACGGCGTACCGGGGCCTGCTGGTCCGGCACCCGTGGCTGTCGCCGCTCGCCGGGACGTTCCTCAACATCGGGCCGAACAGCCTGTCCTTCTCCCGGGCCGTCCAGCGCGTGATCCGGCGCACGGGCCTGCCGGACCACGGCCTGACGGGGGCGATCTCGGCCGTCTTCCAGTTCGTCTACGGCTACGGCACGATCGAGGGCCACTTCTTCGCCCGCGTCGCCGACACCGGCATGACCCCCGACGACTACTTCCGGCACGCCATGACGACGTTCGACGGGGCCCCGACGACCGCCGAGATCGTGCAGGAGTCCAAGGAACTCATGGCGGCGCGGGGCGGCGACACGGTCGCGGAGATGATGGACCGGGACTTCACCTTCGCCCTGGACCTGCTGGTGGCGGGCATCGAGGCGATGGTGAAGCGGGGCTGAGCACGGGCGCGGGCGTCAGTTGTCGTCGGCGAGCCGCGCCGGGAAGCCGCCCGTCGCCACCGGTCCCCACCGCTCCGGTGTGATCCGGATGATGGACTTGCCCTGCTTCAGCATGGCGGCCCGGGCCCCGTCTTGTCTGCGCCCCTCGCACTGCTTC
>NZ_JBSFCQ010000008.1:153194-170383 GCF_053891435.1 Streptomyces sp. NPDC002276 | reverse complement strand
GGGCCGGGACGTGGCTGTCTACTCGTCCGAAGCGAGCCGTGCCGGAAAACCGCCGGTGGCGATGGGTCCCCACCGCTCCGGTGTGATCCGGATGATGGACTTGCCCTGCTTCAGCATGGCGGCCCGGGCCCCGTCTTGTCTGCGCCCCTCGCACTGCTTCGCAGGCTTCGAGGCGCTGCGCCGGACTCCGTCCGTCGGGTTGGGCCGGGACGTGGCTGTCTACTCGTCCGAAGCGAGCCGTGCCGGAAAACCGCCGGTGGCGATGGGTCCCCACCGCTCCGGTGTGATCCGGATGATCGACTTGCCCTGCTTCAGCATGGCGGCCCGGTACTCGTCCCAGTCCGGGTGCTCGCCCGCGACGTTGCGGTAGTACTCGACGAGCGGTTCCACGGACTCCGGCGGGTCGATGACCTCGGCCGTGCCGTCGATCTGGACCCACGGGTCGTTCCACTCGTCGCTCACGACGACGATGCTGACCCGCGGGTCCCGCTTGGCGTTGCGGGTCTTGGCGCGCTCGGGGTAGGTGGAGACCACGATCCGCCCGGAGTCGTCGACCCCGCAGGTCAGCGGCGAGGCCTGGGGACTGCCGTCGGCCCGCCGGGTCAGCAGCAGGGCCCGGTGGCGGGGTCGTACGAAGTCGAGCAACTCGGCCAGGGAGACGGTGGTGTTGGTCGCGATGTTCGGTGCCATACCGCCACCCTAGGCGCATGGAGCCCAGTAGCCCCGGTTACCCCTGCGGCAGTGTCTCGCCCTGCACCGCCTGGATGTCCAGTTCGACCTTGAGGGTCGTGCCGATCGCGGCGATGCCTGCCTGGACGACCTGGTTGTAGTTCATCGCGAAGTCCTCGCGGTGCAGTTCCGTGGTCGCGCGGAACGCGGCCCGCGTGCCGCCCCAGGGGTCGGCGCCGGTGCCGAGGTAGGCGAGGTCGAGGGCGACGGGTCGTACGACACCGTGGAGGGTCAGTTCGCCGGAGACCGTCCAGCGGTCGGAGCCTGCGGGGGCCAGGCCCGTGGAGCGGTAGGTGATCTCTGGGAAGCGGGCCACGTCCAGGAAGTCCGCGGACCGCAGGTGGTCGTCCCGCATGCCGTTGCCCGTGTCGATGGACGCGGCCCGGATGACCGCCTCCACACGGGACTTGGCGATGTCGTCCGGCGCGATCTCGACCGTCGCCGCGAAGTCGGTGAAACGGCCGCGCACGCTGGAGATGCCCAGGTGCTGGGCGACCGCGCCGACCGTGGAGTGGGCGGGGTCGACGGTCCAGGGACCGGGCGGCGGCAATTCCGTACCGCCCTGGCGAGCCAGGGTGACCGTGCCGACCTCGGCCCGGCCGCTCGCGGTGACGATCGCGGTGGCGGCGGCGGGCGCGTACCCGACGGCGGTCACGATCACGGTGTACGGCCCGGGGGCTAGAGGGTTCACATCCCGCACCGCCCCCTCCGCGTCCGCCTCGGCGCGCAGCACCTGAGCGCCCGTCGGGTCGGTCACCGTGACGACCGCGTGCGACACGGCCCATCCGTCGCGGGTACGGATCTTCGCGGTCAGTCCCATGGTTCTTGTAACTCCTCGCCGTACAGCCCTGCAAAGGGGCCGGTCCGCGCAACGCGCCTCCGCTCGGGACGCGTTGCGCGGACCGGAGTGTCAACTACTCGCCGGGGTGGGCGAGTTCGATGTCGTGGCCGTCGGTTCCGCGGCCGTTCAGGGTGAGGGCGGTGGCGACCGGCGGGTAGCCCGTCGCGATCACCGTGTACTCGCCGCCGCTCAGATCGGTGAAGGCGTACGCCCCGTCCGAACCGGTCGTGGCGGTGCCGACCACGTTGCCCGCCGCGTCCACGAGGGTCACCCGGGCGTCGGCCAGCGGGCCGTGCGGGGCGCGGACCACGCCCAGGACCTGGGCGCCGGAGTCGAGGTCGATCTCGACCCGGGTGACCCCGGTGCCGCCGACCTCGACGGGCAGTGCGCGCGGCCGGTACCCGTCGGCGTTCACCGCCACGGTCACCGCCCCCGGCACCAGCTCGGCGAACGCGAACTCGCCCTGCTCACCGGTGATCGAGCTGGACAGCAGATCCCCGCGCACATCCGTCACGATGACCATCGCGTCCTTGACCGACAGCCCCGAATCGGCCGCCCGGACAAGGCCGTTGAGGCCGCTGGTACCGCTGAGGAGAACGTCGTACGACACCGGGTCGCTGCCGTTCACGACGACCGTGGAGGCCTGCGGCTGGAAGCCGTCGGCGGAGGCGATCAGGACGTACGAGCCGACGCTCGGCGCGTCCAGCGCGTAGGAGCCGTCCGCCTGTGTGACCGAGCGGCCCAACTGGCGTCCCCCGAGGGAGATCAGGGTGACGGCGGCCTGCGGGACGGGCGCGCTCTCGGCGCCGCGGATGTGGCCGCGGACGGGAATCCCACCGGACACGGGGGTGGAGGCGGATGTGGTCACGGGTGCGGTCTCCTCCTGCGTCTCGGAAGTGGCGGCCCAACTGGGGATCTTTTCCTCGGCCGGCGGGGGCACCTCGGCCGCGTCCAGCACGCCCACGGCCTCCTCGGCCGCCTGGGCCAGCCCGCCGGAGGTCCGCAGCGGGACCTCCTTGATGAACATCACGACGACGAAGGCGACGAGGGCGAAGGGCGCCGCGTAGAGGAAGACGTCGGCGATCCCGTGGCCGTAGGCGCTCTCCAGCCAGGTGCGGACCGTGCTCGGGAGGGCGTCCATGTCGGGCAGCGCGCTGCTGCCGACGGCCTTCGCGGCGGCGGCCTGCGACTGCGGGTCGAGCGAGGTGACGGTGTCCTTGGCGTAGTGCGTGATCCGGCCGGACATGACCGAGCCGAGCACACCGACGCCGACCGCGCCGCCGAGGGACCGGAAGAAGCTCACCGTGGAGGAGGCGGCGCCGAGGTCCTTCGGGGTGACCTGGTTCTGCGTGGAGAGGACCAGGTTCTGCATCATCGTGCCGACGCCGATGCCCAACAGGGCCATGTAGATGGACAGTTCCCAGTACGGGGTGTCGTAGCGCATCAGACCGAGCAGGCCCAGTCCGGCGGTGAGGGAGACGGCGCCGCCGACCAGCCAGCCCTTCCAGCGGCCGGTCCTGGTGATGAAGCGGCCGGAGACCATCGACGCGACGAACAGGCCGCCGATCATCGGGATCGTCATGACCCCGGACATCGTCGGGGACTTGTCGCGGGCGAGCTGGAAGTACTGGGAGAAGAAGACCGTGCCCGAGTACATGCCGACGCCGACGAACAGCGAGGCCAGCGAGGCGAGGGACACCGTGCGGTTGCGGAACAGGCGCAGCGGGATGATCGGCTCGCTCGCCCGGGTCTCGGTGAACACGAACAGCAGCGCCAGCACGAGGGTGCCGCCCACCATCGTGTACGTCTGCCACGACAGCCACTCGTACTTGTCGTCGGCGAAGGTCACCCAGACCAGCAGCAGCGAGGCGGCGGCGGTGATGAAGAAGGCGCCGGTCCAGTCGACCTTGACCTTCCGCTTGGCGACCGGGAGGTTCAGCGTCTTCTGGAGCACGATCAGCGCGATCAGCGCGAAGGGGATGCCGACGAACAGGCAGTAGCGCCAGCCGAGCCACGAGGTGTCGGTGATCACACCGCCGAGCAGCGGACCGCCGACGGTCGCGACGGCGAAGGTGGCGCCGGTGTAGCCGGAGTACCGGCCGCGTTCGCGCGGGGCGATCATCGCGGCCATCACGACCTGGACGAGGGCGGAGAGACCGCCGGCGCCGAGGCCCTGGATGACACGGGCGCCGATCAGCATCGCCGGGTTCTGCGCGAGGCCGGCGACGACCGAGCCGATGATGTAGATGACCAGGGATATCTGGACCAGGGCCTTCTTGCTGACCAGGTCGGCCATCTTGCCCCACAGCGGCACCGAGGCCGTCATGGAGAGCAGGGCCGCGGTGACGACCCAGGTGTAGGCCTCCTGGCCGCCGCCCAGGCTGCCGATGATCGTCGGCAGGGCGTTGGTGACGATCGTCGACGAGATGATCGCGGCGAACAGACCGAGCAGCAGCCCGGAGAGCGCCTCCATGATCTGCCGGTGCGTCATCGGAGCGCCGTCGGGGGCCGTGTGAGCCGTAGGGGATCCCCCTCCGTGCCTGGCGTGAGCCCGCACACCGGCTGGTGTGGTCGTTGCCATGGGCTTCCTTTTCTTCCGTGCTTATGCGGGTGTACGGGTGGTGTGTTCGAGTCCGGGGTGGGGGGAGAGAGGGGAACGGGGGGAACGGGGGGTTTCGGCGGGCGGGGGCTGGGCCGTGTGCGTCGTACGGCAGTCGCCGAAGTCGGCGCGCAGCCGGGCCATCAGCCGGATCAGCTGTCCGACCTCGTCGTCGCTCCAGTCGCTCAGCCGGTCGGCGAGCAACTGGGCGGTGCGCCGGGACAGTTCGTCGAGCCGGACCTGGCCGCTGGGGGTGAGGCGCAGGATGCGGGAGCGCTTGTCCGAGGGGTCGGCGGACCGTTCGATCCAGCCGCGGTCGGCGACGTGCGCGACATGGCGGCTGGTCACGGACATGTCTACGGCGAGCAGCTCGGCGAGCTTGCTCATGCGCATGGCGCCGTGCCGGCCGAGCAGGGTCAGTACGGCCGCGGAGCCGCTGGGGCAGTCGGACGGCAGGATCCGTCCCAGCTCCCTGCGTACGGCGCCGAAGGCGCTGAACTGACGCATCAGCTCCTCGTACTGCGTCCGCTCGGCCATCACACCTCCCCTACCTTCCATGTCCACGTTCGTTGCTTGGGGCAACCATAAGAGAGGTTGGTTGCTACAGGCAAATAAAACGGGGTGGGTGTGGCATAAAAAGTTGGCAAAGGCAAGCATTTCTGACCGTAAACCCACAGGTGGGAACGGCTGCGCGAAGCCCCGCACTTGGGTGTCCCCCGGGGATTCGCTAGTGTCTCGGCCCATGGCAAACAACACCCAGGGCCCCGAGGGCAACTACGACCCCGCCGGCAGCACCCAGATGTTCCGTGCCTTCGTCGACGAGACTCCCCAGGGCGGCCGGCCGCAGCAGGCCGCCGCACCCGCCGGACCGCGTGTCGGCCTGATCGTCGGCGTAGTCGTCGCCGTGCTGGTCGTGGCGGCGGTGGTGTACCTGGCGATGATGTAACGCCGAGGTCCTTACTCGGGCGGCTACCGGTCCGGCTCCACGGGGAACCGGTAGACCGTCGACTCCCGCGCCCGGAAGCCCAGCCGCTCGTACAGGCGGTTGGCGGCGGTGCGGTCGGGGCGTGAGGTGAGGTCGACGGTTCGGGCGCCGGTTTCGCGGGCGATCCGTAGCGCTTCGTTGGTCAGCAGGGCGGCGACGCCCTGGCCTCGGACCGCGGTGTCGACGACCACGTCCTCGATGCGCCCGCGCAGCCCGGACGGCACCGGGAACAGCACCAGCGTCAGCGTGCCGACGACCGTGCCCGCCGCCCGTGCGACCAGCACCGTGTTCGTCGCGCACGAGACCAGCCGCTCGACCGCGGCCCTGTCCAGGGGCTCCGCCGTCGAGGACAACTGCGGCAGCAACTGGCCGAACACGTCCACGAGTTCGTCGGTCGCCTCGCGCGCGATCTCCACCTGTACGTCCATGGCGGGGAGCCTATCGATCGCGCTGACGCGCGGTCCGCCGTCGATCGGCCGCGGTGCCGCTGTGGCTGGGCGCGCTGCGGGGCCGTCGCCAAGAGCCACTCGGCGTCACGCGCAGACGACGGCCGCCGACGCGCCCATTTAGGGAGCCTCGGCGGCCAGTTGTCCGTGTGGGGCGACGCGTCGGGCCGTGGTGAATGACTGACGCGTCGTCACATAGGAACCCTTGGCGGCGGGTTCAAGAGGTTCAGTCGGAGATCAGGCCCTCGCGCAGGGTGGACAGGGTGCGGGTGAGGAGGCGGGAGACGTGCATCTGGGAGATGCCGACCTCCTCGCCGATCTGTGACTGGGTCATGTTGGCGAAGAAGCGCAGCATGATGATCCGGCGTTCCCGGGGCGGGAGTTTGGCCAGGAGAGGCTTCAACGACTCGCGGTACTCCACGCCCTCCAGGGCCGTGTCCTCGTAGCCGAGGCGGTCCGCCAGGGAGCCCTCGCCGCCGTCGTCCTCGGGGGCCGGGGAGTCGAGCGAGGAGGCCGTGTACGCGTTGCCGACCGCGAGGCCGTCGACGACGTCCTCCTCGGACACGCCCAGGACCGCGGCGAGTTCGGGGACGGTCGGCGACCGGTCCAGCTTCTGGGAGAGCTCGTCGCTGGCCTTGGTGAGGGCCAGCCGCAGCTCCTGGAGGCGACGCGGGACCCGCACCGACCACGACGTGTCGCGGAAGAAGCGCTTGATCTCGCCCACGACGGTCGGCATCGCGAACGTCGGGAACTCCACCCCGCGTTCGCAGTCGAACCGGTCGATCGCCTTGATCAGGCCGATCGTGCCGACCTGGACGATGTCCTCCATCGGCTCGTTGCGGGAGCGGAAACGCGCGGCGGCGTAACGCACCAGCGGGAGGTTGAGCTCGATGAGGGTGTCCCTGACGTAACCGCGCTCGGGGCTGTTCTCGTCGAGTGCGGCGAGCCGCAGGAAGAGGGAGCGGGACAGGGTGCGGGTGTCGATGGCTCCCGTGGTCGGGAGGGCCGGGGCCGGTACGGCGGGTACGGCCTCAAGGACCGTAACGGCGTCGAGTGCGGGCTCAGCCTCGCTCTTGGTGAGCGTGAGCACCTTCGAGCTGCCCTGGTCTGCGGACATGCCACCCCCTTTGGGTCGCGGGACGGTCGCGGCGATCGCCCCCGTCTGGGGAGCGGTGCCTTCACCTGAATACCGGAGCCTGGGCCACGGCAAACGCGCTTCCGGCAGAATGTCACATGTCGGCAACACGCTGTAGTGACATGTCGACATGTCAGTTACGAAACGGCCCTGGAAAAAGGGGGTCTGACGGTTTTTCGGCGCAGAACTGTCGGGAACCGCCCTGGTGAGCGATTCGTTCGTACCGGTGACAGTTCGCCAGCGCTTTCGGTTCTGCTGCTACGCCTCTACGCCTCTAGCTGCTACGCCTCGATGCGGTTCGCGGAGCGCAGTCGCTGGAAGCTGCGCGCGAGGAGCCGTGAGACATGCATCTGGGAGACGCCGAGTTCCGCGCTGATCTGCGACTGGGTGAGGTTGCTGTAGTAGCGCAGCAGCAGGATCCGCTGTTCGCGCTCGGGGAGTTGGACGAGGAGGTGGCGGACGAGGTCGCGGTGTTCCACGCCGTCCAGGGCCGGGTCCTCGTAGCCGAGCCGGTCCAGCAGGCCGGGCAGTCCGTCGCCCTCCTGGGCGGCCTCCAGGGAGGTCGCGTGGTACGAGCGGCCCGCCTCGATGCAGGACAGCACCTCGTCCTCGCCGATGCGCAGCCGCTCGGCGATCTCCGCGGTGCTCGGAGTGCGCCCGAAGGCGGTCGTCAGATCCTCGGTCGCCGCGTTGACCTGCACCCACAACTCGTGCAGCCGGCGCGGGACATGGACCGTGCGAACGTTGTCACGGAAGTAGCGCTTGATCTCACCGATGACGGTCGGCATCGCGAACGTCGGGAACTGCACGCCCCGGTCCGGGTCGAAGCGGTCGATGGCGTTGATCAGACCGATGGTGCCGACCTGGACGACGTCCTCCATGGGCTCGTTGCGGGAGCGGAAGCGGGCGGCGGCGTAGCGCACGAGCGGGAGATTGGCCTCGATGAGCGCCCCGCGCACCCGGTTGTGCTCCGGCGTGCCCGGCTGGAGCCCCTTGAGCTGGCCGAACAGCACCTGGGTGAGGGCCCGGGTGTCGGCACCGCGGCTGCGCGGCGGAGCGGCTGCCGCCGGGGGCTGGGCGGGAGCCTCTTCCTGAGGCGGCGCTGTACTGGCCGACACGGTCAACGCCACACCTCTTCAATAGGTCAACTCATCCGTCAAAAGCGGTCATAGCATCACAAGACATGTGCACTGTGTGCAAGCACCGACTAATACCTTGTTAGGCCGTGTTGACGGGCAAGTTGGGGCATTGGATGCGGAAAAGCCCCTCGCCGTCACGGCGGGGGGCTTCTCGGCGGTGCGTTCAGATCTCGTAGTCGGCGATCACCCAGGTGGCGAACTCGCGCCACAGCACGACGCCCGCCTGGTGCGCGGGGTGCTCGACGTACCGCTTCAGGGCGTCGGCGTCGTCGACCGACGAGTTGATCGCGAAGTCGTAGGCGATGGGGCGGTCGCTGATGTTCCAGCCCAGTTCCCAGGAGCGCAGGTCCCCGATCAGGTCGCCGAGCGGGCGGAACGCCTCGACGCCCGCCACCACCCGCGGGTCGTCGCGCTGGACGCCCTCGTTGAGCTTGAAGAGGACGAGGTGGCGGATCATCTGCACGCTCCCGGGTGGTCGGCTACTGCGCCCCGTCGGCCAGCCAGGTCATGAAGTCGCCGATGGCCTTCGCGGCGTCCGATATGCCTTCGAAGCCTATCTGGACGTAGTCGGCCGCCTTGGACGGGTCCGTGATGATCACGTACAGCGCGAAGACCACGAGCACATAGACGGCGATCTTCTTCGCGTTCACCGCCATCGCGGCCTCCCCTGTGACGTCCGTGCCCGAGGGCCCCCTGTTGCCGGCGGTGAGTTTAACCTTCACGGCCGTTTTTGGATCTACGCACGAAGGGCCCCGTCTCTCGACGGGGCCCTTCAGAAGCGGTAGCGGAGGGATTTGAACCCTCGGTGACTTGCGCCACACTCGCTTTCGAGGCGAGCTCCTTCGGCCGCTCGGACACGCTACCGAGAGAGACCTTACAACAAGGTGGGGCGTGGTTTGAAATCGGTAATCGAGCCCCGCCCTCGATCCGGTTACCGGTCCCGGAAGAACTCCGTGAGGACGTGCGCGCACTCCTCCGCGAGCACGCCCTCGATCACCTCGGGGCGGTGGTTGAGCCGCCGGTCGCGTACGACGTCGAAGAGGGAGCCGGCCGCGCCGGCCTTCTCGTCGCGGGCGCCGTAGACGACCCGGTCGACCCGGGACTGCACGAGCGCGCCCGCGCACATCGTGCAGGGTTCGAGGGTGACGACGAGGGTGCAGCCGGACAGCCGCCACTCACCGAGGTGAGCGGCGGCCCTCCGGATCGCGAGGACCTCGGCGTGCGCCGTCGGATCGCCGGTGGCCTCGCGTTCGTTGTGGCCGGTGGCGAGCACGGTCGTACCGTCCGGGGACAGTACGACCGCGCCGACCGGGACGTCGCCGTCCCGGGCGGCCGCTCCGGCCTCGTCCAGGGCGAGCCGCATCGCGGCCCGCCAGCGGTCGCGTACCGGGTCCGAAGACCCTTCTGCGCGTGCTGTGGTCAGCGGACGGTCTCCAGGACCTCCGAGGCCCCCAGGGCCTCGGCGATGGAGCTCAGCGCGTCGTCGGCGTCGAGGAGGCGCAGCTCCTTCTCGCCGACGCCCAGGTCGTCGAGGATCTGGCTGTCCCCGACCGGGCTGTGCGGAACGGACTCGGCCGAGGTGCCGTCCTCGTCGTCGTCCTCCTCGGAGTCACCGTCCTCGGTGCCGTCGAGGTCGAGGGAGTCCAGGTCGACGTCATCGTCGTCGTCCGGATCCCTGCCGAGCAGCTCGTCCGTGAGCAGGATCTCGCCGTACGAGCTGCGGGCTGCCGCAGCTGCGTCCGAAACGTAGATCCGGGGGTCGTCCTCGCCGTCGATGCGGACGACGCCGAACCAGGCGTCCTCCTGCTCGATGAGCACCAGCACCGTGTCGTCCTCGGGCGAGGCTTCACGGGCCAGTTCGGCCAGATCCGACAGGCTCTCGACATCGTCGAGCTCTGTGTCGCTCGCTTCCCACCCGTCTTCGGTGCGCGCGAGCAGTGCGGCGAAGTACACCGTGACTCTCCCACTGGTCTTAGGCGTGCCGGTTGGGGGTCCCCCCGGCGGAGGTTACGGGCGGGGAGAGCTCGTGCTCCGAGCCCCACCCACTCGGAATCGTGGCAGAAACAAGGCGTTCAGGGGACGTCTTCGGCTCCCTGTGTCCGCCCGTGTTTGATCGACCACCAGCGGGATCGTACGCGGCGATCGCCGTGCGCACGCACCCGGTTGGCCTTACAAGGTCCTGTGAGACAGGCCTCAACTACCAGCGGAAGGTTCGCATACGCATGGCGTGGCGCAGCCGGGCGGCCTTGGCGCGGCGGGGCTGGACGCGGTCGCGCAGCTCACGGGCCTCGGTCAGTTCGCGCAGGAACTGTGCCCGGCGCCGTCGGCGCTCGGCATCGGTCTCGCGGCTCTCGTGCTGCGACGGGTCCTCTCGGGACTCACGGTCAGGCATCGGCTCACCACCCCGCTCCGTCCCTCCCACTTTCCCCCGGACGGGCGGTTTGATGCCAGTGCGGGCGGAATCGCGGCCGGTCGGGGCGGCGTCACGGCGGGCCGGAGCGGGGCCGCGGCAGCCGCGGGGCCCGGCTACTGTTGTGGACATGCGTCTCCACGTCGTCGACCACCCCCTGGTCGCCCACAAGCTCACCACGCTGCGCGACCAGCGCACCGACTCCGCGACCTTCCGCCGCCTGGCCGACGAGCTGGTCACCCTGCTCGCCTACGAGGCCACGCGTGACGTGCGCACCGAACAGGTCGACATCACGACGCCGGTCGCCCCGACCACGGGCGTCAAGCTGTCCTACCCGCGCCCGCTGGTGGTGCCGATCCTGCGGGCCGGCCTCGGCATGCTGGACGGCATGGTCCGGCTGCTGCCCTCGGCCGAGGTCGGCTTCATGGGCATGGTGCGCAACGAGGAGACGCTCCAGGCCTCGACGTACGCCACGCGCATGCCGGAGGACCTCTCGGGCCGTCAGGTGTACGTCCTGGACCCGATGCTGGCCACCGGCGGCACGCTGGTCGCGGCGATCCGCGAGCTGATCAAGCGCGGCGCGGACGACGTGACGGCCGTGGTCCTGCTGGCCGCCCCCGAGGGCGTCGAGGTCATGGAGCGCGAGCTGGCGGGTACCCCGGTGACGGTCGTGACGGCCTCGGTCGACGAGCGCCTGAACGAGCACGGCTACATCGTCCCGGGCCTCGGCGACGCGGGCGACCGGCTGTACGGCGCGGCGGAGTAGCACCGGTCAACACCGAATTCCCGTACGGCTCTTACCTGCCGTACGGGAATCCGCGCGTGTGCTGCCGTACGGATACAGATACGGCTACGGCTACGGGACTACGAGCACGCCTTCGGTGAGGCGCTGCTCGCCGGTGCCGGTCCGCTCAACGCGGCCAGGGCCTTGTCGGCCGCCGCCTTCGCCGTGAGGTCCTTGAAGGCGGTGCCGATGATCAGGTCGACGGCGGCGCCCTTGCGGGTGGCCTCGGTGCGGCGCTCGGCGCCGGTGAGCTGGGTGGCGAGGACGGGCAGCGAGGTGTCGAGGGAGGCGGCGGGGCCGAGCAGTATGCCGGTGCCCTTGACCTTCTTGTCGAACTGCGCGGTCGCGTTGCCCACGTCGCCGATCCGGAACCCGCGCTTCTTGAGTTCGTCGGCGGTCGACTTGGCGAGGCCGCTGCGGGGCGTGGCGTTGTAGACGTTCACGGTGATCTGGGCGGGCTTCGGGACGGCGGCGTTCGTACTGGGCGAGGGGCTCACCTTGGAGGCGCAGTCCGCCTTGGGACCGGCCGCCGCGGCCTGCTTGCCGCCACCGGTGAAGACGTCGATGAGCTGCAACGTGCCCCACCCGCCCACACCGACCACGGCGACGGACGCGACCACCATGAGGACGAGCCGTCCGCGGCGCCGCGGACGGCGCATGCGCGGGTATTTGTCCCCCGTGATCCGGTACTGGCCGCCCATGCCTGGGGGAGTCAGCATGCTCATGAGCGCAGCGTAGTGCGCCCGGGCGACGATGCCTACTAGATGATCATTCGACAGCGCCGAGACCAACCCGAAAGGGTCAACGGTCTACAGGTCGAGCGCTCAGTCCAACTCAAGGACGCGCGCGTGGAGTACCTGCCGCTGCTGGAGCGCGGCGCGGACCGCGCGGTGCAGGCCGTCCTCCAGGTACAGGTCGCCCTGCCACTTCACGACGTGCGCGAAGAGGTCGCCGTAGAAGGTCGAGTCCTCGGCGAGGAGGGTTTCCAGGTCGAGCTGGCCCTTGGTCGTCACCAGCTGATCGAGGCGGACCGGGCGCGGCGCGACGTCCGCCCACTGCCGGGTGCTTTCCCGGCCGTGGTCGGGGTACGGCCGGCCGTTTCCGATGCGCTTGAAGATCACACGGAAAGCCTACCGGTCATGACGTTCCGGGCGCAGCCATGGAGACGGAGTGCGACGCTGGAAAAGATGCCGCAAAGCCGGGCAAAAAGGGAACCGAGGCCTGTTATGAGTGACAGCGAGACGATCGCCGCCGGGTACGCCTTCACAGGACCTGCACTCGATCTGGGCGCCCTGCTCTGGGACGGGGTCCCGCTGCCCGACGCGCAGATCCGCATCCCCCTCCCGATGCTCAACCGCCACGGCCTGGTCGCGGGCGCCACCGGCACCGGCAAGACCAAGACACTCCAGCTCATCGCCGAGCAGCTCTCGGCGCAGGGCGTGCCCGTGTTCCTCGCGGACGTGAAGGGCGATGTGTCGGGCATCTCGGCGCCGGGCACGGCGAACGACAAGGTCGCGGGGCGGGCGTCGGAGGTCCGTCAGCAGTGGACGGCGACCGGTTTCCCCGCCGAGTTCTACGCCCTCGGCGGCATCGGCCACGGCATCCCCGTGCGCGCCACGATCACGGGCTTCGGGCCGGTACTGCTCTCCAAGGTGCTCCAGCTCAACCAGACCCAGGAGCAGTCCCTCGGCCTGATCTTCCACTACGCCGACACCAAGGGCCTGGAGCTGATCGACCTCAAGGACCTGCGGGCGGTCGTCACCTTCCTGACCTCGGACGAGGGCAAGCCGGAGCTGAAGAACATCGGCGGTCTGTCGACGGCCACGGCCGGCGTGATCCTGCGCTCCCTCACCGCCTTCGAGGCGCAGGGCATGGCCGACTTCTTCGGCGAGCCGGAGTTCGACACGAGCGAGCTGCTGCGCACGGCGTCGGACGGCCGGGGCATGGTCTCGGTCCTCGAACTCCCCGCGGTCCAGGACAAACCGCAGCTCTTCTCGACCTTCCTGATGTGGCTGCTGGCCGACCTCTTCCACGACCTCCCGGAGGTGGGAGACGCCGACAAGCCCAAGCTCGTCTTCTTCTTCGACGAGGCGCACCTGCTCTTCAACGACGCCTCCAAGGCCTTCCTGGACTCCATCACGCAGACCGTCCGCCTGATTCGCTCGAAAGGGGTCGGCGTCTTCTTCGTGACCCAGACCCCGAAGGACGTCCCCGGCGATGTCCTCGCCCAGCTCGGCAACCGCGTCCAGCACGCGCTCCGCGCCTTCACCCCCGACGACCAGAAGGCCCTGAAGGCCACCGTGAAGACCTTCCCGAACTCCGCCTACGACCTGGAGGAGATCCTGACGGGACTGGGCACCGGCGAGGCCGTCGTCACGGTCCTCAGCGAGAACGGCGCCCCGACCCCCGTCGCCGTCACCCGCCTCCGCGCCCCCGAGTCCCTGATGGGCCCGATCGACCCGGCGACCCTCGACCAGGCGGTCAAGTCCTCGTCCCTCTACGGCCGTTACGCACAGGCTGTGGACAGAGAGTCGGCGTACGAGAAGCTGTCGGAACGCCCGCAGGAGACATCGGAGACACCGAAGGCGGCAGCGAAGAAGGCCCCGGCCAAGGAGAAGGAGGACGAGTCGATGGTCCAACAGGTCGTCGGCAGCGGCATGTTCAAGTCCCTGGCGCGTTCCGTCGGCACCCAGATCGGCCGCGAGATCACCCGCTCACTGTTCGGCACGGCCCGGCGGAAGAGGTAGCCCCCACCGGGCCGCACGGTCGGATCAGCGCTTCGGCTCCTCGGGGGGCCGCTGCGGCTCGGGCGTCCGCGCCTCGGGTTTGGGCGCGTTGCGAACGGCCTCCGCGCGCAGCAGGGCGCGCAGGACCGCGTACGGGTCGATGGGCATGGCTGTGTTCCTCGCGTCGCACTGACTTGACTGACCTTGCTCGGGGCGGTCGGTCCGTCAGCAGCGCAGGACCACGGTGCGCTGGGCACGCAGGGTGTACGACGGCCCGTGCGACGCGGGGAGGGGACGGCCCTCGGGGTCGTGCGACGCCGGGGCGGGCGCGGGGCGCAGGGGTGCGGTGGGCCGGTGCACGGCGAGGGCGGAGGGCCGTAGGGCGGCGGTGGCCGTGTCGAGGACGTCGTACTCGACGTTCGTCTCGACGGAGGACGCGACGGGCGTCGCGCGCATCTCGGCGTGGGTGCCCGGCACCAGGAGGGCGAGCAGCAGCACGAGCGCCCGCAGCCAGGCACGGCTGCGGGGGAGGCTGCGTGCGGTGCTCACGGGGGTCAATCTGCCCTGTGGGGCTACGGCGTTCATCGCGTCCGGAGCGAGATACGCCCGCATGGAGTAGGGGGGCCGGTCACAGGGCGGTCGGCACCTCTTGGGCCCGGCCGCGCATCCTGATCGCCGTGATGATCTCGACGACGCCGACCGCGACCAGCCAGATGCCGCCGACGAGGGTGAGGACGGCGACCGAGCGGAACGGTGAGTCGATGAGGACGATGCCGGCGATGAACGTGACGATCCCGAGGAAGATCTGCCAGCCGCGCGCGGGCATGTTCTGGTCCGAGGCCGCGGCCAGGGTCTGGGTGATGCCCCGGATCAGCCAGCCGATGCCGATCCACAGGGCGAGCAGCAGGATCGACTGCATCGGGCCGCGGAAGCAGAACAGGCCCAGCACGATCGACAGCGCGCCGCTGATGAACGCCAGCACGCGCAGCGAGGTCGCCTTGTGGGTGCCGAAGGCGGAGACGAGCTGGAAGACGCCGCTGATCAGCAGGTAGATGCCGAAGAGGATGCCGGCCGCGAAGAGGGACGCGCCCGGCCACACCAGGACCAGGACGCCCAGGACCAGGGACGCGATGCCGGTGAGGAGGACGACCTGCCAGGCGGCCTTGGACAGGGCGTGCAGGGGACCTTCGAGATCGGGTTCCCGGTACCGCTCGTCGTGCGGGGGCCGCGGTGCGTGGGCGCGGCGGTCGTCGAACTCCGGGCCCCAGGGGGAGCCGCTCGGTGCCTCGGTCATGGTCCATGCTGTGACCGGGGTCACGCGGCCCGCCACCGGGGCGGGCCGTCCGGCTGACGCGGTTACTCGCCGCCGGCCGCCTTCGAGGCCTTCGCCGCCGCCTTCATCTCCTGCTTGTGCGCGCGGACCTTGGTCAGCGACTCGGGCCCGGTGATGTCGGCGACGGAACGGTAGGACTTGGGCTCGCCGTACGCCCCGGCCGCCTCCCGCCAGCCCTTCGGCGTCACCCCGAGCTGCTTGCCGAGCAGGGCGAGAAAGATCTGCGCCTTCTGCTTCCCGAACCCGGGCAACGCCTCCAGCCGCTTGAGCAGCTCGGCCCCGGTCCCGACCCCGTCCCAGACCCGGCTCGCGTCCCCGTCGTAGTGCTCGACGAGGTACTGGCACAACTGCTGGATCCGCTTGGCCATGGACCCCGGGTAACGATGCACGGCCGGCTTCTCGGACAGGAGCGCGGCGAAGGCCTCGGGGTCACGGGCGGCGATGTCGTCCGCGTCCAGATCGGTGGCCCCGAGCCGGTCGGCGATCGTCCGCGGCCCCTTGAACGCCCACTCCATCGGCACCTGCTGATCGAGCAGCATCCCGACCAGCGCGGCGAGCGGTGAACGGCCGAGGAGTTCGTCGGCCTCGGGATCCTGGGCGAGGTGAAGGGTGACGTCCATGGGTCGATGATGGCGCGTCCTGGGGCGGGATGCCTTTCGGTACGGCGGGTTCGTCGCCGGGGAGGTCACCCTCTCCTCCACTCCAGTGTCGTCACGAGCAGGCGGTCGAGGAGCGCTTGACGGGCCTGGAGTTCGACGGGTCCTCGTGGCGCTCGGATGCCGTCAGGGAGGGCGAGTGGTGTGCGGGGCGGATTCCAGAGGGCTGGCGCCGCGGACGGCGCAAGGGGCAACTCGGCCCAGACGACCTTCCCGCCGACGGTCGGACCGTAGACGTCCCACCGCTTGGCGAGCGACTCGACGAGGAGCAGACCTCGACCGCCGGTGGCGTCGGGACCCGGGCTTTGGCGTACGGGTGTCTCCGGCGCCCGGTCCCAGACCTCGACGTACAGACTCCCCGCCAGAACACGGAGTTGTACGGCGATCACGTGCTCGGCCTTGATCTGCCAGGGCTTCGGCTCGGGTCCGGTGAGGCCGCCGGCCTTGACGGCGTTGGTGGTCAGTTCGCTCATGACGAGCGTGGCGCTCTCCTCCTGGTCCGGGAGGTTCCAGTGGCTCAGCGTGTGCCGTACGAACATCCGGGAGCAGGCGACGGCTGTGGGGACGGCGACCAGGCGGAGGGAGGCGGTGAGCAGGGGGACGGGGTGCACGGTGTCGTCACCAGTCATGCCGACCCCGCTTCGAGGAGACGGCGATCTCGGCCCACACGCTCTTGCCGATGACCCTCGGGGTGACGCCCCAGTCGTCGGCGAGCGCGGCGACGATCCGCAGACCGTAACCACCACCGCCCGGCGAACCGGTGTGAGGCATCCCGCTGGCTGCGTCGCGGACTTCGACGCGGAGGAGGTTGTCGGCAAGGTAGTAGGCCACCAGGACGCGGCTTCCTCGCATGGTTTGGCCATGGATTACTGAGTTGGTTACGAGTTCGGTGACTACCCACTCTAGGAAGTCGGCCGTGTATTGCGGTAAGTCCCACTCTTTGGCCAGAGCTTTCGCCCTGGTGCGGGCGGCCGGTACAGATGGGCGGTATCTCCTGTATCTCACCTGCAAAGACCTTGGTTCAGTCATACTCGGTCCCCTCGGACGGGTTCGTGGGTCACACCGCCATCGCAAGTACTATGCAGGATCGAGTAGCTGAAGTGTCAAGTCGCTACTTTGAGCGTATTTCAATGACCATTGCTCTCACCCTGGACTACGCGGCACACTTGACCTGCAAGAAGGAGTGAGGAGAGGCGGCTCAACCTGTGCCCACCAACAACCATCCGACGTTCCGTCAGAAGCGACTTGCGCGTACGTTGCGCGAGTTGAGGATCGCTGCGGGGCTGACACACGTCGACGCTGCCAAGGCGCTCGGGTCGGCGGAGTCCAAAGTCGGACGCATCGAGAACGCCCTGTCCGGTGTCCGACTGCCCGACCTCCGTGCCCTGTTGGACGCGTACAACGTC
>NZ_JBSFCQ010000008.1:126376-153096 GCF_053891435.1 Streptomyces sp. NPDC002276 | reverse complement strand
AGTGCTTGAGCCGGCCTACCTGACCTACGCCGCTGTCGAGGCGGACGCCTCGGAGATCTACAGCGTGGAGACCAGTCTGGTACCGGGGCTGCTGCAGACCCCCGAATACACCGAGGCGCTCTTCGACCTCCAGGCACCCGATGCCGCCCGGGAGATGATCGCGGCGCAGCTCGATGTCCGACGGGAACGCAAGAACCTGCTGGCCGGAGAGAATCCGCTGCAACTCTGGGTGATCATCGCCGAGAGCGCCCTGCGTCACCAGGTCGGCGGCACGGACGTCATGAGCGGCCAGCTCAAGTCCCTGATCGCCGACAGCCGGGAGCGGAACATCGAGCTTCAGATCCTGCCGAGCGAAGACCCCATGAACGTCTGTCTGTACGGGCCGTTCAACATCATGAGCTTCCCCACCTCGACGGAAACTGACGTCGTGTACACAGAGTCACCGACCAGCAGCCTCTACTACGAGGACGTGACGGACGTGGAGACCTACACGACGCTGTTTCGTCGTCTCAACGTGGCCGCAGCAAACGTCAGCAAGTCCAGGGTGCTCATCCAGAACGCCCTTCACGAAATGGAACAGGGTCGATGAAGCCAGGCACTCAACAAGGGTGAGTGCGTCGAGGCCACCGCTCTACCTGGCGGTGGCCGGGCTCTTCGTGACAGCAAGGACCCGGCGGGGCCGATAGTGAGGCTCTCGAACTCGGGGTTCGCCGCGTTCATCGCGGGCGCCGGTGCCGGTGAGTTCGACCGGGTGTAACTACCAGGCCAAGCAAGCCGTACGCGAGCGGGTATGGCGCCGACTCGTACGGGAAGATCCCCGGGTGCTACGGCTCGGAGGCGACGGCGGAACAACTCGCGGGTCTGGACGAGTGGCGCGAGGCGACGACCATCAAGGCCAACCTCGGCGGCCCAGGTCGCTCTTCTCATGGGTTGGTCTGGGAGGACCTGACACCGGAGAAGATCGTCGTGGCCGCCTTGGCGCCTCCTGGGGCGGGCGCCTCTCCGTACGTAGAGAGGGTGTGTTTCGAAAGTGTGTCACTTTCGGCGAAAAGTGACACACTTTTCCGAGGCGGGTCCCCTCCGGCCCGCCTCAGCTCGCCCGCCAGTACCCCAGCGCGTGCACCCGCTCCCGCCGTACGCCCAAATCCTTGCGGACGTACGACGACAGCGCCCGGGTCGTCGTCGTGTCGCAGGTGATCCAGACGTAGGGGTCCGGGGTGGTCTTCAGGAGGTCGGGGAGTTCCGTGCGGATCCGCTCGGTCAGTCGGCCTCTGGGGAGTGCGCGGATCTCGTGGTGGTCCGGGTCGGTGCGGAGGGGGAGGCCGTTGGGCTCGCCCTCGAACCAGATCGTCGCCGGGATCGTTGAACCCACCGCGCCCAGAAGGGAGTTGACGGCGGGGACGGATGCCGGGTCGGCGGCGACGAAGAGGTGGGAGGGGGCCGGGGCGGGGGCCTCGAAGCCCGTGCCCTGGACCGTCGCCTCGATCGTGTCGCCGGGCTCGGCCGCCCGTGCCCAGTCGCTCGCGCGGCCCTCGTGCAGGGCGAATTCGAGGCCGAACGTGCCGGCCGCCGGGTCGGGGTCGACCAGGGTGTACGCCCGCTGATGCGGCTTGCCCGCGTTGTCGAACCAGAGCCGGACCCACATCGTGGGGTGGACGCCGGTCTCCGCGAGCATGCCGCCGTCGGTGAGGTGGAGGCGGCGATAGTGCGGGGTGACGTCCTCGGCCCTCGTCACGGTGAACTCGAAGTCCTTGGCGCGCAGCAGCCGGAGAACCGCGCCCTCCCATCCGCGCCCCTGTGCCATCGTCTCTTCACCCTTCGCGTACGCTTTCCCCACCAATTACTTAGGCAAGGCTAACCTAAATAACAGCCTCGGAACAGGGAAGCAGAGGGTTCACAGGGTGACGACCCAGATCCACCGCGATGCCGGGATCTACCGGGATGCCTGGGGAATCCCCCACCTCCGCGCCGACAGCGCCGACGAACTCGCCCACGCCCAGGGCCGCGTCACCGCCCACGACCGCGCCTGGCAGCTGGAGACCGAACGGCATCGCGCGCAGGGCGCCTCGGCCGCCTTCCTCGGCATCGACGCCCTGCCCTGGGACCTCTTCGCCCGCCGCGCCCGCCTCGACGACACCGCGAGACGCTGCTTCGCCGCCCTGGAGCGGCGGGACCCGGAGACCGCGCGCTGGGTGCGGTCGTACGTCGACGGTGTCAACGAGGGTCTGGGGGAGGGGACTTCGGCTCCCGAGTTCGGCAACGCAGGCCCCGCGCCCGGGCGTTGGGAGCCCTGGACGCCGCTCGCGGTCTGGCTCGTCACGCACATCCTGTTCGCCGGGTTCCCGGCCAAGCTGTGGCGCGAGGAGGCGATACGGCATCTCGGGCCGGACGCCGTCGGCCTGTTCGCCACGGACGGGCCCGGTACTTCCGGCAGCAACGGCTGGCTGGTGAGCGGCGCACGGACCACGACCGGCCTGCCCGTCCTCGCTGGCGACCCGCACCGCTTCATCGAGGACCCCGGCGTCTACCAGCAAGTCCACCTCTCCTGCCCGGAGTTCGACGTCGTGGGCCTCGCCGTGCCCGGCGTCCCCGGTATCGCCCACTTCGGCCACACCGGCACGGTCGCCTGGGCCATCACCAACGCGATGGCCGACTACCAGGACCTCTACCGCGAGCGCCTGCGCCGCACCGGCGCCGGTGTCGAAGCCCTTGGCCCCGACGGGAGTTGGCGGCGCGCGACCCGGCACACGGAGACCGTCGAGGTGGCGGGCGAGGCACCCGTCGAGGTCGAGGTCATCGAGACCGAACGCGGGCCGGTCGTCATCGGCGGGCCCGAGGGCCTCGACGGCGGAGTCACCGCACCGCCCGGCACCCCACCCCTCGCCATCAGCCTCCGCCACCCGCCCCGCGTCACCGAGGACCTCGGCTTCACCACCCTGCTCCCCCTCCTCCGCGCCCGCCAAGTGGCCGACGTGGACCGGGCGTTCGACGACTGGGCCGAGCCCGTCAACGTCGTCCAGGCCGCCGACACCGACGGTGGACTGCTGCACCGGGTGGCCGGAAAGGTTCCGCTCCGCGCCGAGGCCAACCGCACCCGACTGGTCCCCGCCTGGGAACCCGGCCACGAATGGCACGGCTGGCACCAGCCGCCCCGCGCCGAACCACCCGCCGACGCCGACGGCATCGCGGTCATGGCCAACCAGCGCGGCCCGGCCACCCCGCTCGGCGTCGAATTCGCCCCGCCCCACCGCGCCGACCGCATCGCCGCGCTCCTCGCCGAGCGCGCGCACTGGTCCGCCGCGGACATGCCGGCGATCCACATGGACACCCAACTGGGCTCCGTCACACCCCTGTTGGACCACCTGGCCGCTCTCACCGACCTCACCCCCGAGGCCGCCGCACTCCGCGACCGGCTGCTGACCTGGGACCGCCGCATGGACGCCGACAGCACGGACGCCGCTGCCTACGCGGCCGTGCGCGGCGCGGTCGTACGACGGCTCGCGGCCCACCCGGCGTTCGCCGCGCTGGCCGAGCCGCCCGCCTACCCGGAGGTGTTCCAACCGTGGCTCGCGCTGCTCCCACGCGTGGGCTTCGCGCTCGAACACCTGCTGCGGGCAAGGGAGTTGTACGGCATCGACCGGCCGGAGACCGTACGGGCGGCCGTCGAGGAAGTCGCCGCCGCACCTCTCGGCACCTGGGGCGACACCCACCGCCTGACCCCCTGGCGGGCACTCGCCGACACCCCAACTCCCGGTCCGGGCCTGTCCGGTGACCACGACTGCGTGCTGTGCACCTCCTCCGTACCCGGGTTCACCGACCTGAGCGCGCGCGGTCCGGCGGCCCGTTTCGTGTGGGACCTGGCCCGGCGGGAGGACAGCCTGTGGGTGGTGCCGCTGGGCGCGTCGGGCCTGCCCGGCTCACCGCATCACCACGACCAACTCCCCTTGTGGCTCAAGGGAGATCTGGTCCCCGTGATCACCGACTTCAGCGGCCTCCAACCCGAGCCCCCTATTCGCCGCCCGGTCCACGAACAGCACGTCGACGGCTTCGGCACCGTCCGTGTCCTGCCCCTGGACCCCGAGGCCGACGCCGGGACGATCCACCGCTGGGTCAGTGAGGAACGGGCCGCGTTCTGGGGCATGAACGGCCTCACCCGGGCCCAAGTCGCCGAGATCTACGCCCACATGGAGACCCTCGACACCCACCACGCCCACCTGGTGCTCAGGGACGACGAACCGGTCGCCCTCCTCCAGACCTACGAGCCCGCGGCCGACCGCGTCGGCGACTGCTACGCCGTAGCACCCGGGGACATCGGCATCCACCTCCTCCTCGCCCACGCCGGACCGGACGGCGCCCGCCCCGGCTGGTCGGCGGCGCTGATGGGTGTCCTCGCCGGGTACGTCCTGCTCGGTCTGGACCGGCGCCGGATCGTGGTCGACCCGGACGTGCGCAACGAGAAGGCGGTCGCGCGCTTCCTGCGCCAGGGCTTCGTGGCGGGCCCGCGGGTGGTGCTCCCGGAGATCGACATTCCGGACGTGTACTTGCCCGAAAAGCACGCCCAACTGGCGTTTCTCCCTCGTGAGGTGGCCTTCCCGTAGCCTGCCGGGGTGACCGGAGTGACCCCAGAAGACCTCGTCGCCCACTACGACCTGGAGCCGATCCCCCGCGAGGGCGGCTTGTTCCGCCAGACCTGGGCGGGCCCGGAACGGTCCGACGGCCGCCCCGAGGGCACCGCGATAGTCGCTCTCCTCGCGGCCCCGGACTTCTCCGCGCTGCACCGGCTGCCCAGCGACGAGGTCTGGCACTTCTACCTCGGCGACCCGCTCGAACTCCTGCTCCTCGCCCTCGACGGCACCTCCCGCACGGCGGTCCTAGGCCCGGACATCGCGCACGGCCAGCACGTCCAGTTCACCGTGCCGGCCGGTACCTGGATGGGGGCGCGGGCGCTCGGCGCGTGGACGTTCTTCGGCTGCACGATGGCACCCGGTTTCACCTACGACGGCTACGAGCACGGCGACACGGCCGAGTTGACCGCCCGCTACCCGGCCGAGGCCGCCCGAATCGCCGGGCTGTGCCGCCCGTGAGCGGCCCGCTGAACGGCCTGCTGAACGGCCTGCTGGCCGGACAGGTCGCCCTGGTCACGGGCGCGGGCGGCGGCATCGGCCGGGGCATCGCCCTGCGGTTCGCCGAGGAGGGTGCGTCGGCGGTCGTGGTCCACTGTCGTACGGCGGTCGGGGCGGCGGGTGAAGTGGCGGCCCGGGTACGGGAGTCGGGCGCCCGGTCCGTCGTACTGCAAGCGGATCTGACCGACGAGGACGACTGCCGGGCGCTGGTCCGCGAGGCGGCGGAGTTCGGCGGCGGGCGGTTGACGGCGCTGGTCAACAACGCGGGCGTACAGCCGACGCAACCGTTGGACGGGATGACGGCGGCGGAGTGGCGGGCGGTCGTCGACACGAACCTGATGAGCGTGTTCGCGTGTACGCAGGCGGCGGCCGAGGTGATGAGGGAACGCGGTGGTGGCACGGTCACACACATCGCGTCCATCGAGGCGAGCGCCCCGGCGCCGCTGCACGCGCACTACTCCGCGTCCAAGGCGGCCGTGGTGATGCACGCGCGGTCGGCGGCCCTGGAGTACGGCCCGTACGGCATCCGCGTCAACACGGTCTCGCCCGGCCTGATCGACCGGGAGGGACTGGGGGAGGCCTGGCCGGAAGGGGTGCGGAGATGGCGGGCGGCGGCGCCGACGGGACGACTGGGCCGCCCGGAGGACGTGGGCGACGCCTGCGTGTTCCTGGCCTCCCCCCTCGCCTCCTGGATCACCGGGCACGACCTGGTCGTGGACGGCGGAGTCTCGGCCCGGCCCGCATGGTGAGCGAAGGGAACGGTTCTTCCGTACATAACCCGAGGCCTGCAAGTCCGAAGACGGAGATATGACGTGCGCCGACGACGGAATGAGGGACAGCGTTTTGGACGCGACGGAGGAGACGGAGGAGACGGAGGCACCGGAGCCGGCCGGCGGCGAGGAGTTCAAGGGCTGGTGCTGCTGGGCACCATGCTGGTCCTGCTCCTCCTCGGCAGCGCGGGCACCGCGTCCGCGCACGCCGCCCTCGAATCCACCGACCCCGCCGACGGAAGCGTCCTCAAGTCGGCCCCCCGCAGCCTCACCCTCACCTTCTCCGAGTCCGTCGCCCTCCTCGACGACTCCTTCCGCGTCTACGACCCCGACAACCGGCGGGTGAAGACGAGTTCCGCGCACCACGCGAAGGACGCCGGTGACACGGCGAGCGTCACCCTCCCGGCCAAGCTCGGCACCGGCACCTTCACGGTCGCCTGGCGCGTGGTCTCGGCCGACAGCCACCCCGTCTCGGGCGCCTTCACCTTCTCCATCGGCAAACCCTCCGCCACCACCACCCCGATCAGCACGGCCCCGAACGAGGAGCCGCTGACGGCCAGCCTGTACGACACGGCCCGCTACTTCGCGTACATAGCCGCCGCCCTCCTCATCGGCACGGCCACGTTCCTGGCCCTGTGCCGCCCCCCGAACCCCACGGTCCTCAACAAGCCGATCCTGATGGGTTGGTGGACCCTCCTGGCATCAACCCTGGCCCTCCTGATCCTCCGCGCCCCCTACGAGGCGGGCACGGGCCTGGCCACGGCGTTCGAACCTTCCGCTCTCCCCAAGACCTTGCTGACCCGCCCGGGCCAGGCCCTGGCGGCCCGCCTGCTCCTCCTAGCCGCGACGGCGGCTTTTCTCCTACGACTCCGGGGCCGGGACCGATTCGGACGGGTGACCCTCGGGACGGGCACCGCCCTGGCCGTCGCTCTGGCCCTGACGTGGGCATCGGCGGAGCACGCGTCCGCAGGCATCCAGGTACCGGTGGCGATGACCTCGGCGGTCCTGCACCTGCTCTCGATGTCGGTCTGGCTGGGCGGCCTGACAGCCCTCCTCACCGTCCTCTACCGCTCACCCGACCTCGACGCGGCCCCGGTCGCCCGCTTCTCCCGCCTCGCCTTCATCTCGGTCACCGTCCTGGTCGTCACCGGCGTCTACCAGTCCTGGCGCGGCCTCGGCTCCTGGAACGCCCTGACCGGAACGTCGTACGGCCGCATCCTGCTCGTGAAACTCGGCGCGGTGGTCCTGCTGCTCGCGGCGGCGGCCTGGTCACGCCAGTGGACGGCCCGGCTGGCGGGAGTGGAAGTGCCGCTCCAGGTACCGGAGTTGGTGAAGACCGGGGCGGAGGAGCCGTCCTCTTCCACCGGCCGGGGTGAAGGTACGGGCCTCCCGGACCCCGGTGCCGGTGACGGTTCCCCGGACGGCTACCGCCGCGGGCTGCGCCGCTCGGTCCTGCTCGAAGTCGCCGTCGGCGTCACCGTGTTGGTGATCACCACCCTGCTGACCAACACACTGCCGGGCAGGGCAGCGGCGGAGGCACAGCAGACGGCGACCCCGGCCGGCATCCCCGCGGCCTCCGTCACCATGGTCCCCTTCCGCGTCGGCAACGCCGGCGGCAAGGTACAGATCACCCTCGACCCCGGCCGCGTCGGCCTGAACTCGGTCGAAGCGGTCGTCTACGGCCCCGACGGCGGCTTCGCCACGGTCCCCGAACTCCGCCTCTCCTTCACCCTCCCCGCCCAGAAGATCGGCCCCCTCGACGCCAACATCAAGGACGAGGGCGGCTATTGGGGCACCAACTCCCTCAACATCCCCATCGCCGGCACCTGGACGATGAAGGTGACGGTCAGGACATCGGACATCGACCAGGTGAGCGTGGAACGGCAGGTGCGGATCGTGCGGTAGGCGCTGCGCGCGCCGCGACATGCGGCGGTTGGCGCAGCGTGCCTGTGGAGTCCAGCGGCACAGGCCCACGGAGGCGCTCCCGATCAGGCGCTCCATATCGCGCGCGGCGCCGCCGAGATCGCCGTGGAGACGAGGTCGGCTCGCATGAGCCGGGAACTCAGGACTCTCCAGCGGGCGATGGCGCCCTGGCAGGATGCTCCGGTCGGTCGGGACCTGGCCGAGGTCGTGGCGTCCGTGACGGAGGGGAACTGACGTGACAGAGCTGCCGGTGCCGCTGGCCGAGGACGAGATCGAGGCCGCGCTGCGGGACGTACCGGGGTGGCGTCGTGAGGGCGACGAGATCACGCGCACGTATGGGATTCGCTATCACGGTGGTGTCGCGATGATCGTGCACGTGGCCGACGTCGAGCGGCTCATCAGCCACCACGCGGACATCGATCTGCGGTGGGGAACGATCCGGTTCGCGATCACCACCCACGACGCCGGCCACAAGCTGACGGACGCGGACTTCGATCTGGCGAGACGTATCGACGGCATCGCTCGCGCGCACGGAGCGGAGCCGTTGGACGCCCCGACCACGGCCTGAGGAACTACTGGCCGAGCAGTCCGTGTCGCTCCGCCCACCCCGATATCGCCCCGGCGATCACCTCCGGCTGGTCCTCCGGTGTGTGGTGGCCCGCCACCGTGTCGGAGTGTTCGATCTCCAGGGCCGTGATGTTCGCGGCGCACCAGGCGACGATGTCCGAGGTCATCATCGTCCCCGCCCCGGGGGTGAACGTCAGCAGCAGTTTGGGTACGTCCGGGCTGGACGTCAGCCAGTGGTCGTATGCCTCGATTCTGGTCACGACGTCGGCGGGTTCGCCGTCCAGTGGCATCGAGCGGGCCCAGCGCAGGAGGGGGCGGCGGCTTTCGCGGGTCGGGTACGGGGCTCGGTAGGCGGCGAGGTCGGCCGCACCGAGTGGGGTTGCGGTGGAGGCGGGCAGGGCCTGTTCAATGAAGGCGTTCTTGTCGAGGATCATGGCCTCGCCGATGTCGGCCGCCTTGATCGAGCGGAACAGCTCCCTGCCCCCTTCGGGGAACTCCTCCCAGGTCATCGGCTTGACGATGGTCTCCGTGAACGCGATGCCCCGCACCCGGTCCGGATGGCGCGTGGCCCAGTCGAAGGCCAGGGCGCCGCCCCAGTCGTGCCCCACCAGCACCGCGTCCCGCAGCCCGAGCGCGTCGAACCAGGCGTCCAGATAGCGGGCCTGGTCGGCGAAGTCGTAGGAGATGGGCGGCTTGCCCGACTCGCCCATGCCGATGAGGTCGGGGGCCAGGAGGCGCCCGGACGGCATACGCGGCAGGACGTTTCGCCACAGGTGCGACGACGTCGGGTTGCCGTGCAGGAAGACGATCGGTGTTCCGGTCCCCGACTCCCGGTGGGTCATGGTCGAGTCGATGACGTGAGTCACATGAGAGGCGGTCATCGGAAGGCCGCCGCGTTGCGCTCCGCCCAGGCCGCGAACGTACCGGGCGCCCGCCCCAGCACCCGTTCCATGTCCGGGTTCACCCGCTGCTCCTCCTCGGTCGGTGTGCCCAGGATGCTCAGCGTGCCCTCGACCAGGGGGAGTGGCATGAAGCTCGCCATCAGTTCGTACGCCTCCGCGCGGGACTGCTCCTTGAAGGTCACCGGCTCGCCCAGTGCCGTCGCTATCGCCGCCGCCCGCGCGCGGGGTGTCGTGGGAGCCGGACCGGTCAGGGTGTAGGTCGCGCCCGTGTGCGCGTCCTCGCGCAGGACGGTCGCGGCGACCTCGGCCACGTCGTCGGGGTCCGCGAACGGCAGGCCCACGTCACCGAAGGGTGCCGCCGCCGCGCGCCGGGAACGGATCGACTCGGTCCAGGCGAACGCGTTGCTGTTCAGGCCGCCCGGCCGCAGGATCGTCCAGTCGAGCCCCGACTCCCGTACGGCCGCCTCGAATTGACGCGGTTGTGCGTATGCCTCCGGTCGGGTTCCCGCCCCTTGCGAGGAGACCAGCACCACCTTGCGGACACCGGCCCCCTTCGCCGTGTCCAGGATGTCGTACGGCCGCTCGCCCGCCATCAGCAGGAACAGCGCCTCCGCGCCCGCTAACGCGCCCCTCAGGGTCTCCGGTTCGGCCAGGTCGGCGGTCATCGTCCCCGGTCCGTCGATGTTCCGGGCCACCGCCGTCACCGGGACCCCGTCCTCCGTGAGGATCCGCACCAGCGCCCGCCCTACGTTCCCGGTCGCACCCGTCACCACGATCATGTCGATACCCCCGTCGCCGTATGTATATGCGTGTGAGTTAGTTGGCTGACTAACTCCGTCGGGAATGACGCTAGCACGATCGACCCGCCCGTTGTCTATAGTTAGTCAGATGACTGACTCAAAGGATTCCCGGCCCGCCCCGCCCCCTGCCATGGGCAAGCGGCAGCGGCTGACCACCGCCACCGCCCGGGTCCTGCACGAGCAGGGCGTGGAGCGCACGACCATCGCCGACATCGCGCGCGCCGCCGACGTCCCGACGGGCAACGTCTACTACTACTTCAAGACCAAGGACGAGCTGATCGAGGCGGCCCTCTCCGAGCACACCGGCAACCTCGCGACCCTGACCGCACAGCTCGACCAGCTCCCCGACCCGCGCGAACGCCTCAAGGCCCTCATCGGCGGCTGGGTCGGCCAGAAGGACATGGCCGCCCGCCACGGCTGCCCCATGGGCACCCTCGCCGTAGAGCTGGACAAGCGGTACGAGGACGGTCTCGATCTCGCCGCGGGGCGGGTCATACGGCTGCTGGTGGACTGGGTGGAGGAGCAGTACCGGCAGCTCGGCGCGGCCGACCCCGAGGGGCTCGCGCTCACCCTCGTCGCCGCCTACCAGGGCATGTCGTTGCTCTCCAACGCCCTGCGCGACCCGGAGATCATGACCCGTGAAGGGGCCCGGCTCATACGGGAGTTGGACACCCTGTCCCCCGCCTGAGGGACGTCTACCGCTGTCCCCGGAACCGCTGCGCGACCTCGCTGTTCTCGGTCTCCCACCAGGGGCGGACGAGTTCCGGCCCCTCGTCCGATGCCGCCGCTTCCGTGGGCGCGACCCGCTCCAGTTCCGTGTCCAGCCGCCGGTCCAGCGCCACCGTCTCGGCGCGTTCCGTCCGGGCCCACTGCACCAGGATCGCCAGCAGGAAGGGGATCGCGACCAGTTCCGCGATGCCGACCATCGCGCCGCCGCCGAGCTGCTGGTCGTGCTGGACGTCCGGCGCCCAGGACGGGGCGTGGGCGAGGTACCAGGACCCGGCGATCAGCGTGCCGTGGGTCATCACCACGATGCCCGGCACCGCGTCGATGATCCCGTCGACGAACACCAGCGCCGCCCGCACCGGATGCGTACACCAGGCGGGCAGCGCCTCCTCACGGGTGAGCACCGGGAGGACGAACAGGCTCCCGGCGAGCAGCAGTTGGAGATACATGAGCTGGTGCAGCCAGCCGTTGGCCAACGCCGTTTCGAAGTACGGCGTGAAGTAGATCGTCAGTTCCGTCGTCAGGACGAGGGCCGTGCTGACGAGGGGGAACGTGAGCAGCCGCAGCACGCGGCCGGTCAGGGCTCCCTGCGCCCGCGCCGCCGCGCGTTCCGGCAGGGCGCGCAGCGCCAGCCGCAGCGGATCGCCGAGGGCCAGGCCGAGCGGGGCGATCAGGTCGAGGAGGACGTTCTGGACGGCGGCCGGCCAGAACAGGACCCGGTCGTAGGCGGCGAGCGCGGACATCGTGGCGACCACGATCGTGCCGAGCCCGAACAGCGCGAACGCGGCGGTCCGCGCCACCGGCCAGCTCTCCCCGCGGCGCCGCAGCCGCAGGACGCCCCAGCCGTACAGGCCGCCGAGGAGTACGACGACGAGCAGCGCGGGGACGTCCGCCTGCCAGGAGGAGAACAGCCGTCCCGCGGTGAGCTGTGGCGGGTTCTCCATCGCGATCTACCTCCACCCACGCCTGCCGGACCTGCCGCAGCACTCTATGCCGCCGAGCGCCGCGGTCAGGACCCGCCCCCGTGGTCCGCCGGACCTACATCGACTGGCGCATGATCCAGTCCCGGATGCCGGGGATCGTGTACGCGACCTGCCAGGTCGCCATGTGCGCACTGGTCGTCGATCCGGTCGGTACAACCGTGCCGGCCTCGAACGCCGCGAAGTTCACCGGCGTCCGCTGGGCCTTCATGCCGCGCACGTCCGCCGCGAACTCGGCCGGGGTGGACTGCCCGTCCCACAGCGCGGTGCTGACCTGCGTGCCCTGCTCCTGGATGACCGCGGTGATGGCCTGCTCGCCGGGGTAGGCCTTGGTGTCGTCGGCGGAGACCAGGATCCACAGGTCCTTCTTCGCCAGCGGCGCGGCCTGCGCCTCCGGCCATTGCCCGGCGACGATGAACGCCGCCGCGAACAGGTCCGGGTACTTGATGTTCAGGCCGAGCGACATCATCGCGCCCATCGACTGACCGGTCGTGTAGCGGCGCTTGCGGTCGATGCTGTACTGCCGCGTCACCGACTCGACCAGGTTGGCGGTGGCGTCGAAGAGGGTCGACGGCAGGTAGTCGTCGTCGATCACGACCGAGCCGTACTCGGGAGCCAGGACGAAGGCCTCGTGCCGGGCCTGGTCCTCCGGGCTCGCCCAGCACACCGCGCCCAGCCCCTGCACCAACGGACCCTCGGTCGCGACGTTGACCACACTCGCGTCGTGCATGAACAGCACCAGCGGGTAGCGCTTGCGCGGGTTGTAGTCCTTGGGCACGAACAGGTTGTAGTTCAGGGTCTGACCGGTCGCAGGGTCGGCGAAGGTGAACTGCTGGAAGTCGTCGACGATCAGGTTCTTCACGGCGTCGGTGGTCAGCGCCGTGCTGCTCGCGGGGTACTGCGTGCCGTGGGCCGTGGTCACCGCGCCGGCCTGTGTGAGCGTGGCCTTCGCGGCGACGATCGTTCCGCCGGGGGTGGTGTCGCCGACCTTCGGGCCGCCCGCACCGACCCCGCCGCCGGAGTCACCGGTGCCTGTACCGGTTCCGGTTCCGCCGGTGGGCGGGGTCCCGCCGCCGCCCTGCTGGGTCACCCACAGGGCCGCCGCCGTGTCGTCCGGGGACAGCTCGACGATGACGTAGCGGCCGTAGCGCGCCCGCTCGGCGAGGTCGGCGGAACGGTTCGTGTAGACCTTGGTCACGGTGCGGTCGGTGACCGTGAACGTCGACGTGGACAGCGTCCGCGCGTCGATCTCTCTGTCGTACTCGACCGCCACCGCGACGAGCTTCTGCCCGGCGCCGAAGACCTGGGTGATGGCGGTGAGACTCTTCACATGGTCTCCGGCCGCACCGTCCGAACCGGCCGCATCGGCGGTACCGGCGGTACCGGCGGTACTGGCGGTGCCGGTCGCGGCCGTCGTCCCGCTCGCCTCCCGCGCCGAGCTGGGGGACGCGCCGGCGAACACCACCAGGGCCCCCGCCGTCGCGGTCGCGGTACCGGCCATGAACCTACGCCTGTCCATGAAGGTGTGCTCCTTCGATCGAGGTTGTCAGGGCTGCCGGGCGCCACTGTCCTGCCTCAATCTGTGAAGCGAAAGGCGAAATAAGAAGCGTTTTCACAGGGGACGCAGAAGTTCCCTGGTCGTGCCGGTGAATTCGCTTCGCGCAACCTTAGCTGGCGGGAGTTATCGCGCCGCGATTATTGCGCCGAAACTATTGACCCACATTCGCCCGATTCGACGGCGGCGGAAATTCGGCGACGAAAACAGGCCGTATTCAGAGCGAACTCAGAGGGACTGGTCCATGACCCACTCCCGGATGCCGGGAATCGTGTAGGCGATGTGCCAGGTGGCCATGTGCGCACTGGTCGTCGAGCCCTTGGGTACGACCGTGCCGGTCTTGAACGAGGCGTAGTTGACCGGCGCTTTCCGCGCCTTCATGCTCCGCACGTCGGCGGCGAACTGGGCGCCCGTGGACCGCCCGTCCCATACCGCGGTCGCTACGGCCGTGCCCTGCTCCTTGATGACCTTGGTGATGGCGTTCTCGCCGGAGTACGACTTGTCGTCGTCCTGCGAGACGACGATCCAGAGTTTCTTTTTCGCCAACGGCTTCGCCTGTGCCTCCGGCCACTGTCCGGCGACGACGAAAGACGCCCCGAACAGTTCCGGATACTTGATGTTCAGGCCCAGCGTCATCATCGCGCCCATCGACTGCCCGGTGGCGTAGAGCCGTTTCTTGTCGAGGCTGTACTTCTTCGTGAGCGCCTGCACGAGATGCGCGGTGGTGTCGAAGAGCGGCGACGGTTCGTAGGTGTCGTCGATCACGACGGAGTCGTACTCGGGGGCGAGCACGAAGGCCTCGTGCCGGGCCTGGTCCTCCGGGCTCGCCCAGCACACCGCGCCCAGCCCCTGCACGAGGGGACCCTGCGTCGCCACGTTCACCACGCTCGCGTCGTGCATGAACAGCACCAGCGGGTAGCGCTTGTGCGGGTCGTAGCCCTTGGGTACGAACAGGTTGTACTTCAGGGTCTTCTTCGTCACCGGGTCGGTGAAGGCGAACTGCCGGAAGTCGTCCACGATCAGGTTCTCACCGCGCTCGTGGTCACCTTCGTGGCGCTCGCGGGGTAGCGGGTGCCGGAGGCCGTGGTCACGGTGCCGGTCTGGGTGACGGTCGCCTTCGCGGCGACGATGGTCCCGCCCGGCGTGCTGTCCCCGACCTTCGGACCGCCTCCGCCGGGGGCCGCGCTGACCGTACCCATGGGTGAGGAACCGGTCGGTGAGGAACTGGAGGCCGTCCCGGACCCCTGCCGCGTCACCCACAGCGCCGCCGCCTCGTCGTCCGGCGACAGCTCGACGATGACGTAACGCCCGTCCCTGCCCCGCTCGGCGAGGTCGGCGGACCGGTTCGCGTAGACCTTCGTGACGGTCCGGCCGCTGACCCTGAACGTCGACGTCGACAGGGCCGAACCGGTGATGTCGGCGTCGTACTCGACCGCCACCGCGATGAGTTTCTGCCCGTCGCCGTAGACCTTGGTGATCGCGGTGGCGCCCCGGACGTGACCGTCGGCCGGAGCCGTAGCGCTCATGGCCTCGCCCTCGGCCCGCGCCGTGCACCCGGCCGTACCGCCGAGCACGGCCAGGGCGCCGACGGCACCGGACCCCACGATGAACCTGCGCCTGTCCACCACGACGGACTCCTTCGGTGAGCTGCGTTCCGCTCCCACCTCAACCTGGCCCGGGGCGCCCCGCAACGGGAGATCAGCCGCTGATCAGGAACCCCGCGCACCGCTCGCCGATCATCATGGTCGGCGCGTGCGTGTTGCCCGCGTCGGGCCCGCCCCCCCCGATCAGGCACGTCCCCACCTGGTGGTGACAACTGGCCAGGTTCCGCTTCACATACGCGGCGATCTCGTCGTCCGTCACCACCCCCGGCCCGGGCGCGACCTCCCGCGCCACCGCTCCCCTCACCGCTACGACGGTGGTGCCGCCATGACAGTCGTGCCGCTACGACGGTGCGCGTAGCGCGTCCACCGGTTCCATGTGGGCGGCGCGTAGTGACGGGTAGAGGCCCGCGAGGAGTCCGACGAGGGCGCCGGCTAGTGGGGCGCCGAGCGCGAGGCGGAGGTCGAGGACCGGTGTCCACTCCTTGAACACGGCGACGCACACCACGACCGCGATGCCCAGCGCCGCGCCCACAACTCCCCCCAGCAGACCGATGGTTGTCGACTCCAGTAGGAACTGCCCGGCCACCTGCCGTCGGGACGCGCCGAGCGAGCGGCGCAGCCCGATCTCGCCGACGCGTTCCATCACCGTCACCAGCGTCACATTGGCGATGCCGATCGCGCCGACGACGAGGGAGACCAGCCCGAGGACGAGGAACAGGCTGTTGGTGTCGTTCTGGACCCCGGCCCGTGCCTTGGACAGGTCGGGCGGTGCCTCGACGGAGAGCGAGTCCTGGTGCCCGGGCGCCAGCGCGATCGGGGCCTGCCGTGCCACCTGCTTGGCCGCGCCCAGCGCGGTGTCGACCAGCACGCGGGTGATGTCCGTCAGTCCGATCCGGTCGGCCGCGGTGGTGGGCGGCACCAACACGGCGGTGGACAGCCGCTGTTCGCGCCTGATCCCGCCGAGAATGCCGATCACGGTGTACGACTGCCCCTTGAAGAAGACCGCCGGCGCGTCCTCCACCCGCTTGATGCCGAGCAGCTTCGCCGCCTGGTCGCCGAGCACCACCACGTGGTCGTGCCGGGCGATGTCCCCGGAGTCGTAGAACCGTCCCGCCGTCATCGCCCCGTGCACGGCGGCCGGCAGCCCCGCCGAGGCGGCGAGCACGGCGAGGGTCTGGCCGGACATGTCGCCGGGCGCGGTCACGTCGTTGGACCGCACCAGCACGCTGTCCGTCGCGTCCGAGTCCGCGAGCGCCGCCACCGCGACCACACCCGCCAGCCGCCGTACGGCATCGGTCCCCGACCACGGCACCAGCGGCCCGGCGTCCTCCTCCCCGGGCAGCGGCGCCGGGACCGTCACGGTCACCGAAGTCGCGGTGAGGGCGTCAAACCGGCCGACGATCTGGTTGCCCGCGGTGGACGCCACCCCGATGGTGATGACGAGCGTGGTGATGCCGAGGACCGTGCCGAGCGTGGTGAGCGCGGACCGCACAGGACGGGCGAGGACCCCCGCGAGGGCCTCCGTCCAGAGGTCCCGCGGGTCCATCCAGGGCCGTTCGACCAGCCCTTTTCTTCCTTTCCATGCTCTTCTCCCTGTCACCGGTCCTCCGTCGTGAGGCGCCCGTCGGTGATGCGGACCCGGCGGCCCGCCCGCCGGCTGACCGCGTCGTCGTGGGTGATCACGACCAGGGTCATCCCCTGGGCGCACAGGTCGTCGAAGAGCTCCAGCACGGAGAGCGTGTTCTCGGTGTCCAGGTTCCCGGTCGGTTCGTCGCAGAGCAGCAGCGCCGGGTCGCTGAGCAACGCCCGTGCGATGGCGACCCGTTGGCGTTCACCGCCGGACAGCCGGTCGGGCCGGAAACCCACCCGGTGCCCCAACCCCACCTGTTCCAGGGCCTGATGGGCCCGGGCCAGCCGCCCGCCGCGCCCACGTCCGGCCCGCGGCCTGCGGTAGGTCTCGGCCAGCATGACGTTCTCGTCGACCGTCCGGTACGGCAGCAGGTGGAAGGACTGGAACACGAACCCGATCCGGCTCCCGCGCAACGAGGTCCGCTCCAGGTCCCCGAGCCCGGTGGTCTCCACCCCGTCCAGCAGATACGACCCCGCCGTGGGCCGGTCCAGTAGCCCGAGCGTGTTGAGCAGCGTCGACTTCCCGGAACCGGACGGCCCGACGATGGCCAGGTGTTCACCGCGCCGCACGGTCAAGTGCACGTCACGCAGGGCGTGCACAGGCGGCTCGGAGGCGAACGTCCGCTCCACACCGGTGAGTTGGATGACGGTGTCGACCATGCTCTCCACCACGGTGTCGGTCACTCGCCCACCACCACCCGCTCGCCCGCCGTCAACGTGCCCCCGGCGGGCTTGACTTCGACGATCCCGGCGGCGGAGAGCCCGACCGTGACATGGACGTCGGTCACGGTGTCGCCGTGGGCGACCTGGACCCGGGCCCGCCCGTCGGACGAGGTGTGGATCGCGGCCATCGGCACGGTCAGCACCTTGCCGTCCGAGGCGCCGACCTTGATGGTCACCTTCACGGCGGCCCCGGCCTCACTGGTGAGCGGCCCGGGCTCCGGGACGGTGATCCGCACCTGGACGGCGGCCGTGGAGTCGGAGGAGCCGGAGGAGTCGGCGGAGCCGGAAGAGTCGGTGGAGTCGCTCTCGCCGGTGGTGGAGGGGTCGGTGCCGGAGGAGTCCGCGCCCGACGACGAGTCGGAACCGGAGCCGGAGCCGGAGCCGGAGCCGGAGCCGGAGCCGGAACCTGAACCGTCCGCCACGACGTCCACCGTGCCGGTCGCCGACTTGCCGTCCGCCGTGGTCAGTTGGGCGGTCATCCCGTGCCGCAGGAGTTGTGCGTCCGTGCCGGGGACGGCCGCCTGCACCACCACGTCGGAACTGGTCACCGTGCCGATCTGGCCGGACGGGGTGTCGCCCGTCTTCACGCTCACCTTGTCCAGCCGCGCGGGCAGCTTCGGCAGGAAGACGACCTCGCCGGCCGGGACCTTCGTACCGTAGGAGGCCTTGAAACCGCTGAGCGCGTCGTTCGCCAGATCCAGCGCCTTCTGGGCCGACTTGACCTGGATCTCGTGGACCTGCTGATCGGTGCCGGACTGCGGGCTCGGGGAGGCGGACGAACCGCTCTCGCTCGAACTGCCCCCTGTGGAAGCGCTGTTGGTGGTGAGAAGCGCCTCCTGCGCGGCGGAGACGGCCTGTTCGAGCGAGCCGAGCTGCTGCTGGTCGGAGGGGCTCGGCTCCTGGGCGTCGTACCCCTTGCTCTTGTACCAGGCGGCGACGGCGCTCGCGGTGCCCTGCCCGTACGTCCCGCTGATCGAGCCGGGGTCGAACCCGAGCCGCCGCAAGGCTTTCTGAAGCTGTGTCACATCGTCGCCCGAACTGCCGGGCCCCATAGCTCGGTACATCGGCACGGAACCGCCGAGCGCGAACACCGGACGGCCGTTGACCGTCATCAGGACGTCGCCCTCCTTGATCTTCGTACCGGCGACCGGGGCCTTGGTGACCCGCTGCTCGGCGCCGTCGCTGCCGTCGGCCCCCGAGGACGCGCCGCTGCCGACCGGCCCGGCCAGCGAGAGCGGGCGCGGCGAGGCGAACTCGACGGACCCGGTCGCGACCACACTCGCGGTGAGTGACTGCCGTACGACCGCGACCGTCACCGGCCCGGCCTTCGGCGCCCGGTGCGCGGCGGCGGCGTCCGCGGGCGACTGCACCTGCGTACCGGCGAACCACCCGCCCGCCCCGACCAGCACCACGGCCCCCACGACGACCCCAAGTCGCCTACGGCCACTGCCGATCCGGCTCGTACCCTCTCCCTCCGGGCGGCTCATCCGTCCTCCCCGTAGTACGGCTTGGCCTTCTCCTTGGGGAAGTACGCGGCGCGGAACTTCTTGCCGCAGTCCAGGTCCTTCAGGGCGATGTCGATGTCCTTGTTGAGGAGGGGCAGCGCGGTGTCCCTGCTCATCGACATGAAGTTCTCCGGCAGCTTCTTGGAGATGTCGATGCGGACCATGTCGACCATGCCGGTCGGCTGGGTGGTGGAGACGGGGATGCCCTGTCCGCTCAGGCAGGCCGCGAACTGCTGGGCGAGCTGCACGAGTTGGGCGTCTCCGTTGAGCGCGAGGCCGTTGGCGTGGTTCGCGTCGTTGCGGGCCTTCTCCGCCTTCTTCTCGGCCGCGGCGCTGAGTGCGGGTCCGTGCGCCGCGACCCGCCCGGTCTCCGAGCAGCCGCCGGGCTTCTCCTCGGCCTTGCTCTTGGCCTGGGGACCGTTCAGCGCGATGTCGTACGCCTTCTTCTGGGCCTCGGTCAGCCCGTCCTCGTCGTGGTCCACGGGCGAGGTCCGCTTGGTCGTCGCGGCTTTGCTGAAGGGGACGTTGGGGTCGTTCGGGTAGACGGCTCCGGCGTAGTACCCGAAGCCGTACTTCTGCCGGAACTGCTTGGCCCGCGCGTAGTCCTCCCCGTCGACCGCCGCGAGCGGATCGGCCGCCGTCGAACTGCGCGCGTACGGGGTGTAGGTGAAGCCCTGCTTCTTCATGCAGACCGCGATGGCGTTCTCTTCGATGTACTGCTGCTTGGTCGCCTCGTCCACGCCGTCGGGGACGGTGAGTTGTACGGCCCCGTTGGCCGCGGTCGTGGTGCCGGATCCGCCGGAACCGCCCGAACTCCCGCTAGACGCGCTCGACTTGGAGCTTTCGCCGCCACCGCAGGCGGCGAGCAGCGGCAGCAGGCCGAGGGCCAGTGCGGTGATCAGGGGGCCGCGTATACCGGGCGTTTTGCCGGGCGTTGTGCCAGGCATCATGCCGGGCGTACCGAATTTGGGCATGCTCATGCCATCCTCGTTGTCAGGGTTGGTCAAGATGTGTGTCGTAGGTGCGTCAGCTCAGCCGCCGGTCTCCTTGACGGCGTCGAAGATGCGCGGATCGGTGGCCACTTGGAGCAGTGGCGTGTCCGTCCAGGGACGGCTGCGGCTCCCGCTGCCCGCGGCCTCGTCCAGCGAGCCCGCGATCACCTGCACCGTCCATCCGCCCGAGGTCAGATAACTGACGCCGGTCGCCGAGGAGTTCTCGTTACGGGCGCTGCTCGGCTTGGGCAGTCCCATGTCGGACACGTAGTAGAGCAGCACGTTGCCCGACCCGTGCCTGATCAGGCTGCACTTGTCGATCAGGCCGTTCCACGGAGAGTCGAGCACGCGGCCGTTTCTGTTCCGGCAGGCCTGGGTCGGGTGGGCGTACGACGGGTCCACGGCGGTCCGGCTGACGCTCACGTAGAGGTCGGCCCTGCTCCCGTCGGCGGCGGTCACCCGGAAGTACCGCCCGGGGCGCAGGGGTTGGCGCGGATTCCCGACCGCGAGCTCCGCGCCGTAGCGAGCGGGCAGGATCGACCGCAGCAGCTCAAGCGACGGATACCAGACCGTCGGTTCCGCCGCGGGCAGCGTCGGCGCGCTCTGCGTGCGGGGCGCGAGCAGCGCGTGCCCGCCGAGCGCGAGCACCCCCGCCATGACGGCGGCGCTCACGGCCGCCCCGGCCCGTCGCCGCCGACGCAGCCGCGTGCCGCGTACGACCGCGCCCGGCACGAGGTCCGGCATGGGCGGCTCCGGACCCGATCCCAACTCCCCGAACGCTTCGACCAGTTCGGACTCGGACTCGGAGTTGGACTTGGACTCGTAGGCGTAGGTGTAGGTGTGCTTGTCCGCGTACTGGTCACCGTCCTTCCCGCCCATGCTCACCACTCCGCCCGCAGATAGTCGGTGCCGGTGTCTGTAGTAGTCCCGGTCCCGGTCCCGGTCCCGGTGCCGGTGCCGGTGCCGGTGCCGGTTCCGGTCCCCGTAATCCCGGTCCCGGGGTCCTTGCCGGAATCGGCGAGGATGCGCCGCAGCGTGTCCAGCCCCCGGGAGGTCTGGCTCTTCACCGTGCCGACGCTGCACCCCAGTGCCGCCGCGGTGGCCTCCACGCTCTGGTCCTCCCAGAACCGCAGCACCAGCACCGCCCGTCCGCGCGGCGGCAATTGACGCAGGGCGTCCAGCAGCGTCAGCCGCAGATCCGTATCCGAGACCGGGGCCACCACGTCCTCCTGGAACGCCCCCGTCCCCGTCCGCTCCCACCAGCGGCGTCGCCGGGTCTCGTCGATGAAGGTCCGGTACAGCACCCGCCGGGCGTAGCCGTCCGGCGACTCCAACTGCCGTACCCGACGCCACACCGCGTACAGTTTCGCCAACGCCGTCTGCGTGAGGTCCTCGGCCAAGTGCCAGTCCCCGCACAGGAGATGGGCCGAACGCCGCAGATGCGCCTGCCGGCTGCGCGCGAAGTCGTCGAAGTCCAGCCCGTTTTCGACGACACCACCGGCATCGGAGACGTCCTGCCCGACCGGCGTCCGGATCACAGGTCACCTCCGCCCGGCACCGGCTGGGCGCGCGGTGAGAAGTACTTCATGCTTACCGAACGGGTATACAGGAACGGGAGGTTGTCACCTCCCGGGAAAATTCTTCAACGGGGTGGTGGCAGTGGTGGAGCGTTCACCGAGTGGGGTCGCGTTGCCGGCAGAGGTGCGGTACGGATTGACCAGGTGGCAACGGACGGTGCCGGTCCTGCCGTCGGTCGTCATCACAACGTTCCTCTTCATCAACGTCGGGACCCGCATGCCACGCCCCGGTGGACTGCTCGGCCTGGCGACTTTCTGGTTCTTCCTGCTGGTGCTGACGGCCCTGTTCCCGGCCCGCTTCGGCACCACCCTCACCCCGTCGGCGGCGGTGATCCACAGCTGGCGCCGCCGTACGATCCCTTGGGCCGACATCCGAGGCATCCAGACCGAATCGACCCGCGGCACCAAGACGATCGTCCTCTACGAGGCGAACGGCCGCGTCACCCGCCTACGGGCACCCAGCACCGGATTCCTCGCCCCGGACCGCCACTTCGAGGAGAAGTTCCACGTCATAGGAGACTGGTGGCTGACCCACCGGGGCCCCGACTGGAGCCCGGTCTCGGCCCCGTCGGCCCTGAACCCGTTCGCCCCTCCCGTCTGACCGCCGTCGGCAGGGCCCCGACATGCTGGTGAGCATCACCCGCCGTGCGGGCGGGCCGTGCGGATGAGGGTCTCGGCTTCGGAGGAACGGCCGGCCAGTCGACCGGCGGTGCGTATCTGTTCGTCGGTCATACCCCGCCGCACCAGCTGGATCGCCTCATGGAGCCCGTCCTCGCCCCCGCCCCGATCCCCGCCTTCGTCCCCGCCCCCGTCCTCGCCCCTGTCGCTCTTGCCGAGCACCGCCAGGAACCACCGCACGGCCTGGACCGGTTCCGGCGCCGTTCCCAGGCCGTCGCGGTACCGGCACCCGGCGGCGAACATCGAACCCGCGTGACCCCGCTCGGCGGCATACACGTACCAGCTCAGCGCCTCCGCGTCCTCATCGATGGAGGCGAGCCTGTCACCGAGCACGGCGGCGGCCTGGGTCACGCCCCCGGCGACGGCCTGGCGCAGCAGCCGCAGGCACTGGTCGTGGTCCCTGGCCCGGACATCGCCCGTGATGTGCATGCCCGCCAGGTTGAAGGCGGCGTACGGGTCGCCGGCCTTCGCGGCCGCGGTGAAGAGGTCCTCGGCCCGACGGTCGTCCGGCTCGACTCCGCGGCCGGTGCGGTACATCAGACCCAGGGTGCGCTGGGCCGCCGGATGCCCGGCGCGTGCGGCGGCGGTCGCGTAGGCCAGCACCATCGGCAGCGCGGACTCGTGGAAGAAGTCGAGCATCACACCGGCCAGCAGGGCCATCGCGTCGACGTCCCCTTCATCGGCCTGGGCCTTGAGGGGCGGGACCGCCGTGACGACCAGGTTCGCCGATTTCAGACTCCCCGCATTGGAGCCGGCGACCCAGGCCGCGACAGCCGTCTTCCAGTCCCCTTCCGCGGCGGCCCGCCGACCTCGCTCGACGGACTCTGCGGCGAAGTCGTTCGCTGAAGTGGCGGGCGCATCGTTCATGGGGGGACATCCTGCCGTACGGCCCGCTACGCCGACCTGCGTAAACGGCTTCAGATCCGCAGGTCACCGCGGCAGCAGCGGCCGTAGAAGGCAGTAGAGGCCGTGGTCGGTGGAAGCGATCCCTGGTTCACGCGCGGTGGAAGACGTCGAGCGGGCCGTACGCGGTCGGCTTGCTGTTGGCCAGCTCGGGGTGGTTGCCGACGCGGTTCCGGAGGATGCCGATGGTGTCGGGCCACACGGTGAAGTGGGCTCCGTCGCCCGTGAGGGTGCGGTCCCAGTCCTGGGAAGCCGATACGCCGGTCCGGTCGATGACGAAACCGCGGCACTCGGCCGTGTCCTGGGCGAGCGTGCGCATCAGTGCTGCCACGGTCTCCTCGCGGTCGGGGGCGGGGACGTCGGTGAGGCGCAGTGTGACGCTGTGCGTCGTCTCGTCCGTGCGCCGCACGATGCCGGGCAGGGACTGGTCGTAGCCCTTCCAGCAGGTGAACTCGGTTTTCGAGTAGCGGTCGTCGGCCAGGGCGGCGGCGAGGGCCGTGCCGTCACCCATGAGGGGCTCGCGGTTCCCGGTCGGCGTCTCGCGGAATCCGAAGAGGGTGTTCGTCAGGGGGTGTACGGCGGAGAGCCCCGCGTTCTCCAGACGGGCGAGGAACTGACGGGCGCTCGTGCCGGTCAGTTTCGGCACGTACCAGGTGAAGAAGCCGACGGGCTGGAGAACGGACTGGGGAGAGGCCGCTGCGGGGGCGCTGTCCGGGAACTCCTCCTGGAAGATGTGCCTCGCCCGTTCGTCGGACACGGCGGGGACGGTGTAGCCGTTGGCCCGGATGTGCTCCAGGAACTCCTGCGGCAGGGCGACGTGGTGACGGCGCACGTAGTGCACGAGATCGACCGGCCAGATCCAACTGCCGTCGGTCAACAGGGACTCGGAGCCCGCGATCCACTCGTCGCCGTCGAGGGCGTCGCGCCGAGCGCCCATCGTGGTGTATATCTCCCGAGCCGATTCCAGGTAGCCGAGGACGCGGTCCTCGTCCCAGGGCCCGCTGCCGCGCACGTCATCGCGCACGTCATTGCGCAGGGACGGCGCATCGCCCGCGGCGGCATCCGGGCCGCCGACCTCCCGGTAGAAGCCCGCTCGCTTGGTCATCTTCACTCCCGTGGGCCTGCCGTCAGTGGGCCATGGGCAGGTAGGTGCGCCAGTAGCCATTGTTGCCGATGGTGGGGGGTCTGGTTGAGCACGAGGTCGGGGGACGTGCCCACTTTGCTCGTGGGCGCGGTCACGGGCATGCCCAGCTCGTTGGCGACGGACGGACTGGGCGAGGGGCAGCTCGGGAGGTCTCGCGTCGGCGCCGGAGTAGCAGGAGATGAGGCGTACCGGTTCGCCTTGGTAGTTGGGATTGCTGCGGATGGCATCCGCGATTGACGTCCGCGATTGGCGTCCGCGATGTGGTTGGGATGCACTTCGAAGTCCGTCGTACGTCGTCCGTCGTTCGGCAGGGTCTTTCCGCGGCATTCACGCGACCGAGTACGAACACTCCCGCGTCCGTGCGATGCACGACCACGTCGTGTACGTCGGGGATCCGGGCGACCACCCGTTGCTGGTTGTTGAGGGTGCGCTCGTCGTAGTCCACCGTGGTGGTGGTCCTGCCGAAGTAGACCGGGTCGCCCGGAGACGAGCGAGACGAGTTCGTAGTCGCCCGCCTTGTCGCCCGCCTTCACTGGCGCTACGGGGATCTTCGAGTCCGGGGCCTGGATCAGCTTCCAGGTACGGGACTTGCCCATCTCGTCGAGGGCCGCGCTGTTCAGCCGGAAACCGTTGAACAGGCTCTCCATGCCGCCGTTCTAGGCGACGATCCGGGCCGTCCTCCCGCCCGCTCCGAAGGCGCCGCGCCGCCGAACTCCACGCCGTAGAGGGCGGAGTCGCTCACCTCGTCGAGGCTGAGGCCCTTGCCCTCGTCGGTGGCGATCTCGGTGGAGACGGTCACGCCGAGGGTGGCGGACAGTTCAAGGGTCGAGGCGGTGGCGGCGGCCGCGGCGCCCTCGGAGATGCCGAAGGTGAAGACGGCGAGGGCGGTGCCGGCGACGATGGTGGCGCCGACGATCTCCAGCTCGTGTTCCAGATGCTTGACGGCCTTGTGGACGACGTCGACGTCGGCGTACTGGTCGAGGGCCTTGGCCATGTCGCGGGCGCCGTCGATCATGTCCTGGAGCCAGCCGTGGCCGTCGTAGTGGTAGCGGCGCCAGAAGGGGTCGTCGAAGGCGGATATCGCCTCACCCTTGTTGTGCTCGATGATGCCGCGGGCCGACTGACTTGTTGGCGGCGGCCGTCACTGTCCCCAGTGTCTCCAGGTCGTCGGCGAAGTCCCGCCACGCCTTCGCCGCGTCCCGCAGACCGTCCTCGTCGGCATCCGGCCACCACGTGCCGGTCATGTCCTGGACGATCTCCTTGACCTTGTCACTCGCGCTCACCGCGCGGTTCCGTCGCCGTCGTGCGGAGCGGGCTGGATCTTGCGGACGAACACATCGAGCGGACGAGTTCCTCGTTGTCGATGTGCCCGTCCGCCATGTCGGTCATGGCCGGCTCGACGCCGGCCAGGCCGAGCGCCAGGATCCCGGCGGCTTCCTCCATTTTCTCCACGTGCGGGTCGTACCGCTCGTGGAACTTCCGGCCCTGCTCGTCACCACCCCACGGCGAACCGGCTGCCGCCAGGCCGGTCTTGAGCTTGTTCAGCGCCTTGTTCAGCGCCTTGGCCAGGTCGGAACTGTGCGTGTGGAAATGCGGGGCTGTCGCCCTCAGGTCGGTGATCTTGATGTCGATATCTTGCCGTTGCTTGTGTCGCCGGTGTCGCCTGTGACGTCGTCTGCTTCCCCTGAGTCGGCTGACTGACCCGTAGACGGTAGTTCACTGGGGGGCTTTGCTGCCGTGACTTCGATAGAGGGGAGGGAACGCTCGATCAAGTCGGGTCGGGGTGACGGGGGTTCGGGCCTCGGAGCCCGGAGCGCTGGGGGCACTTGCTGCGGACAAGCTGGTGAGGCATGGGCGGGGGATATGAGATGCGAACTCGTGAGGGGGTGCTCCCCCACACGCTTTCCAACTGGGGCGGCTGGTTGCAGATGTGGACGAGGCGAACACGACGTGCGTTGGTCCGGAGGGGCCATGGATCGCCCGGTGAGGTACTGCAATACGGGCTACGCCTGATCTGTGTTTGCGGGGTCACTCGGGCCGATTTCCCCCTCATGCGGCGGAGGCTCTTCCTGGGGTTGCGTGGCATTCATGATCGCCGCCGCCGCATCGGCTGTCAGCAGGTCGTTGACGAGGGATCCGAAGGCTGTGTCGCCAAGGAGAGCCCTCTGCCGACTGAGCCAGTAAAGGGAGACGCCGGGCGGGCTTCCGATCTCCAGTTGAAGCGTCAGCGCCCGTAGTGTGTAAGGCACGCCTTCTGAGGGGCGTTCCTGCTCGGTACGGAGCAGCCCTAACTGACCGTAGCTGCTGGCGATGCCGGCGCGGTCGCCCAGTTCCTCGTCGATGGTGAGGGCGGCGCGGTAGCGTTCGTCGGCCTGCTGGTAGTCCCCCCGCTCCTGCGCGATGATGCCGAGTTGGTGGTAGCTGCTGGCGATGCCGGCGCGGTCGCCCAGCTCCTCCTCGATGGTGAGGGAGGCGCGGTAGCGTTCTTCGGCCTGCTGGTAGTCCCCCCGCAGCTCTGCGATCATGCCGAGTTGGTGGTAGCTGCTGGCGATGCCGGCGCGGTCGCCCAGCTCCTCCTCGATGGTGAGGGAGGCGCGGTAGCGTTCTTCGGCCTGCTGG